>NZ_CP026652.1:6047118-6670677 GCF_002946835.1 Streptomyces dengpaensis
CGCTGCGCAGGTCCAGCGCCCCCGAGGAGTCGGCCACCCGCACAGAACCGTCCGCCGTACGAATGCTGAGCGCCTCCTTGAAGCCACGCGCACTCACCGCCCCGTCCCCGTCCTTGACCGTCACGGCGACGCCGGGCGGCACCACGATCCGATGCCGGGCCGAGCAGTCGGCGACCACCCCCGAGCACTTCATCCGCAGCACCAGCCGGTCACCGTCCTCCATCGCCCAGGTCACCCGCGGGTCCCCGCCGACGACGACAGGCCCCCGGAACCACCGGGTGACCTCGACCTTGCCGCTTGCCTCGGCGGAGTCCGCGACGACGAGATCGAGCGCGGAGCCGTCCGAGTCGACGGTGAGCGTGCGGCCGTGCAGGGCGAAAGACCTGTGCTCGGGATCCTTGTCGTCCCCGGCGGACGCGCCACAGGCGGGGGCGCCCACGAGGAGAGCCACGACGACACCGCTGACGGCGGCCGCGCGAACAGGAACGGTACGGGCCATGATGATCTCCCCCTGAGAGGCTCTGCGAAGTCTCCTCGACCGTACGGATCCGCACGTCACCAGTCCGGACCACTCCCGGATCGACGGTGGGGATAACCCCCCGCACCGCCACCCGCACCGCCACCCACCGGATACGGGTTTGCGGGGCATCCCCCCGGGCAAGGTAGGCTGTCGACTCGTCCTGGGCGCGTAGCTCAGCGGTAGAGCGCCGCCCTTACAAGGCGGATGTCGGCGGTTCGAAACCGTCCGCGCCCACCAGTCTCAGGACACGATCAAGGCCCAGGTCAACCGGTGCGAAGCCGGGGACCTGGGCCTTGATCTTTCTCGGCGGCTTGTCGGCGCCGTGCCACTTACGTGCCAGATGGGCCGCGCGGGGGCCGCTTCACCTTCCTGATCTGACCGTCGACGTAGTCGGCGTTCTGGTGGTCACGGCCGTTGGCGAGGTGCTGATAGATCAGCGCTGCTCGCACCGACGAGTGGCCCATGCGGTGCATCAGCTCGCGGGTGGTGGCGCCACCGGTCGCGGCGAGGGTGTTCCCGGTGTGCCGGAGGTCGTGGAAGTGGACGTCACCGAGGCCGGTCGCGTCGAGCGCCCGGAGCCAGATCCGCCGGAAGTTGTTCCGCCCCAGAACACCACCGCGGGCGCCGACGAAGACGAGCCCGGTTCGGCCGGCACTCGCGTACTCGGCCAGGTGGTGCGCCAGCTCGGGGACGAGCGAGGCCGGGAACGTCACCGTGCGGACGCCAGCCGCGCTCTTGGGTGCCTTGACCGTTAGGCCGTCTGTCCGCGTCTCGGCGTACGAGCGACGGACGGACACGGTACGGGCCTCCAAGGTCGATGTCCCGGCGCTGGAGGGCCGCCAGCTCACCGAAGCGGAGCGCGGCAAAGGCCGCCAGGAGCACCAGGGCGCGGCAGTGAGGTGGGACGGCGTCGGCGAGCCGGTACACCTCGGGCACGGAGAGGAACGGCCGCTCGGTGTGGGTGACCGTCCCCGCGCCCTTCACCCGGCACGGATTGCGCTCAATCAGTCCGTCATCCACGGCCGTGTTCATGATGGCCCGGAGGACTTGGTACGCCTTGGAGACGGTGGCCGGGCCGACACCCGCATCGAGGAGGTCTGTACGCCAGCGCCGTACCTGCGGCGTGGTGATCTCCCGCAGGGGAACGGTGCGGAACGTCGGCAGGATGTGCCGGTTGAGCACGCCCACGTTGCGCTCCCGTGTGGTGGCCGCGTAGTCGCGATCCTTGAACCAGCCCACCGCGAAGTCACCGAACGCGATCTTGACGTCAGGGTGTCTCCGTCAAGGATCTTGGCCTCCTGCTTGACCAGCCAGCGGTTTGCGTCGGTCTGAGAGGCGAAGGTCTTGTCAGCCGTGCGCATTAGACCGTCAGGGCCCCGGTAGCGGGCCTGGAAGCGCCCCGAGGGCAGCTTGCGCACAGAGCCGAAACGGCGACGGCGTCCCTTGGCGTTCGGCATCAGGCCACCGCCTTGAGGTGCGAGGCACGCCTCGTGATCGGCTCCACCGTGTGCTCCGCGATGTATGCGTCCACCGCACTCTCCGGGATGCGGACGTGACGGCCGACCTTCACGAAGGTGATGCGCCGCTCCGCGATCAGGCGACGGGGGAAGCGTGCCGAGGTGCCGAGCACTTCGGCCACCTGGTCGACGCTGAGGTAGCGGTCCTTCATGCTGCGGCTCCTTCCAGGGCGAGTTGGTCTTGCAGTGCTTCGCGGGCGGTTTCGCGGTTGTGCTGGAGGTTCCGGGCGATGGTGGCGGCGAGGGCGGATTCGCCGGGGGTGTGGCCGTGTCCGGCGTATTGCCAGTCGGCGAGGACGAGGACGGTGTCCGGCTCGCGGTCGTCGAGGCCGAGGGCTTGTCGTTCCTGGGCAGCGCGGAAGTCGGCGCGGGCCTGGCGGAGTTCGCCGAGGGTGGTGGAGTAGCGGCGGGACTTGGAGGAGAAGTGGCCGCGGAAGCCGAGCATGTGGGCCCAGGCCCAGAGGCGGCGGTCCGGGTAGAGCGGATCGAGGACCTTGCACGCCTCAATGAGGCGGCGGGTGTGGTCGGGGACCTGGTGGCGGTCGAGCTCCGAGAGTTCGCCGATGCGGCGGTCCAGGGTGCCGGTGTTCTCGGCCGCCTTGGTGGCGTACTTGGCGACGTAGGAGGCCACGGCTTGCTCCGTGATGTCGGAGCCGTCGCCGAAGGCCTTGACCGGGCGAACGTCGAGCTGGGTGCCCCAGCGGAAGGTGCGGGCGGGCTGGTCCTCGGCGGCCGGGACGGAGACCGAGGTGTAGGAGTGCGCGGCGGCGGCGCGGACCGCGTCGGTGAGGAGGCCGACGGTCGCCCAGGACGGGGGTGCACCCGCTTGAGGACGTCATAGCCGGTCATGCGGACCTCGACGACGCCGGAGCGCAGTTCCCGGGAGATCACGCCGTACATGCCGAAGGAGTGGCGCAGCCGGTCGGAGGCCGCCGCGATGTCGAAGGCGTCCTGCCCGGGCGGAGCTTGAGCCGCAGCACCAGGCCGGTACGGGTCGGCCGTAACCGCAGGATCCGAGGTGCCCGTGACTCTGGGACGGGCCGGTTGGCGACCCTGGCGAAGGCCAGGCGCCAGCGGGAGGGCGGGACGGTCAGCCCGCACGCGTCCATGACCGAGGCGTAGCGGACCAGGACCCGCAGCGCGGCGAAGACGGCACCGAAGGCCAGCCAGTACCAGGCGGGGCGCCGCCACCGCAGGATCACTGCGGAGGCGACGACCAGCAGCAGCGCGACCGTGAAGGCGGTCATGATCAGGCCGCCTTGGGCTTCGACGCGGCGGCGACGAGCGAGGTGACCGCGACCGCGCGGAACGCGATGCCGTGCCGCTTCTGCCCGTTGAACTCGTTCTCCCACGACGAGGCGAGGGAATCGCCTCTGCCAACACCTCGGTAGCCAACAGGGGTTAACACCCGTCTTGTTAGCCCCTGCCGACCTGCATAGATGTGAGGCATGCTGCTGTTAGGGCTTGGCAACCACAGGCAGGGCGAGGCGACATGGCGAACGGACTCAAGGCGGTGAGGAGTGCGCGAGAGTGGTCGCAGGAGCGGCTAGTTCGAGAGATCGAACGCCATGCGCACCAGCACATGCTCACCGTCGCATCCACGGCCAGCCTGCGCGTCTACGTCTCGGAGTGGGAGAACGGCCGCCGCTCGATTTCAGCCCGCTACGCGAAGATCCTGCGCGCTCTACTCGGCATCACCGACGACGAACTGCACCGCAGGGCCGAGGCGTTGGCCGTACCCGTCGCGGCTGACGGGTACGACGAACTCGTAAGTCGAATCGACGCCGCTCGCAGTGTCAGTCTCACCATGGTGACGACATTCATGGATCAGACGGAACTGTTCAGGACCATGGACCGGCAGATGGGCGCCGCGAGCCTTGTCGACCCGATGACAGGGCACCTGGCGAAACTGGAGGACGCGCTCACCTTTGCCGTGCTCCCCGAGACCCGGCGCCCGGTCGCCCTCGCGTTGGCAGGGGCTGCAACGCTGGCCGCATGGCAGGCACTTGATGTGGGAGCCGTGGAACGAGCTTGGCGGCACTATGAGTTGGGCAAGCGGGCGGCACAGGAGGCCGACGAGCCGATGTACCTCGCGCACGCCACGGCCGAGCAGGCGTACGTCCTCTGCGACGCGGGCCGGGCCTCCGTCGCGGTCCAGCTGATACGGGATGCCCAACGCGTCGGCGGCAAGGCGATGTCCCCACGACTCACAGCCTGGTTGTACGCGGCCGAAGCCGAGATCTGCGCCCGAGCTGGGATGCCGGACGACTGCCGGCGGGCGCTGGAAAACGCGATGCGATGCCTGCCGCCGGGGGAGGAGGCCCGAGACGCGGACATGCTGAGCATCTTCTTGAACGAGGGGCACCTCAGCAGGTGGCGCGGCAACGCGCTCGCCCTGATAGGCGACGACGAAGCGGTTACCAGCTTGTACGACGCCCTTGATTCCGCAGACTCCACCTTCATACGAGCGTCGGCGGGACTGCGCTGCGATCTCGCCCAGGCGCACATGGCGCGCGGCGAATACGACCAGGCGCACGAGCACTTGCGGCAGGCCCGACTGTTGGCGAGCCGTACCGGATCAGTGCGTCATCGCCGCCGGATCGAGCAGCTCACGCAGCGGTTGTAGGCGCGGCTCCAGCACCCCTTGAGGCGAGCACGTGCAGGAGAGCCACGAGCGTCCCCGAGCCCATGAGTTCACCGCGGGCCATCAGCCCGGGAATGTCTGCGAGAGGCACCCAGGCGACGTGTCCCGCTTCTTCGAGGTCGGTCGGTTCTCCGACGAGCTTCGCGCCCTGGCCTACGTAGATCTCGTGGGGCGAGTCGACCATGCCGACCATGGGCTGATAGGTGACCACGTGTTCCAGGGCATCCGGCCGCCAGCCGGTCTCTTCTTCGACTTCCCGCAGAGCGGCCTGTGCGGCGTCTTCGCCCTCGTCGACGATCCCGCCGGGCAGCTCCCAGCCGAATGAGTCGGGGACGAAGCGGTAGCGCCAGAGCATCAACACGCGGTCCTGGTCGTCGAGGACGGCGGCGATGGCGACGTGATGCAGCCGTACGACGTGATGCTCGAAGCGTTCGACGCCGGGGGGTTCGACGTCCACGAGGCTGAGCTTCACCCAACGGTTGTCGTACACGGTCGTCGGTAGGTGGTTAGCCGTCGCCGCTGATCGCCAAGGGCGCGGTAGAACTTTCCCTACTTCATCAAGCCCCGGCTGCGCTCCGCTCCGCCGGGCGCGCTTCCCGGCTCTGGCTGCGCCCGCGCTCCTGCCTTCGGCCCGCTCGGCGCTGCCGCCGCCGACGCGCGCCCACATGTGGATAGGGCCGGTGGCCATGAGTCAATCACCGCATAGAGCGGCCTGCGGTCAAGGCGATGCCTCCGGCGGGGGATCGGCCGGCACCGGGATGGAGGGGCGCCGTTCCCGACTGCGGGTCCAATGTGGCGTGCGCGGGGAGCTCCCATCCCGTCCGCCATCGACCCAGGCAGAGCCGAGCAGACGCGGCCCAGGGCGTCAAGGTCGTTCGTACAGTGGCGCGCTCCACCTTGACGCCCTGAACCACGCCCGCTCCACGGTGTGTGGGTCGACGGCGGACGGGATGGGAGCTGGGGGAGAGTGGTGGCTGGGGGGCAGCAAGCCATGCACCACCCGGCTCCACCTCCCGCACAACCACAGTGTTAGAGCTGCCGGAAGTAGACGGCTACCGGGATCGGGGTGCACCCGAGCTGCTCGTACAGAGCCCTAGCGGGTGCATGAAAGGAATCCCCTCCGGTCCCGATCTCAACGATCTCTGCTCCGAGCAAGCGCATCTGCTCGAAGGCGTGTTCACACAGAGTGGTACCTACGTGGCGTCGGCGATGCTGGGACGAGACTGCAAGGATCACGACTCGGCCGTGCCTGCGATCCGGATCGACGCTCCACGCTACGTAGCCCGCGATGCCGTCTTCTCCCTCAGCCACCGCGACGTATGCGTGATGCTCGGGTGCGTAGAGTCCGGCGACCTGCTGGCGGTAGTCGTCGCGCCAGTTGCCATGCTGGATGGCGAAGACGACCTCGCCCATCAAGGGGCGGAAGGCCTCCTCGTAGAACGGCCGGAACGTCTCAATGGTCAGTTCGGTGAGTGAAGCCAGGTCACTCGGGACAAATGCGCGAATACGCATCGAAGTGTGCCTTTCATGCCGAGGGGTTGAGACCCAAGGGAAAACCTGGGCATGGGTCAGCCCGCTCCCGACCGAGTGAATCGGCGGTGAGCCAGGCCCTCAGTCCCGCGCAGGCCAAGCGGCAAAACACTCCATGGCTCGGATCGTAGCGTCCGGCCGCGCCTTCAGTAGATGACCTGACGAGGCTGCTCTGCATGGAGTCGCGCGCCAGAAGGCGCCCGTGCCCGATCGACCGGGAACTCACGGGGAATCGCGGTCATCAACAGGGAACGCGCATGACGAAGGCCCCCGACCGATGTAGCTGGTCAGGGGCCGTTCACCTGCGGTGGGTGTGGGATTTGAACCCACGGTGACATCGCTGCCACGACGGTTTTCAAGACCGTCAACGTTTTGAGCCCGCTGCGCCGCCCTGACCTGCTGGAGGTTGACGGGGGACCGCGCGCGTCCTGGTGTGACGGCTTGTAGCATGGTGATCAAGAACTGGAGGACATCTATGCGCGCCGGGGATGACACGGGCTCCCTTGATCAGGCAACGAGGGAGTTCATGGCAGCGCGTCCCCAGCTCTTCGGCATCGCGTACCGCGTGCTCGGTAGTGCCGTGGAAGCCGAGGACATCGTCCAGGAGGCATGGCTGCGGTGGCAGAACACCAACCGAGCCGACATCGACGAGCCGGCAGCGTTCCTCGCGACGGTCACCTCCCGTCTGGCGATCAACCTGGCCCAGTCCGCCAGGATGCGGCGTGAGTCGTACGTCGGGCCCTGGCTTCCCGAGCCGGTCGACACAAGCGTGGATCCGCAGGTGGGTGCGGAACGGGCAGAGGCACTCGACATGGCGGTTCTCTTCCTCCTGGAGAAACTGAACCCCGTGGAACGGGCTGCCTACGTTCTCAGGGAAGCCTTCGACTACCCGTACAAGCGAATCGCGGACATCCTGGAGACGAGCGAAGCCAATACACGTCAGCTGGTGAGCCGCGCCCGGAAGCACCTGTCAGCGGAACGCCGGGAGCCGGTCAGCTCTGACGACCATCGGCAGCTGCTGGAGGTGTTCCTCGCCGCGGCACAGACAGGCAGTCTGTCGGTGCTCGAGGAGGTTCTCACTGAGGACGTGGTCAGCTACTCCGACGGCGGAGGGATACGCGGGACATCCAAGATTCCGGTCGTCGGGCGTTCGCACGTCTCCAAGTACCTTGCCGCCTTCGCCCCACGTTACTGGCCTCTGGCAGACGTTCGCTGGGTCGAGGCCAACGGCAGGCCGGCCGTCCTTGTCACGGCTGACGGATGGCCGACGGCCTTGCTGAACGCCGATGTATCGGCACGAGGCATCGAACGCCTCATGTGGGTCGCGAATCCGGCCAAACTAGCTCCTTACCTGGCTTCGCTGAACAACTGAGGCAGCCTTCGCCGACTCTGCACCAGGGTGCCCCGAAGCGGGCTGGCACAGGTCAGGATGTTCTGGGCTGCCCGCGCCATTCGTATACGCACTCTTCCAAACTAGTGCTCCAGGCCGGAGAGGAAAGCCGTCCTTGTGCGCGTACAGCAGCGGCACGTGGCCGGCGCTGGCGCCGGTGACCTGTCCGTCGCGCGGGTCGAGATGCAGCATGGTGCAGCTGGCGAATCGATCCGCGCCCATCGTGACGAGCAACTCGTTGATGCGCGTCAGCACGGTCGCGGGATCCGGCTCGTGGGCGGCGATCGCACGTATGGAGGCGCGCACCTGTCCCATGGCTTCGGCAAGATCCGCCAGCAGCCGCGCTCCGGCATGACCGACCACCCCCGACCCGTCAGCGGTGACATGGATCTTGGGACGCAACCCGATACCCTGCACGTAGAAAGTGCCCTCCGCCTGGCCCGACAGAACCCCTCAGCAAGGTTCATCGTCCCAGGTGAGGAAGGCACTTTCGCGCTTCCGCCTCGACACCCACCACACCCAAACGAAACGGCGAGGCCAGCCACCGCCAAGGGAGAGCCCGAGCGGGCCGGCCTGGAGTCGTCCCGGCGTGCCGTGCGCCGACTGAGTGGGGACACGTGACGCCGTGGAATCTGCTCTGGGTGGCGGCCAAACGGGACATCTGGCGGCTCGCCCATGCCGTGGATTATCAAGATCAGTACTGCCGTTGGCCTCGACCAACCAGGGGCTGCCATCACCGCGGATCACGGTCGCCAGATTGTTTACGTGCGCACGGCCCGGGACAGGCGGTCGAGCAGCGCCCGTCATGCGGTTGTTGTAGGACGGACTGAGGGCGTCTGGGGTCAGCAAGGCTTACCGTGAGGCCAGAACCCCCGTTCGAGCCGCTACGACGACGCCGTCCGCGAGGCGTCGGTGTCTCGCCGTGCCAACTCATTTCTCGCTGCTCGGCCAAGCGCTTACGAGTACGGCTCACGATCTTCCGCGCGTCGACGACACCGAGCTGAAGGATCTCAGCGATCTCGGAGTAGTCGCAATCGAACGCCTCTCTCAGGACGTACGCGGCGCGCTTAATGGGGCACAGCTCCTGCAGGAACAGTAGCTCGGCCAGGTCCAGGGCCTTTGCGTGGTGCCCACCTACCGCCGGTTCCGCGCTCGTGTCGATGGGCTCGGGCAACCACGGTCCGATGTATGTTTCCCGATGCGCGCGTGGAGATTGCGCCACCTCGACGGCCAGTCGAGTCGTCGTACTCGACAGAAAGGCCACCGGGCTCACCACCGCGGAGCGGTCGGTCTTCTGCCATCGCAGCCATACTGCCTGGAGGACGTCTTCAGTATCGCCCGAACTGCCGAGCACGCGGTAGGCGATTCCGAAGAGACGCGGCAGGTGCTGCATAAAGACAGAAACAGCCTCTGCAGGGGTGTTTGCCGTGGGGGGCGGCTCAGAATGCATGACTTGCGGTCTCCGTTCTTCTGGTTGGGGTCGTTTGGGGCGGCCCTGCCACCGCGTGGAGGCAGGCAGCACGGCCGAGCGGTTCTGGCCAACCCCTTGATGAACCCGACCGTTTCGTCGAGGGGCGCGCGGGCCCGTGCGGACGCCCACGAGGGCACGACGAAGGCCGGTTGCGCCGTCAGGAACGACGCAACCGGCTGACCGGAGCGGGCGCCGGCCCCGTCCGGGCCGGGCCGAGCTCGCTGATCGAAGTCGAAGAGTGTCGCCGACTCCCCCGTGCTCAGTCCGCGGCGCTGAATGCGCTTCGTGTCCAGTCGGCGAAGCTGGTCCAGGCGATTTCCGGATGGGCCGCATGCAGAGCCGGGACGTCGACGGTGTAACCAGGTCCGTCGAGGAAGGCCCATATCGAGCGCACGTCGGAATTCTCGACCTGCGTCAGCGGAATGTACTCGTGCCGGACCTCCGTTCCGAGGGTGGCACTCAGTGTGGCTGCCATCTGTGTGGGAGTGTTCTCATCGCTTGCCAGGTTGATCCGCTGTCCCACATAGCGGGTGGGGTTGAGCAGCACTCCGGCCGCGAACGCTCCATGGTCGGTGCGGGCGAGCTGCTTCAACGGCTTGTCCGAGTGGAGCGGCATGTCCAGCGCACCGCTGAGGATGCGTTGCGCGCTGCCGAGGTTGACCATGTCCAAGAAAGACGTCGGTCCGAGGATCGTGTAAGGCACATCGCCGGAGACCAGTTGGGCTTCGATACGTGCCTTGCTTTCGAAAATCGGTACGCCGGTCCCCTGGTCAGCATTTGCCAACGAACTGAACACCAAATGGGGTACCCGCTGTTCGCCCGCGGCAGCCAGAATTGTCTGCCCCTGGGCCACCTCGGCCTCCACGCCGCCGTCGACAAAAGGAGTGGTGTACGCGAATACCCCGGCCACCCCTTGCATCGCCGCGGCCAGGGAAGCCTGATCACTCAGGGAACCCGCCACAACCTCAACGCCCCGGTCGGCCAGTCGGCGCGCGGCCTCATCATCGGGGTTCTGCACCAGCGCCCGTACCCCGGCCCCGCGGTCCAACAATGCGTCAGTCACCGCCCTGCCCTGTCCACCGGTAGCGGCAAGCACCAGAATAGGATTATCAATCATTTCAGAACTCCTTCGGTTCGGGTGCGAAGAAATGGACGATCTGTCCACTAGTTACGATACATGGAAATGTACAAGTAGTCCACAAGGGAGGTTGTCCATGACCGAGGGCACGGCTGCCCGCCGGGGGCGAGGCCGGCGCCCGGCAGCAGAGGTGCGTGCCAGCGTGCTGGCGGCAGCGGGGCGAATCCTGCTGACAGACGGTCTGCGAGCTGTCACGTTCGACCGCGTCGCGGCGGACGCGGGATCGAGCAAGATGACCCTCTACAAGTGGTGGCCGTCGCCGGGCGCCCTCGCGGCCGAGGCGTACTTCGCTCAGGTCAACCTGGCACTGGACTTCGCCCACACCGACGATCTGCGCGCGGATCTGCGCGCCCAGCTCGGCTCTTTCGTACGCTGGCTGACCGACGAGGGGGCGGGGAAACCCGTGTCCGAGCTCATCGGCGCCGCCCAGATGGATCCGGGCGTCGCACACGCCTGGACGGAGAGCTATCTCCTGCCCCGCCGCGAGCTCGCCCGGGTGCGTCTCCGCGCCGCCCAGCGTGATGGTGAGCTGCGCGAGGACGCGGACCTCGACGTCATCATCGATCAACTGTGGGGCGCCTGCTACCACCGGTTGCTCGTGGTGAGAGTCCCCCTCGACGACTCGCTCGTGGAACGCCTGGTCGACCAGGCACTCTACGGTGCGGCGCCACGGGAAGCGTGACCTCCACGAGGTGCCCTGGCTGGGCTCGCTGCCCAGCTCGCCCAGGCCTGGCCCCAGCCCATGTACCGGCTCGCGACAGCCCTGATCGACCACGCACGGCGCCCCCCGGGACGGACGACATTTCGCTGCTTGGGCATGGTGGCGTCCCGGCGCGGTGGTCGGGGTCTCCAAGGTCTTTCGGTCGTGGGCGGTCAGGGGTTTGCTGGTCAGCCGGCGGAGCGGGGCAGTGCGGCAAGGCGGTGGAAGGCTGTGGCCAGTTCGTGTCTCCAGGGCCAGGTTGCGGAGATTCGCAAGCGAAGACGCCGGCTGCCGCAGGTGAGGCGGGCGGCGACGTGCAGCAGTCGGTAGCGGAGCTTCTTCGGCTCGGCGGTCGCCAGCTCCCCGTCCAGTAGCAGGAGGCGCATCCAGGCCAGCAGGTCGATGGCCGCGAGGCTGAGTTCGAGCCAGGTCGAGTTGATGGCGAAGTGGCGGGAGGGGAAGCGGCCGAAGCCGGTGGTCTTGCCGCACCGGATGTGGTCCTCGACGGTGGCATGCCCGCAGTGACGAACCTCCAGGAACTGGGCGGAACCGCCACCCGCGTGGGGAGTGTCGGTGAGGAACACCTGGTGCCGCAGGCCCTCGTCCTGGTCGAACAGGGACAGCTGGGCACCGGGGTGCGGTCGTTCGCGCCGCACGATGATGTGGACGAAGAGACCCTGCCAGGCGGTGAGTCCCGGCATCGGCAGCGCCGCCGCCTCCACATGGTCGATCCCGGCTGGGAGCGGGACCAGATTGCGGGCCTCGACCGCCACGTACTCGGCGAGCGAGCCGTCCCGGTTCCAGTCAATCAGCCCGATGACCCGCTGCCCGACCGAAAGCCCGGTGGTACCGACCGCGACCTCGGCGACCTCGCCCGAGACCTCGTGCCCCGGGATGACGGGCGCCCGGTCCCGGCCGCTCCGGTCGACCCAGGAGGACGACCAGGCCAGCTCTTCAGGCGTGAAGGAGGCCGCCCGCACCCGCACGACCACGTCACCCGAACCCGCGTACGGGTACGGCGCCTCCTCGACGACCAAACCCTTCACCGCCGCATCCTTATCGTGAGACCGCACCGCCTTCATGGCCGCTCCTTCCAGCTGGGCAAGACTCCACGATGACGGCGCGGCACGCACCATGCGACTCGAAAGGCGCGACGCCCCCGGACCCAGCCGACACCACTCACGCCGAACCGGGCGAGCAGCCAGCCCAGCAGCCCTCAGCGACCGCTCCGCCCGTAGTTCGCATCGAGGGGCGGAGTCGTGCCACAGCTGTGCCACATCAGGCGGTCAACCACGGTCAACGACGGTTCGCCGCAGTCGAGATGCGCCGTCGACCAGGGCCGCCTATAGCCGCAGCGACCTGCGCATCTTCGCACCGTCCACGTCCGCCCTTACAAGGCGGATGTCGGCGGTTCGAAACCGTCCGCGCCCACCAGGATGACCAGCGGATAGGACCCGGAACTCCCAGCTCAGGGAGTGTTCGGGGCCTTTCTCGTGGGCTCGCCATACGGTCTCACTACATTGTGACTACACCCTTGCTACACCCCTACTACTGGGGGGCGACCCCTAAATATCCCCTAAACGATCAGGGTGAACGCGCAGGTCACAGGGGCGACGAGCAACCCCCGCACTCCTGTTGGAGGCGGGGGTTGCCCTGTGCCGGGGCGCCACTGAGAGGGGGGCACCTTCGAGTAGCGCCCGGCACGTTCGCGGGGTTGAGCCTGTCGTCCTGTCTAGCGGATGCATGCGGAATCAGTCATTCACCCGTTCGTGTGAACAACTGTTCGAGCACTCAAACTACCCGTAGCCCTGCGGCATATGCCAGAGCGCCGCAGGGCTCCTAGTGGGGGGTGGCGATGTCCGCCCGGAGGGGTCCTCCGATTGCTCTACGGTGGCGGGCGGGCTGTCCGTCGCTCGGACTTCAAGATCAGAAAAAGCGGAGTGCAATCCGCAGACATATGATCATCGCCGCCAGAGCGTTTGTCGAGTGCGAGATCTGCCCGACGACGACAACTGGCTCCCTGACCCGCCGCCGGGCCATCGGCGACCGAGTACGCGCCGAACGGCGCCGCCAGAACCTCACCCAGGACCAGGTGTGGCAAGCCGCTCGCATCGACCGCCGCACCCTCCAGCACGTTGAGGCCGGCGAGGAAATGAAGCTGGGCACGCTCCTCCGCATCGCCTGGGTCCTGGACGTCCCGCTCCCCGACCTCATGCAGTGACCCGCCGCCAGCGTCAGGGGGAGCACTGGCGGCGGACATGGAGCGGCCCCGGCCGGGATTCCGGTCCGGCCGGGGCCGCGGACTTTGGGTCAGGCGCGGGCCTGGACGATGAGGGTGCCGATGTGTCCCGACTCCCGGGCATCCAGCACGGTCGCCTCCGCCGTCGCGAAGCCAGCCCGGAGCAGATGCCGCTCCCATACCGCGGGCTTGTAGCTGTAGCGGTAGGTGAACATGGCCTTGCCCGCGAAGCCGCCCTTGTACATGCCCTGTGGCCCGTAGGCGCCCGGGATGGGTGGCGGCTGGGAGAACACGAAGACGCCGTCTGCGGCCAGGCGCTGGCGGACGAGGGGGAAGAGGCGGGACGGGTCGGTGAACCAGGCCGCGCCGAAGATGGAGTACACCGCGTCGTACCGGTTCTCATCGGCGGTAAGCCAGTCGAGGATCTCGCCCTGCTCGATCCGTACCCCGAGCGGTGCCCACCGCTCGCCGGCGAGCTGCACCATACGCGGCGACAGGTCGACCCCGGTGGCCTTGACGCCCTGCTGTGCGAGGTGGGCGAGGGCACGGCCGGTGCCACAGCCGATCTCCAGCACGGACTCCGGCGTGCCGAGGAGTTCAGTGCCGGGGCCGTGGCCGGCGTACTGCGTCCAGCAGAACGAGGGCTCAGCATCAGACTTGAAGGCGGACTCGGCGAAGGCGTCCCACAGTTCGGTCTCGGCGGGGATGTCGTGGGGTACGGGCACAACTGTTCCTCTGGTCGTTGGGGTACGGGCAGCCCCCGCCCTCGGGGAGCCGTGAGGACGGGGGCGACTGTAGCGGGCTCAGTGACTGTCGGGGACCTTGTCGTCGCAAGGTGAGCAGTCCGCGCCGTCGATGGCCCAGAGCTCTTCGTCGATGGCCCATCCCTGGCTCTTCAGGAAGTCGCCGGTGCGCAGGCACAGGCCGTCGCTGCGGCGCTCGATGAACGGGGCGTGGTGCTTGAACCGGCCGCCGTTGTAGAGGCGGCAGATGCCCCACCAGACAGGTGTGTCGAGGATCAGCTGATGGACGCCGATGTCGACGAGCTTGCCGACG
Source organism: Streptomyces dengpaensis (assembly GCF_002946835.1). NCBI lineage: Bacteria > Bacillati > Actinomycetota > Actinomycetes > Kitasatosporales > Streptomycetaceae > Streptomyces > Streptomyces dengpaensis. Next base: position 6,061,324 of record NZ_CP026652.1, read on the forward strand.
CCGAGGTGCTGGCCGGGGTTCTCGATGGAGCCCATGACGTACATGACGGCGTTGCCGAGGATCCGTTCGGCCATGTCGCGGACCATCGTGTGGTCGCGCAGGAGCAGCGCGATCTCGCGGTCCCAGATGGTCATGCCGGAGTCGAAGATGTTGACGGTCAGTTCCGTGATGTGCGGAGCGACCGCGTTGAGGAGCTCTTGCGGGTCGCGGGTGCGGGTCGTGGTGGAACGCTCTAACGCGACGGTCACGTCTTCCTCCTGTTGTGGACGTATGCCCCCGGTCGGGGGTGATGGCCCCGGCCGTCCTGAGATACAGGGCGGTCGGGAGTCTCAGGGCCCGGTGTCACGCCTGGCCAGCCGGAGAGGCTCGGCGGGCTGCGACAGTGTGCAGTCCTGCGCTTGGGCGTGGACGATCAGGCGGACGTCAGGGCCGGACGCGCGGGGCAGCCAGCGGACGATGCCGTCCGCGGTGTGCTGGCCGCAGGCGACGCAGGTGCCCGCGGCGCGCTCGTCCTCGTTGTCCCACATGGGGCTCATCCGGTCACCCGCCCTTCACGCAGCGAGAGCATGCGCACGGTGGGTAGGCCAGGCTGGACACGGGTTGGTCGGCGGGCGGGAGCGCGCGGGAGCGGATGGGTGTGCGCTCCATCGTCTCGGGGTTGACGCGGTAGACCGTGATGGTCAGACCGGGGTGCATGCTGTCGCTGCCTGTATCGGTCACGATACTCACAGTCGCCCTGCCAGGGGCAGTTCCGCGGCGTCGGTGCAGGCGTCAAACCGACGACATGCGGGGCGTCATTTCGGTGTCATTCCAAGGGTTTGAGGTCTACCGTGATCGCATGGCCACACCGAACAGCGCACTGCGAGCGGTCCGTATGGGCATGCTCCTGTCCCAAGATGACTTCGCCCGTGCCGTCCGTGAGGCCGGCGCCCGGGTCGGCATCCCCAACGACGCCAACAAGCGGCTCATCCAGCGGTGGGAATCCGGCGCCACCACCGCCCCGCGCCCCGTGTACGCCCGCGCCTTGGAGGACGTCACCGGCCTGCCTATTGAGTCACTCGGCTTCACAGGCACCGTGCCCATGGCGCGCGTCTCCGACGACGGCCGCGGCGGACACGACATGGAACCCGGAGCGAACGGAGTTGCCCCCGCCGCCAGCGCACCGCAGGCCGTGCCGCAGGCCTCCTCCCGCAACTACTCGGGGGTGTGGCTGTCGCGGTACGAGTACTTCTCCAGCGGCCGGGACTCGGCCTTCACAGGCCTGCACTACGTGGTGGTACTGCAGCACGGCAACCGGCTCACCGTCCGCTCCCTGCCTGGCTCGTCGGACTCTCCGCTGACCATGGATCTGGAGATCGACGGGCACGTCGCCACTGGCACGTGGACGGAGCAGACCGCGTCCGAGGGCTACTACCGAGGCGCCCGCTACCACGGCGCGATCCAGCTGCTTGTCGAGCCGACCGGGCGCCGCATGACGGGCAAGTGGGTGGGCTTCGGCAAGGAGTTCGACGTCAACACCGGACCGTGGGAACTCGTCTTCCAGGACGCATCGACGAACAAGGCGACGCTCGCCGCCTACGATCGCCGACCCGAGGCCTGACCGGACACGACGAAACGCCCCCAACCACGGTCGTGGTGACCGTGGTTGGGGGCGTCTTCGCGCGTACTCGCGGCGGGTCGGGTCAAGCCCCATGGACAGCAGGCCATTGGTGCCATTGCCGGGCTCGGGGTCGGGTGCGCCGTCGCGACGGCAGACGAGCGCGTCGGGGTCGTAGGACGGGGCCTCGAGGTGGTAGCCGCCGGGCAGGTCTGGCCGTCGCGACCGTCGGCGCCGTCGCTTCCATCCTGGCCCGGTGGCCCGCTCGGACCAGGGACGGTGGAGTCTGCCCCCGGTGGGCCGGCCGGTCCCGAGGGGCCGGGCACTGTGGAGTCCGTGCCGTCCCGGCCGGGCGCCCCGGATGCGCCGGGCGATGGGGTGATGGTGGGGGCAGGCTTCCCGGGATCACCCTTCGGGCCAGGCGGGCCCGGGATCGGCACCGGAACCTCGGCACGGTCGGGCAAGTCCTTGACGGCCTTGGTCGGGTCAGGGGCCACCGGTGTCCCGCCCCGGGCTTTCACCTGCTCCCGCAGCGCCCGCACATCCCCAGCGAGCGTGGACACGGCGGTGCCCCGCAGGTCTGCCTCCGCAGCGAGCTGGTCGGCGCGCGACGCTTCTAACTGGACGCGCACGTACACGAGGAGCACGGCGCCGGTGAGGGCCAGCAGGAACGCGAGGAGCGCGATCGGCTTCCAGCGCCGGGCCAGCACTCGCTCAGTGCGCGTCACGGCGTACCTCCCAACGACTGGACGATCAGCCGTAGACGTGCCGACTCTGCGCGCTCGGTGGCGAGTTCGGTTTTGAGCGTGGCCACCTCGGTGCGCAGTTCCTTGCGCTCTTCCTGCAGTTGGTCCGTGAGGCTGTTGAAGCCGGTCACTGCGTTGCCCTCCCTCTGGGCGCGTCCTGCGACCTTCGAGCCGTACATGGCTGCCGCCCCGGACACCACGGCGCTGCCGATCACGCCGAGGGCTGTGGCGAGGGCGGCATCCATGCCACCTCCAAGACGCGCGCATCGGGCAGGGTCAGGCCTCCGTACCGGAGCCGCTGGACGACTGCCGGTTGGGCACCGCCCACGTGAAGCCGAGCGCAGCGAGGATGGCGAGGCCCGCGGCCCAGCCCTCCGCGGCCGTGATGGTGTCGTCAGCGAGGGCCGTCGACAGAGTGCTGGCGCCCGCGACCACCGCGGCGACGACCGCCTTCCACATCTTCGAAATCTTCATGGTCAGGACTCCTGTCCGGTGACGTCGACCGACACCTTCACGACGGCGTCAGCGATGGCCTGCTGCACGGCTGCCACGACGGCCGCCGTGTCCACGTTCTTGCCGAGCTGCCCCGCCAGGGCCGCGATCGCAGCGGACTGTGCGGCCTCCGTCGCGCGCACCGCGTCGATCCGCTTGAGGATCTCGGTGACCGAACTGGACAGAGTCCAGGTCGGATTGCTCGCCGGGGCGCCAGGGACGGAGATGATTCCGTTCCTTCTTCAGCACCGCCGTAGCGATCTCATCGACCGTGGGCATGTTGTCCTCCTCGGTGGTTGTGCCAGTTGCGCGGGCGACGATGCCCGGGAACACGACGGTCTTGAACTGCTCGATACGGGCCGGGCCGGGGCAGGCGTGCTCGTTGGGGTTCCACGCGCTGAACTGCTTGTGCCAGCCGAATCCGGGGTCGTCGGCGGTGCGGCACAGCGCAGCGGGATGCCGTGCTCCTTGTGCAGCCACACCCCGAGCTTGATCAGCTGCTCGACCTGCTCGCCGGTCCACTTGTCGGTCGCGCCCAGGTTGGACGCGGTCTCGATCGACACTGCGCCAGTGCCGTCGGCGCGCCTGTTCGCCGCGGCGTTCGCGTCCGCGCGGGTCTGCGTGCCGATGAACTGGGCGAGGTCGCCCGCGTAGCCGAGGCCGAAGTGCGACTCGAGGTTCGTCGAGTCGCGCCAGTACTCGAACGTGCGGCGCGCGGTCCACGGGGGGCGCATCCGGCAGGGAGGCCAGATTTTCCAGGGAAGATTCGATCACAGCACCCCATGTATAAGAGGGCTCCGGCATGCTGTCATGTGGTACGAGTTGATCGATAGAGACACCGGTCCATAGCGCTCCCGACCCATCGTCGTCACTACGCCAAACGACGGCCCTGCGCAGGTCTTCGTAATCGGGATATTTGGAAGGGCGCTCGTCGGTGACCAACGCTGACAACTGCCGACAGCTCAGCAGCAGTTCAGAGCGGTAATCGAGTAGAAGGCCGCAGGTCACGGCCGCCGCCGGTCAGTTGCGGCTGAGCTGGACCACCCTCTCCTCAGCCAGGGCGTGCCCCCGAACACTGCGCGGACGGCAGTGACGCCCGACGGTAGCCACACCCCAGCGGACACGCATGGCATCGGCGGAAGCTCGCCGCCGGCAGTCGCGCCTATTGGGCGGTTAGAAGTTGTTGTCTTTCCGGACTTGAGGGCTGCGTTTCCGCTGGTCGGGCGTAGGGCCGGAGGTCCCGTGGGAGTAGTGGCCTGTCGTGCTGTCGCTCCCGGGAGGTCGTGGATGCCGTCGGTGGCTGGTCTGTTGGAACAGCGTGAGCTGGGTGCCCGCCGTCGCGTGGACGAGCTGCGTGAGGAGGCCGACCGTATCCAGGCCGAGTTGGCCGTGGCCGAGCTGGAATGGCAGGAGTGGGTGATCGCCCGCAGGCGGGTCGTTACGGTGCTGGCTTCGGACGGCGGCGATACCGCCAGCACGGAGTTCACTCCGGATGTGCGGGATGCGGCTGCGCCGTCGGCGCCCCGGGATGCGGTGAAGCCGAAGTCGCAGGTGCCCATGTGGCGTGAAGGGCAGCCCTGGTCGGTGCTGTCGGCGGACTACCAGCGCATCCTGCAGGCGGCCGGAGACCGAGCCCGGCTCGGTCAAGGGCCGCTGACCTGCCAGGAGATGGCCGCAGCGTTCGGCATGGACGTGGTGCCGGCGCGGGTGGAGGCACTGCGGTCGAAGGCGAAACGCCTGGTCGCGCGGGGCTGGCTGGCCGAGCCCGCGCCGGGCCGGTTCACCCTCGCGCAGGGTGTGGCCGGGCCAGGCGGCGCGTCATGAGCAAGATCATCGACCAGTAGACCATCGCCTCGGCGCTGGCGGTGCGGCGCTCGAAGTCGCGCACCAGGCGACGGGTGCGCATCAGGTGGGCGAAGAACCGCTCGACGATCCACCGCTTGGGCAGCACCACGAACCCCTTCTGGTCGTCGCTGCGTCTGACGATCGCCAGGACCAGCGCGAGCGTGGCCAGGCAGTACTCGACGAGGCTGCCGGTGTAGCCGCCATCAGCCCAGACCAGGGCCAACCGATGGTGCGCGTCCGCGACTTGGTGCAGCAGGACCCGGGCGGCGGCGCGGTCGCCGGTGTCCGCAGCGGTGACCATCACCCCCAGCAGCAGGCCGAGCGTGTCGACCACGACGTGCCGCTTGCGCCCGTTGATCAGCTTGCCGCCGTCGAACCCGCGGCTGTCAGAGCCGACGACGGCGTCCGCCTTGACCGACTGCGAGTCGATCACACCGGCCGTCGGCTCCGCGTCGCGGCCCAACTTCTCGCGGACCTTGGCGCGCAGCCGGTCGTGGAACTCCTTGACCATGCCGTGGTCGCGCCAGCGGCGGAAGAACGCATACACCCGGTCCCACGGCGGGAAGTCGGCCGGCATCGCCCGCCACTTGATGCCATTGTCGACCAGGTAGCGGATCGCATCGAGTATCGCCCGGTGGCAGTACGCCTCCGGCTGCCCTCCCCGTCCGCGCATCCAGCCAGGCACCGGCAACAACGGCCGGATGGCCGCCCACTCCGCGTCCGTCATATCCGTCGGATAACGCGGCTGCCTGGACCCGTTGTCGGCGGCGTTTCCGAACCGGTGAGCCAGACAGTCACACTCCAGCATGACTGAACTGGACTGCCCGCCCGTCGACACGGAACACTGCGGCACCAGGGCCTCCTGATGTTGCTCGGTGATTCGACACCAACGAGCTGTTCAGGAGGCCCTGCTCGTATGCGCCGAGCACCCCGCGACCACCCAATCGGGACTCCCGTGCGATCGACAAACCCCAAGATCGGTACGACAACAGCTACTTACACATCGTCAGGCGACCAGCTCGGGAGACCTCATGAGCACTGTCCACGTACGCATCGGAGACCACCGGACCAAGTACCACACTGACGCCGACTGTCCGTCGTTGAACGGGAAGCAGGACACCTACATGGGGCAGGATTCGATGTCGGAGGACAAGGCCAAGGAACAGGGGCTCACAGCCTGCCAGCACTGCAAGAGGTAGCAGTGCGAGCGCCACGGCTGGCCGGTCGTCTTCGCCCAAACTACTGACGGCAGTGAAGGCAGCGTTGATGGCAACGACGACGGACGTCAGCGCCGCTGGGCGGCCCGGCACGGTAGCGACAGGGTGCCGCCGGGCCCTCCGAATAAGGTGTGCCCGCATCTTCTAAGCGCCTGGTCTCACAGCGCGTGCCACAGCCGTGCCAGATAGAGCGGTCAACCACGGTCAACAGCGGCTCGCATCAGCTGAGATGTGCCGGTGACCTGCGAGCTCTTCAGAGCTGGGGTGACCTGCGCACCAGGGTCCTTCCTCATCCCCGCCCCTACAAGGCCGCGGTGTCCGGTCTGCAGCTGGGGCCCACGTAGTCAGCCAGTAGCCTGCGGCCAACAGCCCGCCGACCTTGGAGGCTCCGTGGCCCATGCTGCTCTCACCGAACCGGATCGGCTGTGGTCGGCGCAGGAGGTCTTGTTGCGTCCCAGCCCGGTGCCGGCGGCGGCCGGGGTCTACGGGTGGTACTTCGAGAAGGCTCCCTGTGCAGACCTCGCTGCCGGGCGCCTGCTCTACGTCAGGATAGCCCCGCGGTACATGGCGAACCGGACCAGCACGCAGAATCTCCGCAAGCGCGTGCGGTATCACTACCGGGGCAATGCGGCCGGATCGACGCTTCGCCTCACGCTCGGTTGCCTGCTCGGGCTTGAGTTGCGCCGCGTAGGCAGCGGGAAGCGCATGACCTTCGGCAAGGCCGGGAGGCCTCCCTCAGTCAGTGGATGGCGGAGAACGCCCGAGTGTGCTGGATCGAGCAAGCCGAACCGTGGACCATGGAGTCGGAGCTCATCTCTCAACTCGACCTGCCTCTGAACCTCGACCAGAACCGGCACAACCCGTTCCACGGCCGTCTCAAGGAGCTGAGACCCCAAGCCCGCCAGCGAGCACGGGAGTTGGCCGTCAGTGCATAGCCCGTCAGGCTGACATCACCTGTTGACATCAACGGCGGCGAACGATGGTGCACCGAAGCGACCACAGCCGGATCAGCGAGCGACCAGAGGGCCCCGTTCCTGCACGCCGCACCGCGCTGCCAGCGAACTTACAAGGCGGATGTCGGCGGTTCGAAACCGTCCGCGCCCACCAGTCTCAGGACCCGATCAAGGCCCAGGTCAACCGGTGCGAAGCCGGGGACCTGGGCCTTGATCTTTCTCGGCGGCTTGTCGGCGCCGTGCCACTTACGTGCCAGATGGGCCGCGCGGGGCCGCTTCACCTTCCTGATCTGACCGTCGACGTAGTCGGCGTTCTGGTGGTCACGGCCGTTGACGAGGTGCTGATAGATCAGCGCTGCTCGCACCGACGAGTCGCCCATGCGGTGCATCAGCTCGCGGGTGGTGGCGCCACCGGTCGCGGCGAGGGTGTTCCCGGTGTGCCGGAGGTCGTGGAAGTGGACGTCACCGAGGCCGGTCGCGTCGAGCGCCCGGAGCCAGATCCGCCGGAAGTTGTTCCGCCCCAGAACACCACCGCGGGCGCCGACGAAGACGAGGCCGGTTCGGCCCGCAGCGGCGTGCTCGGGCAGGTGGTGAGCCAGCTCCGGGATGAGCGAGGCCGGGAACGCCACGGTGCGGACACCGGCCGCGCTCTTGGGTGCCTTCACCGTGAGGCCGTCGGTGCACGTCCCGGCGTAGGAACGGCGGACGGACACCGTTCGGGCCTCCAGGTCGATGTCCAGGCGCTGGAGAGCGGCCAGCTCACCGAAGCGGAGCGCCGTGAACGCGGCCAGGAGGACCAGGACGCGGCAGTGAGGCGGAACGGCGTCGGCGAGCCGGTAGAACTCGGGCACGGAGAGGAACGGCCGCTCGGTGTGAGTGACCGCCCCAGCACCCTTGATCCGGCACGGGTTGCGCTGGATCAGCCCGTCGTCCACGGCCGTGTTCATGATGGCGCGGAGGACCTGATACGCCTTGGCAACGGTGGCCACGCCGACACCCGCGTCCAGGAGGTCGGTTACGCCGACGCCGTACCTGCGGCGTGGTGATCTCTCGCAGGGGGACCGCGCGGAACGTCGGCAGGATGTGCAGGTTGAGCACGCCCGCGTTGCGTTCCCGGGTGGTGGCCGCGTAGTCGCGATCTTTGAACCAGGACTCTGCGAAGTCGCCAAAAGCCATCTTGACGTCGGGGTTCTGCCAGTTGCCATCGAGGATCTCGGTGTCGGTCGCAGGGATCACCGTTCGTGGAGACGGCAGGACCCTTGCTATCCGCAGGGCGGACAACGGCACTTGGGAGGCACCCGGCGGTGTCACGCAGGGCGCTTCCACTAGCTCGTCCGAGAATCCGTCCTAACCACTGACTGCAGAATCGAGCGGTACAGGTCGGGCCGACGGTCGGCGAACACGTCATTGCGGGCGCTGAGGCGCTTGTCCCTGGCGTCACCGAGCTTGCACTTGGCGATCACCATGCCTTCTTCGTAAGTAGGCAGGGGGCCGGCAGCCGGGTGGCCGTCGGGGTCTGCAATCACCGACCCGCCGGTCCAGGACACGCCGCGCTCGACTCCAGTGCGGTCGCATGCGGCGACGAACATGCGGTTGACCGCTGCGTTCGCCTGCACGCGCACTACCTCGGCCGGGCGCTCGCCTTCGGGGCGCGGAAACAGTGGCCAGTTCACCGGGGCGCAGAGCAGGTCGGCGCCGCGCAGGGCGACGGTACGGACCCACTCCGGGAATTCCAAGTCGTAGCAGACCAGCACGCCGATCCGCCCCACTGCCGTGTCTACGACGGGCGGTAGCTCCGCGCCGGGCTCGAAGATGGTCTTCTCGGCATCCCACAGGTGGGCCTTGCGGTAGAGGGCGCGTACGCCGTCGGCGTCGACGAGGACGGCCGAATTATGCAGGCGCCCCCCCTCGTCACGCTCGCAGATCCCGCCGACCACAATCAGGTCGTGCCGACGCGCCATCTCGGTCCAGCCGGTGACGGTGGGACCGTCGAACGGTTCGGCGAGCTCCGACGCCTCCGCCGTGTCGCGGAACACGTAGCCGCTGTTGGCAAGTTCAGGCAGCACTACGACCTTTGCCCCGGCCGCGGCAGCGCCTTTGATCGCTTGCTGCGCGGCAGCACGGTTGCCGTCCAGGTCGCCGACGGAGAGAGCGAGCTGGCAGCAGGCGACGGGAGTGACAACACCGGAGGGTACCGCGCTCATGTCACACCCCGGCCGGGGCTGCAGGGGCATGGTCGTCATTCAGCTCATGCTCACTGGCGGCTACGGCTGCTTTCTCGGCGCGCATGTCCAGACCACGGCTGAGCACGTAGTACAGCAGGCCTGCCACCGCGAGGCCCACAACGAAGGAGACATCGGCGCCGCCCAGAGCCTTGGTGACCGGGCCGGTGTAGAAGGAGGTGGCGAAGAAGGGGACCATCGCGGTCAGGCCGACGGTGTAGGCCGTCAGGCCACGCCAGGACCAGCGCCCGTAGATGCCCCGCGGGTCGAAGATAGCGGTGATGGCGTAGTGACCTCGCCGCACGAAGTAGAAGTCCACGAGGTTGACCGCGGTCCACGGGATCAGGAAGTACAGCATCAGCAGCACGAAGTTGTTGAAGCTGCCGAGATAGTCCGCTGGTAGAGCCAGGGCCACCCCGAAAACCACCAGTTCGATGGCCACAATGCCGGCGACCCGGGCACGGATAGTCGGCTTCACCTTCTTGAAGGCGTCCACCGCGCTGGTGGTGGTGAGCATCGCTCCGTAAGCGTTGACGGCCATGATGGTGATCAGTGCCAGAGACGAGATGACGACCGTGAAGGTGCCGAATCCGGGCAGGATGTCGTTGCCGACTTGGCGAATGCCGGCGATCACGTCCGGGTCGGGTAGTGCCGAGGCGAGCAGGGCGCCAAGCGACATCAGCCAAACGGCAGAGCCCGCCGCTCCCGCGTAGGTCCACCAGATGACCTTCTTGGCGGAGACGTTCGCCGGAAGGTAGCGGGAGTAGTCGGAGACATACACCGCGTAGCTGATCTGGTAGCCGGCAGCGGCGGAGAAGACCACCAGGAATGCCGTCCAGGAGCTGCCGCCATTGGCGGCATGCGGCGTATTGGTGTCCAGGTTCACCAGCGCGCCGACCGTCAGGATGCCGAACACCACGATGAGCAGGTAGGTCAGCCAGCGCTGCACCAGGTGCAGGAGGTCGTAGCCGACCACCGCCAGAACTATGGCCAGGCCAATGAGGATTGCGTACCACAGCGTCGTGCCACCCGGCAGTACGGTCTGCAGACCTTGCGTGGCCAGCACGACGTTGAACACGTTGAAGCCGATGTAAACGAACACCACAGCGGTGAAGGGCACGATCGCACCACGGATGCCGAACTGTGCCCGGGACTGGATCATCTGCGGCAGACCCATCCGCGGGCCTTGGTTGGCATGGAACGCCATGAAGAAGGTGCCAAAGCCGGCACCGAGGACGACAGCCGCGATCGACCAGCCCAGGCTCAGCCCAAGGGCCGGGCCGATGAAACCAGTGACCATCGTGGTGAGCACGAAGTTGCCCGTGAACCAGAACGGCCCCTGGTGCCACACTTTGCCGTGCCGCTCACGCGCCGGCACGTAGTCGATGGAGCGTACTTCGATCATCCCGGAGCCAGATGCGGACTTTGCGTCGTCCATGGGTCCTCCTCAGAAGGCAGGCGGCCGGATATGCAGTGTATGTGGTTGAAAAATGTACGACGATCGACTCCAGGGCGAATCTGCTGGGAAGGGCATGGACACTATGTCCATGCCCTTCCGCATCGTCGACCTACTCGACCTGCCTGACCTCCGCCTCTCGGTTGCGGCCGCCCGGGATCGTCTGGATCGCCCCATCGAGGCCGCTCACGTCTCAGAACTGCTCCGCCCCGGGGCCTGGCTCCAAGGCGGTGAGCTCCTCATGACCGTTGGACTGCTGCTACCCATGGACCGCAGTGCGTGTCGGGCCTACGTTCATGATGTTGATGCAGGTGGAGCCAGCTGCCTGGTGCTCGGACTCGGACACGAGCTGCCCTACCAAGAGGCCCCGGCGCCGTTGGTCGAAGCCGCCCAGGAGGCAGGGCTTCCGCTGCTCACCGTGCCTCATGAGGTCCCGTTCATCGCGATCACCAAGGCCGTGTTCGCTGCCCGGGCAGCTGAACAGCGTCTCGCCCTGGAGCGCGCATACGAGGCTCAGCGTCGACTGACTGCCGCCGCTGCGTCGGGCCGCGGACTGACGGCCACCTTGGAGGCGTGGGCGCAGGCCACCGGTGTGGGCGCGGCAGTCACCGATCCGTTGGGCCGGATCATCGCCTCGGTGGGGCGGGGCACCGAAGCTGCGCTGGAGGCCAGCGGAGACCTGATCCAGCGGGTCGCTGTCCGGGGTCTGCTCGGCAGCGGAACCAGCATCGTCCACAGCGCGCACGTGGAGGTGCAGCCTCTCGGTGCCCAGCGCCTGCGCGGCCTGCTGATGCTGACCGGCGAAATGGACCCGGCCACGCGCCTGCTCGCCTCGGGGCTGGTCTCTCTCCTGTCACTGGAGCTGGAACGGCGGCACCTGGCGGACGAGCCTGGTCGCAGGCGTCGCTGCGCCCTCCTCGGGCAGCTCCTGACCGAAGGTACGACGGCCGAGCAGGTCCGCGATCTCCTCGCTGCGGCCGGCCTCGTCACCGACGCCGTGCGCGGCATCGCCATTGAGCCCACAGCCGACGCGGATGATGTGGTGGCAGATTTGGCGCTCGCCGTGCCGGGTGGCCTGGCCCGGGTCACGGGCGGCGTGGTCGAAGCCGTCGTCGGCGGCGATCTGGACGTACTGGAAGTCCTCAACCGGTTTGCTCCGGGCTTCCCGACAGGTATCGGACCCTCCGTCCCGCCGGAGTCGGCTGCCTCCTCACTTCGACAAGCCCGGGGCCTGCTGGGAATAAGCCGAATCGCGGGGCGTCCGGTGGAAGCGCAGGCGAACAGGTCCGGACAGCTGCTGCTGGAGCTCGGCAACCGCTTTGTGCTCAGCGGATACGCGGACGCCGTGCTCGGGGCACTCGACGATGCCGATCCGTCCGGCGACCTGGTGGCCACGCTTGCGACCTGGTTGGACACCGCCGGCTCCTGGGACGAGACGAGCCGGCGACTCGGTGTCCACCGGCACACCGTCCGCAACCGCCTCGACAAGGTCATGCGAGTCACTGGCCGACGTCTCGACGACGGTGACGACCGTTTCGATCTCTGGCTGGCAATCAGGGGGAGGCAAGCCGCGCAGCACACGCCCACCTCTCCCGGTGCAGCGCCTAAGCAGCCGATACCGCCCACGTGAGGAAGAAAAGAAGGGGCTGGAGTGACCCCCGACATCCCGACACCTGGACGCTGGATGTTTCGTCATCCAGGGGAAGTGATCCTTGGTGACAAAGCGGAAGAATTACCCCGAAGAGTTCAAGCGGGACGCGGTGGATCGCGATCGAAGCCGACCTGTACCCCGTCTGGCCGTCGCGATGCGCTTGCCCACATGTATGGATTCGGGCATACAAGCTCCGATCGGGGCGTCCACTCGAACCGTATCCGCACGGTGACGTGCGGGATGTGCGAACGGCCCCGCCGTAACTCGGAGGTGGTGCTGCCTCGTTGAGGTCAGTCATCGATGATCGTGGTGAGCTGGGTGAGACTGTCGATTCGCCAGTCCGCGACCGCCACCACTTCTGGGTCATCAGCCCATAGGTGTCCCCAGGGGCCGCGACGGATGTGAGCTGTTCGCAGCCCTGCTGCTTTCGCTGGGAAGAGGTCGTTGGCCGGATGGTCGCCGACGTACACGGTTTCTCGGGGGGCGGCATGCGCCACGTCCATCACCCGCTCGAAGAACTCGGGGTGCGGCTTGGCGACTCCCCACTCGCCGGAGGTGGCAATGAGGTCCGCGGGCAGGCCCAGGGCGCGCAGGAGCCCGCCGACGCGGGACGTCTGGTTTCCGGCGATGACGACGCGGATGCCGAGCTCGCGGAGCCTGGACAGCGCCGGAAAGACGTCGTCGTACAAGTCTCTTTCGTCGAGGACCTCACCATGGCCTGCGGCTTCCCTTGCGCGGTACTCGGCGGCGACGTCGATGCCCGGACGGGCCAGGCGCAACGCGTCCGCGTTGTCGCGCCCCTGGGCAACGACCGCGCCGACGAGCGCGGAGAGGGTGTGGCGGGGAACGCCGAGCCAGTCGGCCCAGGAACCCCAGTAGCGGTCGTCCCGGGTGATCGTCTCGCCGACGTCGAACACGATGGTCTCCATCACGCCGCGGAGCCTACGGCGTCACCGGCATTCCCTCGCTGCCAGTCTCCGCCCCGGCTGGCCGCGCCCGGCGGCGCGCTACGTGCTGCGGGCAGGGAACTGCGTGACAACGCCGTCGCTCAGCAGGTGTCTGGCCGTGCCACATCTGGCGGTCAAGCACGGACAACATCGGCTCGCAGCAGTCGACGCGCCTCGCTGAGCTGGGCCCCCTCCGATCCCGGAGTGACCTGCCTGCCTTCGTTGCCTCGCACGTCCGCCCTTACAAGGCGGTTGTCGGCGGTTCGAAACCGTCCGCGCGCACCAGTCTCAGGACGCGAACAAGGCCCAGGTCAACCGGTGCGAACCGGGAGACCTGGGCCTTGGTCTTTCCCACCTGCTCGGCGGCGCCGTAGATTGTCGAGTTATTCAGGGTGCTTACAAATGGCGCGTCACGGATATCAGCTCACGGGCGAATGGGAGTCGCCGTACGGCAGGAGCGGCTGCGGGTGGGATGAGCGAGTTCTTCCGCACCAGGTGACGCGGTTTTACGTGTACGCAGGCTGGCGATAATAATTCGATTTTAATTCTGATGGCTGTCGAATTTCTGCCGAGATCGGCTCAATGAGTGGCTTTCTCGGACCGGACCGGCGTGCTGCGGCAACGTTCCGAACCAGCCCTGTATCTCTTCAACGTCACGCGAGGCGATGGAAGGCTGGCGACAATGGTTGAGCGAAGGAAATTCCTCATGGCCGGTGCCATGGGGGGTGCGGCCATGCTTCCACAGGGTGGTCTGGGAGCGCAGGCGTATGCGGCGCCGACTCGCGGGGCAGTGTGTCCGGACATCCCGCTCACGCACACCCCTCCGCTGAAGAAGTATGTCGACCCGCTCCCCATCCCGTCGACAGCCGTCTCGGATCCTTCCGTTTATCCGGGCGCCGACTACTACGAGATCACGATGCGGCAGGGCTCGTGGCGCTTCCACCGGGATCTCGGGCCGGCCACCGTGTGGGGTTACTGGGCCAATAACCCGCACGATCCTGACAAGCCGACCGGCATGGGCTATCTCGGCCCGACCATCAGCGTAAACACGAACCACCCGACGGTCGTCAAATACCGCAATGAACTGCCGACCACGCACCTGTTCCAGTTCGTGATCGACGCCATTCGCAGCGGGTGCGAAGAGCTCACCCCGACCCCTCCGCCTCCATACAAGGCCGTCCTGCCTTTTCCCTCGAATGTCAACGTGTGGAACGTCGTACACCAGCACGGCGGTTTCACAGCGCCACAGTCCGACGGCATGCCGATGCAGTCGTTCAGCCCGGACGGCATCCACGCCGAGCACTACACCACCCTGGAACCGGGCCTGGTCAAACGCAACGAAGCGATCTACGGCTACACCAACCATGAGCGTTCGTGCATGCTCTGGTATCACGATCACGGCATGGGGATGACCAGCACCAACGTCTATGCGGGCCTTGCCGGTCTCTGGCTCGTTCGTGACCCCGCCGACGAGCGTCTCGGGCTGCCGCGAGGCGAATTCGAGGTCCCCCTCATCTTGCAGGACCGGACCTTCCACGCGGACGGCTCGCTCGCCTACACCATGACCTTGAGGGAAGGCGAGGACACCCCGGTCGTCAACGGGAAGGTGTTCCCTTACCTGGCCGTCGAGCGGCGACGCTATCGGCTGCGCTTTCTCAACGCTTCGAACGAGCGTTTCTGGCGGCTGAGGTTCGAGGCTTGGCCCAGGGATACCCTGCCCCAGGTCAATCTGCCGTTCTGGCTGATCGGCACCGACGGCGGCTTCCGTCCTCCGTTGCAAATGCTGAACTTCCTGATCTCGCCGGCCGAGCGGTACGACCTGATCGTCGACTTCAGTCAGGTGCCCATGGGCACGAATGTCAGATTGACGAACTACCACGCGCCGGTCCACTACCCCGGCATGCCGGGCGAGGGGCCGGAAATCCGGGAAATCATGGAGTTCCGGGTCACCAAACCATTGTCCGGAGGCGCGGACAGGACGAGGTCTCCCAAGGAACTCAGGCTGCCGACGGTCGCACCTGTCAAGCCGAAACCGAACACCCGGCGGCGGCAATGGGTCGTGTACCAGCACAAGCTCTTCAGGACCATGACGTTCAACGCGATGCCATTCGAGGCACCGTCCCAGGACTTCATCAAGGATGGCTCGACCGAGATCTGGGAGTACATCAATCCCAACCACGACGCCCACCCGATGCATGTCCACCTCGTCAACTTCCAGGTGTTGAACAGGCAGCCGATCGACGCGGCCAGCTACCAGGAGGATTACGAAAAGTGGATTGACGGTGGCCGCAAACCGAAGGACCTTCCGGTGCTGGCGAACTATTTCACCGGTCCACCGATTCCGCCGGACCCGGACGAAGCACGGTCCAACAAGGATACGTTCAAATCCTATCCGGAGACGGTGACCAGAATCATCATTCAGGAATTCACTCCGCCGACGGGTACGATCGCGTCGATTCCGGGCAGCGGCACCGAACTCCCGGCGACGTACATCCACCACTGCCACATTCTCGAACACGAAGACGACGACCTGATGCGCCCGTGGACGATCGTCGGCCACGGCGACGACGGCGGTGGTGACCACGGGGGCAACGGCGGTGGCGGCCACGGCCATTGACGGGATCGATCGACCGGCGTCAGTGCCGGTCCGCGTCCAAGGAGCCCGGACCGGTACTGACGCCGTGCGCGGCGGACCGAGGGTGCGGTCTCTACTGTGATGGCGGGGCGGCCGACCCACCCACCCGGAACCCGGCCGGACCAACCGGGCGCCAGGAGGTCTACGAGCGCGCGCCCGATACATGTGCCACAGCTCGGCGGCCTGCGCGCAGCGCATCTCGCCGTACCCGCAGTCGGCGCAGCCGACCGAGTGATCCCTGTACGCACGGTAGGCCGTCTGGATCCGGCCATGCGCAGGCGCGCCCTGTGGGCCGCCTACCTCCAAGCTGGAGCCTGAGATCCGGGCCCTCGCGTGTGGGGCGTGGAGCCGGTCCTCGGCCCGTGCGGCGGGCGAGGCACTGCGGACGGGAGGGGCAATCGTCGGCGATGTTCAGCCCAAGTCAGGGAATTTGTGGGCGCTCCACCAGGACGCGACGCTCTCCGGGTGGTTCAGGTCGGCCGTGGTTCCGGACACGCGGCCATCGAACCCTCGGGTGCCTGTGTAGCGGCCCTTCGCGTTTCCGAAGGGCCATGTGACCACGAACCAGATCGCGTTGTCGGTCACCCTGCCCGTCAGACTCCCCGTCCCGCTGGCGTGCCGGGCGAAGCCCGAGATCGCACCGTCCCCGTCCTGATGGGTGACGTTGACTCCGATGCCCTGGCCGTTGCTCTGGTACGCGTCCCACTCGCCTTTGGCGTTGAACAAGACTGCCATGGATCCTCCCCCGAGCGGAGCCCTCTCCTACCGGTCGCTGTTGCGCCTATTTGCCACACTGTCCTGCGGAATGTCGCATGCCGCTAGAGGGTCTTCTTGATCTGTGAGTGGAGGGGCAAGGAGGCCACCTTGCCCAAGGCGAGCAGGACGTGGCGGGTGGGCTGCCAGATCTGTCGGTTCGCGTTTCGGCGCGTGCCGCGGGAAGCTCGTCGGGCGTGAGTAATTCGCTGGTTCCCCCTGCGGCCCGCTGGCCATACTGCCGCCATGGATCCCGTGACGTTGGAGACCGCCCGCCTCCTGCTCAGGCCCTTCACCCCCGCCGATGCGGACGCGGTGTACGCGGCCTGCCAAGACGCGGACATCCAGTACTACACGCCGACACCCACACCCTTCCGGCGCGAGGACGCCGAGAAGTACGTCGTGGAGACCGCGCCGCAGGGCTGGACCACGGACCGCGACTACATCCTCGGTGCCTTCCGTACGGACAATGGGGCCCTGGTCGGCTCCTTCTGTCTGACCAAGCTCTTCCAGGGCGTCTACGAACTCGGCTATTGGGCGGCCAAGGAGCAGCGCGGCCTGGGGTACTCCACAGAGGCCGCGCGGGCGCTGTGTGACTGGGGCTTCACCGTGCTTGCGGCGCACAGGATCGAGTGGTGGGCCATGGCCGGGAACACGGCCTCGCGCGCACTCGCCGAGAAGCTCGGCTTCACGCTTGAGGGAACCCTCCGCAACCGCAGCATGGTCAACGGCGAACCGCACGACTGGTGGGTGGGCGGCCTCCTGAAGCCCTGACGCCGTCCAGTACGTGGAGAGGCCTTCGGGGGGATGATCCCGAAGGCCTCTCGTGGTATTTCCACCGCTTGGCGCTCGTGGTGTTTCCACCGCTCGGCGATGTGGGGCTTCACGTCAGGCATCCCCTTGCTCCCGGGGCTCGTGCGCGTGCTTCAGCCTCATGCGGGCGTCGACCTTCTCCGGGGGTGCGACCTCCGACCAGAAGCGGTGGCAGGTCACGAACACCGCCAGCTCGCGCTCCCGCTGGCGGAGCTTCTCCACCTCGGCCTGTTCGTCGGCGGTCCAGCCGGGCGAGGCGGGGCGCTCCACCTTGCGCCAGCCGCCCGTGTCGCTGAAGCCGTCCAGGGGTTCTACCGACCAGGGGAGTCGTTTCAGCAGGGCCAACAGCTCGGCCCGGACCTGATGCAGCTCCTCCTGACCGGCGAGGAGGTCACTCGGAAAGTCATAGGTCTCTGCCACGCCGCAATGCTACGCCTGTTCGATTTTGGGTGGCGACTCGCTTCAGGGACTTCACGCGAACGGGTGCAGCCCGGAACCGCGACATCCGCCTGGCTAGGCTTGCGCCATGGTGCAGAGCAGCGCGACAGACGTGGGTGACTACCTCGCCGAGGTTCCGGAGGAGCGGAGGGACGCGCTGACCGAGCTGCGGCAGATGTGCCTGGCGGAGCTCAAGGGATTCGGCGAGGTGATGGCGTACGGCATGCCCGCCTATGAGCGTGACGGCACGGCCGAGATCGCCTTCGCCAGCCAGAAGCAGTACATCTCCTTCTACCTCCTGCGCAGCGACGTCCGCGAGGCGTTCGCGGACCGGCTGGCAGGGCAGGACATGGGCAAGGGCTGCCTGCGATTCCGCAAGCCGGAACGTATCGACTTCGAGCTGGTGAGGGACCTGCTCAAGGCGACCGCGGCCGAACCGGGCACGATCTGCTGACCTCCTGCCGCTCGAACACGCTGCGGTCAGCCGTGGCCCACGGGGTGACCCGCGAGGATTCGCCGGCCACCCCGTGAGCCCTGGGTCAGCGACCGGCCCGGGTCAGCGGCCGTCCCAGCCCGCCAGCGCCCGCACCAGCTCACGCGCGACCGGTACGGCCACCCCGTGCCGGTCCGCGGCCCGCAGCAACGCCCCGCCGATCGCGTCCAGCTCGAGCGGGCGGCCCGCCTCGGCGTCGCGCTGCATGGAGGACTTCGTCCCCGGCGGGAAGGCGTCGTAGCGGGCGAGGGCGGCCGCCGGGTCGACGGGGGCGCCGCTCGCGCGGCTGACGGCCGCGGTCTCCTCGACCAGGGCCGTCAACTCCTCGCGGTGGAGCGTGCGTACGTCGCCCAGCGGCAGACCGTAACGGGTCGTCAGCAGAGCGAACGGCGCGAGGAACGACATCTTCGCCCACAGCGTGCGCGCCTCGTCGTCCGTGACGCGGACGCGCGCACCGGCCCCCTCCAGGGCCCCGGCGAGCGCGTCGAGGCGGTCGCGCGGCACGGTGTCGCCGGTCAGGTCGATCTCCGCGAAGGGGCTGCCGTGCTCAATCACTCCCGGCGCGAGGCGAGTTGACTCCACGCGGATCGCCGCGGGTGCCACCTGCTCGGGGCGGTAGCGTTCCCGCAGGGCCGCCGGGTGTTCGACGCCGTTCAGGAACGGTACGACCAGGCCGTCGTCGCCGAGCGCCTTCGCGGGGAGGCGCTCCAGGGCCGCGTCGAGTGCCGTGGCCTTGACCGCGATCAGGCACGCGTCGACGGGTTCGCGCAGTTCGGTGTCCGCCTCCACGCGGGCCGTGAAGTCGCCGAAGGGTCCGCTGCGTACGCTGATGCCGTCCGTGGCCAGCACCCGCACGGTCTCCTCCGCGGCCAGGCAGATCACCCGGTGCCCGGTACGCGCCAGCAGCGCGGCGAGCAGACCGCCGACGCCGCCCGGGCCCAGTACCGCGATGGTCAGGGGCGTAAGTCGCTCTGTCTTCATGTCCGTCGGTCCTCTCATCGGTCGGCCCCGGGAAGGTGGCCGCCTCGGAATGGATCATCGCAGGTGCTCACGCGGGAGCGGCAGACGTACGGAAGCAGGTGATCTCCAACGCCGTCCACGGTAGTCATGTCCTCCACAATCCGTGGAGCGCGCGACGGTATTCCCGACCGGTGATCACCAGGGTTGGCAGACCGGTGCCCACCAGGTAACCCCAACCGGTGTCCGCCAGGATGGCGTACGCGCGACACTGGACGCATGTGCCGCAGCATCAAGACGCTCCGCCCGCCCGCGCTCCCCGAAGAGGCCACCGAGGAGGAGATCCGCGCCGCCGCCCTGCAGTACGTCCGCAAGGTCTCCGGCTTCCGCGCCCCCGCCGCCCACAACCGCGAGGTCTTCGACCAGGCGGTCGAGACGATCGCGGCGGCCACCGCCGAACTGCTGGGCGGCCTGGAGGTCCGCGGCGCGGCGCAGCGCGTCTAGGCCCCTCTATGCGCCGGCGCCCGACCCCCGGGGTCCGGGGCGGCGCATCAGGTAGGCCGCGCCCGCGCCCGCGGCGCACAGCGCCGCGAAGGAGACGCCCGTGGCGAGCCAGGTCGCGCCCAGCCACTGGCCGCCGAAGTAGCCGAGGGCGACGCTGTAGCCGGCCCAGGTCACGCCCGCGAGTATCGACCAGGGCAGGAACTCGCGCACGCGGCGGTGGGCGGCGCCCGCGCCGAGCGAGACGACCGAGCGGCCGGCTGGGGCGAAGCGGGCGATGACGACCAGGGCGCCGCCGCCGCGCGCGAGGGCCACGCCGAGACGTTCCTGCGCGCTGGTGAGGCGGCGGGAGCGGGCGATGGCCCGGTCCAGGCGTTTGCCGCCGCGCCAGGCCAGGTGGTAGGCCACCAGGTCGCCCAGGACGGAGGCCGTGGCCGCGCACAGGGCGAGCACGAGGATGTCGGGTACGGCCTGCGGGACGGCGCTGGTGGCGGAGCCCGCCGCGGCGGCCGTGGCCGCCGCGATGACCAGGACGCCGCTCGGCAGGACCGGCAGGAACACATCGAGAAGGACGGACACGGCCACCGCCGCGTAGATCCATGGGCTGCCCGTCAGCGACCCCATACTCTCCAGCACCGCAACACTCCCCTGAAAATCCCCCGTAGGCACGACCACGCCGCGACGTCGCGGGGAGCGGCAGGGCGGCCTGTAACAGCCATACAGCGTA
Source organism: Streptomyces dengpaensis (assembly GCF_002946835.1). Lineage (NCBI taxonomy): Bacteria > Bacillati > Actinomycetota > Actinomycetes > Kitasatosporales > Streptomycetaceae > Streptomyces > Streptomyces dengpaensis. Next base: position 6,081,767 of record NZ_CP026652.1, read on the forward strand.
CGCGGCGGGGGTGACAGGAGCTCCACGAGGGGCTCATGTGTCTGTCACATCACGTTCACCGGCCACTGGCTCAGCGCCGTCGGCGTCCGCCGCCGCGTACGGGAGACGAGCGCCGACGTGCGGGCCGTACGGGATACGGGTGCCGACGTGCGGGTCGTACGGGCGATCAGGCCGCGACGGGGTCCGAGGCCGCTTCTCCTCGGTCGCCGAGGCCGTGCGGCCCGCGAACAGCCGGTCGAGGCCGAGCGCACCGGAACCGGTGAAGACGAGCAGGAACATGGCCCAGCAGAACAGCACGGCGGGCTCGCCGCCGTTCTGGATGGGCCACAGGGCCGCGGACTGGTGCACGTCGAAGTACGCGAACGCCATCGAGCCCGACGCGATGAACGCCGCGCCGCGGGGTTCCGCATCTAATCGATGCTTGCAAGTTCAATATTTGGTCGACGGTCTATTTCCGCCCGGGGTTCCGCTTGTGCCGTCGCCGCACGGAGCGCCGCCCGCGCCACCGCGTCGGCGTCCGACAGCGTGACCGAATCCACGCCCGGCCTGGCCCCGGCCGCGGTCACCCAGTGGACGCCCTCCGTGGGCACCCCGAACGCGAATCGCCCTGCGTGCGGGCGACCTTGACGGTCGATCAGATGGTAGGGACGCGGTGTTACGTCCAGCCCTCCGGTTTCGTAACCGTCCACGGTGTGCGGACGGCACTGGCCCGTCTTCAGCAGCCGGGCGAGGAGTTCGTCGGCGGTCCGGCGCAGATCGGGTTCCGGTAGCCGCGCCTCCACGAGCGTCGTCGCCCGTACGGCCGAACCCGGCACGTCGGGGGAGTGCGCGAGCCACGCTCCGTCCTCGGCCCGCACCTCGAGCCGGGGCCCGACGACGTCCAGGACGCCCGCCTCGATCAGCGCGATCATCTCCTCGATGCGCCGCCGGGGCGGGCCGATGGAGAGGAATGCGTTGAGCGGCGTATACCAACGGTCCAGGTGCGCCCGGCGCGAATCGCCGGACAGCCCGCCGTGGTCCACGATCCGCCGCAGTTCGTTGCGCAGATCACGCAACACGTCGAGGGCGGCTTTCAGCGGCCCGTCGACATTGCCGAGCGCGGCCTGTTCGGCGTCCTCGTGCAGATGGCCGAGAAGCCATGCGCGCCAGGTGTCGGGTCCGGTGAAGGAGTGTCCGGCGTACGGGCGTGACATGCGGTCCCAGGACCAGCGGTCGTCGGGCGCGATGCCGAACTCGTCGAGGAGAGCGGCCTCTTGGGGATCCCGGTGCGGGATGGCGAGGTAGCGCTCCCTGAAGTCGTCCTTGAAGCCGTCTGGCAAGCCGTCGCCGTCGCTGCCGCCGTCCCCGAAGTCCAGGCCGGTCCGCGAGCGCCCCAACACCCCCTCGTAGTAGACCGTTTCCACCTCCTTCGCGACCAACGGCCATATCTCGCGCAGAAAGTCCGGCGCGTCACCGGAGTCCGCGCGCTTGCGGAAGCCGGAGATCACCTCGTCGGTGAGGACGAGGGGGATGTGGCGGCCGTACGGGCCCTTCGCGTTGTCGCCGCGGGCCTGGTACGGGATGCCGCGCCGGGAGCCGGCGTACAGACGGGGTTCTTCGCCCGAGGGCAGATAGCGCAGGCCCTCCTGTGCGGTCCGTACGAAACGGCCGCCGCGGCCCGTCGTCAGCAGGGCCATGTGGTCGAAGAAGTTGAGGCCCAGGCCGCGCAGCAGGACCGGTTCGCCGGGGGAGAGGGAGGAGAGGTCGAGGTCGGCCGGGTTGGCGGGCGGGATGTGACGCAGCCCGTGCCGCTCGGCGTACGCGGTGAGGCGCTGCTCGGCGGGGTCCGCGAGAACGGGAAGGTGGCCCTGCGCGAGGACGACGGCGGCGAGCCCGGTGAGGGTGCGGCCGGTGGAGAGGGTGAGGGTCTGACGGCCGTCGGGCGCGTCGTCGAGCCGTATCGCGCGGGCCGCGTGCACCTCGACCCGGACCTCCGGCGGCGCCCCGCGCACCACCTCGGCGAAGACCCACTCCAGGTAACGGCCGTACTGGGCACGGGTCGGATAGTCGTCGGGGCCCAGCTCGCCCGCCGCCCATGTGTGCAGGCTCGGCCCCGGACAGATCGGCCCCGAGCAGTCCACGCTCTCGTCGGTGAAGAGCGTTACCTGCGAGGCCACGGTGTTCATCAGCAGATGCGGCGACTGCGCGGTGCGCCAGACGCGGCCCGGCCCGGGCGGGTCGGGGTCGACGACGTGGAGCGTGAGCCGTGCGCCCGGCGCGAGCAGCTCGGGCGCGGAGGCGCAGAGGCGTTCCAGGACGCTGGTGCCGCGCGGGCCCGCGCCGACGACGGCGACGGAGACGTGAGCGGTCCCGGAGGGCGGCGGGGGTCCCCCCTGTTCGAGCTCAGTCGAGAACTCGGGGGAGGGTGCTGCAGACAAAGGTGTAACTCCCGGGCGTGTGGGGCGCGTGGCAGCAAAAGGCCCGCCTGAAGCGGACGGTCCGCATCATCATGCCGTTGGGAGCATCGGGAGCCGAGTCCTAGGGGGAGGATCGGGGCCGGGGTGTGGGATGGGTCACGAGCATCACGGGTCACGGGCACAACAAACGTACGGAACAGGTCGATTGCGGAGGACTACGGACGTCTTCTCGCGGGCCGGGCCCGGCGGCGCCCAAGCCGCGCACCGCCGCTCGTCATGAGTCGCGCACCGCCGCCCTCCACGAGCCGCGCATCGCCGCTCGTCATGAGTCGCGCACAGCCGCTCTCCATGAGCCGCGCACAGCCGCTTTCAAGGGCTGAGCACCGACTCCATGACCGGCGTGAGCTGGGGACGCCCGCCGCCCCGCTCCCGCGCCTGGTCGAGCCGCAGCGACGCCGAACGCCCGTGCAGCGTCAGCGTCATCAACTGGTTGCCGAACCAGGGCCCGCCGGTTCTGCGCCAGTCGATGGACGGGCGCGGGTGCTCATAGCGCCCGTGCCGGACGAACTGGCGGCCGAGCGCCTGTCCCAGCCTGCTCCAGCCGAAGCGGAAGCCGAGTCTGATGGAGAGCGGGATGGAGTTGTGGACGGGGGAGCAGGTCAGCTGGAAGACCCGGGCGTCGGGCCGCCGGCCGGGGTCGATCCAGTACGGCTCGGCGACGTACGCATGGTGGACGTCGCCCGACAGCACGCACACGGTCGCCGGGGCCTGTGCCCCCGAGCCGGCCTCCGCGATCAGCGCCGTCAGTTCCTCGAAGGACTCCGGGAACGCCGCCCAGTGCTCCAAGTCGGCCCGCTGCCGCAGATCCTCCCCGAACCGCGCCCACCGCGCGCCCCGCTCGCCCCGGCACAGCGCGGCGTTCCATACCTCGGCGTCGTGCACGAGCGGCGGAAGGAGCCAGGGGAGGGAGGTGCCGAGGAGGAGATGGTCGTACGAGCCGGGCGCGTCCAGCGCCTGCTCCCGCAGCCATCGCGCCTCCCCCGCGTCGAGCATCGCGCGGTTGCCCTCCTCCAGGACGCGGGCCGCGCGGGTGTCGAGCATGAGGACGCGGGTGCGGCCGAAGTCGCGGCGGTAGCTCCAGCGGACGGAGGAGGGATCGGCGTCGGCCTGAGCGGCGAAGGCGCGCAGTACGTCCGTGCCGTCGGGGGTCTCGCGTACGGCGGCGTACAGCAGGTCGCCGGACAGCTCGCGCGGGGAGAGGTTGCCGAGGTGCTGGTAGACCCAGTACGACATCAGGCCGCTCAGCACCCGCTCGCGCCACCACGGGGTGGCCCGCATCCCGGCGAGCCAGGAGGCGCTGGTGTTCCAGTCGTCGATGACGTCGTGATCGTCGAAGATCATGCAACTGGGCACGGTGGACAGCAGCCAGCGGACCTCCGGGTCGAGCCAGGATTCGTAGTAGAGCCGGGTGTACTCCTCGTAGTCCGCGACCTGGTTGCCGGGAGGGTCCGCCAGGCCCCGGCGGGCGGCGATCCACGCACGGGTGGCCTTCGAGACCTCGTCGGCGTACACCTGGTCGCCCAACAGCAGCAGTACGTCCGGGCGTTCGGCGTCGGGGTCCGAGGCGATGCGGGCGGAGAGGGTGTCCAGGGCGTCGGGCCCCACCGGATCCTTCTCGTCGGCCGGGGGCGCGGCCCAGCGGCAGGAGCCGAAGGTGACGCGGACGGCGCCGTCCCCGTCCGGGGTGCGGACGACCGAGGGCGGGAAAGGGGAGTCGGGCAGCGGCCAGACGGTGGTGCCGTCGAGCAGGACCTCGTACGACGACGCCGTGCCCGGCGTCAGCCCGTCCACCGGCACCAGCGCGTAGTGATGGCCCGCGACTTGAAAGGTACGGGCCTCACCGCGGGAGCCGTCGGCGCACCGCACCTCGGCGGTGCACGGACGGCTCGCCTCGACCCAGAAGGTCGCGGACGAGCCGTCGACGTACCTCAGCAGCGGACCCAGGCGCAGCTCCGCCATGGTGATCACCCTCCTCCGTCGCCCCGTACGGTACGGAACGACGGAGGGGAGTGGGGAGGTTCCGGCGCGATCCGGTGGATCAGCAGCCGGCGAGGTAGTTCGTGAGCGCGCTCTTCTCGGCGGAGTCGACCGAGAGGTTGTAGTAGTACTTCACCTGCACCCAGGCGCGGACGTAGGTGCACCGGTAGGAGCTGACCGAGGGCATCCAGGTGGCCGGGTCCTGGTCGCCCTTGGCCTGGTTGACGTTGTCGGTGACGGCGATCAGCTGCGGGCGGGTCAGGTCGTTGGCGAACGCCTGGCGGGTGGAGCTGCTCCAGTTGTCGGCGCCGGAGTCCCAGGCCTCGGCCAGCGGCACGAGGTGGTCGATGTCCAGGTCGGAGGCGACGGTCCAGGTCGCGCCGTCGTACGGGGAGTACCAGCGGCCGCTGGTGGCGGCGCAGGCGGAGTCGGTGACGACGTTCGAACCGTCCCGCTTCAGGACCGTCTCACGGGTGTTGCAGGCCCCGCTGATGGTGATCCAGTGGTTGAAGAGGTCCCGGTTGTAACCGGTGCGGTCCTCGGTCGCGACGTTGAGCGTGGCGAGGTAGCTGCGCGCGGTGGCACCGCTGACCGGGGTGGGAAGGGCGGCGGAGGCGGTCGGGCCGTTGAAAATCCCGACCATGGCTATCAGACCGGTGAGGGCGGCGAGCAGGCTGAGCCGTCGACGCGCGTAGACCTTGAGCATGCGAACTCCCTTGGAGTGGGGGGATGTTGGCCGCGAGCGAGGACATGCTCGCGACGCTGCGTTGCCGACAGGTGTGCGTTCGGTAAGAAGCTAATGACGCGCGCATGTCACAACAAGGTTCAGAGCGGGACTTTCGGCCCTGTCCAGGCGCGCCGGGCCGTCGCGTACGATGAATGACGCAGAAGGGGAGTAGCTCTTCGCCGGACCGTCGACATACTGCTCAGCTCGTCTGAGCCGGCGCCCGGAGGCGGATCCCGAGTGGATCGGCCAGCGAGACCTTCGGCAAGCAGTGCACCACCTGTGTCCTACGGCACAGGTGCCGCGTGTGCTGCCGTGCCGAGGTGTCGCAGCGCAGTCACAGCACTCTCGGTGGGGCGGCCCGACCGATCGAGGAACCCTGTTTTGATCAGCTTCACCGTGATGGCGCTCGTCTTCGGCGTCGTCTTCCTTGCCGAACTGCCGGACAAGACCGCGCTCGCCGGCCTCGTCCTCGGCACGCGCTACCGCGCCTCGTACGTCTTCGCCGGTGTCGCCGCCGCCTTCGCCCTCCATGTCGCGCTCGCCGTCGCGGCGGGCAGCGTGCTCACGCTCCTGCCGCAGCAGATCGTGCACGCGCTGACCGGCGTCCTGTTCCTCGGCGGCGCGGCGGTCCTGCTGATGACGAAGGGCGGGGCCGGTGATGACGCGGAGATCCGCAAGCCCGAGAACCAGGGCTTCTGGAAGGTCTCGGGGGCGGGTTTCATGCTCATCCTCGTCGCCGAGTTCGGCGACCTCACCCAGATCATGACGGCGAACCTCGCGGCCCGTTACGACGACCCGCTCTCCGTCGGCCTCGGCGCGGTGCTCGCGCTGTGGGCGGTCGCCGGGCTCGGCATCGTCGGCGGGAGGGCCCTGCTGAAGAGGGTGCCGCTGGAGCTGATCACCAAGGTGGCGGCGCTTTTGATGCTGGGGCTCGGCGTGTGGAGTCTGTACGAGGCGGTGGCGGGCTGAGGTGGCCGGTCCCGTCGTACGGTCGTTCCGCCCCTCCCGGGTTCCCGCCGTCCCGCCGTGCTGGTGTCCGTACGGCGTCTCTGTCGCGCCTTTCGGGTGTCGTACGGGTGTCGTGCCGGAGTGGGGTGGCCGAACCCCAGGTCAGAGGCGGTGGCGTCGCGACGTCTCGTTTTGTATCGTTGAGGAACAAAGTGGTTCCCGCCCGTACTCCCTGACCGGCGGGCGGGGCCACCTTGTCCCGGGGGCCGCACCTAGGCCCCCTTTCCCGCGCTTTGGAGTATGCCGATGACGGCCACGACCGTACTGACCGCCCGTGCCCTCCTGCTCGACATGGACGGCACCCTCGTCAACTCGGATGCCGTCGTCGAGCGCTGCTGGCGCCGCTGGGCCGAACGTCACGGGCTGGACGGGGACGAGGTCATGAAGGTCGTCCACGGCAGGCAGGGGTACGCCTCCATGGCGCTGTTGCTGCCGGACCGGCCCATGGCGCAGAACCACGCGGACAACGCGCGCATGCTCGCCGAGGAGACCGCGGACATGGACGGCGTCGTCGCGATTCCGGGGGCCGCGGAGTTCCTGGCCTCGCTCGCCGGGGTGCCGCACGCGCTCGTCACCTCCGCCGATGTGGCGCTTTCCGGCGCGCGGATGGCTGCCGCCGGGCTTTCGCTTCCCGCCGTGCGGGTCACCGCCGAGTCCGTCGGCGCGAGCAAGCCGGATCCTGAGGGGTTTTTGAAGGGAGCCGCCGAGCTGGGTGTCGCGCCCGAGGACTGCGTGGTCTTCGAGGACTCCGGGGCGGGGATCGCGGCCGGGAAGGCTGCCGGGATGCGCGTCGTCGGGGTCGGGTCCCGGGCGGGGGTCCACCGGCCGGACGTCCTGGTGCGTGACCTTACGCAGGTGCGGGTGGAGGCCGTGGGGGACGGGACGGTTCGGCTGCGCGTCGGCTGAGGTCCGCGGCCGCGGTGCGACCGCGTGAGGGTTTTTCGCCCCCGCCGCCCCTACCCATTCCCGTACCTGGGGCTGCCGCCCCCAGCCCCCCGCATCGGCCTGAACGGCCTCGTCCTCAAACGCCGGACGGGCTAAAGAAGACCACCTTCGCCGGCGGGGGTGGAGGTGCGGCGGGGTGGGCGGGAGAGGCGGAGGAGTGGGGGTGGGTGGGGGGTGCGGTTCGTCGTCTCGTCCTCGAACGGCGGACGGGCTGAAATGACTTCGCCGGGCTGAACGTGGAAGGGCACTCGACAGGCCATAAGCGGCCGTACACACCAGGATGGTGGTGACCGAGACCCTCGGGGCTCAGGGAGGCCAGCATGACCGGCGTGAACGAGTCTGCCGAGCGGCGGCGTGCGGCGGCCGCGCTCGACGCCCACGACACGGTGCACGGCAGTGCCTTCGTCTCGATCGGCGCCCTGCTGCTCGGCATGCTGCTCGCGTCCCTGGACCAGACGATCGTGTCGACGGCGCTGCCGACCATCGTCAGTGACCTGGGCGGTCTGGAGCACATCTCCTGGGTGGTCACCGCGTACTTGCTCGCGGCGACCGCGGCGACCCCGCTGTGGGGCAAGCTCGGTGACCAGTACGGCCGGAAGAAGCTGTTCCAGACGGCGATCGTGATCTTCCTGATCGGGTCCGCGCTGTGCGGCATGGCGCAGAACATGCCGCAGCTGATCGGCTACCGGGCACTGCAGGGGCTCGGCGGCGGCGGGCTCATGGTGCTGTCCATGGCGATCGTCGGCGACATCGTCTCGCCGCGTGAACGGGGGAAGTACCAGGGGCTGTTCGGCGCGGTGTTCGGAACGACGAGCGTGCTCGGACCGCTGCTCGGCGGGCTGTTCACCGAGCACCTCAGCTGGCGCTGGGTCTTCTACATCAACCTGCCCGTCGGCATCGTCGCGCTCGCCGTGATCGCGGCGGTCCTGCAGATCCCCAAGAAGTCGGCGCAGCACGTCATCGACTACCTCGGCACGTTCCTGATCGCCGCGGTCGCCACCTGCCTGGTCCTGATGGCCTCGCTCGGCGGCATCACCTGGGCCTGGAGGTCACCGCAGATCATCGGCCTCGCGGTGGCCGGCGTGGTCCTGGCCGTGGCGTTCGTCGCCGCGGAGCAGCGGGCGGCCGAACCCGTCCTCCCCCTCAAACTCTTCCGCATCCGCACCTTCACGCTCGCCGCCGTCATCAGCTTCATCGTCGGCTTCGCGATGTTCGGCGCGATGACCTTTCTGCCGACCTTCCTCCAGGTCGTCCAGGGCGTGACGCCCACCCTTTCCGGCGTGTACATGCTGCCGATGGTGTTCGGCCTGCTGCTCGCCTCCACGGTCTCCGGACAGATCGTCAGCCGTACCGGCCGCTGGAAGGTGTTCCCCGTCGCGGGCACCGGGATCACGGCCATCGGCCTGCTGCTGCTCCACCAGCTCGACGAGAACAGCGGCACCGGCGAGATGAGCACGTACCTCTTCGTCTTCGGCCTGGGCCTCGGCCTGGTCATGCAGGTACTGGTCCTGATCGTGCAGAACGCCGTGTCGTACGAGGATCTGGGCGTCGCCACCTCCGGCGCGACCTTCTTCCGCTCCATCGGCGCCTCGTTCGGCGTCGCCATCTTCGGCACGGTCTTCGCGAGCCGCCTCGGCGACGAACTGACGGCCACGCTGAGCGGGAGGCAGCTCCCGGCGGGCATCACCGTGGACTCCCTCAAGGCCGACCCGAAGGGCATCGCCGAACTGCCGGCCGCGTTGCGGCAGCCCGTCCTGCACGCGTTCTCGTCGTCCATCACCGACGTCTTCCTGTACGCCGCTCCGGTCGCCGTTCTGGGCTTCGCCCTGGCCTGGTTCCTGCGGGAGGACAGGCTGCGCGGGTCCGTCATGGCGCCGGACGTGACGGAAACGCTCGCCAGCAATCCGGTGCAGCGGTCGTCGTACGACGAGGTGTGCCGGGCGCTGTCCGTGCTCGGCACGCGGGAGGGGCGGCGCGAGATCTACCAGAAGATCACCGCGCGGGCGGGCTACGACCTGTTGCCCTCGGCGAGCTGGCTGCTGCTGCGGATCAAGAAGTACGGGTGGGCCGAGCCGGCGGAGCTCGCCGAGCGCAGCGCCGTGCCGCTGCATATCGTCCTCGCCGCCGCGCGGCAGGTCGAGGAGCGCCGCCTCGCTCTGCGCGAGGGACTCGACCTCGTGCTGACGGATCAGGGCCGCGTGGCCGCCGATCGGCTGGCCAAGGCCCGGGAGGAGTCCCTTGCCGAGCTGCTCGGCGACTGGTGGGGGCCGGACCGGCCGACCGACCTGACCAAGCTGGTGGCTCAGCTGAACACCGAGATGTGCGGGTCCGACGCGGAGCGTCCCCACGACGGCGCGCCCTCGCGCCCGCAGGCCCGGACCCCCTGAGCCCTCACGCCCCCCACCTGCCCGCAGGCGCCGACGCACGGGAGGGGCCGTGCCGGTACATCACATGCCCGTCGCCCCGTTCGGATCTGGAGAGGGTTTCTGTATTCCCACGTCTGATCCACCAGCCACGACGGGCGGATGTACCGGCACGGCCCCGACCCACCCACCCGCGGCAGGCGAACCGGCGGACTACCCCTCCCGGGGTTCCCGGGGTTCCCGGGACTCCCGCCACTCCCGCACGATCGACTCGACGTCGTACGGCTTCAGCCCCAGCGGAGGCCCCGGTGGTGGCTTGAACATGACCTCGCGGATCTTGGCGTTGATGTCCTCGACGATGCGGCGCACGACCCCCTCCGAGGGGGCCTTGGCGGCCGCCGCGAGTGCGTCCTCGGCCTCCCTGCGCAGGGCCAGGGTGGGCGGCAGGACCGACAGCCCCTCGCGGGCCATCTTCTGCTTGATCCACCAGAGTTCGTCGTACGACGTGTCGGTGAGGTGCGGCACCGGCCGCCCCGCGCCGGGGAGTTCCGCGAACTCGCCACGCGCCTCCGCCTCGCGGATTTGTCTCTCGACCCAGGACTCGAAGCTGACACCAGGTGGCTTGCGCTCCGTCATGAGTCCATTGTGCAGGAGGCCGCACGGCGAGGCGATCGGTCGAATTATCATGCGGCGGCGGCGCGCCAACCACGCCCCGCGCAAGGACAATTGGGGCAGGGCAAAGCGCCTGCACGCGACGAAGGAGCGCACGTGCTCGAACTCACCATGGCCTCGGTAGCCGGGGCGGACGCGGGCGCGACGGCCGGAATGCTGATGGCCGACGCGCCGAGCGACCCCGGGGCCGTACTGAGGGTGGGCCGGGACCGGGCTGTGTGCCGTCTCGCGACCCCCGACGACTGGCTGTTCGTGTCCCGCGTCCACCTGGAGTTCCTGTGCGGCCCGGACGGCTCCTGGCAGGTCACCTGGCTGCGCGGCTCCCACCCGGAGCCGTCCTCCGAGGTACGGCTGACGCTGGCGGGGCAGCAGCCCCAAGCCTTCCCGTACGGCGGCACGGCCAAGCTCCCCGCGGGCAGCTCCGGAGAACTCGTCATCCAGGACCGCACCGGCCCGCGCACCGTGAACGTGGGCTTCTATCACGAGGCCTGAGCCCGCAGGGCGAGCGGGCAGCGGGGTCAGACCTCCGTCAGTTCACCACCCGCGCCAGCGCGAACCCGTCGTACCCCTTGCCCCCCACCGTCTGGATCGCCGTACCGCTCAACTTCGGGTGCGAGGCGATCAGTTCGAGCGCGGCCCGGGTGCCCCGCACGCTCGGGTCGGTGCTGCCCGCCTCGGTGACCGTGCCGCCCCGTACGACGTTGTCGAGGACGATCACGCTGCCGGGCCGGGTGAGCCTGACGGCCCACTCGACGTAGTGCGCGTTGTTCACCTTGTCCGCGTCGATGAAGACGAGGTCGAACGGCTCCGGGTTCTCGTCGGCCAGCTTCGGCAGCGACTCCAGGGCCGGGCCCACCCGCACCTCGGCGATCCTGTCGAGCCCGGCGCGGGCGAGGTTGCGGCGGGCGACCTCCGCGTGCGTGGCGTCGTACTCGAAGCTGATCAGCCGGCCGTCGGCCGGGAGCGCGCGGCCCAGCCAGATCGTGCTGTAGCCGCCGAGCGTGCCGATCTCCAGGACGCGGCGCGCGCCCTGGATCTGGGCGAGGAGCTGGAGCAGCTTGCCCTGGGTCGGCGTGACGTTGATGGGCGGCAGCCCGGCCGCATCGCTGTCGCGCAGCGCGGCGGCCAGGATGTCGTCGTGGGGGGCGAGGAGGGGGGCCAGGTAGTCGTCGACGTCGTGCCAGATCTGCGACTCGCTCATGCGCCATGCCTTTCGTACGCCTAGTTAGATCCGCTAACTAGTCCCGCTGGTGAATCTAGTCGCGGGTGCGGATGCCTGTCAGGGCGTTGCCAGGTGTTCACGGCGGGCGTCAGCCGATCGGCGTCACCGACGCAAGCACGGGACCGGGCACGCGCCTCCGTCGTGCCGTCGGACAGCGTCTCGGACGGCACGACGGAGGGTGTGGTTCCAGATGGGCGCGGGGGATGGCTGGGGGGTGGGTGGTTTCGCCCCCTCCGCCCCTGCCCGTCCCGTGCCTGGGGGCTGCCGCCCCCAGACCCCCGCCTATCGCGCTTCGCGCTCGTCCTCAAACGCCGGACGGGCTTGATCACACGGCTCAATCGACGGCGGCGAACCCGGCAGTGCGCGGCCCGCGCACTCTGACATGAACCAGACCGCAACGCCGCCGATCACCGCCGCGGCCATCATGTAGTAGGCGGGCATCATCATGTTCCCGGTCGCCCCGATGAGCGCCGTGACCACCAGCGGGGTCGTGCCGCCGAAGAGCGACACGGAGACGTTGAAGCCGATGGAGAGCGAGCCGTAGCGCACGTTCGTCGGGAAGAGCGCGGGGAGCGCGGCGGGCATCGAGGCGGTGAAGCAGACAAGGAGCAGGCGTCGGGGACGGGGACGCGGTCCGCCCGAAGTCATCCGGGACAGGCCGAAAAACGACCATAGGGGCATTCGGCCGCATTACGGCCCGTACGCGACCCACCGCACAGTGCGCACAAATACGGCCTGTGCAGGTGCGACGAAGCGGCTGAGAGCAGCTCTTCGAGGCCCTGTCTGTGATCTATGTCGCGGAGTGAGGGGGGAACCGAACCGTCCGCGCACTATCGTCATCCGGACAAAAGACGGGAGGACGTCAGGTGAAGAGGGGGTTGCCTGCGTCTCTCCACGGGGGTGCTGCGAGCCTCGTAGGGCCCTGACAGGGGCTGGTGTGGGGGCCGCGTGGGACGCGCGGGACGAATGGGGCGGGAGGGCCGACGGGGCGTGGCAGACGTGGAGCACGGCGGACGAGCGGGTAATGCCTTCGGGGCGGGGGCTGCCGAGACGGCGATGGCACGGCTGGGAGCCGTCCGTATAGGGCTGTGGATGATCGCCGCCGTCCTGGCGGTACGGCAGGTCGCCGTCGTCCTCGGCACGCCCAAGGGGGAGCGGCTGACGGACCTGGAGACCTGGGTCGGCACGAACGGCGTGCTGCATGTGGAGGGGTCGCTGTACGACTCGACGGCGTTCACCGGCACCCCGTTCGCCGGGCTTGTCCTCAAGCCCCTGACCCGAGCGGCCGAACAGGCCCTCGGCTGGGGCTGGACCTTCGGCACCCTGTCGCTGGTGGTCGCGCTCGGCTTGGTCGCCGCGCGGGCCCTGCCGCAGCCCGTGAGCCGGCGTACGTCGCTGATCGCCGCGCCGGTCGCGATCAGCCTGCTGATGCTGTCGCTGCCCGTGCGCAACGCCTTCTGGCTCGGCCAGACCGGCGTCATCCCCGTGCTGCTCGTCGTGCTCGGCTGCTTCGCGGTCCGTGGCGAGCGGGCCGGCGGCGCCCTGATAGGCCTCGCGGCGGCGCTGCAGCCGACCGTGCTGCTCTTCGCGCCGCTGCTGTGGTTCACCGGGCGCCGCCGCGCCGCCGCGTCCACCGGGATCACCTTCGCCGGCCTCACCGCGCTCGCCTGGGCCGCGATGCCGCGGGACTCGACCACGTACTGGGTGCACCATCTGGCGGGTGTCGGCCTCGGCAAGGACGCGGACGACCTCGCCAACCAGTCGCTGCACGGCGCGCTGCTCCGGCTCGGTCTCACCGGGCCGCTGGAGATAGGCCTGTTCCTGGTCCTCGGCGTGGCCGTCGCGGTCGTGGGCCTGCGCCGCGCGGTGCGCTACGCGCGGGACGGGCAGCTGCTGCTCGCCGTGGCGATCACCGGCTGTGTCGCCGTCGCCGTCTCGCCCACCACCTGGCGGCACCAGCTGCTGTGGGTGCTGCTGGCGGTGGTCGGCCGGGTCGGCAAGAAGACCTCGGACCGCTATATGTGGCCCGTCGCCGTCATCCTCACCGTCTCGCTGCCCGCGAAGATGATGCTGCCGAACATGCCGGCGCTCTTCCCGCTGCGTGACAACGTGGTGCTGCTCGCCGCGCTGGCCGCCGCGACCGTCGTGCCGTTCCTGTCCCGCACCGCGGAGTACTACCGGGCGCCGGTCCCCACCGACTACGCGGAGCCGGTCCCCACCCGGTGGAAGCGGGTGCCGCTGCTGCCCTTCCTCGGCCGCGTCCTCACCCGCCCCAACCTGCTGCTCGAACTGCTCCTGATACGCGTCGGCTACGCCGCCTACCAGCAGGTCAGGCTCGCCGCGACGGGCGGCACCAATACGGGCGGCCGGGCCACCGCCGAGCACCACGGCGACCAGATCCTCGGCATCGAGCGGTTCCTGCACCTCGACATCGAGCACTGGGCCAACCACGCGGTGGTGAAGGCCGGCTTCCTGCGGAACTTCTTCGACTTCTACTACACGTCGTTCCACTTCGTCGTCCCGCTCACCGTCCTCGGTGTCCTGTACGCCCGCCGCCCCGCCGACTACCGCTGGGCGCGCTCGGCGCTCGGCTTCGCCACCGTGCTCGCCCTCATCGGCTTCTGGTTCTACCCGCTCGCGCCGCCGCGCCTGATGCCGGGCCTCGGCATCATCGACACCGTGAACGGCGTGCAGGACTTCTCCAAGCCGGACTACGGCACGCTGACCGCACTGACCAACCAGTACGCGGCGATGCCCTCGCTGCACTTCGGCTGGTCGCTGTGGTGCGGCCTGGTGATCGCGATCCTGGCGCCCAAGTGGTGGATGAAGGCACTCGGCCTGCTGCACCCCTTCTTCACGGTCACCGCGATCGTGGTGACCGGCAACCACTGGCTGCTGGACGCGGTGGGCGGCGCGGCCGTCGTCGGCGCCGGCTTCGGGCTGACCTGCCTCCTGCAGGGCCCGCGGCCCAGGACGCTGATGAAGCCCGTGGAGGTCCCCGCGAAGGAGCCGGTCCCGGCGACGGGCCGTACACCGAGCTGATCCGGCAGGCCGCGAAAGCCGTCGGCCTCGGGGGAGGCAGGGGCGGGGCGTGAGGGGATGCTCCTGCCTCCCCCGGACGGGCCGGCGGCGCCGGGAGGCCGCCGGCCCGAGCATGTCGTACCGGACTCACCCCGCGCTGACCCGGAGCTCCTTCACCCCGTTGATCCAGGCCGAGCGCAGCCGGCGCGGGTCGCCGACGAGCGTCAGGTCCGGCATGGCGTCGGCGATCGCGTTGAAGATGAGGTCGATCTCCAGGACCGCGAGGGACTTGCCGAGGCAGTAGTGCGGGCCTCCGCCGCCGAAGCCGAGGTGGGGGTTGGGGTCGCGGGTGATGTCGAGGACGTCGGGGTCGTCGAAGACCTCGGGGTCGTGGTTGGCGGAGGCGTAGAAGATGCCGACGCGGTCGCCCTTCTTGATCCGCTTGCCGCCGAGTTCGGTGTCCTGGGCGGCGGTGCGCTGGAAGGCGTTGACCGGCGTGGCCCAGCGGACGATCTCCTCGGCCGCGGTCGCCGGACGCTCCCGCTTGTAGAGGTCCCACTGGTCGGGGTGCGTGAGGAAGGCGTGCATGCCGTGGGTGATGGCGTTGCGGGTCGTCTCATTGCCCGCCACCGAGAGCATCAGTACGAAGAAGCCGAACTCGTCGGAGCTGAGGTTGCCCTCGTCCTCGGCGGCCACCAGCGTGCTGACGATGTCGTGCGCCGGGCACTGCTTGCGGTCGGCGGCCATGTTCATGGCGTACGCGATGAGCTCGGTGGCCGACTCGGCGCCGACCTCCTCGGTGATGGCGTACTCCGGGTCGTCGTACGCGATCATCTTGTTGGACCAGTCGAAGATCTTGGCGCGGTCGTCCTGCGGGACGCCGATCAGCTCGGCTATGGCCTGCAGGGGCAGTTCGCAGGCGACCTCGGTGACGAAGTCGAAGGGTCCGGAGTGGGCGCGCGCCGTCTCGACGATCGCGCGGGCGCGGGCGCGCAGCCGGTCCTCCAGAGCGCGGATGGCCCGGGGTGTGAAGCCGCGCTGCACGATCTGGCGGACGCGGGTGTGCTCGGGCGGGTCCATGTTCAGCAGGATCAGCCGCTGGACGTCGATCGCGTCGCGCTCGATGTGCTCGTTGAAGCGGATGATGGCGGTGTTGAGGTACGAGGAGAAGATCTCCGGGTGCGTGGAGACGTACTTGACGTCCGCGTGCCGGGTGACCGCCCAGTAGCCCTCGTCCTGGAAGCCGGCGAGATTGGCCGACTGCGGGATCCAGCGGACCGGTTCGACCCGGCGCAGCTCGGCGAACTCCGGCAGGGGCACGCGGTCGTGCAGCAGATCGGGGTCGGTGAAATCGAACCCGTCGGGCAGCGCTGGACAGGGCATCGGCAACTCCAGGTCTCGCACCTGTGTCTCTCTGGCGGCCCCTGAAGGTTTCTGACGCTCCATCAGGAACCCTGAACTGCCGTGAAGGTAGTAACGGGTTCTACAACTGGCAAGAGGAGCGGCACCCCGAATCGCGTGCGGAGTTCGTGCAGATCACGACTTCCGGGCCTGCAAGACCCTTGCGGTTCTAGAACCGCAGTCAGCAGACTGCAGGCAGAACTAGAACGCGTACTAGTTCTGCGTGGCGGGTGGCCGGGACGCCCGCGCCGCGCGGGTGACCCGAGGAGAGGAACTCCCCCCATGGCCGCGGAACCCGTGATCGTCGAAGCCGTACGCACCCCCATCGGCAGGCGCGGTGGAGCGATCGCCAACCTCCACCCCGCCTACCTTCTGGGCGAGACCTACCGTGAACTCCTCGGCCGCACCGGCATCCCCGCCGACTGCGTCGAACAGATCGTCGGCGGCACGGTGACCCACGCCGGCGAGCAGTCGATGAACCCGGCGCGCACGGCGTGGCTGACCATGGGCCTGCCGTACGAGACGGCGGCCACGACGGTGGACTGCCAGTGCGGCTCCTCGCAGCAGGCGAGTCACATGGTGGCCAACATGGTCGCGGCGGGCGTCATCGACGTCGGGATCAGCTGCGGCGTCGAGGCGATGTCGCGGGTGCCGCTGGGGTCGGGGTCGAAGCACGGGCCGGGAAAGCCGTTCCCCGACGAGTGGAACGTCGACCTCCCCAACCAGTTCGAGGCCGCTGAGCGCATCGCCCGCCACCGCGGCCTGACCCGCGAGAACGTCGACTCCCTCGGGCTCATCTCCCAGGAGCGGGCCGCCATCGCCTGGTCGGAGGAGCGGTTCAAGCGCGAGACGTTCGCGGTCCAGGTGCCGACCACGGAGGACGAACAGCGCGCCGGCCAGGGCATGTGGCGGCTCGTCGACCGGGACGAGGGCCTGCGCGACACGTCGATGGACGCACTCGCCGCGTTGAAGCCGATCATGCCGACGGCCGTCCATACGGCGGGCAACTCGTCGCAGATCTCGGACGGCGCGGCGGCGCTCCTGTGGGCGTCGAAGCGGATGGCACGCGCCCTGAAGCTCCGGCCGCGCGCCCGGATCGTCGCCCAGGCACTCGTCGGCGCCGACCCGCACTTCCACCTGGACGGACCGATCGACGCGACCCGGGCCGTACTCGGCAAGGCCGGGATGTCCCTGAAGGACATCGACCTGGTCGAGATCAACGAGGCCTTCGCCTCAGTGGTGTTGAGCTGGGCCCAGGTCTTCGAACAGGACCTGGAGAAGGTCAACGTCAACGGCGGCGCGATCGCGCTCGGGCACCCGGTCGGGGCGACCGGTGCCCGGCTGATCACCACGGCCCTCCATGAACTGGAGCGCACGGACAGGGAGTTCGCGCTCATCACGATGTGCGCGGGCGGCGGGCTGGCCACCGGGACGATCATTCAGCGGCTGTAGTCCTGTGTCCACGACACGAACGCGGTGAAGGCGGCCGGCTCGAAGGCGAGCATCGGGCCCGCCGGGTTCTTGGAGTCGCGTACGGCGATGGTGGCGCAGGGGGCTTCGGCGATCTCGACGCACTCGCCGCCCTGGTCACCGCTGTACGTTGACTTGCGCCAGGCCAGGGCTCCGAGGGGTGCGCACTCGACGCAATCGCCGCCCTGGTCGCTGCTGTAGCTGGACTTACGCCATTGGACTCCCGTCGGAATCGCGTTGCTCGCCATAGCGTTCCTCCATCACCCGCCGGATCAACTCCGCCGAGTCCTTGAGGGAAAGCGCGGCGGCTTGAAGATGATCGTAACGGAGCGAACAGTCCCTGACGGTGTCCGAGTTGGCGGTCGGGTGCCCGCTGCCGTAGCCCTCGGTGTAGACGATGTCCGGGTCGCTCGCGAAGCGGAAGAGGGTGAACGAGCCTTGCAGCCCCGCATGCGCACCCGCCGAAAACGGCAGCACTTGGATGTTGATCCGGGGATTGCCCTCGAAGGACAACAGATAGGCGAGTTGCTCCCGCATGACCTCCCGATCGCCGACCTCCTGGTACAGCGCGGCCTCGCTCAGGATCATCCACAAGACCGGCGGCTCGCCCTTCTCGAAGATGCGCTGACGGGCCAGCCGTACGGCGGTGCGGTCGTCGAGGTTGGTCTCGTCCAGCACGCCGAGCACGGCACGTACGTATGCGTTGGTCTGCAGGAGACCATGGACCATGTGCGTCTGGAAGGTGCAGACCTCTGTGGCCCGCACCTCCAACTCCGCCACCTGTTGGAACCAGGCTGGAAGCTGACTACGCATCACCAGATCTACGAGCCGGGACAGTAACCCACCGGTCTCCAGTGCTACATCAACGCGCTCACTGAAATCCGGAGTTGGCAGCTTTCGCGCGGTCTCAATCTGCCCGACCAGCGAGCCCGTGTAGTTGACGATGTCCCCGAGCTGCTTCTGCGTCAGCCCGGCGCTTTCCCGATGGCGTCGCAGCTCGAAGCCGTAATAGTCGAGCGGCGAGGCCCCCGGGTCGAGGACGTTGATATGGGTCACGCGCGGCCCCTCTCACGCAACTCGGCCCACAGCGGGACCAGTTGTATCCGTTCCGTAGCCCAGAGTAGTTGCGCGAGGTCAGCCTCGTAAGGTGAACGAATACTTTCCCCCCATCCTGCAGGGCGCCCGCCCCACCCAGTACGCCATGCGTCTCACCGTCGGCGAGCACTCGGCGCGGCACATCCGCCGTATCGCACGCTCGCTGCTGGACGAGTGGGACATGGCCGAGCTGGCCGACGCCGTGGAGCTGGCCGTGACCGAGCTGGTCGCCAACGTCGTACGACATGTCCCGGACCGGCGCTGTGCGCTGCTGGTCATCCGGCTGGCGGCGGGCGTCCGTGTGGAGGTGACGGACGGATCCGCTCAACTCCCGTACGTTCCCGATGGGTTGTCGCCGGAGGCGGAAGGTGGCCGGGGGCTCGTCCTGCTCGACGCGGTGGTTGACAAGTGGGGTGTCGGGCCTGGTCCCGGCCGCGGCAAGACCGTGTGGTTCGAGTGCGGGGCCGAGTCTGTCCCTCTGCGGTGAGGGGACTCGCGAAGCCGGAGCGTGTCCAACCAGTAGGCCCGCTTCACTCCCGCCCCGACGCCGTCACCGCCAGTGCCGTCGCCAGCAGCGCCGCGATCAGCAGCGGGATGCCGAGGCCGTGGTGCAGGACCAGCCACGCGCCGGGCAGGGCGCCCGCCAGCATCGCGACGACCGCGGCCGCACGGCGGAGGGAGCGCATGCCCGTGCCGCCGCCCAGGGGGGAGTCGGCGGCGAGGCCGGTCAGGGTCATCGTCACGACGGTGGTCGTCAGGTCGGGCACGCCCAGCTTGCGGACGGTGGCGTTGCGCAGGCCCATCGCGAGGGCGGTGAGGGTGATCAGCGCGTACGCCGTGCCGGTGGTGCCGGGTGCGGCGAAGGCGACCGCCGAGGCCGCGCCCACGAGGACCGCCTCGGCGCCCAGCGCCGCGCGCACCCAGGCGCGGCGGGAGGCCGCGCCGAGGCGCCGCGCGACGCGTCCGCCCGCCGAAGCGCCCACGACGAAGGCCCCCAGTGATGTCAGCGTGTGCAGCACCGAGAAGCCCGGCGCTCCGGCGGCCGCGAAGCCCAGCACGACCACGTTTCCGGTCATGTTCGCCGTGAAGACCCGCTCGAGCCCGAGAAAGCTCACCGCGTCGATCAGCCCGCTGATCACGGTCAGCACCAGCAGCACCACCACCAGCCGCAGCCCGCGCGCCTCCGGGTCGTACGCCTGCGCCTCAGCGCTTTCTGCGCTCATGGGGCCTCCGGTCGGCGGGACAAGCACGGTGACCCCAAGTCCACCACGCACGCACCACGGACGACGCGGTCTCTACGCCCCGCCGTACCGGCGTTTCAGATCGGCCTTCGGGCATGACGAAGGCGGCGGCCCCGGGGATCGGGGGCCGCCGCCTTCAGCTGTGCGCTGGACCGGCCGTGCACGGGGTCTGCCGTGCGTTGGGTCAGCCGTGCACGGAGCCAGCCATGCACGGGGTCAGCCGTGCGTTGGGTCAGCCGTGCACGGAGCCAGCCGTGCACGGGGTCAGCCGTGCGCTGGGTCAGCCGTGCTGTGGGGCCGGTCAGTACCAGCCGTTGGCCTGCCAGAAGTTCCAGGCCTCGACCGGGCTGCCGTAGCGGGAGTTCATGTAGTCCAGGCCCCACTTGATCTGGGTGGCCGGGTTGGTCTTCCAGTCGGCGCCGGCGGACGACATCTTCGAGGCGGGCAGCGCCTGGACCAGGCCGTAGGCACCGGACGACGCGTTGGTGGCGTCGATGTCCCAGCCGCTCTCATGCTCGACGATCTTGCTGAAGGCGGCGTACTGCGCGGCGTCCGGGATCATCTGGTGCGCGATCGACTGGGCGGAGGAGGCCGAGGTGGTGGTGGCAGGGGCGGCCTGGGCGGGGGCCGCGGCGAGCACCATGCCGGCGGTGGCTCCAGCCACGGCGGCACCGGTGAGGACCTTCTTCGGGGAAGCGACAACGCGGCGGATGACAGAGAACGACACAGAGAACCTTTTTCTTCGGGGACGAGGCGGTCGCCGTATGCCGGAACCACACGGTGTGTGGCGGCGGCATACGTTGGCGCCGCGGCCCGGGTGGGCTCGTCGGCGCCTTGCGACTGCTCCAGAGAAACAGGGTCCAAAAATGTCCGCAATACCCCTCTTTACTAGTGGTGGTCGGATGCGCGTAGAACATCCGTTGTGTGATCTGGCTCTCAAACCCCAGGTCAGAAGGGGTACGGGCGCGTGCATGCCACATCTTTGGATCTACGACCGCGCTTCGTATGTGACGTAGCTCCTGTGGGGTGCTTCACTCCGCGGCTGACGGACGGCGCACGATCGCGCGCGCGGAGTCACCGAGGTGTGTGACGGGGGCCGCAGATCACGACGGTTCGAAGGTGACCGGCGTCTCGAAAGCGGCCCTGCGCGTGGCCCGGCGCAGTGCCTTGAGGAGGGTCGCGCCGAGCGTGAGGGTCAGGACGACGGTGACGACCGCCCTGCCCAGGTCCCAGCCGAGCGAGGTGGCCATGCAGTAGGCGACGAAGCGGCTCAGGTTGGCGGGGAGCGTGCCGTGCGGGTCGAAGGCGACGTTCGAGGCCAGCGCGTCCATGAAGGGCCAGCCGGCCAGGTTCATGACCGTCCCGTACGCGAAGGCGGCCAGGAAGCCGTAGACGGTGAGCACCACCAGCTCCGCGCGCCCCCGCAGCCGGTCCGGGCCCGGCAGCAGCCCCGCGCCCAGGGTGAACCAGCCCATGGACAGCATCTGGAACGGCAGCCACGGCCCGACCCCGCCGGTGAGCAGCGCCGACGCGAACATCGTCACCGACCCGAGCACGAACCCGAACCCCGGCCCGAGCACCCGTCCGCTGAGCACCATCAGGAAGAACATCGGCTCGATCCCGGCGGTCCCGGCCCCGATCGGGCGCAGGGCCGCCCCGGTCGCGGCCAGCACCCCGAGCATCGCGACCGCCTTCGGGCCGAGCCCCGACTCGGAGATCGTCGCGGCGACGACGCCGACGAGCAGCACGAGCAGCCCCGCGAACAGCCAGGGGGCGTCCTGCGCGTGCGCGCTGACCTGCGAACCGGGGCCCGCGAGAAGCGGCCAGCCGAAGCCGGCCACGCCCACGGCGCTCACCAGGGCGAGGGAGGCGATGGAGCGGGGGCCCAGGCGGATGGCCTTGGCCTGTGTCTGTGCCTGGTGGGCGGGTCGCGTTGTCATGAGAGGGCGTCCCTGACCTGGGCGACCGTGAGCCACGGCTGGGGAGCCAGCACCTTGGCGACCTGTGGGGCGAAGGACGGGGACGCGACGACCACCTCGGCGGTGGGGCCGTCGGCGACGATCTCGCCGTCCGCGAGGATCACGACGCGGTGCGCGAGGTCGGCGGCGAGTTCCACGTCGTGGGTGGCCAGGACGATGGCGTGGCCCTCGGCGGCCAGGCCGCGCAACACGGTGACCAGCCGGGCCTTCGCCGCGTAGTCGAGGCCGCGGGTCGGCTCGTCCAGGAGCAGCAGCGGGGGGCGGGCCGTCAGGACGACGGCCAGCGCGAGCGCCAGCCGCTGGCCCTCCGACAGGTCCCTCGGGTGCGTCCCGTCCCCGATCCCCGGCAGCAGTTCGGACACCAGCGCCCGGCAGGTCCCGGCCGCGGCCCCGGCATCCCGGTCGGCCGCCGCGCACTCGGCGGCCACCGTGTCCGCGTACAGCAGGTCCCGCGGCTCCTGCGGTACGAGGCCCACGCGGCGTACGAGCTCGCGCGGCGCCGTGCGGTGCGGTACCGCACCGCCGACCCGGACGGACCCGGCGGCGGGCTCGACCAGCCCGACCAGGGCCCCGAGCAACGTGGACTTCCCGGCCCCGTTGCGGCCCATCAGGGCGATGGTCTCGCCGGGGGCGACGGTGAGATCGACACGACGGAGCGCCTCGACGCGATCGCGACGGACGGCGAGAGATGCGACTGCGGCTATGTGTGCGGGACGCGTGGTGTCGGGGGTGCCCGGGGTACCTGAGTCGCCCGGGGCGCTCGGAGTGCCTGAGGTGCGCTTGCGCAGCAGCCGGGTGAGGAGGGAGGTGGGGCGCGGGGGCGCCGTGGGGAGGGCGGATGTGGGAAGGCCTGCGGGGGTGTCCGCCGGCGCGCCGCTCGTGCCGGTGGTCGTGCTGCTCGTGGCCGCAGCATCGCGCGCGTCGGTGCACGCGCGCGGCGCGACTGCCGTGCTCGGCGTCGTGCCGGGGGTGGTGGTCTGATGGGGCCGGCCCTGGCGACCGGGCGAGGTCGTGTGTGGTGCCGGTTCCCGGTTGTCGGCGAGCACGCGTGGGTTCGCCGCGGTGCCCGGGGCCGGAGCGGCCTCCCGTGCCGCCACCGCCAACCGCTCGCGCAGTGCCCCCGCCCCGCGCCGCGCGTCGCGCACGGTCAGGGGGAGGGGGGACCAGCCGGCCAGGCGGCCCAGGTCCACCACCGGGGGGTACACCGGGGACACCACCATCACCTCGGACGGGGTGCCGAGCAACGGCGCCGCCCCCGGTGACGGGAGAAGGACGAGCTGGTCGGCGTACTGGATGACGCGTTCCAGGCGGTGCTCGGCCATGAGGACTGTGGTGCCGAGGTCGTGGACGAGGCGTTGGAGGACGGCGAGGACCTCCTCGGCGGCGGCGGGGTCCAGGGCCGACGTGGGTTCGTCGAGGACCAGGACCCTGGGGTGCGGGGTGAGGACCGAGCCGATGGCCACGCGCTGCTGCTGGCCGCCGGAGAGCGTGGCGATCGGGCGGTCGCGGAGGTCCGTCAGGGACAGCAGGTCCAGGGTCTCCTCGACGCGGCGCCGCATCACGTCCGGCGCGAGGCCCAACGACTCCATCCCGTACGCGAGTTCGTCCTCCACCGTGTCCGTCACGAAGTGGGACAGCGGATCCTGGCCGACCGTGCCCACCACGTCCGCGAGTTCACGCGGCTTGTGCGTGCGGGTGTCGCGTCCGGCGACCGTGACCCGGCCGCGCAGCGTTCCGCCCGTGAAGTGCGGCACGAGTCCGCTCACCGCGCCCAGCACCGTCGACTTGCCGACCCCGGACGGGCCGACCAGCAGCACCAGTTCGCCTTCCGGGACCTCGAAGTCCACGCCCTGGACGGTGGGTTCGGCCGCCCCGTCGTACGTCACGGAGACATCCTCGAAGCGGATCATGAGGGGTCCTTGGGGATCGGGGCGGGGATCGAGGCGGGAATCGGTGCGGGGACCGGTGCGACGAAGGCGGGAAGGAGGCCGAGGAGGATCGCCGCCGCCGGCCAGAGCGGGAGGGTGGGGGCCACGAGGGGGACGACACCGGGACGCAGCGCCACGGGGTCGTACGCCGCGGCGGCCACCATCAGCGCCGCCACCGCCACGCCCGAGCCCGCGACCAGCCACGCCCGTACGCCCCACGCGTCCGGCCGGTACCGCGTCCGCGGCGAGCGGCGGCCGCCCAGCCACAGGCCGCCGAGCGCCGCGGCCAGCCCGGCCAGCAGCACCGGCAGGCCGTAGCCGCCGCCTTCCGCGGTCAGCAGTCCGTACGTGCCCGCGCAGACGCCGAGCAGACCGCCCAGGGTCAGTACGGCGGTGGTGCGGCGGACGGCGGCCGGGACCTCGGCGGTGCGGCCGTAGCCGCGCGCGTCCATCGCCGCCGCCAGCGCGACCGAACGCTCCAACGCGCCCTCCAGGACCGGGAGTCCGACGTGCAGCAGCCCCCGCAGGCCCCGGTCAGGGCGGCCGCGCAGACGGCGGGCGGCGCGCAGCCTCCGTACGTCCGCGATCAGGTTCGGCGCGAACGTCAGGGCCACGACGACCGCGACGCCCGCCTCGTACAAGGCTCCCGGCAGCGACTTCAGCAGCCGCGCCGGGTTGGCGAGGGCGTTCGCCGCGCCGACGCAGATGAGCAGCGTGGCCAGCTTCAGGCCGTCGTACAGCGCGAAGACCAGGCCCTCCGCGGTGACCCGGCCGCCGATGCGGACGCCCTGCGCCCAGTGGGGGAGGGGGACTTCGGGGAGCGTGACGACGAGGTGCGTGCCGGGGATGGGGGAGCCGAGGAAGACGGCGAAGGCGAGGCGGATGCCGAGGACGGCGATGCCGAGCTTGACGAACGCGCCGTACGAGCGGGCCCAGGGGGCCGTCGTGCGCCGTGCCGCCACGACGTATCCGGCTACGCCGATGAGCAGGGCGAGGAGCAGGGGGTTCGTGGTGCGGGAGGCGGCCGTTCCCAGGGCCAGGGCCCAGACCCACCACGCGCCGGGGTGCAGGGCGTTGCTTCGGTTCGCCTCCGGCGCGAGGGTACGACGTCGCCGTGGGCGTTTGCCGGGGATGGTGCCGGGGGTTGGTGGTTGCGCCGACTGGTCCCGCCTTGCGGGACGACGGCCCAGCCACCACGCGCCGGGGTGCAGGGCGTTGCCTCGGTTCGCCTCCGGCGTGAGGGTACGACGTCGCCGTGGGCGTTTGCCGGGGACGGCACCCGGGGTCGGTGGCTGTGCCGACCGGTCCCGCCCTGCGGGGCGATGGCCCACAGCGGTGGCGGCGGCCGCCTCGGCCCCTTCGTTCGCGCCCTTCGTCATCGTCACGCCTCAGCCCCTGCGGCGTCGGGCCTGCCATATGCCGGCGCCGGCCAGCACGGCCACCGCCGCGACACCCGCCAGCAGGCCCACCGACGGGCCGCCGCCCTGGCCGCCGGAGGTCTCCTTCCGGGCCTTCGCGGACGCCGTCGGCCCCGTGGCCGCGACCTGGTCGCCGCACCCCGTCCGCGGGTAGCCCGCGATGGCGCACAGCAGGGCGTTGGTGTCGTAGCGGAGGGGTTCGGCGACCGCGGCGAGGGCGTCGGCGGTGGTCGCGTCGGAGGGGACGCGGGCGCACGCCGTACGCGGGGACGGCGGTGTCTCGCCGGACGGCGCGTCCTTGGGGACGCCGAAGTCGAGGACGAGAGCGATCCGCTTCTTGCCGGACTCGGCGGGCGTGCGCGCGCAGATCGAGGTGAAGTCCCTGTCACCGCGCGGCTGGACGGCGTGCCGCGAGTCCTCGCTCACCGCGAAGCGGAAACCCTGGACGTCGCCGTCGGACGGCCGCACGGTCGACGGACCCTGTGTCGCGTACGTCCACTTCCCGTCCGACAGGTCCC
Organism: Streptomyces dengpaensis; assembly: GCF_002946835.1. Classification (NCBI taxonomy): domain Bacteria; kingdom Bacillati; phylum Actinomycetota; class Actinomycetes; order Kitasatosporales; family Streptomycetaceae; genus Streptomyces; species Streptomyces dengpaensis. Next base: position 6,107,208 of record NZ_CP026652.1, read on the forward strand.
AGAAGGACCAGTAGCGGTAGCCGACGGCCTGCGCCTGCCCCGCGCCGCCGAGGACGAGGAGCAGCAGGGCGACGAGGACCAGCGCGGGCGTCCGACGGCGGCTCACAGCTGCTGCTTCTTGTTGCGGCCGCTGATCAGGAAGCCGATGCCGATACCGGCGACGAGACCGACGCCGATGATCCACCAGACGCTGACGCCTTCGGTGTCGTCCGTCTTCTTCTCGTCCTTCTTCTCGTCGCCCGGGGCGACCGAGGAGCCGGACGCGTCCGCCGCCGGACCGGTGGCACCGAGCCGCTGGACGAGGTCCGTGCCGCCGAAGTCGCGCGGGTCGGCGCCGGTGGCGTGGACGGCGAAGATCAGCTGGGCGTACGCGGCAGGGCCGCCCTGCTCCGCCCAGGTGCCGGCGTTCTTCTCCAGCCAGGCCAGCGGCTCCTTCGTGGCCTTGGTCCCGCCCGCGGCGGCGAGCGCGACGACCGCGTCCGCGGTGTTGCCGTAGTCGGGCTGGTCCTCGGCGCCGGCCAGCGCCGACTTGAGGTACGTGTCCTTGGCGAGCACCTCGACGAGGTACGCGGCACCGTTCTGCGCGGCCCGCTCGGGGTCGGTGCCGTCGGCGGTCTTGCAGGAGAAGGTGTCGACGGCGGGCTGCTTGGCTTCGCCGACGAGGCCCTTGCCGAGCGCGCCGACCACGCCCGCCGCCGTCGCGTCCGCGTTCGCCGCCAGCTTGCCCTTCTTGTCCGGCTGGAAGGCGAACGCGCCGCCGCCGTCCGCGTCGCACGGGATCGCCAGCTCCAGCAGGGCGTCGTACGGCGACTTGCCGCCCTTGGCGGCCTCCGAGGGCTTCTCGCCCGCGGCCGTCAGCGCGCCGATCACGACGGACGTCGAGTTGGCGTCGCTGGGGCCGCCCGCGGTGTACCCCCAGCCACCGTCCTTGTTCTGCACGGACTTCAGCCACGCGACGGCCTTGTCCGCCTGCGCGTCGTGCCCGCCGAGCGCGGCGAGGGCCTGTACGGCGGCGGCCGTGTTGTTGGTGTCGACCATCGTCTTGGCGTCGCACTGGGCGGTCGCGTCGGCGCGGTACGGCGCGAACGCCCCGTTCGCGCACTGCTGCCCGGTCAGCCAGTCGACTGCCTTCGCCGCGGGCTTCACCCCGACGGTGTCCTGGGCGAGCAGGGCGAGCGACTGCCGCCAGACGCCGTCGTAGGTGGGATCGCCGGAACCGAACAGCCCGGACGGGAGCGCCTGGGACGCGGACGGGGAGGGGGACTCGTCGGCGGCGAAGGCCGTCGGCATGACAGCGGCACTGATCACGGCCGTGGCGGCCAGTACCGCGGCGCTGCGGCGAACAAACATGACTCTCCCTGTGGGGAGCTGGGCAGCGCCGGGCATGCCGAGGCATGAGGCTTCCGGGCGGCTCCGGCTCCGTATCCCTCGACGGTGCCTGCCAGCGGCGGGCTGCCGATGGCACGAGCCGGTCACGTCCCGGGCGAGGTGATCCGGCTCACCACCGAGGCGGCGGTTCACGGTTGCGGGTCAGCGCCGGAATTGCACCGGCTTCCCCCCGTACGGGTGTGATGACGACGCCCTTACTGTACCGGCCCGTAAGGAACCGCCAGAGGGGCGGTCAGGGCGGACGAGGGTTTTTCGCCCCCTCCGCCCCTACCCGTGCCGTACCTGGGGGGCTCCGCCCCCCAGCCCCCCGTATCGCGCTGAACGCGCTCGTCCTCAAACGCCGGAAGGGCTAAACCCCTTCAGAAGCCACGTACGTCACCGGATCGCTCCCCGTCACCGCCTCCGCCCGCCCCAGCTTCACCAGCCGCCGCAGATGGGCCTCGGCCTCCGAGACCGCGATGTTCCTTGATCCGTACGGGATGTCGTCCCAGGGCCGGTTCCACTCCATGCGCTCGGCGAGCTGCCAGGGGGTGAGCGGGGTGGTCAGGAGGGCGAGGAGCCCGGTGAGGCGTTCCTCGTGGTGCGCGAGCAACTCCCGTACGCGGAAGGGCGCGTCGGCGAAGGCGTGCTGGTGGGCGGGGAGCACCTCGGCGGGGTCGAGGCGAGCGACGCGCTCCAGGGAGTCGAGGTAGTCGCCGAGGGGATCGGTGACGGTGGCGTCGTCCGGATCCTCGTACAGGCCGATGTGCGGAGTGATCCCGGGGAGGAGGTGGTCACCCGAGAACAGGCGGCCGTGGCCCGGGAGTTGGGCCGGGTGCTCCTCTTCCAGGTGGAGGCAGACATGGCCGGGCGTATGGCCGGGGGTCCAGATCGCGCGCAGACGGCGGCCCGGCAGGGCGAGGAGTTCGCCGGGGACGATCTCGCGGTCGGGGAGCGCGGGGGCGAGGCCGGGCAGGGTGCGCGGGCGCGCGGTGCGCATCGGGGCGATGTGCTCCTCGGGCGCACCGGCGGCTTCGAGCTTCGTCGTCATGTACGCGAACCAGCGGCCCGGCTCGGTGCCGCGGGCCCGCCGCACGATCGAGATGTCGGCCGCGTGCATGGCGATCCACGCGCCGGACGCCTTGCGGACCTTGGCGGACAGGCCGTGGTGGTCGGGGTGGTGGTGGGTGATGACCACCCCGTGGATCTCGCCGGCCGCGGTGCCGCAGGCCGCCAGTCCCTCGGCGAGGGTGTCCCAGGAGGCCGGGTCGTCCCAGCCGGTGTCGATCAGCACCGGGCCGCGGTCGGTGTCGACGACGTACACCAGCGTGTACCCCAGGGGGTTGTCCGGAATGGGAACCCGGATGGACCGTACGCCCCCGCCGTGCTCGGTCATCTGCGCCATGGGCTCCCCAATCGCCGCGCCCGGCCCCCGGCTCACTATAACTAGAACGAGTTTCGACGGTAGCCCGAGTCGACGAACTGCCGGCGCCATCCCGGGCGTTACTCCCGGCGTCCTCCCCGGCGCTACTCCAGGCGTTCCGCCGTTCCACCCGTGGACTCCATCGCACGGAACTGGTATCAGTTCTCGTATCCGTATCTGATGGAGCGTCAGAGAACGGCCCCGGGGAGGCAGTCGCCATGACCGAGCTCGTGGAACACGGACAGCTGTTCATAGGCGGGGAGTTGACGGACCCCCTGGGCAAGGACGTCATCGAGGTGATCTCGCCGCACACGGAAGAGGTCATCGGGCGGGTTCCGCACGCGTCGACGGCGGACGTCGACCGGGCGGTCGCCGCCGCGCGCGAGGCGTTCGACGAGGGCCCCTGGCCGCGCATGAGCCTCGACGAGCGGATCGAGGTCGTCACCCGGATCAAGGACGCGATCGCCGTACGGCACGAGGAGATCGCCCGCGTCATCTCCTCCGAGAACGGTTCCCCGTACTCCTGGAGCGTCCTCGCGCAGGCCCTCGGCGCGATGATGGTGTGGGACGCGGCGATCACGGTCGCGCGGAACCACACGTACGAGGAGACGCGCGACGGAGTCCTCGGCAGGATCCTCGTCCGCCGTGAGCCGGTGGGCGTGGTGGCGGCCGTGGTCCCGTGGAACGTCCCGCAGTTCGTGGCGGCGGCCAAGCTCGCGCCCGCGCTGCTGACCGGCTGCACGGTCGTACTGAAGCCGTCGCCGGAATCGCCCCTGGACGCGTATCTGCTGGGCGAGATCGCGAAGGAGGCCGGGCTGCCGGACGGCGTCCTGTCCATCCTCCCGGCGGACCGCGAGGTCAGCGAGTACCTGGTCGGACACCCCGGCATCGACAAGGTCTCCTTCACCGGCTCGGTCGCGGCCGGAAAGCGCGTGATGGAGGTCGCCTCGCGGAACCTGACGCGCGTGACGCTGGAGCTGGGCGGCAAGTCGGCGGCGGTGGTCCTGCCGGACGCGGACATCGCGACGTCGGTCCCCGGGATCGTCTCGGCGGCCTGGATGAACAACGGCCAGGCGTGCGTCGCCCAGACCCGCATCCTCCTGCCGCGCTCGCGCTACGACGAGTTCGCGGACGCCTTCGCCGCGGCGGCGAGCGCGCTGGTGGTCGGCGACCCGCTCGACCCGGCGACCCAGGTGGGCCCGCTGGTCGCCAGGCGCCAGCAGCAGCGCAGCCTCGACTACATCCGCATCGGCCAGGAGGAAGGCGCCAAGATCCTCACGGGCGGCGGCCGCCCGCAGGGCCTGGACCGCGGCTGGTACGTCGAACCGACCCTCTTCGGCGACGTCGACAACTCCATGCGGATCGCACGGGAGGAGATCTTCGGCCCGGTGATCTGTCTGCTCCCGTACGGCGACGAGAGCGAGGCCGTGAAGATCGCCAACGACTCGGACTACGGGCTGAGCGGAAGTGTCTGGACGGCCGACGTCGCCCACGGCATCGACATCGCCCGCCGGGTGCGTACCGGCACGTACTCCGTCAACACCTTCAGCCTCGACATGCTCGGCCCCTTCGGCGGCTACAAGAACTCCGGCCTGGGGCGGGAGTTCGGGCCCGAGGGGTACGGGGAGTTCCTGGAGCACAAGATGATCCATCTGCCGGCCGGCTGGGAGGCCTGAGGATGGGCGACCGCTGGCAGGTCGAGGTCGACCGCTCCGTCTGCATCGGCTCCGCCCAGTGCGTCCACCATGCCCCTCGCGCCTTCCGCCTCGACACCGGTATGCAGTCCCACCCGGTCGACCCCGAGACCGACGCCAACGAGACGATCCTGGGTGCGGCGGAGGGCTGCCCGGTGGAGGCGATCATGATCACGCTGCTGGGGAGCGGGGAGCCGGTGTTTCCGCCCGAGGACTAGAGGGCGGCGCTGTTACTCGGCAGTTACGAAAATTCGTCCAAAAAATCCCATTCAGGGGGTTCCATCCGGGGCTAGACGTTCTATCGTAGTAAGTGGCCTACGGGACGAGTGAGGGAGTTCAACCGGAGTAGCCGACTTTGGCGAGAAACGAGCAAGTGGTTTCCGCGAAGGCCGACGTCGACGGTCGGGCTGAGAGGCCGGAAGGTCCGTAGCAGGACTGGATGGCGACCCCTACTACCTGATCCGGGTAATACCGGCGAAGGGAACCCGTCTCGTAGGTTCATTGTGTGCCCGGCCCCGGGTGTCCGCGGCCGGGCACTGTGCGTTGCGTACGGAACTGTCTGGTTCTGTGTGTACGGAACTGTCTAGTTCCGGGTGTCCGGCGCCGTCAGGTCGATCAGGCGGCACACCGTCTCGATGTCGATCTTCACCTGGGCGATGGACGCGCGGCCCGAGAGCCAGGTGATGAGCGCCGAGTGCCAGGTGTGCTCGATGACGCGCACGGCGGAGAGCTGGGCAGGGGTGGGATCGTCGAGGCCCATCGCGTCGAGGATGATCGCCGTGGTCTGCCGGGACACCTGGTCGACCTCGGGGCTGACACTGCGGTCCGCGAAGGTGAGCGCGCGGACCATGGCGTCGGCGAGGTGCGGCTCGCGCTGCAGTGCGCGGAACGCCCGCATCAGCGTCTCCGCGACCCGCTCGGCCGCCGTCTCGCCCGTCGGCGGCTTCTTCCGCAGCGTGCCGTGCATGTGCTCCAGCTGGTCCTGCATCGTGGCGACCAGCAGATGGACCTTCGAGGGGAAGTAGCGGTAGAGCGTGCCCAGGGCGACCTGCGACGACTCCGCGACCTCACGCATCTGCACCGCGTCGAAACCGCCCCGGCTGGCCAGCTGCGCACTCGCGTGCAGGATCCGGCGGCGGCGTGCCTCCTGCCGCTCGGTGAGCGGAGGAGCGGCGGGAGACGTGATGGGGGACGTGGGGTGCGACGCCGGTCGCGCGGTCTTCGAGTCCGCCTTGGCTTCCGCAGGCATGGGTCCGTTCCGTGACATCAGCGAGAGGGAGCGACGAGTCAGCATGGCAGGGCTTCTCGCCGCCGCGCGAGTCAGCCGACCCGGCCACGTGGTCGTGGCGTGAATCACCCGATCCACCGCTCACAGCGGGGCTACCTGCCGGTAGATTCAGTGCTCCTTGAACGATCAAGTCTGAAACTTGTTCTAGATTAGCGTCCCGTCGTAATCTCGCGGGACAGTGCAGGGAGAAGGGGGCCCAGAGTGACCGCTGAGGCCATGGAGGCGGGCCCCGGGGAGGGTGCGGCCGCGGACGGCGGCCGACGTCTGCGCATCGCGCTCCTCACATACAAAGGGAACCCGTTCTGCGGCGGCCAGGGCGTCTACGTACGGCACCTCTCGCGCGAGCTCGCTCGCCTCGGGCACCGGGTCGAGGTCATCGGCTCCCAGCCCTATCCGGTGCTGGACGAAGACCTCCCCGAGCTGAGCCTCAGCCTCACCGAGCTGCCCAGCCTCGACCTCTACCGCCAGCCGGACCCCTTCCGCACCCCGAAGCGCGACGAGTACCGGGACTGGGTCGACGCTCTGGAGGTCGGCACGATGTGGACCGGCGGCTTCCCCGAACCGCTGACCTTCTCGCTGCGCGCCCGCCGCCATCTCCGCGCCCGGCGCGGGGACTTCGACGTCATCCACGACAACCAGACCCTCGGCTACGGCCTGCTGGGCGATGTGGGCGCACCGCTGGTCACCACCATTCACCACCCCATCACCGTCGACCGGCAGTTGGAGCTGGACGCCGCCGAGGGCTGGCAGCGCCGCGCGTCCGTACGCCGCTGGTACGCCTTCACGCGCATGCAGAAGCGCGTCGCGCGCCGGCTGCCGTCCGTGCTCACCGTATCCGGTACGTCACGCCAGGAGATCGTCGATCACCTGGGTGTGGCTCAGGACCGTATCCACGTCGTCCACATCGGCGCGGACACCGACCTCTTTTCGCCGGATCCCTCGGTACGGCAGGTACCGGGCCGGATCGTCACCACCTCCAGCGCGGACGTGCCGCTCAAGGGCCTGGTCTTCCTTGTCGAGGCGCTCGCGAAGGTGCGGACCGAACACCCCGGGGCGCACCTCGTCGTCGTCGGCAAGCGCGCCGAGGACGGGCCCGTCGCGCAGGCCATCGAGCGGTACGGGCTCGAAGGCGCCGTCGAGTTCGTCAAGGGCATCTCGGACGCGGAACTCGTCGACTTGGTGCGCTCGGCCGAGGTCGCGTGCGTGCCCTCCCTGTACGAGGGGTTCTCCCTGCCCGCCGCCGAGGCGATGGCGACGGGTACGCCGCTGGTGGCCACGACGGGCGGGGCGATCCCGGAGGTCGCAGGGCCCGACGCAGAGACGTGCCTGGCGGTGCCGCCGGGCGACTCGGGGGCCTTGGCCGCAGCGCTGATCCGCCTCCTTGGCGACCCGGAACTGCGGGTGCGGCTCGGCGCGGCCGGGCGTGAGCGGGTACTGGAGCGGTTCACCTGGGCGCGAGCGGCTGCTGGCACGGTGGCCCACTACCGGGAGGCCATGGCCGGCTCCGCCGGCGGGGCCCTGCCCCGCTCCGCGGGCCCGCTCTCCCGCCGCTCCGCGGCGGCCCTCGACCGCTCCCTTCGCGCGAGTGGCGGAACCCCCACCGTGCCCCCGAATCCCAGCCGCTCCGCGGCCCAGACTCCCGGCCGCTCCGCGGCCGCAACAGATGTCGCCCCCGCGACGGGCGCCACGGGCGCGTTGGGCGCCACCTCCACCTCAGACCGCGAAAGCAGGGCCACGTGCTGACCGTCGACTTCTCCCGGTTCCCGCTCGCCCCGGGCGACCGTGTCCTGGACCTCGGCTGCGGTGCCGGCCGGCACGCGTTCGAGTGCTACCGGCGGGGCGCGCAGGTCGTGGCGCTCGACCAGAACGGCGAGGAGATCCGCGAGGTCGCCAAGTGGTTCGTGGCGATGAAGGAGGCGGGCGAGGCCCCCGAGGGCGCCACCGCCACGGCCATGGAGGGCGACGCCCTCGCGCTGCCCTTCCCCGACGAGTCCTTCGACGTCGTGATCATCTCCGAGGTGATGGAGCACATCCCGGACGACAAGGGCGTCCTCGCGGAGATGGTCCGGGTGCTCAAGCCGGGCGGCCGCATCGCGATCACCGTCCCGCGGTATGGCCCCGAGAAGGTCTGCTGGGCACTGTCCGACGCGTACCACGAGGTCGAGGGCGGCCACATCCGTATTTACAGGGCGGACGAGCTCCTTGCGAAGATCCGCGAGGCGGGCCTGCGCCCGTACGGCACCCACCACGCCCACGCCCTGCACTCCCCGTACTGGTGGCTGAAGTGCGCGTTCGGTGTCGACAACGACAAGGCGCTGCCCGTGCGGGCGTACCACAAGCTCCTGGTCTGGGACATCATGAAGAAACCCCTTGCCACCCGGGTCGCCGAGCAGGCGCTGAACCCGCTGATCGGCAAGAGCTTCGTGGCGTACGCGACCAAGCCGCATCTGCCGCGGCTGTCCGAGTCCTCCGAGGTGGCCGCCAAGTGACCACCCCCCGGACAGAACACCTCGTCCTGCCCGGGGTCCTCACCGCCGAGCAGGCCGCCGCGACCGTCCGCGGGATCCTCGACGTACAGCGGGAGGACGGCGCCATACCGTGGTTCCGCGGGCATCACCTCGACCCGTGGGACCACACCGAGGCGGCCATGGCGCTGGACGCCGCCGGGGAACACGAGGCCGCGGAGCGCGCGTACGAGTGGCTGGCGCGGCATCAGCGGCAGGACGGCTCCTGGTACGCCGCGTACGCGGACGGGGACCCACACGACGTCACCGACCGCGGGCGGGAGACGAACTTCGTCGCGTACATAGCGGTGGGCGTCTGGCACCACTACCTGGCCACGGGCGACGACACGTTCCTGGACCGCATGTGGCCGGCCGTCTACGCGGCCATCGAGTTCGTACTGCGGCTCCAGCAGCCCGGCGGGCAGATCGGCTGGAAGCGTGAGGACGACGGCACCGCCGTCGACGACGCCCTCCTGACCGGGAGTTCGTCGATCCACCACGCGCTGCGCTGCGCGCTCGCCATCGCCGAGCAGCGCGAAGAGCCGCAGCCGGACTGGGAGTTGGCGGTCGGAGCGCTCCGGCACGCGATCCGCCGCCACCCGGAGCGTTTCCTGGACAAGGACCGCTACTCGATGGACTGGTACTACCCGGTGCTCGGGGGCGCGTTGACGGGCGCCGAGGCCAAGTCCCGTATCGAGGAAGGCTGGGACCGCTTCGTGGTCCCCGGACTGGGTGTCCGCTGCGTGGTCCCCAACCCCTGGGTGACCGGCGGTGAATCCGCCGAACTGGCTCTCGCTCTCTGGGCGGTGGGCGAGTCCGACCGTGCCCTGGAGATACTCCAGTCCATCCAGCACCTGCGCGACCCGAAGACCGGCCTGTACTGGACGGGCTACGTCTTCGAGGACCAGGCCATCTGGCCCCAGGAGCTCACCACGTGGACGGCGGGCTCCCTGCTTCTGGCCGTCGCCGCACTGGGCGGCGACGAGCCCACGTGCGCGGTCTTCGGCGGCGAGCGGCTGCCGGGCGGACTGGACCCCGACTGCTGCGACTGAGCCACTCGGTGCGTCAGCGCCGGTGCATGCGGCGGCGATCAGTGCCGGTGCATGCGGCGGCGATCAGTGCCGGTGCATGCGGCGGCGATCAGTGCCGGTGCATGCGGCGGCGATCAGTGCCGGTGCATACGGTTGGCGATCAGCGCCGGTGCATACGGTTGGCGATCGCGTGGCCCACGAACAGGTACACGATGGCCGCGAGGCCGTACCCGGCGACGACACGTGCCCAGGCCTCGTCGAACGTGAACAGGTCGTGCGACCAGCCGGCGAGCCACGCGGCCGCGTCGTGGACGAACTGCACGAGGTCGTTTGCGCGGTTGGCGTCCAGCAGGTACATCAGGATCCACAGGCCCAGGATGAAGGCCATGATGTCGGCGACGATCGCGATGACCGTGCCGGCCTGATTGGCACCGTTGTGCGAATGAGTGGACATGCCCTTCGGATTGCCGCTCCACGGTGGATGAAACCCGAACGGGCTCGCTCGGGTGGCGCAGCCGCCTGCGCGGGGTGACGCTTCCGGAAGAACCGACCCACCCGTCCCGGAGGCCCCTGTGCCCACACCGATACGCCACCTCGTCGTAGCCCTCGTCCTCTGCTGCGCCCTCCTCGCCGGCGCCACCGCATGCGGTGGCGACGACAGCGACACGGCGGCCGCCCCGACCGGAACCAGTACCGTCGAGCGGCAGAAGCTCGCCAAGACCCGGTTCGTCGCGAACGCCGGGCTCGCGGCCGGGGCGACGTACCAGTGGATCGTGAAGCCGTGGCGGGCGGGCAAGTTCAAGAAGGGCGCGGACGGGCGGACATCGGCCCTCGTCAAGGCGGGCCTCGCGGGCACCTTCGCCTACAACCGGCTCAAGGCGGCGCAACGCAACGCCGAGGGCGACCCGACGCTCTCCAAGGCCATCGCCCCGGTCACCGCCGGCATCGACGCCCTCAAGGACCTGCCGTCCAAGCTGCGCAAGGGCGACTCGACGGATGCCGTCGTCGGCACCTTCGACGACGTCATCAACCAGGTGAAGGACGCCGGGAAGAGCGCGGGCGCCGAGGTGACGAACAAGGTGCCGTCGGCCTCGCAGCTCGCCTCAGGATGACCCCCGCATCACTACCTTTCCTTCAACTCGCCGCCGTCTGAAAGCCGTTCGGGAGTAAGCGCTGTCACAGACGATCTTTCCCCACCACGGGGGGAGACGCCGGTGCCCGACGCAGCCAGACCGAACGCCGTATCCGACGCGGACAGATCACGCACCATCGACGAGCCGAGACTCACCACCCGCCAACGGACGCGCCGACGGCGGTTACCGCGCCACGTCGCCGTCGCGCTCCCCCTCGCCCTGACCGGGCTGGTCTCGCTGCTGTTCTCGGGCAACGCGCTGCGACCGTTCGAACGCATCACCACGATCGAGGCCAGGATGGCCTCCAAGTCCGACTACTTCAAAGACCCCGAGGTGCAGCGGCTGCTCCTCAAGCACGGCATACGGGTCGACATCCACCGGCTCGGCTCCCGGGGCATCGCCACGCAGTCCCTGAAGGGCATGGACGTGGTCTTCCCGTCCGGCCAGCCCGCGGCCAAGCTGATCCTGGGCCGCCAGGAGCACTCGGTGCGGTCGGTGTGCCCCTTCGTCACACCGCTCGTGCTGGGCACCTTCCGGGACTACGCGGACACCCTGGTGAAGGCGGGCGGCCGCGTCGGCCTGAAGAAGGCCGCCGCCGCGACCGGCGGCCGCATGGTCGACGCCAACCTTTCCTCACTCTCCGGCGCTTTCAAGGAGATCCGTGGGTGTCATTGACAGTCAGTGGTGGAGCCTGTGGGGATGGCCGTGGATGGCTGTCTGGCTCCTGACGGCGACCTGCTTCGCCGTCCTCGTCCAGTACGCGCTGGCGCGCTGGGGGTCGCTGCGCAGGCGGCGCCGGGGCGGTGCCGGGCGGATGGTCTCCGGCATGTGCATCTACCTGAACGAGGCACGGGTCGAGAGCATCGCCGCCATCCTCGGTATCCCGAAATCCGACATCGTGGAGATCTCCGAGACGTCCAACGTCGGCGGCGGCGTCGGGGTGTCCGGCAGGTTCGGCGCCGGCAGCGGGGAGGCGCGGCGGGACGCGAGCAGAGAGACCAGCACCTCGTACTCCGAGCAGAACACGCCCATGAAGACGATCCGCCTGATCATGGTCAAGATGCGTGAGCGGGACATCGTGGTGGACGCCGACCTCACCAGCGGACATCTGCTCCCCAACGCGGCACTCGCCGAGACGCTGCGCGATGCCGAGGGCGGACAGGAGGCGCCGCTGACCGCCGTCCGCTCGGACTACGTCTCGGTCTCCGGCCTCTTCACGGTCCGCAGGGCGGACGGCGGCGATGTCGTGCTGCGCGCCCGCTACGGCAGCAGCGAGCCGGCCGCGCAGGTGAAGATCACCTGCGAGGAGGCCTGGGGCCGCCCCGAGTTCCGGGTCGACCGGTACTCCGACGGGGAGTTCCCGGCCACCTGCCTGGGCCTGGTGCGCACGTGGAACGGCGCGACGGGGGAACTCACTCTGGACCCGGTGTCCATCTTCCGCTGAACACCGGGCTCGCGGTCACGCGTTCCGGTGAACCCCGGGTACGACGCTACGTGTTGAGCTCGGCCAGCACCCGCAGCGTGTGAGGGTCCGGGGCCAGGACCAGCAGGTCGGTCACCGGGCCCTTGCGCCACAACTCCAGTCGCTCGGCGATGCGTTCACGCGGTCCTACGAGGGAGATCTCGTCGGCGAAGGCATCGGGGACGGCGAGGACGGCTTCCTCCCGGCGGCCGGAGAGGAACAGCTCCTGGATGTGCCGCGCCTCCTCCGCGTACCCCATGCGCGCCATGAGATCGGCGTGGAAGTTGCGCCCCGCGTGCCCCATCCCGCCGATGTAGAAACCGAGCATCGCCTTGACGGGCAGCAGCCCTTCGGAGATGTCGTCGCAGACGCGGGCGCGGGCCATGGGCGCGACGAGGAAGTGACTGCTCGATCCCTCGCGGACCTCAGGCAGGTCGGCCAGCGAGGCGTCGTACGCCTGGGGGCGCGTCGGCGACCAGTACAACGGAAGCCAGCCGTCCGCGATCCGCGTCGTCTGCGCGATGTTCTTCGGCCCCTCGGCACCGAGCAGGATGGGCAGTTCGGCGCGCAAGGGGTGCGTGATCGGCTTCAGCGCCTTGCCGAGACCGGTGCCGTCGCCTCCTCGGTACGGATGCGAGTGGAAGCGCCCGTCGAGTTCAACGGGGGCCCCGCGCCTGAGGACTTGGCGTACGACATCGACGTACTCCCTGGTCGCGGTCAGCGGCGACTTCGGGAACGGGCGCCCGTACCAGCCCTCCACGACCTGCGGCCCCGACAGGCCGAGGCCGAGCATCATGCGCCCGCCCGAGAGGTGGTCGAGCGTGAGCGCGTGCATCGCGGTGGTGGTGGGGGAGCGGGCGGCCATCTGCGCGACGGCGGTGCCGAGTTGGATGCGGGACGTCCGCGCGGCGATCCAGGTGAGCGGGGTGAAGGCGTCGGAGCCCCAGGACTCGGCGGTCCACACGGAGTGGTACCCGAGCCGCTCGGCCTCCTGGGCGAGGGGGACGTGGTCCGCGGAGGGGCCGCGTCCCCAGTAGCCGAGTGCGAGGCCGAGCCGCATGTCGCCTCCAGAGAGAGATGTCTGACGAACCGTCAGTAATTCGGGGCGACTGTACGACAACGGCCCCCCGCCCGGAAGGGCGAGGGGCCGTAGGGGAAGCGGGCGGCGTCAGCCGCGCTGGATCCCCGACGTGTCCTGCAGGACACCACGACGGCCGTCCTGCGTCTGCGCCACCAGGGCGGCACCGCGCTGCTCGACGGCCAGGTACCAGGTGCCCGGCGCCAGCTCGGCGATCGGCGTCGGCGAACCGTCCTCCGCGAACAGCGGACGCTGCACCGGCACGGCGAACCAGAACGGCGAGAATTCCGGGGCCGCGGGCTGCTGGGCCTGCTGCGGCTGCGGCTGCGACGGCGCGCCGTAGGGCTGCCCCTGCTGCGGCTGCGCACCGTAGGGCTGGCCCGGCTGCTGGGCGCCCGGGTAGCCGTAACCACCCTGCGGCTGACCCGCGTAGGGCTGGGGAGCGGCCGGCCTGGGGGCGCCGACGAGGGCGGCCTTGAGGGCGGGGACGAGCGGGGTGGCGATGGCGGCGCCGGCCAGGATCAGGGTGGCGATCAGGCCGAGGATGGCGCCGATACCGGCGTCGGGGCCTGCGGTGGACTCGCCGATGTTGTTGGCGCCACCGGCCGGGTCGAAGATGTTCCCGAGGGCACTCCACGCCGCGAAGACCGTGAAGGCGACGCCGAACGGGCCGAGGTCGAGACCGGCGACCTTGGGGGCCTGCGGCAGACCACGGGCGACGACGATGAGCGCGGCGCCGATGATGCCCGCCAGGAAGACGCTCATCAGAAGCGGCGCGCTACCCCAGGCGTTCGGGAGCTCGGCGCTGTCAGGGGCCCCGTCGATGGAGTAGATGTCGAGGAACGAGGCGATGAACAGCAACACCGCTGCTCCGATCACCACGCCGTCGCCTCGAGTGAGGGAGCGGATATTCACTTCAGTCCTTCGTCAGTCGTCTCGTCGTCGGTGGGGAGGCGTCGCTGCTCACCGTGTCGCCGTCGGGCCGCGGTGTGAAGCGCGGGGGTGGCCCCTCATCGTAGGGACGACACTATCGCCCGTTCGATCAGGATGTCCGCCGGGTTCGATCCGTCGGTCACTACCCCTGCAGGAAGCTCACGATTCCCTCAGAGATCCCACGCGCCGCCTTCTGCCGCCACGCGCTACTGGTCAGCAGCGCCTCGTCCTTGCTATCGCGCATGTTGCCGCACTCGATGAACACCTTCGGAACCGTTGACAGATTGAGACCGCCGAGATCCTTTCGGACCACCAGTCCCGTGCCGTCGCCGATGTAGTTGGAGGGCGCGCTGCCCGTCTCGCGGACGAACAGGCCCGCGATGCGCTCGCCCAGATCGCGCGAAGAGGCGACGATCGGACGGGTGTCGGCGCCGCCCGCGTTCACGGAGCCGGGAAGGATCACATGGAACCCGCGGTTGCCGGCCCCCGAGCCGTCCGCGTGGATGGAGACGGCGGCGTCGGCGTGCGCCTCGTTGCCGATCCGGGCCCGCTCGTCGATGCACGGACCCCAGGAACGGTCACCGTCCTGCGTGAACTTCACTGTGGCGCCCTGCTGTTGCAGGATCGTACGCACCCGCCGCGCGACGTCGAGCGTGAACTGGGCCTCCGCGTAACCCGCGTTGGTCGAGGTCCCGGTCGTGTCGCACTCCTTCCGGCTCGTGCCGATGTCGACGGTGCGGTTGATCTCGGCGGTGTGCTGGAAGTTGCCTGGGTTGTGACCGGGGTCGATGACGACGACCTTGCCCTTGAGGGGGCCGGCGGGCTTGGAGGCGGAGGACGTCGGGCTCGGTGACGTACTCGACTTGTCATCGCCCGTGGACGGGGCGCTCGGGGAGGCCGCGGAGGTGGCGCTCGGGGAGGCGGGCGCGGAGGACGCGGGCGCCGCCTTGCCGGATCCGCCCCCGGACCCGTCACCCACCGCCTGCCACACCAGCCAACCGGCCAACGCCCCGGGTACAAGCGCGGCAACCGCGACGGTGAGCGGCCCACGCCGGGAGCGGCGCGGCTGCGGCGGATCGAAGTCAGGGCCTACGTACGACACGCCTGCCACCCTAGCGGCCGCCCTTGGCGGCCACGGCCTCCCCTGCCATGACCGACGTCATACTTGGGCGCGTGGTGGACGTGTTGCGGCGCCGTCCTCAGATCCCCGCTCCCGTACGCCGCAGCACCCGCAGCGAGTCCGTCGCCGACATCTCGGTGAACGCGCCGGATTCCAGGGCCCTGAGGTAGACGCGGTATGGGGCCTGGCCGGTGAACTCGTCGGCCGGGTCCGGGAATACGTCGTGGATTACGAGGAGGCCGCCCTCGGCGACGTGTGGGGCCCAGCCCTCGTAGTCGGCGTTCGCGTGTTCGTCGGTGTGGCCGCCGTCGATGAAGACGAGGCCGAGGGGGGAGGTCCAGAACGCGGCGATCCGCGGCGAGCGGCCGACGACCGCGACCACGTGGTCCTCCAGGCCCGCCCGGTGGAGGGTGCGGCGGAAGGTGGGGAGCGTGTCCATCAGGCCGATCTCCGGGTCGACCGTGGACGGGTCGTGGTACTCCCACCCCGGCTGCTGCTCCTCACTGCCCCGGTGGTGGTCGACCGTGATCGCCGTGACCCCGGCCTCGCGCGCGGCGTCGGCGAGCAGGATCGTGGAGCGGCCGCAGTAGGTGCCGACCTCGAGGAGGGGGAGCCCGAGCCGCCCGGCCTCGACGGCGGCCTCGTACAGCACGAGCCCCTCGCCCGCGGGCATGAACCCCTTGGCCGCCTCGAAGGCGGCGAGGATCTCCGGCTTGGGTGCCGCGGGCATGCGGGTCCTTTCGGTCGTACGTGCGAGCAGGCGTCGTACGACGAAGGAGACGGAGGAGTCGAAGGAGGCGTCGTACGGGACTGTGGGCGCCCCTATGCTGCCGCACCCCCTGCCGGCGAAGCGACAGGGGGTGCGGGTGGCGTGCGGGTGGCGTGGGTCTCAGGCCGAGACCGTTCTGCCCGGCAGGGAGAGGTCCAGCTCCACCGGGCGGTCGTCGCCCGCGTGGGTCGCGGACGAGGCGAGCGGGCCGTGGCCCGTGGCCTTGGCGGCCAGGACGTACGCGCCCTCGGACGGCACGGCGAGCGCGTAGCTGCCGTCCTCGGCGGAGAGCGTGGCGCCCGTCTGGCGGCCGCGCCGGTCGATCAGGGTGACCTTGGCGCGGGCGACCGGGCCGCCGTCGGCGTCGAGGACCCGGCCGCGGAACCCGCCGAGCGCCTCCTGCGCCCGCTCCAGGCCGGCCTCCTCCTCGGTGCTCGCGCGCAGCTGCGGCTTGGTCGCCTGGCGCTGCCGGGGCAGGAAGACGGCCATGAGCAGGCCGATCGCCACCGCGCCCGTGGCGATGAGGAAGGAGACGCGGAAGCCGTGCATGGTCGGGATCTGCGCGCCGCCGACGTTGTTCGCCGTGTTGGCGAGGACCATGCCGATCACGGCGCTGGACACCGACGTACCGATGGAGCGCATCAGGGTGTTGAGGCCGTTCGCCGCGCCCGTCTCGGAGGCCGGGACCGCGCCGATGATCAGCGCGGGGAGCGAGGAGTACGCGAGGCCGATGCCCGCGCCCAGGACCACCGACAGGACGATGGTCTGCCAGGCCGCGTTCATCATGCCGAGGCCGGCGCCGTAGCCGATCCCGATGATCAGCAGGCCGGTGATCAGCGTGAACTTCGGGCCGTACCGGGTGGAAAGGCGCGCGTAGACCGGAGCGGTGAACATCATCGTCAGGCCGAGCGGCGCCACGCACAGACCCGCGACGACCATCGACTGGCCGAGGCCGTAGCCGGTGGAGGTGGGCAGCTGGAGCAGCTGGGGGAGCACCAGCGAGACGACGAAGAAGGCGACACCGACCATGATCGAGGCGAGGTTGGTGAACAGCACCGCCGGGCGGGCCGTGGTGCGCAGGTCCACCAGCGGAGCCTTCAGGCGCAGTTCCATCACGCCCCACAGGACGAACACGAGGGCCGCGGCGCCGAACAGTCCGAGCGTGGTGGCCGAGGTCCAGCCCCAGTCGCTGCCCTTGGTGATCGGCAGCAGGAAGAGGACGAGTCCGGCGGAGAGGCCGATCGCGCCCAGGATGTCGAAGGTGCCCTCGGCGCGCATCGGGGACTCCGGCACGACGAGGAGGATGAGGACGATCGCGAGGGCGCCGAGGCCCGCGGCGCCGTAGAAGAGGGCGTGCCAGTTCGTGTTCTGCGCGACCAGGGCCGCGGCGGGCAGCGCGAGTCCGCCGCCGACGCCGATCGAGGAGCTCATCATGGCCATGGCCGAGCCGAGCTTCTCGCGCGGCAGCATGTCGCGCATCAGGCCGATGCCCAGCGGGATCGCGCCCATGGCGAAGCCCTGGAGGGTACGGCCGGCGATCATCGTCAGCAGGGCGCTGGTCGACGCGCTGATCAGCGCGCCGACCACCATCACGGACAGGCTGGTGAGCAGCATGCGCCGCTTGCCGAAGAGATCGCCGAGACGGCCCATGATCGGCGTGGCCACGGCGCCCGAGAGCAGGGTCGAGGTCAGGACCCAGGTGGCGTTGCTGGGCGACGTGCTCAGCAGCGTCGGCAGGTCCTTGATGATCGGGACGAGCAGGGTCTGCATCACCGCGACAACGATGCCCGCGAAGGCGAGCACCGGCACGGTCGTGCCGCTCGGCCTCCGCGTGGGCTGGTCGGTCGTCGTGTGCGTCATTACGTGGGGCCTCCAGGCCGGAAGGAGAGGTGTGCTCAAGAGCGCTGAGGAATGGAAGTGTGTGGGCGAGCCGTGCGGGACGCGCGTAGGGAGAAACCCGGTGTGCCCAGGCAACTATTCCGATGTTTTGGCTTACTAACGAATTCTTGACCTCCTCGTGAACATCTGACGTGCCGTCAAAACGGAACGCTTCCAGCCAGGCCTAGGTCTCGTGACCGAGGGCGCGTGCGGCGAAATCCCGATGCAAGGGGTGCAAGGGTGTTGAGAGCATGACGCCCATGCTCCGAGCCGCTGAAGACACCCGCATATCCGGACGTACCGTGTCGCCCCTGTGGGTGGTGATCGCGCTAGCGTGCGCCGGACAGTTCCTCGTCGTGCTGGACGTGTCGGTCGTCAACGTGGCGCTGCCGTCCATGCGGACCGACCTGGGGCTGAGTGCGACGGGGCTGCAGTGGGTGGTGAACGCGTACTCGATCGCCTTCGCCGGCTTCATGCTGCTGGGCGGGCGGGCCGGTGACCTGTACGGG
The DNA here is from genome assembly GCF_002946835.1 of Streptomyces dengpaensis. Lineage (NCBI taxonomy): Bacteria > Bacillati > Actinomycetota > Actinomycetes > Kitasatosporales > Streptomycetaceae > Streptomyces > Streptomyces dengpaensis. Next base: position 6,125,398 of record NZ_CP026652.1, read on the forward strand.
CGCAAGCGGATGTTCCTGGTCGGGCTCGCGCTGTTCACGCTGGCCTCGCTGGGCGGCGGGCTCGCCCAGGAGGGCTGGGAACTGCTGGTCGCACGGGCCGTGCAGGGGCTGGGAGCCGCCGTCCTCGCGCCCTCGACGCTGACGATCCTCACCTCGGCCGTCCCGGAGGGCGCCGCACGCGCGCGGGCCATCGCGACGTGGACGGCGGTGGGCGCCGGAGGCGGGGCGGCGGGCGGACTCGTGGGCGGGCTGCTGGTTGACGGCCTGTCATGGCGGTGGGTGCTGCTCATCAACGTGCCGGTCGGCGCGGTGGTACTGGCCGGCGCCGCAGGCTGGCTGGTGGAGAGCCGGGCCGGGGACCGGCGGCGCCTCGACCTGCCGGGCGCGGTGCTGGTGACGGCGGGGCTCGCGACACTGGCGTACGGGATCGTGCAGACGGAGGCGCAGGGGTGGACGGCGGCGGTGACCTTGGTGCCGCTGCTCGTGGGTCTCGGCCTCGTCGGACTCTTCCTGGTCGTCGAGGCGCGGACGAAGGCGCCCTTGATGCCGCTGAAACTGCTGCGGCTGCGGGCGGTGTCGTCGGCGAACGCGGCCATGTTCATCTGCGGGTCCGCGATGTTCTGCATGTGGTTCTTCATGACGCTGTATGCGCAGAACGTGCTGGGCTACTCCCCGCTGGGCGCCGGGCTCGCCCTGGTGCCGAGTTCGCTCGCGGTGGTCCTCGGCTCGAAACTGGCGCCGCGCTTCATGCCCGTGGTCGGGACGCGCAATGTGGCCGCCCTCGGCACGCTGGTCGCGGCGGCGGGCTTCGGCTGGCAGTCGACGATGACGGCGGACGGCCCGTACCTGACGGCGATCATGTTCCCGGGGATCCTGATGATGGCCGGCGCGGGCCTGGCCGCGACACCGCTCGCCGCGCTCGCCACCTCGGGCGCGGCGCCGGGAGACGCCGGACTGGTGTCGGGTCTGGTCAACACCTCGCGGGTGATGGGCGGTTCGCTCGGACTCGCGATCATGTCGACGATCGCGGCGACCCGGACGGGAGACAGTACGTCGGCAGAGGCCATGACCGCGGGATACGCGCTGGCGTTCCGTACCAGCGGGGTGCTGCTGTTGGCCGGGGCGGTGCTGATGCTGGCGTGGCTGCCGCGCGGGACGTCTCCGCGGGAGCGTTGAGGGCGGGTGTGCGGGGGCTCCGGGCGTGGGGGCGATGGTGGGGCGGGGCCCGGCGTACAGGGCTGGTGGTGGGGCTGGGTCCGGTGTGCGGGCTGGTGGTGGGGTCGAGTTCGGTGTGCGAGGCCGGGCTCGGTGCACAGGTTCGGTGGTTGGGCGGGTTCGGTGTGCGGGCTGGTGGTGGGGCCGGGCCCGGTGTGGGCCGGTGGTGACGCCGGGCTCGGGTCGCGGGCCGGTGGTGAGGCCAGGCTCCGTACGGCTCGGGGCACCGCCCTGAACGGCTCGGGGCTACAGCCACCCCTGGTGGCGGGCCTCTCGCATGGCCTCCATGCGGTTGCGGGTGCCCGTCTTGCCGATGGCGGAGGAGAGGTAGTTGCGGACGGTGGACTCGGAGAGGTGGAGCCTGGCGGCGATGTCGGCGACGGTGGCGCCGTCCGCCGAGGCCTTGAGGACGTCGCACTCGCGGGTGGTGAGCGGATTGGGCCCGGCGCTCAGCGCGGCCGCGGCGAGCGCGGGGTCGATGACGCTCTCCCCGGTCAGCACCCGGCGGATCGCCTCGGCCAGCTCTTCCACGGGCCCGTCCTTGACCAGGAACCCGGCGGCCCCCGCCTCCATGGCCCGGCGCAGATACCCGGGCCGCCCGAAGGTGGTGACAATCAGCACCCGGCAGTCGGGCGCCTGGTCGCGCAGTTCGGCCGCCGCGTCCAGCCCGCTCATGCCCGGCAACTCGATGTCCAGCAGCGCCACATCGGGCCGGCGCGTCAGCACCGCGTCCACGATCGCGTCCCCCGCGGACACCTGCGCGACCACCTCGATGTCCGGCTCCATCCCGAGGAGCAGAGCGAGCGCGCCCCGCAGCATGCCCTGATCCTCGGCGAGCAGGACGCGAATGGACTTGGTGGGACGGTGGTCCCGGGGCATCTCGTTCACGGGGCCAGGGTAGGCGGCAGAGCCCGCCGCGTTGCGTCGCGGACGGCATCGGTCCCGCAGTTCAGGGGCCGGCCGGTGGCGAGGTTGTTTCCGGCGGTGCGGTCCGGGACGACGCCGGGCAAGACGCCGTTCGGCGACCAGGCCGACGCCTCCGTCAAGTCCGCGGCGTCCACCGGGAGTTCGGCCCGTATCCGGAAGCCGCCGCGGGAAGCCGGTCCCGCCTCCAGGGAGCCGCCCGCCGTCGCGAGGCGTTCGGTGAGGCCGTTGAGGCCGGTGCCGCCGACGCAGGCCCGGGGCCCGAGTGCGGTCCCGTCGATGCCGGGCGCCGGATCCGGCGAAGGCTCCCGCTCCGGCAACGGCTCCCGCTCCGGCGACGGCTCCCGCTCCGGCGACGGCTCCCGCTCCGGCAACGGCTCCGGCGACGGATCTGGCAACGGCTCCGGCGTGTACGTACCCGTGCCATCGTCCGTGACGGTCAGGCGGACGCGTTCCGCCGTACCGTCGAGCGTGATCTCACAGCGGGTCGCGCCACTGTGCCGGACGACGTTGGTCACGGCCTCGCGGAGCACCCAGCCCAGGAGAGCCTCGGTCTGGGGGACGAGCGGGGGGCCCGACCGCCGTACGACCGGCTCGACGCCCGCCGCGGACAGGGCCGAGCGGGCCCGGTCCAGTTCCGTGGCGAGGCTGCCCTCGCGATAGCCGGTGACCGCCTCGCGGATCTCGGTCAGGGCCTGGCGGCCGACCGACTCGATGTCCGTGACCTGGACGAGGGCCGCGTCCAGGTCATGGTGGGCCAGTCGGCGGGCGGCCTCGGACTTCACCACGATCACCGACAGCGTGTGGCCGAGCAGATCGTGCAGGTCGCGGGAGAAGCGCAGGCGTTCCTTCTCGACGGCGCGGCGCGCCAGCTCCTCGCGGGCGGCGCGAAGTTCCCGTACCGCCTCGGACAGGGACAGGATCGCGGCCGTCACCATCGTCGACAGGAACGTGCCGTACGCCACGCTCACCGCGTCCCAGCCGACCCGGACCACGGCGACCGCGGCGGCGAGCGCCGTCAGGCCGAGGCCGATCAGACCGAGCCGCGGTCCCCGCAGGACGGCCCCGGTGGCCAGCCCGAGCAGCGGGAAGAAGTACAGCCAGCTGCCCCCGTACCCCAGGGCCAGTCCACAGGTGAGCAGGCCCATCAGGACCAGCGCCACCCGGTTGGACATCGCCTCGCGCTTCTCCTTCACGAACGCGCGGAACGTGACATAGACATAGAGGGAGTTGAAGGTGAGCAGGCCCAGGCCGCCGATCCAGGGATTCGGGGCCTGGCCCTGGAAGAGGTTGGAGAAGGCACCCATGCCCATCAGCAACCACGGCAGCAGCGCGAAGCCGGTGGGCGGCGGACCCGGCTCTGGCGGCGCATCCCCGGGCATCGTCCCGCCACTCGCGCGGGCGGCCCGCCGCGCGGCCTTGAACCGTTCCGCGTCGGCCTTCCAGCGCGTCCGCTCCGCCCGCCACACGTTCACCTGACAGGTGACTCCTCGCATCCAGGACATGTCCCCGCTCTCCGCCCCGTCGTCAATGCCGCCCCGCCCGGGCGGCATGTGTCATGAGGACGACGCTAGGGGCCGCGAGCCCGGCCCGGCAGATGCGGTTGTCAGCATTCGGCCGGGACAAATGTCACGGGTGCCCGGAGCACTGCCCGGAGCGCCGAACCGTAGCTGACGTAGTGTCAGGAGCCTTCACAAGTACCGGGAGCTGGGCTATACAGGGGGTCGCCGGACTGGAACGCGTTCTAGAACGGGCGGGTTCCGCGGACGGTGCCGACCTCGGTGCGGCCGACGGTGCGGACGGCCGCACCGAGGTCTCTCGCACTAGTGATCAGGAGCCCCATGCCCATTGACGCCGCTAAGGCCGTTGCCGCAGAGCCCCGGACCGAGGAGATCAGCTGGACGCACAAGGACGTCCAGCTCTACCACCTGGGCCTGGGCGCGGGCGCCCATCCCGACAAGGAAAGCCCCGCGACCGACCCCGACGAGCTGCGCTACACCCTCGAATCCAGGCTGCACGTCCTGCCGAGCTTCGCCACCGTCGCCGGCGCGGGCTCACCGGGCGTGATCAGCGGCCTCTCCATGCCGGGCGTCGACGTCAACCTCGCGCACGTCCTGCACGGCGGCCAGAGCCTCCAACTGCACCGCCCGATCCCGGTCGAGGGCACGGCGCTCGCCACCGGGCGCATCGCGGCCGTGTACGACAAGGGCAAGGCCGCGATCCTCGTCATGCGCACCGAGGTCACCGACGCCGAGGGCCCGCTCTGGACGAACGACGCCCAGATCTTCGTACGAGGAGAAGGCGGCTGGGGAGGGGACAGGGGACCGTCCACGCGCCTCGAACCGCCGGCCGGCGAGCCCGACAGGACCGTCGAGCGCCCGATCCGCGAGGACCAGGCCCTGCTCTACCGGCTGTCCGGTGACTGGAACCCGCTGCACGCCGACCCCGAGTTCGCCAAACTCGCCGGGTTCGACCGGCCGATCCTGCACGGGCTGTGCACGTACGGCATGACGCTCAAGGCAGTCGTCGACACGGTTCTCGGCGGCGATGTGGCCCGCGTCCGCTCGTACTCCACACGCTTCGCCGGTGTCGTCTTCCCCGGCGAGACCCTGCGCATCCGGATGTGGGTGCGGGACGGCGGGGTCCGGGTGGCGGTGAGCGCGGGCATGGGGGTCCCCCCGCTCGAGCGAAGCCGAGAGTGGGGGAGGGACGACGCGCCGGTCCTCGCCGACACCGTCGTCGAGCACGCCTGACCGTCGTACGCAGCTGTCGTACACAGCCGTAGCACGCCTGACCGTCGTACGGACCGTCCTGAGGGGAGCCGCACCATGCGCGCAGCCGTACAGCACGAGATAGGGCAGGACAAACTCGATGTCCACGACGACGTCGAGGCGGTGGGCTTCGGGCCCGGCAAGGTCAGGATCCGGGTGCGGGCCACCGGGCTGTGCCACTCGGACCTCTCCGCGATGAACGGCGTGCTGCCGCAGCCCGCGCCGTTCGTGCCCGGACACGAGGGCGCCGGCGAGATCATCGACGTCGGCGACGGCGTCAGCAACGTGAAGACCGGCGACCGCGTCGTCGTCTGCTGGCTGCCGGCCTGCGGGGCCTGTCCCGCCTGCAAGCGCGGCCAGACGGAACTGTGCCTGGCCGGGTTCATGAACGCGGGCACCCCCAACTTCAAGCGGCCCGGCGGTGACGTCTTCGGTTTCGCGGGCACCGGCACCTTCACCGAGGAGGTCGTCGTCGACGCGGGCTGCGCGGTCCCCATCCCCGACGACGTGCCCTACGACATCGCGGCCCTCATCGGCTGCGGAGTGACCACGGGCCTGGGCGCCGCCCTCAACACCGCGGACGTGGACGCCGGTTCGTCGGTCGCCGTCATCGGCTGCGGCGGTGTCGGCATCTCCGCGATCCAGGGCGCACGGCTCAAGGGCGCCGCCGAGATCGTCGCCGTCGACCCGGTCGCCTCGCGCCGCGAGGCCGCGCTCACGTTCGGTGCCACGAAGGCGGTTTCGCCGGACGGACTGCCCGACGCCAAGCAGCAGGTCACCGGCGGCGAGGGCTTCGACTACGTCTTCGAGGTCGTCGGCAAGTCGGCCACGGCACGGACGGCGTACGAGAACACTCGGCGCGGCGGCACGCTCGTCGTCGTCGGCGCGGGCGCCCTGGACGACTTCCTGCAGCTCAACATGTTCGAGCTGTTCTTCGACGAGAAGCGGATCCTGCCCTCGATGTACGGCGGCGGGGACGTCCTGCGGTCGTACGAGCGGACCATCGCCCTGTGGCGCGCGGGCCGCATCGACCTGGAGGGCCTGATCACCCACCGGGTACCGCTCGCCGAGATCAACGAGGCCCTCGACCAGATGCGTACGGGCACCGCGCTGCGTACGTGCATCGAGATCTGACCCCGACGACCCTGGTGAAGGACAGACCTTGATGTCACTGCCACTTGAAGGGCTGAGCGCGATCGTCACCGGTGCGGGACGCGGGCTCGGACGGGCCGAGGCGCTCGAACTCGCCCGGCTCGGAGCGGCCGTCGTCGTCAACGACTACGGCCGCTCCGGGCGGGACGGCACCGGCGAGGCGTCCGCCATGCCCGCCGAGGAGGTCGTCGCCGAGATCCGCGCGGCCGGCGGCCGGGCCGTCGCCGACACCGGGGATGTCGCCGACCACGAACAGGCCCGCGCGCTGGTCGAGTTGGCGGTCGCCGAGTTCGGGAAGCTCGACATCCTGGTCAACAACGCGGGCATCCTGCGCGACCGGATGGTGTTCTCGATGTCCGAGGACGAGTGGGACACGGTCATCCGGGTCCATCTCAAAGGCCACTTCAACACGACCCACTTCGCGTCCGTGCACTGGCGGACGCGTTCCAAGGCGGCCGGCGCGCCCGTGTACGGGCGGATCGTGAACACCTCGTCGGAGGCGTTCCTCGCGGGGTCCGCCGGACAGCCCAACTACGCGGCCGCCAAAGGCGGGATCGTCGGGCTGACGACATCGACCGCGCTGGCGCTCGCGAAATACGGCGCCACGGCGAATGTCATCTGTCCGCGGGCCCGGACCCGTATGACCAATGACGTGTTCGCAGGAATCGGTGAGCCCGCGGAAGGGCTGGATCCGCTCGCCCCGGGGCATGTCGCCCCGCTCGTCGGCTACTTGGCCTCGCCCGCCGCCGCGCATGTCAACGGCCAGTTCCTCGTCGTGCACGGCGGCATGGTCGCGATCGTCGAACGCCCGTGGGTGGCCGCCAAGTTCGACACCAAGCAGGACGTCTTCACGTACGACGAACTGGACGCGCTGCTCACCCCGCACTACGCCGACCGCCCGAAGGGGGAGACGTTCGCGGCGGTGGAGGTGCTGGGGCTCAGGCACGACCGGGAGAGCTCTCACCGCTGAGGAGGCGTCCGTCCGTCGACAGGGGCGGGTGCGTCAGCTGCGGCAGATAGTGCCGGAAGAAGAGTTCGGCCACGAGCTCGCGGCGGCCGCGCACCTCGGGCGCGCGGCGAAAGCACGCTCGCAGTGCGCGAGCGGGGCCGTGATGCCTGTTTCGACGTGCCGTCAGGCCGTGCTGCCCTGGCCGAACTGGCCGTTCTCATCCCTTCGGTCGCCCTGGCCGGACGGCTTGCGGTGGCGGCCCTGTGGCCTCGCCGCGTCGTCACGGCCGACGACCGGGCCGCGGTGCCTTCCGTGCCCCTCGTTTCCCTGGGTCCCCTGGGCGTTGGTGGCGGGCGGTTCCGTCGTGCTGGCGTCGTTCATCTGAAGTGTTCACCCCGTATGCAAGATCCTTCTTTACAGCCGGGGGATTCTAACTGCCGGTCATCGCGGGGGTGTGGGCGGCGGACTTGTTCTTCGGTGCCGGTCGGGCCGGGGAGGGAAGTCGGCCGTTCACCGGGGAGGGGAGCGGGCCGTTCACCGGGTAGGGGAGCCGACCGTTCAACGGTGACTGCTGGAGGGGTACCGGGCGTACGGGTAACCGGCCCTCGGGGCCCTGACCGGGCTTCCGGTGCTCTCGGCCAGGGCCCCCTTCCCCCGCCCCCGTGGGTGCTCCGACCCGAGCCACGCCGCACGCCACCACCCCCGTCGCGTACGGCAGTTGGAGCACCCCCTCTCTGGTCCACAGGCCGGTTCCCGCCAACCAGCCCTCGGGGGCCGGGAGATGGTGGACCTGGCGTTCGGCGGGGCGCCAGACGCCCAGCCAGGTGCCGTCCGGGCCGTCGATGCGCAGGGCGACCGCGCAGGTCTCCGGGGTCAGGACCTGGCCCGGCTGGATCGCGAAGGGTGTCAGCGCGCAGTCCGTCGCGCGCAGGCACTCCGGGAAGCGGACCGGCAGCGTGCTGCCGAGGACGCCCCAGCCGAGGCGGTCGTGGCCCGGGGACGGGGCGTCCGAGCGGATGAGGAGGAGTCCGCTGTCGGCGTCCGCGAGGAGCAGGCGGTCGTTGCTGTGCTCGGCGATCTGGAGGAGCGGCGAGACCTCGCCGCCGCGCTCCAGGTCGACGACGACCGTCTTGGTGCGGCCGTCCTGGAAGCGGTCCAGGGCCAGCAGGCGGCCGGTGTCGTCCAGCCACACCCCGCCCGAGCAGCGGCCCGGCACCTCGGCCAGGTGTTCGGGGCCGAACGCGCCGCCCGCCACCAGCCACACCGCCGTGGAGCCACGGCCCACGGCGAGGGCGTACGCGTGTGTTCCGGCCCGGGAGGGCGGCAGCAGCCGCAGCCGGGTGCCTTCGTCGGGGCACTCCACCGCGCCGAGCGGCAGCTCGCCGGTGCCGGGCCCGGTCGGGTAGAGGAGGGAGAACGCGTGGCGTCCGTCCACCACGCGGTGGATCAGCACCCTTCCATCCGTCAGCGGCAGCACCTCGGTGCCGGGCTCCTCCGGCTGGTGGGAGGGCAGAGGTACGGCGTACGGCTCGGGGCCGTCCACTGTCCAGCGCTCCGGGTACCAGCACTCGCCGTCGAGGGCGAGGCGCGCCGCGTACGTGCCGTCAGCGGTGATCACACAGGCGGGACGCGGGGGCCACTTGTGCTCGTACTGCTCGTGCTGCTCGTCGTCGTGCCCGTCGTGCTCGTCGTGCTCGTTCTCCGCCGCGGGCTCCGCCGTGGACTCCGTCGCACAGGCCGTCATCGTTCGGTCACCTCCTGCGACGAAATTAGTTTTCGCACGCACAGACGTGGGACCGACAGGCGGCCGCTTCACACATAAGGGTGGCCATGTCGGGATTCGCCTGAGGAAACGGGGGAGGGTGTGCTGAAGGATGGTGGGGAGACGGGGGTGGGGTACGAGGGACAGCCCCCGGTCGCCACGTGTGCCCTGGTCGACCGGTCCGTGCCCGGTGTGACCTGCCACGGCTGGTCGGGCACGGACATAAGGCGGGTAGCCTAATGCCGTGCCCCGTCTGTCTGAAGTCATCGCCGCGCTCGACGCTCTCTGGCCCCCTGAGAGGGCCGAGGGATGGGACGCGGTCGGCACGGTCTGCGGTGACCCCGACCAGGACGTCACCCGTGTCCTGATCGCCGTCGACCCTGTCCAGGACGTCGTCGACGAGGCGGTGAAGCTGGGCGCCGACCTGCTGGTCACCCACCACCCGCTCTATCTGCGCGGTACGACGACGGTGGCGGCCGCCACCTTCAAGGGCCGGGCCGTGCACACCCTCATCAAGAACGACATCGCGCTGCACGTCGCGCACACCAACGCCGACCGCGCCGATCCGGGAGTCTCCGACGCCCTCGCGGGCGCGCTCGACCTCCGTGTCGTACGTCCCCTCGTGCCGGACCCGACCGACCCGGACGGCCGCCGTGGCCTGGGCCGCGTCTGCGAGCTGGACCACCCGCTGACCGTCCGCGAGCTGGCCGTGCGTGCCGCCGAGCGGCTGCCCGCCACCGCGCAGGGCATCCGCGTCGCGGGCGACCCCGAGGCGCTCGTACGGACCGTCGCGGTCAGCGGCGGCTCCGGCGACAGCCTCCTGGACGACGTACGCGCCGCCGGCGTGGACGCCTTCCTCACCGCGGACCTGCGTCACCACCCGGCCTCAGAGTTCATCGCGGATCGCGCTCACAGCCCTCTCGCGCTGCTCGACGCGGCGCACTGGGCCACCGAGTGGCCCTGGTGCGAGCTGGCCGCCGCCCAGCTCGACGAGATCTCCGACCGGCACGGATGGGGACTTCGCGTCCACGTCTCCAAGACGGTCACCGACCCCTGGACCGCCCACGCGGCCTCCCCTACCGACACATCAGGAGCCCCCAACTGAACGCCGCGCCCGCCGACCAGATCCGACTTCTCGACGTCCAGGCCCTCGACGTACGCCTGCAGCAGCTGGCGCACAAGCGGAGGTCGCTGCCCGAGCACGCCGAGATCGAGTCGCTGAACAAGGACCTCACGCAGCTGCGCGACCTGCTCGTCGCCGCGCAGACCGAAGAGAGCGACTGCGCCCGCGAGCAGACCAAGGCGGAGCAGGACGTCGACCAGGTGCGCCAGCGTGCCGTCCGCGACCAGCAGCGCCTGGACTCGGGTGCCGTCACCTCGCCCAAGGACCTGGAGAACCTCCAGCGCGAGATCACCTCCCTCGCCAAGCGCCAGGGTGACCTGGAGGACGTCGTCCTCGAGGTCATGGAGCGCCGGGAGTCCGCGCAGGAGCGCGTCGCCGAGCTGACTGGGCGGGTCTCCTCCGTCGAGTCGAAGATCGACGATGCGACGGCGCGCCGGGACGCCGCCTTCGAGCAGTTCGACGGCGAGGCGGCCACCGCGACGAAGGAGCGCGAGGTCATCGCGGGCACCATTCCCGCCGACCTGCTGAAGCTCTACGACAAGCTGCGCGAGCAGCAGGGCGGCGTCGGCGCGGCCCGGCTCTACCAGCGCCGCTGCGAGGGCTGCCGCCTCGAGCTCAACATCACCGAGGTCAACGAGGTGAAGGCGGCCTCCCCGGACACCGTGCTGCGCTGCGAGAACTGCCGCCGCATCCTGGTGCGCACGTCCGAGTCCGGTCTGTAAGCCAGTAAGTCTGATCCGAAGCCAGTCAGTCTGTTCCGGTCTGTAAGCCCGTGAGTCTGTAAGGGGCCTGTCGCGTGCGGGAGTTCATCGTCGAGGCCGACGGCGGTTCCCGGGGCAACCCGGGGCTCGCGGGCTACGGCTCCGTGGTCATCGACGCGGCCACGGGGGAGACGCTGGTGGAGCGCGCCGAGTACCTCGGCGTCGCCACCAACAACGTCGCGGAGTACCGAGGGCTGGTGGCGGGCCTGCGCGCGGCCCGCGAACTGGACCCGTCCGCCTCGGTCCGCGTCCGCATGGACTCCAAGCTCGTCGTCGAGCAGATGTCCGGCCGCTGGAAGATCAAGCACCCGGACATGAAGCCGCTGGCCGCCGAGGCGTCCCGCGTCTTCCCGCCCACCCAGGTCACGTACGAGTGGATTCCGCGCGACCGGAACAAGCACGCCGACCGGCTCGCCAACGAGGCGATGGACGCGGGGCGGCGCGGGGAGGCATGGTCACCGTCGGCGTCGACGGCGGAACTGGACGCGCGGGCGGCACGATCGGCGGTGCCCGAGCCGTCGGGTCCGCCCGGGGACGCGGCGGCGGGTGCGGCGAAGGCCCGCGCGGCACTGGCCGAGGGGCGGGCCCCCGTTGCCGCGCGGCCCCGCGGCGGAGCCGCGAAGGCCGAAGCCGACGTGCGGGCCGCAGGGAACGTGGCGACCGGGCCGAGTGAGGCACCCCCCGGCGAAGCCGGGACGACCCCGGCCCCGGCCGTCGGATGGGGCGCATCCCCTGACCTCGGCGCTCCCGCCACCTTCGTCCTGCTGCGCCACGGCGAGACCCCGCTGACCCCGCAGAAGCGGTTCTCGGGGAGCGGCGGAAGCGATCCGTCGCTGTCGGACGTGGGACGGGAACAGGCCGAGCGGGTCGCGGCGGCGCTTGCCGCGCGCGGCACGATCCAGGCGATCGTGTCGTCGCCGCTCACCCGGACCCGGGAGACCGCGGGAGCCATCGCCGCCCGCCTCGGGCTCGACGTGGTCGTCGAGGAAGGGCTGCGCGAGACGGACTTCGGGGCGTGGGAAGGGCTGACGTTCGGCGAGGTGCGGGAGCGCTACCCCGACGACCTCGACGCCTGGCTCGCCTCGCCGAAGGCCGAACCGACCGGTGGCGGCGAGAGTTTCGCGGCGACCGCCCGTCGCATAGCGGCCACCCGCGACAAGCTGACGGCCGCGTACGCGGGCCGCACCGTGCTGCTCGTCTCGCACGTCACCCCGATCAAGACCCTCGTACGCCTGGCCCTCGGCGCCCCGCCGGAGTCGATGTTCCGGATGGAACTGTCCGCGGCCTCGCTCTCGGCGGTGGCGTACTACGCGGACGGCAACGCGAGCGTCCGGCTGTTCAACGACACGTCTCACCTGCGCTGAGACCGCCGCACCCGCGCCGAACCCGTCGCACCCGCGCCGGGCAGCCAGGGCTCGCACCCAACTCGCCCTCCGGACACCCCAGTCGCAGCGGCACGGCGAATCCGAGCGCGTCCCGCCGGGCTCGCTCGCAGCTACGTACTCCGCCAACTCCTCCGCGAGCGCGTCGAGATGCCTGAGCGCGCGGATCGTCGTCCGTGTGGCGTGAGCGCGCGGATCGTGGTCCGTGTGGCGTGAGCGCGCGGATCGTGGTCCGTGTGGCGTGAGCGCGCGGATCGTGGTCCGTGTGGCGTGAGCGCGCGGATCGTGGTCCGTGTGGCGTGAGCGCGCGGATCGTGGTCCGTGTGGCGTGAGCGCGCGGATCGTGGTCCGTGTGACCCGAGCACGCGGATCCTCAACCGCGTGGCCCGAGCGCCGCCGCCTCGCGTGCCAGGCCCTCGATGCGTCCCCAGTCCTTCGTCGCGAGCGCGTCGGCGGGGAGCAACCAAGTGCCGCCCACGCAGCCGACGTTGGGGAGTGCCAGATACTCCGGCGCGGAGGCGAGGCCGATTCCGCCCGTCGGGCAGAAGCGCGCCTGGGGCAGCGGGCCCGCCAGCGACTTGAGGTACGCTGTCCCGCCGGCCGCCTGTGCCGGGAAGAACTTCATCTCGCGCACGCCCCGCTCCAGCAGCGTAACGACCTCCGACGTGGTGGACACCCCCGGCAGGAAGGGCACCCCGGACCCCCGCATCGCCTCCAGCAGTACGTCCGTCCAGCCCGGGCTGACCAGGAAGCGGGCGCCCGCCGTCACCGAGTCGGCCACCTGTTCCGGCGAGAGGACCGTGCCCGCGCCGACCACCGCGTCGGGCACCTCCGCCGCGATCGCCCGGATCGCGGCGAGCGCGGCCGGTGTCCGCAGCGTCACCTCGATCGCGGGCAGCCCGCCCGCGACCAGCGCCCGCGCCAGCGGTACGGCGTCGGAGGCGTCCGTGACCACGACGACGGGGACCACGGGGGCGAGGTCCAGGACGGAGGCAGGCGGGGACGAGGGCAGCGGCGACGTCATGCCGTTCATCCTGCACAGCGCTCGCAGCATGCGCAAAGGTCGTTGCGCATGCTGCAACGGGCCGTGTCGGGGGGCGGCTCAGTGGATCTCCGTCACCACCACGTCCAGCGCCCACGGCCTGCCCGCCCTGCCGGGCGCCTCCGCCTCCACCACGTACCCCAGGTCCCGCAGCGCCTCCACCAGCGCCGCCGGGTCCTTCGGCGCCGCGCCCGCGGTGAGCAGGCTGCGTACGATCTTGCCCTTGGTCGCCTTGTTGAAGTGGCTGACGACGGAACGCTTCTCGACCCCGTTCACCAGTTGCGCGTGCAGCACCCGGACGGTCGCCGTCCGCCCCGCGACCTCGCCCTTCGGCTTCCACGCCGCCGCGTAAGCCGAGGACCGCAGATCCAGCACCAGCCCGTCGCCGGCCGCCTCGGGCAGCGCGATGGCCATCGGCGTACGCCAGTGCGCGCCCAGCGCCCCGAGTCCGGGCAGCTTCACGCCCATCGAGCAGCGGTACGACGGGATCCGGTCAGTCACCCGGACCGCGCCCCACAGGCCGGAGAAGACGAGGAGCGAACGGCTCGCGCGCCGCTTGGCCGCCGTGTCCAGGGAAGCCAGGTCCAGGGCGTCGTACAGGACACCTGTGTAGATCTCTCCGGCCGGGCGGGCGCCCGCCGTCCGCAGGTCCGTGTTCTTCGCGATCTCGCCGCGCAGGCCCTCACTCAGGCCGAGCACCTCGCGGGCCTTCTCCTCGTCGCCCGCGCACAGCTCGACCAGCTCGTCGAGGACCGCCTGACGTGCCTCGGCGAGGCCGGGCAGGGACAGCGACTCCGCCTTCAGCGGGGCTCCTCGGCCGGAGGGAGCCTTGCCTTCGGAGGGCGGCAGCAGCACGAGCACGGTTGTTTTCTCCTCACGGTGGATGGGCCCCGCGCCAGCCTAAGGGGTGCCGCGCGGTCACTCCCCGGCCTGGAAGGCGCCGGGAGTGCCGACCGCGACCGCGCGGCCTACGCTCAGTCCATGCCTCGCCGTCACATCCGCGTCATCGCCGGCGCAGCCGAGGCCCCCCTGCGGGCGGCCCTGCGCGCGCTGCGGACCGAGCTCGGTGTGCCCGACAGCTTCCCGGCCGACGTACTGGAGGAGGCGGAACGGGCACCCCGTCTCCCCTCCTACGACGCGACGGTCATCCCTCTGTTCACCATCGATCCGCCGACCTCCGCCGACCTCGACCAGGCGATGCACCTCGCGCGGCGCGAGCAGGGCGGCTACCGCGTGCGGTACGCGATCGCCGACGTCGCTGCCTTCGTCGTACCCGGCGGCGCCCTGGACGCCGAGGCGCACCGGCGGGTGACGACCCTCTACTTCCCGGACGAGAAGGTCCCGCTGCATCCGACGCGGCTGTCCGAGGGCGTCGCCAGTCTGCTCCCGGACCAGACCTGCCCGGCCGTGCTGTGGACGATCGACCTCGACGCGGAGGGCCGTACGGTGGCGGCCGACGTACGCCGTGCCCTCGTCCGCAGCCGCGCCAAGCTCACCTACGCGCAGGTGCAGGGGCTGATCGACGCGGGGACGGCCGAGGAGCCGGTCGCCCTGCTCAAGGACGTCGGGGTGCTGCGGGAGCGGCTGGAGGGGGAGCGCGGCGGCATCTCGCTCAACGTGCCCGAGCAGGAGATCGTCGAGCGCGACCACACGTACGAACTCGCCTACCGCGCCCCGCTTCCCGCCGAGGGCTGGAACGCGCAGCTCTCCCTGCTCACCGGGATGACGGCGGCCGAGCTGATGCTCGCGTACGGCACGGGGGTGCTGCGGACGCTGCCCGCCGCACCGGACGGAGCGGTGGGCCGGCTGCGCCGCACCGCCGAGGCCCTGCGGATCGAGTGGCCGCACCATGTCTCGTACGCGCAGCTCATCCGCTCCCTCGACCCGCACCGGCCGCACCACGCGGCGTTCCTCCAGGAGTGCACGACGCTGCTGCGCGGCGCGGGCTACACCGTCTTCCGCGACGGCGCGCTCCCCGCGGTCACCGCGCACTCCGCCGTCGCCGCGCCCTACGCCCACTGCACGGCACCGCTGCGCCGCCTCGTCGACCGTTACGCCTCGGAGCTCTGTCTCGCGGCCGCCGCGGACCAGCCGCCCCCCGACTGGGTGCTCGCGGCCCTCGACGCCCTCCCCAGGGAGATGGCCGACGGCGCCCGGCGCGCGGGTGCCATCGAGCGCGAGTGCGTCGACATCGTCGAGGCAGCGCTGCTCAAGGACCGGGTCGGCGACGTCTTCGAGGGCTGCGTGGTCGACGTACAGGAGCGTGAACCCACCGTGGGGACCGTGCAGTTGGAGTCCCCGGCCGTCTTCGCCCGGATCACGGGCGGCGGGGCGCGGCTGTCGCTGGGGGAGCGGTTGCGGGTGCGGCTCATACAGGCGGACCCGGGGACGGAGAGGGTGGAGTTCGTGCCGGTGTGAGTTCTTTCGTCAGTTCCTTTGCAAGTACGTCGGCCTCGTCTGCGTGGAAGCGGAAAAGGTGGACGGACCTGCGCCGCCCGAAGAACGTGAAGTGGTCGACGGAGGAGGCCAGTTCGAGCGTGACGTTCGTCTGGGCTCCGACGGCCAGATTCAGTACTCCCTCGGCCAGTTCGGGGGAGACCGGGCCCTCGGGAGGCAGCTCCCGCTCCCGCAGGGCGCGCAACTGGGCCCGCCGTTCCCGGATCGCGGGCTCCTGGCGTGCCAGGTCCTCGTCCAACTCAGCGAGCACCTCGCCGAGTTCGCGCCCCGCGTCGTCCGCGAGGACGTCCCGGACCTCGGCGAGGCCGAGCCCCAGCTCGGTCAGCCGACGGATCCGGGCGAGGACGACCGCGTGCCGCAGTCCGTAGTCGCGGATGGGGGCACCGCCCGCTCGAGCGTAGTCGAGAGTGGGGGACGTACGGCAGCCGCTCGGGCTCGGGCAGCAGCCCGAGGTGGTGGTAGTGCCGCACGGTCCGCGTCGTGACGCCGACGGCAGTGGCGAGTTCTCCGATCCGCATGCCCTCAGTAGAAACGTTGACGTTGCGGAGGGGGCAAGCGAGCGGCTCGACGCGTCGGGCTGTCCCTGACGGCGGCCGTGATCGTGTGCCACGATCGAGGGAAGAGTTCCCGATCTCCTGGACGGGTGATCCACCGATGTCCGAATCTGGCGAGCGACCGAAGGAGGGGCGTGACATGACTGCCATGGCACACGAGCCGCTCACGCAGGAAGAGGTCCTGCTGGAGGGCTTTCTCGCCCTGGATACTCCGGAGGGTTTCCGGGCCGAGCTGATCGAGGGGGAGATCGTCGTGACGCCGCCGCCGGACGGGGACCACGAGGACTACATCAACCGGATGATGAAGCAGGTGATCAGGCGGTCCAAGACCGACATGGACTTCTCCGGGAACAAGGGACTGAAGCTGGCGAGCGGGGGTGGCTGCCCGAGGGACCATGCGATCCCGGACGGCACATTCGCCCCGGCGGAGCTGCGGCTCTACCGGGGTGCCGATTCCTGGATGCCCTGCGCGGGGGTTGCCATGGTGCTGGAAGTAACGTCCACCAGGCCGAGGGCCGACCGTGAGGCCAAACGCCGCTGCTACGCCCGCGGCGGCATCCCCCTCTACCTGCTCGTCGACCGCGAGACCGCCCAGATCACGCTGTTCAGCGCCCCGGAGGGCGACGACTACCGTCAGCACTGCACCCTCCCCTTCGGTAAACCGCTCACCCTCCCGGAGCCCTTCGCTATCGAGCTGGACACAACGGACTTCCTGTAGTCGCCCTGCGCCATGGGGCCCCTCGCCGGCTCGGTGCTGGAGACGGCCGGACCGAGGCGCGCCACACGCCCGGTAACATGGTCGACACGGCAGACGAGCCGGGCGGGCGGCCGCGTGGAGGTTCTTGTGGACCTCCCCGAGGAACGTCCGGGCTCCACAGGGCAGGGTGGTGGCTAACGGCCACCCGGGGTGACCCGCGGGACAGTGCCACAGAAAGCAAACCGCCCGGCGCTCAGGCGCTGGGTAAGGGTGAAACGGTGGTGTAAGAGACCACCAGTGCCCAGGGTGACCTGGGCAGCTAGGTAAACCCCACCCGGAGCAAGGTCAAGAGGGGCCGCTGTAAAAGGCGGCTCTGCGCGGACGTTCGAGGGCTGCCCGCCCGAGTCCGCGGGTAGACCGCACGAGGCCGGCGGCAACGCCGGCCCTAGATGGATGGCCGTCGCTCCGAGGTCCGCGAGGACCCCGGAGAACAGAACCCGGCGTAACATCCGAATGTCGCTGCCGCCCAGCATTTTCCCAGGTCAGAGCGCTGCGGCGCGATGAAAATCAGCGGCCGGGTCGAATCCGGGTCGAATTTCGCCGTGTGTGTGCAGAGCGACGTTCTCCGCCCGGGGTGCGAGTTGATGAAAGTGCTGTGAGCAGCGGAAATGCTTCCGACGACCGAACACCTCGGACGATATGAAAATATCGTCCGAGGTGTCCGGTCAGCGCAAATGTGGATGATCCGGGCATTGGTACGGCTCTGTCAGACTCCGTTCGTATTCTCACGCCGTGAGCGCATCTCAAGATTTGGAAGCGTCCGTAAGCGGCGTGGCAGCTCTCGACGTCTGGCCGCCTCAGCCGGCGCCGCTCGACACCGGGAGCTGTGGGCGCGAGGACCGATTGCGGATGCTTCGGCAGATGCGGTCCGTCTGGGAGGAGAACAACCGAGCACGCCACGAGCGGATCATGAAGGAACTCGCGGTTGCTCAGGCGCGGCAGGCCGAAGTCACCGCCTACTGGAATCAGCACAAGACCGCGGTCGTGGGCCGGTGGGACAGCCGTACTGGTGGGCGTGGAGAAACCACGATTGCGGATATCCCGGAGGTCGCGACGCAGTGGCACCAAGACAACCGAGTCTATCCCGAGAACGTCTCGGCGACGGCTCAGAGGCGCGGCGAGGTCAGTCCGTACATGTGGCAATGCCCCCTTGCCTTCGGCCATGAACCGTGGCCGGCCTGGCCCAAGGACCGCATTCAGAAGGGTGCAGGGTGTCCCGGGTGTCGTCGATTGACCCGGCTCGCGGACCTTCCGACGCTGGCTGCTCAGTATCGTGGACAGATACCGGCGAGCGACATCACCCACGCTTCGCACGAGAGTGTGCCGTGGGCCTGCCGGACATGGTCGGTCGATCCAAGTACCGGAGTTTGGCGGCCGGTTGAGCACCGTTTCGAAGCGGTGGTCAAAGAGCGCGCGCTTCAGGGGAACGGCTGTCTGGTGTGCGCGGGGTACGTGATCGACGACACGAACTCGCTGCTCACTTGGTTCCCGGAAATTGCGGACGAGCTGGATGCTCCGGACCTTGATCCGCGTCGGCTGCCGACGAGCCAGCACAACACTTCGCGAAAGGCTGCTGCCGAAGCGGGCAGCGCGGACACGTACGCGACCTTGTCTTGGAGGTGCCGTCACGGCCACGTGTGGGAGGCCACGATCCTCAACCGTGTCCAGGGCACCGGCTGCGGCAAGTGCTCGACTTCTGGGATATCGAAGGAACAGGTCCGGCTGGTGGCTGAGCTGTCGGGACTCATCGACCTTGTACCGCTGACGAGCCGAGACCCGCGGCTGCCGGACGGTGTGCTCGACTTCGCTTCGCACCGTCTCACCGTTCCGCCCGAGCACAAGCCAGCCCACTGGCGCTACAAGGACGTCGAGGTCGACGCGGTCTTCCAACTGCCTCATGGCGTCCGTGTAGGCCTCGAGTACGACGGAGCGTTCCACCACTCGGCCAGACAGAGAGACCGCCGCCAGTACGAGAACGACAAGAGCCGGGTACTTGTTGAAGCAGGGATCCTGGATCTGCTCATCCACGTGAGAATCGGTGATCTGCCGGAGATGGAGGCTCCCCACGCTCTGGTCATAGCGGTACCTGAACGGGCCACGGCCTACCAGCAGGCCAGCGCGGTGGCCTCGGCCCTCTCGGCGCGCTTTCCCGAGGCTACGCCGGGCCTGGACGCCTACCTCAACGGTGGCACGGCTCAGCACGAGGCCGCTGCCGATGCCTACATCACCGCGGTATGGGGCGAACTGCGGCCTCCTCGCCGAAAGCCGAAGAAGACGGCCCCGCCGACACCGCGCCGCCTCTCACCAACGGCTCCGCATACAGACAGTCTGCTGTCACCCGTCTCCGAGCCCTACCGGAACCCGGTAAACCCAGATGAGATCATCCGCGACTACCGGTGCGATTGTGGCAACCCCGAGATCTTCACTGCTGTCCAATCCCAGGTCACTTCCGGAAACACCCGTAGTTGCGGATGTCTGGCCACACAGGCCAGGCAGCGTCCGCGACCAGTTATCTCCAAGACTGAGACGCACGCCGTCCGAGCCTGGGCTCAACAGCGGGCAATAGCCATCGGTGGCAGCGGACGGGTCCCGGACCAGGTGACGGCTTCCTTCCGACTCGACCAAGCCGGGCGTGGCGATCTGCTCGGCCCGGATGGGCTGCTTGACGAGGCGCGCGTTCGTGAGTGGGCAGTGACCGCAGGACTTCAGCTGGGAGCGAGGGGCAGAGTGACCGGAGAGCTATGGCTCGACTACTCCACGAAGGCGCTCGCGGCTGGGGCGCAGATCAAGGAGGCTCCGGATCCGCCCTTCGGTCACTGATCGATGAAACAAGGAGCCGTCCCTGGTCGGCTAACATGGTTGACACGGCAGACGAGCCGGGCGGACGGCCGCGTGGAGTCTCCTTGACGGGGGGCTTCCCGAGGAACGTCCGGACTCCACAGGGCAGGGTGGTGGCTAACGGCCACCCGGGGTGACCCGCGGGACAGTGCCACAGAAAACAGACCGCCCGGCGCTCAGGCGCTGGGTAAGGGTGAAACGGTGGTGTAAGAGACCACCAGTGCCCAGGGTGACCTGGGCAGCTAGGTAAACCCCACCTGGAGCAAGGTCAAAAGGAGCGCCGTGAAAAGCGCTCTGCGCGGACGTTCGAGGGCTGCCCGCCCGAGTCCGCGGGTAGACCGCACGAGGCCGGCGGCAACGCCGGCCCTAGATGGATGGCCGTCTCCCCGGTCGCCGCGAGGCGGCCGGGTGACAAAATCCGGCGTACAGCCTGACTCGTCTGCCCCTAAGGGCCCTAGGGCCAGGGAAATTGCTGGTCAGGCGCCCTTTTTCGTAAGCCGAAGGGCTTCACCGGACCCCGGTCAGAGCCGGTTCAAACCGGTACACGCGGCTGTGAACGTAGCCACCAAGGTAGCTACCCACGCGGGCACTCGTCCTGATCAATGGGCTGCGGTGATTCTCCGTGCATTACAGCCCGGCCGCTGAACGCAAAGCCTCCGCCAGCCGAGGGCCGGTGGAGGGTGAACCGTTCTGGGGCCGGTGGAGGCTCCGGACTGCCCCGAGTTGGGTGGAGTCGAGATGCTTGGTTTCAGGCTACCGGCGGGGTGCGGAGCTCGTGTCACCCGGGAGGCGGCCCGCTGGATCACCGAACTGGCGTGACTTCAGAGGCGAGGGGGCGAGCAAAGGCGACCTCTGGTATCAGCAGTGCGCCCGGACGACCGGTTCCAAGGGCACGGGCAACGCCGGGACATGGAACCAGGTCGGCAACGTCCAGCACATGACGTACGTCGTCCGCTGCCTGGCCGGGGGCACCTGATGCCCGAGCGGTCAGTGACTGCTCTCCACGGCCTCGCGCAGATCGTCCGTGAACGCCCTCCAGGACGCGAGCTGCCTGACCGGCCCTTCGCGATCCAGCATCTGCAGGAGCCGCGCGCGGTTCGCCGAGAAGCGGGCCTGGAGCTTCTGCAGACCGCGCCCTCTTTCCCCGCTCGCCGTGGCAATTGCCTGTTTGAGCAGGGCCTTGGGGTCCGCCATCGATTCCGCGCGTGCGGTTTCGGAAGGTCGAGTGCCATCCGACCGTTGGGGTTGCCTGCCACTTCGCGGATCGCCGACTGGTCGAGGAGCAGCCATGCCTCCAGCATCCGAACGGGGATCGCCGGGACATGCGCCAGGCCGGGGCTCACGGCGGCCACCGCTTCCGCGATTTCGCTGCGGCGGTGGTCCGAGGGTTCGCGATCCGAGTCACGGTGGATGACGACGAGGTCGTACGCGTGCCCGCCGTCGCTGAGCTGCTGGGCGGCTCGCAGTTTGCCTTCGACCCCGGGACCGGGCTTGTTCGGCAGGCGGTTCAGGTCGGGGACCGTCACCAGGATCTGCCTGCCCAGGTCTCCTGCGATCCCCTCGATGTGGAAGCGCAGGCCCGTGTCACTGGATCCCTCACACAGGTAGAGGGCACGAATGGTCACGACGCGCTCTCCTCCAGAGTCAGGCGGGCCTCGGGCGGCACTGTGAGGTACGCGAGGATGTCGGCCTTGGTGCCGTAGCCCTTGCCTGCGCCACCGGCGCGCCAGGTATCGGCCAGGGGGCGCAGCCGTAGACCGCGCGCGGCCTTGCCATCGGCCCCTGGGACGGTGGTGGTGTCGGCGATCAGTAGGTCAGCCGGATCGGCGAGCGCTACGACGCCCGGTGAGTGCGTGTTGATCAGGACCTGCCGGAAGGGGTTGTCCTCGTCCACCGGCAGGGAGGGATCCACGGCCAGATCGCGTACCAGGTCCACCATCGCGGGGAGGTTCGCCGGATGGATGCCGTTCTCCGGCTCTTCCATGCAGAGCAGGCCGTGCGCCTGCGGGTCCTCCAGCAGGACGCACAGGGCGAGGAAGCGCAGCGTCCCCTCCGACAGGCTGCGGGCCGGCAGCACCATGCCGTCGATCTCGTGGAGCTTGATCGTCAGTAGCTCACGAGTGTCGTCGGCCTCCACGTGCAGTGTCCTGACGTGCAGTCCCGAGAGGTCCGACAGACGCCCCGCGACCCGCGAGTAGATCCGCGCGGGATCGTCCGGGGACTTCTTCCGCGCGATCCGGTCCAGGCTCCGTGGCAGGTGCAGGCCGTCGGGCTGCATCTCGCTGGGGTCCGAATAGCGGTCGGAGGTGCGGAGTGCGGAGGGTTCGAGGGCCAGCCGTCGCCAGGACTGCATTTCTCGCCTGGCAGTCAGGATGGTCGGGTCGTCGTTGCGATTGACCGTGGAGAGCATGGTCTGCGGCGCCCGGCTCGCGGGTGCTGGACGAGGCTTGCCCCCGCTGCTGCCGTCGGCATGGATGCGTACGGTGGCGTTGCCCAGCTCGAAGGACGTGGAGATGTAGGGCGCCGTCGATCTGCGACCGCGGACCACACCACCGCGGAAGTCCCTGGCACTGTGCGGGAAGCGCAGATGCGACGGAGCCTCACTCGGTCTGATCCGGCTGAGATCCTCGTACCGCAGGGTCAGCCTGCCGCCACGCTCACCGCCCTGCGGCGGTTGGTAGCCGAGATGAACCTCGTAGCGGAGGAACGTGGACGTCGGCTCGGCCAGCCTGCCGAAGTCGTCCTCGGCTTCGCCCGGGACGATCATCTCCGCGGCGAACTTCATCAGGTGCTCGCCGTCCGCATAGCCGTTCCAGAACAGGTCGCGCGCGTCACCGTGCAACGTGCCGTGGGTCCCGCGGACGGCCTGGGCGGCCTCGATCATGGAGTGGTCGGTGAGCAGGCTCAGGAACTGGATCGCGTCGAAGACGTTCGACTTTCCCGTGCCGTTCTCTCCCGCGATACAGGTGAAGGGGCCGAACTCGACCCTAAGATCCAGAAGGTTCTTGAATCCACTGACTTCGAGCCGTGTCAGCATGTGCCCCCTCGTCGGTCCAACCCCGGCGCGCCCCCGAACCTCATGGTGCCCGGCTGAGTCCAGGGCCACCGGTGCGCACAGGAATGATAGGGCGTCAGACCGCGACGGGCTGTGTGTGTCGAGCTGTGAGCGGCGACGGAACCGGGGCGTCGGGCATCGAGCTGGCAGGATGTATTCGACAAGACAATGGATCGTGGACATCGACGACGTACGGAGGAGAGGTCGCCGCTGTGCCTCCGACTGACGGAGCTGATTCGGGGACATCCGCCCCGGACAGGGCCGCGCTTGTCGCGGGCGTGCGCAAGCAGGTTCGGGCGCTGGAGATGGACCTCCACGAGCGTAGTGAGGACCTCGACCGGTATCGAGACCGCCTCCGGGGCATGTACGAGGATGCGCGGGCAACGGGTCGTACGGCCGCCACGTACGGTGCCTGGCGGGGCGAGCGCATCACCCAGACCGCGGTGGCGTGGGTGCTGGGCACGGTGTTCGTGCGCTTCTGCGAAGACAACGGACTCATCGACCGCGTCTTCATCGCAGGGCCGGGGCAGCGGCTGGTGGAGGCCCAGGAACAGCAGGACGCCTATTTGGCCGGGCACCCTGGATCCAACGACCAGGACTGGCTGGCGGAGGCGTTCACTTATCTGGCGCGGGCGCACGTGGCGATGGCCCGCATCTTCGACAGGAAGCACAGTCCCGTGTGGGACCTGGCACCCTCTCCGCAGGCCGCGGCTCAACTGATCGAGTTCTGGAGGTGGCGGCGAGGCGATGACGGTTCCCTTCGATACGACCTCACTCACCCGGAACTCGACACCGAATTCCTCGGAGACCTGTATCAGGAAATCAGCGAGACGTCACGAAAAGCCTATGCGCTGGTCCGAACGCCGAATTTCATCGTTGACTTTGTCCTAGACCTGACAGTCGATCCGGCCATCGCGGAATTCGGGCCCCGGGGATTTCGTGGGATCGACCCGGCCTGTGGATCGGGGACGTTTACGCTTGGGCTCTTCGAGCGGCTTCTGGATGCCTGGCGAGCGGCGGAACCCGCAACCCTCGATCATGAACTCATCCACCGGGCCCTGGACTCCGTCCATGGCTGCGACGTCAACCCGTTTGCCGTGACCATCACCCGGTTCAGGCTGCTGATGGCTGCTGCGCGGGCGAGCGGCTGCAGGGTGCTGAGTGGGCTGCCGGAGCACGTGATCAATGTGGCGGTGGGCGACGCACTGCTGGACGGGCGGGGTGCTTCGGGAGGATCGTCGCTGTTGCTCCACGGGGGGAGTGGGACCGCGAGGACGGTGGAAGACGCCGATGAATTTTCCGAGTCGTGTGATCTTCTGGGTCGGAATTCTTACCATGCCGTTATTTCGGAACCTCCCTTCATTCCTGTGCATGACAAAGCGAAAAGTGCGGCATACCGGGCGGCCTATGAAATGGGTTCCGGGATGTCCCCGCTCTCGGTCCTCTTCGCCGAGCGCATGTTCCAGTTGGCAGTGCGGAAATCCGGTGGAACCTCCGCTGGTTACGTCGGCCAGTACACGTCCAGTTCCTTCACCACGCGTGAATTCGGTGAGAAGCTGATCGAGGAGTTCCTTCCACGCGTCGCCCTGACTCACGTCATCGACACCTCTGGCGCTTACGTACCGGGCCACGGGACCCCGACGCTGATCCTGGTCGGCCGGAACGACCCGACCATGCGCGATACCCGGGTGCGGTCGGTCCTCGGTGTGCGTGGTGAGCCGGCGATGCCGACAGATCCTGCAGAGGGGATCGTGTGGAAGGCGATTCTCAACCAGATCGACCAGCCCACCAGCACCTCGCAATGGGTGAGCGTCCAGGATGAACCACGAGAGCGCTTCTCCCGCTTCCCATGGACGTTGGCGGGCGGTGGAGCCGCGGACGTCATGGACGTACTCGCGCGGGCACCCCGACGGTTGGCAGACGCGCTCGCAGACTCGGTTCGATTTGCTGCGGATCCAGGTCAGCGAGAGGTCTTCGCCCTTGGTCGGCCCTGGTTCGCCCGGCATCCCGACTCTGCCGGACTCGGCCTCGGCATGGTCACCGGGGAGACCGTACGAGACTGGCGTGCGCAAGTGTCGACGGAAATGCTGGCTCCCTACCACCAGGACGACTCACCGCGCCTCATCGACCTTCGCGCCTCATGGGGGCGCCACCTCTGGACGATGCGAGCCGTCCTCCGGGCGGCTCCCGGAGCGCGGGAACCACTCCGCAGCGGACCGTGGTGGACCTGGAGACGCTGGTCGCCGGGAGCCAACCAGGGGCTGGTGATCACGTTCGCGGCCATGGCCACGCACAATCACTTCGCCGTCGCATCCGACACCAGGGCGTACAACAGGACCGCACCCGTGCTGCGGCTGTCCCCAGGCGCAGGCGAAGACGAGAACATCGGCCTCCTGGGAGTACTCAACTCGTCGACGGTCTGTTTCTGGCTCAAGCAGACCGGTTCCACCACTGGGTTCGACGGACTGGGTACATCCTCGCCAGGTGAGGAATGGGCACGGACCTACCGTTTCGCCACGAAGTCCCTCCCACGCCTTCCGCTGCCGACGGGCACTCCGCTCGTCCGTGCGCGGACACTGCACACCCTGGCCGAACGGCTTGAAGCCCATGAGCCGAGTAACGTCTGCTCGCAGGAACATCCGCCTGCCCGAAAGGCACTCGACGCGGCCAGGACCACCCGCGAAGAGACGCGCCATCAGATGATCGCTCTTCAGGAGGAATTGGACTGGGAGGTCTACGGCGCCTACGGCCTGCTCTCCGACGATGAGCGGGCACGCTTGACCACCACCGGCGATACGCCGACGCCTTCGCTGTTGCTGGGCGAGCGGGCCTTCGAAATCGTGCTGGCACGCAGGATCGCCACCGGTGAGGCTTCGGACTCGTGGTTCGTGAGACATGGCGCAACACCGATCACCGAAACCCCGCAGCACTGGCCGGCTGCCTACAAGAAGGTTGTGCAGGCCAGAATCGACGCCATCGAGTCCCAAGGCACCATCGCCGTCATCGAGCGCCCGGAATACAAACGGCGCTGGTTGCTGGAGCCATGGGATCGGCGCGAGGGACAGGCGCTGCGTACCTGGTTGCTCGACCGCTGCGAGGACGCACAACTCTGGTTCGAGCACAGGAACGGGGCCAGGCACCCTCGTCCCCGGACGATTGACCAGCTCGCACGGGATCTGGGCACCGACGCCGCATTCCGTTCCGTGGCCGCGCTCTACGCGATCGACCACCTCGGGAAGCGGGACGCGCCCCTTCGTGACGTGCTGGCGGCGGTCGTGGCCCACGAACACGTGCCCTACGCATCCGCGCTGACGTACAGGGAATCGGGACTGCGCAAGCGAGCCCAGTGGGAGCAGGTGTGGCAACTGCAGCGCAATGAGGACACGACGGGTGAGGCACTGGGCATCCCCGTCCCGCCGAAGTTCACCGCCATCGACTTCCAGCGCACCTCGTACTGGTCGCTTCGGGGCAGCCTGGACATTCCACGGGAACGCTTTGTCTCCTATCCTGGCGCCGATCCCGAGGAGGACGGTCTGCTGATCGGCTGGTCCGGCTGGAACGACGCGGACCGTGTTCTCGTGCTACTGGATCTGGTCGGCGCACTACGGCAGCAGCCTCACCCGAACGTCCACCGGATCGCTCCCCTGCTTGCCAAAATTCAGGAACTGATCCCCTGGGTACGCCAGTGGACGGACTCGACAGGGCTGGGCGTGGATCTCGATCGTGCCGAGACCTACCAACGCGAACTTGACGACCTGCGCACCGCTTTTGGGCTCAGCACCCATGACCTCGACTCTTGGCGGCCGCGGAAGGCCGCTCCAAGAGGGAAGTGACCGGCGATGCGCGCAGCCCCAGGAACGGCGGGAAACCCATGAGCGACTTCGCGGAGGCGAACCTCAAGACGCTGGTCGACGCCCGTTCCTACGGGCGCGGGCTCGGATACGTGGAGCACGGGCTGTGAGCGGGACAGGGCGACGGCTGTCACACATCGCCCCTGCGCAGGGCACTACACGAGAACGGGCGCCCCAACTCCGGACGTCGGCTGCGTGAGCTCCCGCAGCTTCTCCCGGGTCTACGCCTGTTCAGACTCCACTGACCGGTCGCCATAGCGGCTCGGTGATCGTCGCTCACCAAGCAGTCGGCCGTGAGACGGCCCGTTCGGTGAACGCGAGCGATCCTTCTTCCCACTCCTCCGGACACAGAGGACGAACCGCGACCAGATGGGGTGCGCTCGATACGTTGCAGCTCTGTCTGTTCGCGCAGGTCGGTCGCTCGTTTCGGTGATCGGAATCTTTCAGCCGCCCGACAGGCCGTGGTTCTGAGGATCATGCTGGTTGTGCCGCCCTACAGCACGGCGTGATCAGGCGCCGTACCGGCCCCGGCCCTGGGAGACAAAGACGTGGCCCATCACGTATCCGTGGACGTCGATGAGGTGATCGAGGGAGTCGTCGATCACTTGCTGCATGTCAGTTACGACGAACGCACGGTACTTCGGTTGACGTCCACGGGTGACGACGAGGAGAGCATCACTGTGGTTGGCAAGGCGCTCTTCGGTGTGAAGCCGGGGGAGAGCCTGCGTCTGTGTGGCTCTTGGGCTCAGCATCCGCGCTACGGGCGGCAGTTCCGGGTAGAGCGGTGTGAACGTACGGTGCCCGCCGATGAGCGGGCGATCCGCCTCTATCTCGCCTCGGGCATGATTAGAGGGATTGGTCCGGTCCTGGCCGCGGCGATCGTGGACGCCTTCGGCGAGCGCACCTTGAAGGTCATCGACGCCGAGCCGGAGCGGCTGCTAAAGGTCCACAACATCGGCGATATCCGGCTCGGACGGATCACGGCGGCCTGGCGCGAGCAGAAGGCCATCGCCGAGATCATGATGTTCCTGCAGCAGCTGGGCATCACTTCCGGGCTGGCGGTGAAGATCTACACCACCTATGCCGATACCGACGACGACCCGATCGACGTCGTCCGCCGCACGCCCTACCGGCTGTGCCGGGACGTGCACGGTGTCGGCTTCGTCAATGCCGACAAGATCGCTCTGGCTGGCGGTGTTCCCAAACACAGTGACGAGCGGCTCCAGGCCGCGCTGCTGCACGAGCTGGACCAGGCCGGCGGCCAAGGCCACTGCCACCTGCCCGTCCGTGTTCTGCTCGCGCGCACCCGCCAGCTGCTGTCCGACGATGACCCGGCCACCGTGGAGATCCTCGACGACGTGGTCCTGCGCCATGCCCTGCAGACGCTGTGCGGGCAGGGCGAGGTGGTCACCGATACGCTGCCGACGCCCGTGCTGGATGGCACCGATGCGGTAGCGGACACCGAGATCGCCCTGCTCGCGCGCTGGCACCGCGACGAGACTCAACTCGCCTTCCACGTACGGCGTCTGCTCGGCTCAGCGCCCGTCCTGGCCGAACTCTCTCAATGGGATGAGCGGTTGACTGCGCTGACCACAGCGGAAACGGCCGGGCTGACCGATGAACAGCACCCGGCGGTTCACACCGCGCTCACTCGACCGCTGTCCGTGCTGACCGGCGGTCCAGGCTGCGGCAAGACTCACACCCTGCGGACTCTGGTTGAGGTGGCCGACGACGCCGGTGCGGTGGTCGCGCTGGCGGCGCCGACCGGGAAGGCCGCCAAGCGTCTGGAGGAGACCTGCGGGCAGGCGGCGATGACCGTGCACCGCTTGATCAGGCCGCCGGAGGGTGACTCCCTGTTCGACCACGCCGGCGTCTTGGAGAGCGCCGACCTGGTGGTTATCGACGAGACGTCCATGCTCGATCTGGCCCTGGCCCGCAGGCTCTTCGCCGCCGTCCGTGCTGGCTGTCACCTGCTGCTGGTCGGCGACACCGACCAGCTGCCCAGCGTCGGACTCGGCCGTGTCCTGCGCGACCTGCTCGATGTCGACGCCATTCCGCGTACCCGGCTAACTAAGGTCTTCCGCCAGCACGAGGACAGCGCTGCGATCGTGGTCAACGCGCACCGCATCCTGCACGGTCACCTGCCTGAGGGCGATCCCAGAGCTTTCTGGAATCGGCCTGTCCCAGTGGCCGAAGACATCGCCCAGCGCGTGGTGGACCTGGTCTGTGAGTCCATGCCGAAGCACCTCGCGGTCCAGCCGGAGGACATCCAGGTGCTGTGCCCGGGCAAGAAGAACATCGCCGGTATGACCGACCTCAACCTGCGTCTCCAGCAGCGCCTCAACCCACCCGCCGATCACAAGCCCCAGCACTTCCACGACGGGTGTGCCTTCCGCCTCGGCGACCGCGTCCAGCAGATCCGCAACAACCTGCATCGCGGTGAGGCGGGCATCTTCAACGGCAGCAGTGGCACCATCACTGCCGTCGACCCGGAAGCCCACCAGCTCACGGTCACCTTCCAGGATGGCGAGGCGGCCACGTACCCCTTCACCGACCTTGACGAACTGGTCCACGCCTACGCGCTGACCGTGCACCGCTCACAGGGCAGCGAATACCCTTATGTCATCATCCCTATGATCAATGCGGCCGGGACGATGTTGCTCCAGCGCAACCTGCTCTACACCGCCATCACCCGTGCCCGTCACGGCGTCATGCTCATCGGCCAGATTGAGGCCGTCGAGCGGGCTGTCGCCAACAATCGCACCCAGCGACGCAACACCGCTCTGAGTTACCGCATCACGCACACCGAGGCCGTTGTATTGACGCCGCGTCCCCAGGCCCCGAGCGGGCAGATGGCCTGGAGCTGACGCCATCTGACCGGGTGGTGTAAGCCCTTCTGTCTCCTTGGCCTACGCGGCCTGCGGAATCTCGGCAGAGCGGTCGCCGCAGCCGCCGACTCCGGATTTCGACGACCATCGCCATCACGTCCCCAGTTTGCCGTCTACGACTACGCGTGCGCCCACGACCGGTCTGCCAGCTCCAACAGTCGTCGAATTACGCACTGTTGTCGCCCAAGCACCCGCGATAACCTACCTGTCCAGTACAACCGGCGACACGCGAGGACACGAGGGGGATCGTGGAGCGGCGCGACGTGCGAGGACACTACGAGGAGCTGGCGGCCGAGTACGACGAGCACTGGATCTACGGCCCTGATCATGTTCCCTGGATGTCCGGCCGGATTGCCGCTGCCCTGCGGCTCGATCCCACGGACCGGATCGCCGACATCGGCTCCGGCACGGGCCTGTTCGCCAAGGAAGTGGCCAAGCATCTACGGCCTCGCCATCCCGTTCTGTGCGTCGATCCGTCCGAGGCGATGCTCCGGCAGCTCGGCACGCCGCCCCCGGCGGATCTGACGCCGATCGTTGCTTCCGCCGAGGACATCGCCGAAGGAAGCACCCGTCTGCCGTACGAGCAGCTCGATGCGATGTGGCTGAAAGAGTCGGTGCACCACGTGGCCGATCCGGCGCGCACGCTTCGCGGCCTGGCCGATCGGCTGGCGCCCGGAGGACGGCTGCTGGTGGTGATGCTGCCGGCCAGCATCCAGTACCCCCTGTTCGAGGCGGCCCTCGCGCGTTTCGAGGAGTTGCAGCCGGACCCGGCCCTCATTGAGGGCCATCTGCGGGCGGCCGGGCTGGAAGCCGGTCTCAGCTACGTCGAGCATGAGCTGCGCATCGACCGGGACAAGTACTTCGGTATGGTGCGCGCCCGTTACATGTCCCTGCTCTCCACCTTCAGCGAGAGTGAGATCGAGAAGGGCATCGACGAGATGCGAGTCGCTCATTCGGAGCCCGTGCTGGCGTTTCCCGACCGGTTCGCTTTCGTCCTCGGCCGACGGTGTGGGGAGTCGGCGTGAACGCCGTGGTCGACGAACGGCTGCGGCGCCTGCGGAGTGAACTCGACGACCACTCGCGGATCGCCGATCGCCTGGGCCTCGATCTGGAGAGGCCGTTACGGTCCCTCAACGATGGCTACCCCGAGAACGCGGTCGCCCTGGTCGGGAAACTGACCGAGAAGCTCCTCAAGGAGTTGTGGCGCCACCACGGCGTCGAGGGCGACCCTGCGACGAAGGCCCTGAACGACCTGGTCAAGCGATGCCGCCCGTACATTCGCAGCAGCACAGTGCTGGATGCCCTCGACGACATCCGACGACTGCGCAACCGGTCCACGCACGACGGATACGACATCAGCGACGAGGACGGGCTGCTCGCGGTCCGCAGGCTCGTGGACGTCCTGGTCTGGTTCACCGACACCGGCAGTGCGGCCCTTCTCGGTGGTGAGCCCGACATGGCGCCCGAGGTCGCGCGCCGCTGCGAGTTTCTCGCCGGGTTGTACGTCACCCTCGGATATCGGCAGGCCAAGCGGTTCGTCCTCAGCCCGGACACCGTGTACCAGCTGTTCTGCCGCGAGTCGGGAATGCGGCTGGAGTACGTGGAGCTGATGCTCTCCCGTGACGCCGACGACCTGAGTACCGTCCTTGCCTCCAGCGGCGGGGAGTTGCTGCGCACCAGGCTGCCCAAGCTCACCCGGTTCGTCGTTCTGGACGACGACGGTGGCCCGCAGCCCGGCGCCCTCCATCAGATGCTAGGGCTGGACTTCCGGATCGTGCGGTACGACGGCTTCGTCGACACGATCGTCAATCTCGACACCCACCTCGCCGCACTCGACTCCGTCGGCAACCCGACGGAGCCACGGGCCGCGATCGCCGCGGCGGCGCTGACCATCGACCCGCGCACCGGCGAGTCGACTATGGAGCAGTCCGGCGACGCGGCACAGCTCGTGACCCGCCTGGCGCACGGCAGTGCGAACGTCCTGGTCACCGGTCGTCCGGGAAGCGGCAAAAGTACGCTCCTGCGCTCGCTAGCCGTCGACTCGGAGATCCGCCGCTTCCGCTTCTACTTCGATCTCGGTCTCAAACCGAAGGACGAACCGTTCTCCGAGTACGCCGCCCGCCTCCTCGCGCCGGCCATGACGGCGGACCGCTCGCGCGCCTACGAACTCTTCCTCTACCTGATCCGGTCCGGGACCGCGCTGTGCGTGCTTGACGCCGTCGACGAAGGTGTCGAGGAACCGAGCGCGGCCGGTTTCCTACGCCTCTTCACCGATCTCGCGGCCGTCCTGTCCGCCGAATCGGCGGTGGTCATGAGTTCACGGGTGTCCTTCCTCGCGGACTCACCCCAGGTGCGTCAGCTGCTGGACAGTGGCGCGGGCCGCTCCGAGCAACTAGTCGAGCAGATGTACGCCAACGGCCTCGACCCGTCCCGCGTACCGCACTTCCACGTCGTACGCCTGGCCGAACCCGAGGCAACCCCTCTGGAGAAGCGCCTCACCACAGCTCTGAGCCTTCCAGCGGACAAACCGCTCGCGAACATCCTCGGCGTTCACATCGCGCGGACGTTGGCCGAGGGCGGGCGGCCCGATCTGGAGCAGCGGCTGCCCACCGCATTCGGGCATGCCTTCCTCACCGACCGCACCGTGTTCTCGCTCCTCGAAATCCACCGGCAGCTGGGGGCCGACGCCTTCAAGGACGGACGCCTCGATCTCGACGCCTGTGTCCTCGCACCGCTGCTGCGGCCAGCCGGACCCGATCACGTCGCCTTCGTGCACACGGCGTACCAAGAACTCCTGGCTGCCAGATACCTGACCGAGCCGGCGAACCGGGACCTGGCAGCCGACCTTCTCCCCGGTGCCTACCTCACCGAACAGGTGCGCGCATTCCTCGCCGGAACACTCACCACCCAGGAGACCGACGACTGCGTGCTGCCTGCCGGGGCATATCTGGTTGGGCCGGCCGAACGGCTGCTGATTCACCGCGTCGAGCGCCCCGTACGCTTCGACCGCCATGCCGTGACCGTCGCGCGCTACCGTCGCTTCCTCGACGTCCTTGACGCGGACGGCACCTCGCAGTGGGACCACCCCGACCAGCCGGCCGACGTCACACACCGCCCCTGGACCGACCGGCTGCGGCGTCCCGACTACTACGAAAATCCTCGCTACGATGCCCACCCAGCCACCTGCGTCAGCTGGTGGAGCGCCTACGCCTTCGCCGCATTTGAGGGCAAGCGCCTGCCGACCTCCCTCGAGTGGGAGGCAGCCGCACGTGGAACTGACGGGCGTCTCTTCCCGTGGGGCGACACCCCCGACAGCACCCGTGTCAACTGCGCCGATACATGGGTCGGGCGGCCCGTCGTGACGTATCAGGCCTGGTACCGGGATTTCGCTGGTGACGCCGTCCGGCGGGCCGGGGCGACACCCGCCGACGAACGACCAGGCAACCGCTCCCCGTTCGGTGTCCTCGACATGGTGGGCAACTGCTGGGAATGGACGTCCACCAGCCTGAATGACCCCGGCGAGGCCGTCATCTGCGGCGGCAGCTACGACAACCCGATGCGTGCAGTGCAGACCAGTAGCAAGGGCATCTACCGCAAGCGCGGCGGAAGCAACGCGGTCGGCTTCCGCTGCGTGCAGGACATCGACACGTCCGGGACAGGAGGGACGACGGCATGAGCGCTGGCGGTCAGCGTCACGGAACCATCGTGGACAGGCGTCCCAGCGGCGGAGGGCTCAGCGGTGCGCTCGGCTCCTACGTCGTCCGGGACGACGAGGACGAGCGGTACTACGGCTTCGACTACCGGCAGATCGTGACCGAAGGGTTCCGGACCATCCGCACGGGCGAACGCGTCCGCTTCCACGTCAGCGCGGAAAGCCCCGACCGGGCGGAGTTCGTCATCCGCCTCGACCAGCCCGACCCGGCCGAGTACTACCAGTGACCACCCACGAGGCCTCGCTGCTCGAGGATGTCACGGGTGCGCGCCAGGAACTGACCGTCGTCCTGCCCGTGCGGCTGCTCCGTGTCCCCAACTGGCCCGAAGGGCCCTTCCCATTCGAGCTGGGCAACCGCCGCACCGACGCGCAGACTCGCTCCACCTACTTCGCCCCGGCCTCCGCCCGCGCACTCTACGGAGCACCCGGACGCCCGCGCCGCTGGCACCTGCCGCTGGACGTCAAGCAGGACGGCCTGCACCTGCTGGGCCTGGAACTTCTGCGCGCGGCCACCGCTCGCAACCCGGAACACGCCCTCGCCGTCCTGCACTTGAGCGTGGAAAGACCGCTGCTGCCGATACTGCGGGCCCTGGCCGGGCGGCGATCGAGTTTGGTCGACGAGCCCCTCACCGGGCCGTTGGACCCAGCGGGGCTCCTCGACGGCATCGCCGACGTCCGAGATCCCGACGCACCGTTCGCCATCGCCCGGCCTTACACGATCGCCTTCATGACCCCCACCTCGCAGCAGTCCCCCGCCCTCCGCACCGGCCCGGAAGGGGCACTGCCCGCTACCGCGGATCGCTGGCTGTGGCAACTGGCCTCACGCTCCACACCCGAGGACTTCCCCCTGCCTCCGGAGACCGCCGACGAACAACTCAAGGACGCCGTAAGGATCTCCGCCGACTGGAGCGCCCTGGTGCTGCGCCAAGGGGCCGCCTTCCTCGGCCACCGCACCGACACCGGAGCGGGCGACTTCTTCGAGTTCGGCGCGCTGCACTCCCGCACCGTCTATCTCGACGCCTTGCTCCTCGGCTCACTCCAACGCGACCACATCGACGAACTCACCGACGAACTCTCCGAGGTCTTCAACTCCTCACGGCTGGCACACCGGGTCGCCACACTGGAGCGGAACATCGCCGTCTTCCGCAGCACCTACTGGCGACAGCACCTCACCGCACACGGCGCAGCCAACGACCTGCTGCTCGCCTTCCAGAACCAGCACCGGCTACCCGCACGCTTCGATGAAATCCTCGACGAGGCAGCCGACTACAGCAGACTCGTACAGACCCAGGAAAGCCAGCAGATCAGCGGGGCCCTGGGCGTCCTCACCATTCTCGGCCTGCCACTCGGGACGGCCCTCAGCATCCTGCAAGTGCTCGACGACCACGCTGTGACACACCTGCTCATCGCGCTCACCCTGTCGGTCGCCGCCACAGCCGGAGCCCTCACCACACGGTATGGGCGCCTGGTCGTATCATCCTTGCGGGGTGGGGAGGGCAAGGCTTAGGACGCGACACTGTGATCGGCTGCATCAGTAGCAGGTCGCCTGCGGGTCCGGATCGAAGGTGGCGGCCTCTCGTTTCGCCCTATGATCCAGGTCGTCTCACCGGCGCTGGGGGCGATGCCGCCGGCGTGTCGGCGAGGTCCACGTCCGCGGCCGCGATGACACGGCCAAACAACCACACCAGTCGTATCGCGCGCACCGCCCCCAGAAGAAGTGCGGCCTCCGCCAGCCAGTGCACGCCGCCGGGGTCTTTCTCCGTGGTGTCCAGGATCGCAGCCAGCAGACAGAGCCCCGAGACGACCAGCGTCGCACCGAGGATGCCGACCCAGTTGCGACGGAACTGGGCTCCTTGCCTGGGATGGGCGCGCAATGTCTGCATGCGCACGCCAGTGGAGGAGGCGTACTGGGCGATGGCCGCTGTGATGAAACTACCGACGAGGGCTGCGACCGTCGCGATCCCGGTGTAGACAGTGATCCGTTGTTCGCGTCCCGGCCAGGCGAGCACATCCCCACCACCGGTGATCAACACGGCGCCCAGATGCGTCCCGGTGATCACTAGGACGATCAGCCAGTCCAGACCTGGCCGCCCCAGCCAGCGGGTCCACAGCCGACGCAGCAGAGTGTCCTCATACACGACGTCCCCCAGCCTCCCCTGAACTGCCGCTCAGGTTAGCCGCCCGGTCTGACAGCGTCCTCCAACTCCTGTCGATGATCGGCAGCGGCGTCGAAGACGGCGTTGACCGCGAAGCCCAGGTCCACCGAGCGTCCGTCAGTGAAGCCGATAGGTACGTCGCACTGGGCCGTGATGCGGTGGGCCAGGAAATCGAGCGGCTCGTACTGGAGAGACTGCCGGTGGGGGTCGCGGATCGCGACCCGACCATTGACGTCACGTACTACTCCGGACTCGTCGACCCACTCGTCGAGGTCGGGGATGAACTCCAGGACGTCACGTCGGAGCTCGGTCAGGGCACGGTTTCTGCGGATCCGGCTCAGCCGGCCGCCGCGCCTGGGCACCTTCATGGTGAGAGTGATGTCGGTGTCGGGATGACGCCTACCGACCCGCCGCAGGGAGTCCCCGACCTCGCTGCTCGCCTGCAGCGCGCTGATGGTGTCCGCCGGGGCTCCTTCCAGCCTGACGGTGAACTCCGAGACCGCCTCGATCCGGTTGAGCTTCTCGCGTGCGCGCGCGTGGATGACCGGCTTGAGCGCAACTTCGCCGCACGGCAGGCCGACACCGTTCAGCCACTTGGTGATGGCGCTGACGCGGGGTGCAGAGAAGCCGCCGTGCAGGGTGCCGATGATGTTGCCGAATTCCAGAAAGCAGATCGTCGTGACATGAACGACGTCCTTGCCGACGGCGACCTGCAGTGCCTCGATGGTGCCGTTGCTGTGGTCCAGCTGGTGGGGCACCTCCCCGGTGATCTTAGCGAGCTGGAGATGATCGGCGGGGTTGGCCGGATCTACGACTCCGACCAGTCTGTCGTCCCCGCTCTGCACAACACGCTCGTGCGGCTGCGCGGTTGTTATTCCGTCCAGGAACGACCGCCACGGCTGGGGTTCCATACGCGGCTGACCGTTCTTCGCCTCGACGATCTCGAAGAAGAACACCGTGCGTTTCCGCACCGTCCCAGCCATGTCCGCCCCCTGCCGTTCCGCTCATCGTCTTTGTGATCGTAACTGTGCGTTCCTGTGAGCCGTTGCACATGCTCTGGGCAATGGCTTGATCCGACAGTGTCACGCGCCATACCGTCGCGGGCCCCATCTTTCCGATGTTCGCCCCGACCGCTGCACCGTCGCGCTCCGCCTGGCAGGATTGCCGGGTCCGGATCGACTACGACGATTTCTGGAAGCCACGATTCGCCTCATACCATCAGCCGACACGGATCCGGACGATGAGCGGATCCGCGGCGGTGGAAAGGTGCGGTGAACACGGTGGCGGCAACAGGTGGCTCGGCGATCCCCAAGCCAGGTCCACCCAAGGTGAAGCGCTGGTACCAGACCCGGCAGTCGCCGTACCTCTGGGAGCAGACCGCCCTCGACCACATTCGTCGGCTGATGCCCGCCACCGCTCCGCACTACGCGTGGGCGACGTTCTCCTTCACCGCGGCTTCGGGCCGCATAAACGAGTGCGACCTCTTCATCGCCGTGCCGCGTGGCCTGTATCTCGTCGAGCTCAAGGGGCACCCGGGGCGGGTGATCAACAACGGCGACACCTGGTCTTTCCACGCTCCGGATGGCCGGATCCGTACCATCAGGAACCCACTGCATCTCACGGACCTGAAGTCCAAGGAGCTCAGGTACCGGCTCCAGTGGGCACTGAACGATCTGCGACCGGAAGGCCGTGAGCTCCGTGTTCCCCGTATAGAGCCGGTGGTCTTCCTGTCCGATTCGCAGCTGCGCAGCGAGCTCGACATGGTGCAGCGCACACGGGTCTACGGACGTGACGGATACGAGACAGGCCTTCCCGCGATCTGGGGGGATCTGCTCAGTCAGCCCCCGGAGCGTGAAAATTGGCGTGTTCGTGAGGATTTCACCAGATACCTCCCGAAGCTGATGCAGAAGATCGGGGTGCGGGCTTCCACGGCGCACCTTGACTTCGGCGACTGGCGTCTGGATCCGCGCCCGCTGGATGCCGGCCCCACGTGGGAAGACCGGATTGCCGCGCGTCAGGATCCGGTGCGCCAGGAGGGCCGGGTCCGCATCTATCTCGTCGAGCAGCAGGCGACCGATGAGAGGCGACGCTCGACCACGCGCGCCGCCGAGCGCGAGTTCAAGGTGCTCCAGGGCATCAATCACCGTGGCATCGCGCAGGCCGTCGACTTCCGCCAGCACCAGGGCGGTCCGGCGATCCTCTTCCGGCACCGGGTGAGCGATCTCCGGCTGGATCAGTACCTCGCCGTGCATGGCGAGAAGCTGACCGAAACTGTGCGCCGCGACCTTGTGCGCCAACTGGCCGAGGCCGTGCGCTACGCCCACCGCCGCTCGCTCTACCACCGCGCCCTCGCGGCCCGCTCGGTGTATGTCAGCGCGAAGGACAACGGCGCGCACCCGACGCTGCGGATCATCGACTGGCAGGCTTCAGCCCGTCATTTCGACACCACCACCTCGCACGCCTCCGTCGGCAACAGCTCGCTCACTCAGCAGCATGTCGAGGACGCGGCGCTGTGCTACCTGGCGCCGGAGACGGACGCCGACCACCCTGACCCGGGACAGCTGGACGTCTTCGGCCTCGGGGCCGTCGCTTACCACATCCTCACGGGTACACCGCCCGCGCTGACGCGTACGGCCCTCAAAGAGCGGCTGACCGCAGAGGGCGGACTGCACATGTACGCGGTCGACGACGCTGTCGACCCCGGTCTCGAAGAGCTGGTGTACGCCGCCACACGCCGCAGCGTTGACGACCGGCTGGAGTCCGCCGAGGCGTTCCTGGATCAGCTGGACGAGGCGGAGCAGGCGACCGCTGCTCAGGCCGTCGCCGTCGAGGCCGACCCTCTCACCGCGACTCCCGGCCAGACCGTCGACGGCGACTGGAATGTGGAGCGGGTGCTCGGCTCGGGCGCTACCGCGCGTGCGCTGTATGTGACCCGGGTCACCGAGGACGACCATGGCCGCGTGACGGAGGACAGACGTGTCCTCAAGGTCGCCTTGGATGCGGACAAGAACGCGCGGCTCGAGTCTGAGGCCCGCGCGCTGGAGCAGGTGAGCAGCAGTCGCATCGTCAAGCTGTACGGCAATGGCCCACGGACCATCGGCGGACGCCGCGTCCTCACCCTGGAGTACGCCGGTGCCGAGACGCTGGGGGAACGGCTGCGCAGCGAGGGCCGACTGCTCTATTCCAAGCTGGAGTCCTTCAGTAACGACCTGTTCACGGCCTTGGACGACCTCGCGGCCAAGGGGATGCTCCACCGCGACCTGAAGCCCGACAACCTCGGCATCACGCTCAGGGAGGACGGCGAGGAGCAGCTGATGCTCTTCGACTTCTCCCTCGCGGGGGTCCCCGACCGGGACATCAAGGCGGGTACGCGGGGCTATCTCGATCCCTTCCTCGGTTCGGCACGTCGCCCTATCTACGACGAGCACGCCGAGCGGTACGCCACCGCGGTCGTTCTCCACGAGATGGCCTCCGGTGAACGTCCGCTGTGGGGCGACGGCTCCCGCGATCCGCTCACCGGCATGACAGACGAGACGCCTGTCCTCGCCACCGAGGCATTCCAGCAGCGGCTCGGACCGGGGCTGGAGGACTTCTTCAAGCAGGCCCTGCACCGCGACACCGACCAGCGTTTCGAGTCGCTGCGGCAGATGCGGGACGCCTGGCGAAGGATCTTCATCGAGGCCGATCGGACCCCGGCCCCGCCGGCGAAGGGCGTGGCCGGGGTTGCGGGCACGGAAGGCCTGTCGCAGGACGAGATTCGCGACTTGCACGCCGCCAAAGCGGGGCTCGACACGTCGCTGACGCAGGCCGGGCTCACCGAACGGGCAGCGGACGCGGCCGGAGAACTTGGTGCGGACACAGTCGAGCAACTGCTGGACCTTCCCCTGACCCGATTCCGGCAGCGTGGGATCGGCCCGGCCGTCCGCAAGGAACTCACCCGGCGACACCGCCAGTGGACCGATACGCTGCGACCGAAGAAGTCCCGGAAGCGAGACCCCGAGGCTCCGTCCCCCAAGTCCGTAGCTATGGGCGCTGCCGACGATCAGCTCGGCGCGGAGCCTGACGCCCGGCAGAGCGTCAACCGGCTCGCTGCCCTGCTTAACCCGGTCCCGCCCGGCCGCCGGGACAACAAGCGTCCCCAGGTCGTCGCCGCCTGGCTCGGGCTGGACGGTACAAGCGCGCAGGGATCCTGGCCGACCAACCGAGAGGTGGCAACAGCACTCGGGATCTCCGAATTCACCGTCTCCAAGCACCTCACTGCGGCGGCGGAAAACTGGGCCGGGCAGTCGTGGCTGACGCAGCTGCGTGAGGAACTGGCCGACATTCTGCAGGCCGCCGGGCGCATCATGACGG
Organism: Streptomyces dengpaensis; assembly: GCF_002946835.1. Lineage (NCBI taxonomy): Bacteria > Bacillati > Actinomycetota > Actinomycetes > Kitasatosporales > Streptomycetaceae > Streptomyces > Streptomyces dengpaensis. The sequence goes on from NZ_CP026652.1 coordinate 6,165,100, forward strand.
CCCAGGAACTCGCCCGTGAACTGCTCGTACGGCACGGTGGGGAGGCCGACACGGCAAGCGAGGCGCTGATCGCGGCCCTCGCGGTCGTACGAGCCGCCCTGACCGCTGAGAACGTGCTCAAGGACCAGCAGGACGAGAACTACGAGCCCCGCTTCACCCAGGTCCGGCGCCGTGGGCGGCTGCTGGTCGCCATGACGTCCACGGACGGCTCCGACGACCCGACCGACGACGAGCTGTCCGCGTATGCCATGGAGCTGGGGGGAAAGGCGGACACACTCGCGGCCGCCGACCCCCTGCCCGATACTGCGGCGGTCCTGCGCCTTCTGCGGGCGGTCTCCCCTCCGGAAGGCACGGACCCATTGCCGGACACCCGTCTGGTGACCCTGGCCGCGGCCACGTCGTCGAACGCCGCCGCGTCCCCTCGGCTGGAGCTGTACCCTCGGTCCCTCAGCATGGCGCGGGCGCTGAAGATCTCACAGGCAGCAGCGGGAGTGCGCCGCGAGGTCGGCATCAGCACGGACGGCCTGCTGGCGCGGTTGCGGTCCCGCTTCCCCGAGATGGAGCTGGGGCGGCCCACCTACGTCGAGGTCGAGGACGCGCTCGCGGAAGCCGGCTTCCCGCTGAAGTACGACACGACGGACAGCCGGTTCCGCCCGCCCGCGCCGGCCGGGGCGGCCCTCTCGGGAGGAACGTCGTCGTCCGCGTCGACGACGAGCAGCGTGCTGGCGTCGATGACCGTGCAAGAGGCACGCGCGGCAGCCGGCCGCGACCCGTCCGCCCTGCTGGCGGCCAAGCTCGGCACAGCCGTAGAAGAGGGTGGCTTCCTCGCCCTCAACGTGGCCGTCAAGCGCCTGCCGGGCGCGGCGAACGCGGTGGCGGAACACTTCCCCGTACATCAGGTGAACCTCGCGGAGCTCTTCATCGAGGAGTTCCGCGCGCTCGCTTCGGAGCACGGCACGGACTGGCCGAAGGTACTGGCCGCGGACACCCGCTACACCAGAAGTGGCCAACTGCCCAACGGCCTGCGGTCGTTCGTGACCCGGGTATGGCCGCGGGTCAGGACACGCCTTGACCGGATCACGACCCAGGATCCGGAGACGGTGCTGTTCGTCCACACCGCCGGACTGATCTCCCACTACTACGAAGCCGGCGGGCACCAGCTCCTCGTCGACCTGCAGCGGGAGGCACGCAGGCCGGGCCGGCAGCCGCACGGACTCTGGCTGCTCGTCCCCTCGCACAACCCCCGCGGAATCCCGGAACTGGACGGCCACACGGTGGAAGTGACCGGCGGCGACGCCGAGCGCGTGGTTCTGAGCGGGGACTTCCTGAGAGAACTGGCCGCCGTGCCGGCCGCTGCCGGTGAGAGATGAGAGGAACGCCAACCGTGAGCGCGCAGGGCGGAAACGGAAACCAGGATGTGCTGCTGAAGGACCTGCGCAAGCAGGTCTCGGCCCTGGAGGACGATCTGCGAGCGCGCAGTGAGTCGGTCGAGAAGTACCGCAAGCGGTTGCACGACGAGTACCGGCTGGCGTACGACGCCGACCGCACCTCAGCGCCGTATGAGACCTGGCGTGATGAACGGGTCACGCAGGTTGCGGCGGCGTGGGTGCTGGCCTGCGTGTTTGTGCGCTTCTGCGAGGACAACGAGCTTCTTGAGCGGCCCTGGATCGCGGGAGTCGGCGACCGTCTGAAGGAGGCGATCGACCACGATCAGGCCTTCTTCGCGGCCAATCCGGCGATGAACGACCGTGACTGGCTGTACGAGTCCTTCCGGCATCTCGCTGGCACAAACCGGACGGTGGCCGGCCTGTTCGACGAGGCGCACAACCCGCTGTGGGAGATCGAGCCCTCGTACGAGGCCGCACGGGACCTGCTGAGGTTCTGGCGGCGGGTGGACCGCGACGGGGAGATCGTCCACAGCTTTGTGGATCCCGAGCTGAGTACACGCTTCCTGGGCGACCTGTACCAGGAGCTGAGCGAGCACGCCCGCAAGACATACGCGCTTTTGCAAACCCCCGTGTTCGTCGAGGAGTTCATCCTCGACTTGACACTCGAACCCGCGGTGGAGGAGTTCGGCCTCGAACCGATCGTCGAGATCGTCGACGGCCATGGCAACAAGCGGGAGCTGCCTCCGGGGCTGCGGACCATCGACCCCGCGTGCGGGTCGGGGCACTTCCTGCTCGGCCTGTTCGATCGCCTGCTGGCGAAGTGGCGGGACGCAGAGAAGGGTACGGACGACTGGGCGCTGATCCGGCGGGCGCTGGAGTCGGTGCACGGGTGCGACAAGAACCCGTTCGCCGTGGCGATCGCCCGGTTCCGGCTGGTGGTGGCGGTGCTGAAGGCATCCGGCGCGAAGAGGCTGGACACTCTGCCGGACTTCCCCATCAACGTGGCGGTCGGGGACTCGCTGCTACATGGCCGGGACGCAGGGGCCGTGGACGATGACCTGTTCTCCAGCCGGGAGCAGTTCCTGTACCGGACGGAGGACATCGACGGCTTCGTCGAGCGCTGCGATCTGCTCGGCCGATACTCGTACCACGTGGTGGTGGGCAATCCGCCGTACATCACGGTCAAGGACAAGAAGGAGAAGGAGAATTACGCCCGGGCGTACTTCGCTTGCTCCGGTAACTATGCCTTGTCCGTGCCGTTCGCTCAGCGGATCTTCGAGCTTGCCTGCAGGGCTGGCGGCAGTAATCGTGATGGAGGCTTCACCGGGCAGATCACTGCAAACTCCTTCATGAAGCGGGAGTTCGGGAAGACGCTGATCGAGGCGTTCTTCCATGGAGGGCGCGAGTACACGTACAGGGATGCCAAGGGGCGGACGCGGAAGGGTCGATTTGACGGCGTTGAACTGACGCATATCGTCGATACGTCCGGGGCGTATATCCCTGGACATGGGACGCCCACGGTGATTCTTGCGGGGCGGAATCAGATGGCTCGGCAGTCGGATCCTGTTCGGGCTGTTTTGGGGGTTCGAGGGGAACCCGAGCTGCCGGATGACCCGGCCAAGGGGTACGTGTGGCAGGCAATCAAGGACCAGGTCAAGCAAAGGCTCAGCGAGTCGGACTGGGTCGCGTCGCTCGATGCGCCACGGGAGCGTTTTCGGGACTTTCCATGGTCGCTTCAAGGCGGCGGAGCGCATGACCTGATGTCTCGCCTTGAGGCGGGTAGCGAGTCGTGCCTTCGCAAGCGAGTGCAGCTGATTGGGCGTACGGCGCATACAGGCTCGGACGAGGCGTACTTTGCTGCGCCGGGGACTTGGAGCCGCAAGGGAGTCTTCAGGGAGCATGTCGTGCCGGTCGTTGAGGGCACAGTGATCCGGGACTGGGATCTGCAACCCGAAACGGATTCATTGTTCCCGTACGGCAACGACCTCAAGGCGGATAGCGGCGACACTGCCACTCACCGCCATCTGTGGCTCCACCGGTCACATTTGCGGCTTCGCCGTGAGCCTGGGGGAATTCACGAGGAAATCGGACTCACTTGGTATGAATGGAGTCGGTGGCATCCGGAGCGGTTCATTGTGCCGTTCGGTATTGCTTTCCCATTCGTGGCGACGCACAACCACTTCGTACTGGACCGAGGTGGAAGCGTATTCAACCGTACGGCTCCAGCCATCAAGCTTCCCGAAGGGGCAAGTCTAGAGGAACACTTGGCGTTGCTGGGTGTGCTCAACTCATCGACGGCGTGCTTCTGGCTCAAGCAGGTGAGCCAAGGCAAGGGCGGAAGCGGTCTCGGCCGTGGTCTCCAGGACGAGGATTGGGAAGAGCGCTACGAGTTCACCGGCACCAAACTCCACGAATTCCCCCTCCCCGCTGATCTCCCTCTGCCCCTGAGTCGCACCCTCGACAGCCTCGCCGAAGGCCTCGCCACCCACGAGCCTTCCGTCATCTGCACCAGAATCGAGCCTCCCACCCGCCCCCGCCTCGACACCGCCCGCACCACCTGGACCCGCACCCGCGAGCACATGATCGCCATCCAGGAAGAGCTGGACTGGGAGGTCTACCACTCCTACGGCCTCCTCACGGACGCCGAGAAGGCCCGCCTCGTCGCCCTCTCGCCCACGCCCGCCGATGTTCCCCAAGTCAAGCTCGGTGAGCGGGCGTTCGAGATCGTGCTGGCTCGCCGACAGGCTGCCGGAGAGGTCGAGACGGCGTGGTTCGACCGCCACGGTTCCACCCCGGTCACCGAGATCCCCTCGCGCTGGCCCGACTGGTACCGCGACATCGTTCAAGCCCGCATCGACACGATCGAGAGCCGCCCGGACATCGCCCTCGTCGAGCGCCCCGAGTACAAGCGCCGTTGGGCCGCCGACCCGTGGAACAAACGAGAGAAAGCCGCCCTGCGGGCCTGGTTGCTCGACCGGTGCGAGGAGCGGAGCCTCTGGTTCCATGTCGTGGACGACTTCGAGCAGCCGCGCACTCTGACCGTCGGGCAGCTCGCCGACGAGCTCGGCAAGCGGTCCGACGCCGAAGAGGTCGACGCGGTTGCCGGGCTCTATGCGACCCACCTCGGCAAGCCGAACCTCGGCCTGGAGCACGTGCTCGTCGACGTGGTCGACGCCGAGCATGTTCCGTACCTGTCCGCCTACCGCTACAAGGACAGCGGGCTGCGCAAGCGCCGGCAGTGGGAGGGGGTCTGGGAGCTGCAGCGCGAGGAGGACCGTGACGGTGTACGGCTCAGCATCCCCGTACCACCTAAGTACACAGGCGCGGACTTCGTCCGGCAGTCCTACTGGTCGAACCGCGGAAAGCTCGACGTGCCGAAGGAGCGGTTCATCTCCTACCCAGACGCGAGTCCCGGCTCCGACCCGACGCTGCTGCTCGGCTGGGCGGGATGGGACCAACGGGACCAGGCCATGGCGCTGCTGAACGTCGTCAGGAACCGCGGCCGTAACGAGGCGTGGCCCGAGGAGCGGTTCGTGCCGCTGCTCGCCGGACTCGCGGAGCTGATGCCGTGGCTGCGGCAGTGGTTCGGAGACGTGGACGAGGAGTGGGGCGAGGAGTCGGCCGCCAAGGAGATCCAGAGCTTCCTGGACGCGCAGCTGACCGGCCGCGGGATCGCCCCGAGCGCTCTCTCCGACTGGCGCCCGGCCAAGAAGAGCCGCGGCCGCAGAGCAGGGGCCGACGCCACGATCGAGGCACAGCAGACCACTATTGATGACAATGGCATCAACGACGGCAACGGGGAACAGGACTGACCACGATGGGCAGCAGTAGCAGCACTGGCAGTGACGAGCAGCTCTACCTTCGCGACGTACTCGACATGCCCGAGTCCGTGCTGGCGGGGAAGTTCAAGGTCGAGCTGTCCGACGGCTTCGACCAGGCAACGGAGCGCGTCAACGAGTACGTGGTCACCGACCAGTTGGAGCTGGCGCTGCGCCGGGCACTGAAGGTCGTACAGGACTCCGTGCAGGGCGGGGACTCCAACGCGGCGTATCTGCACGGCTCGTACGGCTCCGGTAAGAGCCACTTCATGACCGTGCTGCACGCCATCCTGTCCGGCAACCCGGCCGCGCGTGCGAAGCCGCGGCTCCAGCCGGTCATCGCGGAGCACGATGTATGGCTGCGGGACCGGAAGTTCCTCATGGTGCCCTACCACTTGGTCGGCTCGACCGACCTGGACTCGGCGCTCCTGGGCGGTTACGTCACCGCGGTGACCAGGCTTCATCCGGATGCTCCGGTGCCGCCCGTCTACCGGGTGGACGCCATGTTCGCCGACGCGCGTCGCCAGCGTGACTTCACCGGTGACGACGCCGAGTTCATCCGCTGGCTGGGCAACCCCGACCTACCGAGGGAGAGAGCCGGGAACGTCCGGAACGCGGCGACGGACGACGAGGACGACCTCGAAGACCTCGACGCCGCCGAGGCCCCCTCGGTGTGGACCAGTGACCTGCTCGACCGGGCGTTCGCCGCCGCCTCCGGCGACAGGCACCGGGACTGGCTGGCCTCGGCTCTGCTCTCCGGCCCGTTCGCGTCGTACTCCCAGGGCGCGCTCGGCGCCAAGGACGCGTTCGTGCCGTTGGAGAACGGCCTGGACATCATCAGCCGGCACGCCAAGGCGCTCGGCTACGAGGGCCTGATCCTGTTCATCGACGAACTGATCCTCTGGCTCCAGGCACATCTCAATGAGCAGTCCTTCGTCAACAGCGAGATCGACAAACTGGTCAAGCTGATCGAGTCCGGGGTGAGTGGCCGCCCCCTGCCCGTGGTGTCGTTCATCTCCCGCCAGCGCGACCTGGCCGAGCTGATTGGCGCGAACGCGGTCGGAGCCGATGTCAAGAACCTGGAGAGCCGGGTCAACTACCTCTCCGGACGCATCGACACGATCACCGTGGAGGACAAGAACCTCCCGGAGATCATCAAGGAGCGCGTCCTCAAGCCCAAGAACGCCGCGGCACGCGCTGCCCTGGACACGGCCTTCTCCCGGCTCGAGACCTCCAACCAGTCCGTGCGGGACGTGCTGCTGGACGCGAACGGCATCACGCACGCGGACTGGGCGGACTTCAAGGCCCTCTACCCGGTCTCCCCGGTGCTCCTCAACGTGCTCGTGGCGTTGTCGAGCGCGTTGCAGCGCGAACGCACCGGTCTGAAGCTGCTGCAGCAGGTGCTCAACCGGCGGCGCGCGGACATGAAGGTCGGCCAGCTCGTTCCCCTGGGCGACCTGTGGGACGTACTGGTCGACGGAATGGGCGAGGCGTTCACCGACCGGCTGCGCAGCGATGCCGACGCAGCGATCCGCTTCTACGGCAGGGTGCAGGCGCACCTGGAGCAGAAGTACAAGTCGGCGGACGGCAAGCCGGCGGACAGCGAGAAGTACAAGGCTGACGACCGGTTCATCAAGACGATGCTGCTTGCCTATCTCGCCCCGGAGGTGCCCGCGCTGACGCGGCTCACGGGCCCGCGGCTGGCGGCTCTGAACCACGGGTCGATCCGCTCCCGCACCGGTCAGACGGACAGCCTGGCGATCACACGGATGCGGGAACTGCAGGCGGCGTTCCCCGGTGAGCTGCGCAGCGACGGAAACGAGGCTGATCCGGTCTTCACCCTCCACCTGTCGGACCTCGACGTGGAGCCGATCCTGGACAGCGTGGGGGAGAAGGACTCCACCGGTGCTCGCAAGAGGTGGGTGCAGGAGTGGCTGTGGCGGGAGCTGAGGGTTCCGGACGAGGGTGAGCTGGTCAGTGAGCGGGAGATCGTCTGGCACGGCACCCGTCGCACCGCCGAGTTCGTCTTCGAGGACGTTTCCGAGAAGAACGTCCTGCCGGACGGACAGTTCGAGCCGGGCTCCCCGGACCGGATCCGCTTCGTCCTCGGCTACCCTGGCAACCCGGACGCGAAGATCACCGCTGATGAGATCCGGGTCTTCCGCCTGCAGCGCGAGAATCCGGACGCAGCGACGGTCGTGTGGCTACCGTCGTTCCTGTCCAGTCAGCGTGGAAAGCAGCTCGGCCGCCTGTTGAAGATCAACTACCTTCTGGACCGCGATCACCTGAGGGACTTCGCGACGCATCTGTCCTCGGACGACCAGGTACGGGTCAGGCACCAGCTGGAGGCGCAGCGCGACACCCTCACCGGAGAACTCTCCCGGGTGCTGCACCAGGCGTACGGGCTCGCCAAGGCGAACGAGGCCGACTTCAGCTCCGAGGTCACCGACGGGAAGCACGTGCACGCGCTGTTCGCGGGGCACACACCACAGCTTCAGGGCGGCGGCAGCTTTGAGTACAACCTGCTGAAGCTGGCCGACGGGCTGTTCGACGCGAAGTACCCGAAACACCCGAACTTCGACCGAGGGGAGAGTCGCAAGCCGATCACCACAGCGAAGTTCAAGATGGTGTACGGCTGGATTGCGAAGGCCATGGATGCCGGTGGCCGGGTCGTCGTCGACGGCAAGGAGATCGCTGACGTCGCGCGGGTGGTGCATGCGCTGGAACTCGGCGAGGTGCACGACGGACCGCTGACCATCGGCGTCGACTGGATGCGCGAGGTCAACCGGCAGGCCGACCATCATGGGGCGAAGGGCGACTACTCCGTCGAGGACATCCGGGTCTGGATCGCCGAGCTGGGCTGGACAGGGCTGGACACCATCGTCTCGAACCTGGTGATCGCGACGTACGCGCTGCTGTCCGACCGGTCTTGGGTCCTCAACGGCAAGCCGGAGCCCACGGCACCCGCGCTGGACCAGATCGGCTCCGGCTGGGCGCTCCGCGCGCAGGAGCTGCCCAGCAAGGAGGAGTTCGCCGCCGCGCACACCAAGGCAGCGCTGCTGCTGGTGACGGACGTGCCTGCGCTGCCCTACGCCCGGAACGTCAATGCGTTGGCGACCGCGGTCCGGGAGAAGGCCGCGGAGCACGAGAACGACATCATCGGGCTGCGGCACTCGCTTGCCAAGCATCGTGCCGCACTGGGTGTTTCGGGTGAGGCACTGACGGCTCGGGAGCAGGCGGTGCGGGACGCGGCCGACCTGCTGGCCCGGATCAAGCAGAACCATGACGCGACGGGACTGGCCCGCGACCTTGCGGCAGCAGCGTACGCGACGACCGACTTGGTCCTGGGCAAGACCGTTTCTTCTGCGAAAGCCGTCCTGGAAGCGCTGGACAACACCGACTGGGAACTCATCGAGAGCGTCCGGAAGTACATCGACCGCGGTGACGGTCTCGCCGACCGCTCGGAGCGGCTGCTCGCCCAGATCGCCGAGGCGGCTTCGAAGGACGAGTACGACACCGCACTCGCCCCGGTGCTGAAGCTGGCGCGCAGCAAGGCGGTGGAGCTGATCAACGAGGCCGCGCGGCTGAGCACGGTCGCGCCACCGGTTCCCCCGCAGCCGCCGGCGCCCACGCAGCAAGGGCCTGCCCAGCCGGCGGAGCCTGACGAATTCCCGCAGTCCACGCCAGGGACCACGGGTCCCAAAGCGCCTTCTCAGCCGTCGGCACCCTCGTCCCCCGCCGCCCCGCAGGCACGACGGGTCGTCGTCGCAGGTGACAGCACCTTGGAAACGGCACTCGGCAGTGCGCTCGCCGATGTCCGTGAACAGATCCAGAGCTATGCCGCCGCCCATCCCGGTGCCAAGATCGAGATCAACTGGCAGGTGGTGCAGCCCGACCACGAGAGCCGGCACGCCTCGGCGGGCCACGAGGACGACTGATGGGGGCGATCGTGCCCGAACTCGACCAGCGTGTCATCACCGGACTGCTCGCCACGCACCTTCCGCGTGCGAAGGGCAGACAGTTGATGCTGGTGCACGGGCGGTACGCCGAGACGGCGGCCAAGGTGTTCACAGTGCCGGACGGCGAGGGCGATCGGCGCAGCGTCCATGTCGCACACGCGACCTCAGTGCTCGGCATCACCGACGCCTGGCAGGAACACCGGGCCCAGCACGGCTCCGACCTCCTCGTGGTCACGACGGACGTGGCCGACGAGCGGGTCGGCGTCGACCTGCTCGGCGAGATGATGCGCTCGCGCACGATCACCGTGGACGAGGCGGACATCGTCAAGCAGCTCTTCGGAGCCGCCGACCTCGACCCCCGTATGCGACGCGATCCGTGGCTGTGGCTGCCGGCCGCGCTGATCGCGGCCGAGCCGCGGGAGGGATGGCCGCAACGAGGGACCGTGCTCACGCTGGACGCGGCGATGCGCGCCCTGGTCGGCGTACGGCTGGGCCTTGAGGGAGTGTTCGAGGGCGGAGCGTCCGTGGACGTCGATGCCCTCCTTGCCTGGTCCCAGCAGCCCGGCGGCCCTGACCGCTTCGCCGTGTTGCCCGAGGCCGAGCAACAGGGAATCGCCGACTGGCTGGAACAGCGTGCGGGCGAAGCCGCGCCACTGCTGCTGCGGCTTGCCGTGAGCGGCCTCGGCCCCCGGGCCACGGCACTGGGGCTGCTCTCCTCCGTGCTGTCCGAAAGCGGGGACCCCTCTTCGGCGGACGCCGCCTTGGCTCTTGGCTCGCTGCTCAACGGCGTTCGCTTCAGGCCGTCCGAACTTCGTGCCTTCACCAGCGCGGTGGAGGGCACGCTGACCCGATGGATCGGCGAGGCCGCCGGACGGGGGACGCAGAGTGAGCAGGCTCGCCACCGGGTGCTCGACGTGGTGCGGCAGGCCGACCAGCTGGCCGAGAGCGTCCATCTGACCGGCGTGCTGGCGGACAACCCGTTCCTGCCGTCCGGTTTCCAGGAGCGGCTGCGCCGCCTGGCCGAGGCCCTGTCCGAGAGTGCCGACGCCGCACAAGCCGCGTGGGAGTTCGTACGGGAGCACCAGCTGGCGCCGTCGTTCTACCCCGAGCGAGTCGAACTCGCCCGCATGGCAGTGAGGTTGAGGCGCTGGCTGGACCAGGACGTCCCCGGGGTGTCCTCGGTTGGGCAAGCCGTTCAGGCACACGTCACGAACTGGGGATGGGCGGACCGAGCGCTCACCCAGCTGTGGCAGGGGGACACCGTCGCGGATCCTGTAGTCGACGAGGCGTATGGAAAACTGCACGACGCCGCGCGCCAACGGCGGCACCTCCTCGACGAGGCTTTCGCGAGCTGTCTGGCCCGGTGGACGCAGGACGCCCGTCCGAACCGGCCGGGCGGAGACCTGCTCATCGAGAACGTCCTGAACGAGGTGGCCCGGCCGCTGGCGGACGCGGCGCATCCTCCGCTGGTGGTCGTCCTGACGGGCATGACCGGTGCTGTCGCTGCCGAGTTGGGCGAGGAACTGACCAGCACGGGCCGGTGGATCGAACTCGGCGAAGGAGGGCTGCGAAGGGCGGCGGTCGCACTGATGCCCTCGGTGACGGCCGTCTGCCGTGCCTCACTCCTCAGCGGTCGCCCTGTCCTGGGAGGACCGGAGGAGGAGAAGGAGAACTTCATCGCGTTCTGGCAAGAGCACGACCACACGGCGTCCCTTTTTCACAAAAGCGACATACCGGCTGAAGTGGGGCATCGGCTCCGTGACCAGCTCATCTCGGCGATCGCCATGGACGAGGTGGTCGGTGTCGTCCTCGACACGATCGACGAAAGCCTCGACCACGGTCGGCAGAGTCCGGGCGGCCCGTGGACCGTGGACAGCGTGACGTACCTGCCCGAGCTGCTGAACACGGCACGTGCGCAAGGGCGTCCGGTGGTGCTGGTGTCCGCTCATGGGCATGTCCAGGACCGGGACAGCAGCTCGGCGACGCCGGCCCTGGCCGAGGACGTGGAGGCGGCGCGTTGGCGTACCGGACCGGCAGGTGACGGCGAAGTCGCCCTGGACGGGCCACGCGTCCTGGAGAACGGTGGACGGATCACGGCGGCCTGGTCTGAGGACATCCACTACACGCCCGGCAAAGCCGGATACCGCGGAGGCGCTGCCCTCGCCGAGATGGCCGTGCCGGTGCTCGTACTGGCACCCACCGACGAGGTGGCCCCGGAAGGCTGGGCGACAGTGCCTCGGGAATCGGTCGAGCCTTCCTGGTGGGAGCGGTCGGCGGAACCGGTCTCACCGTTCGTTCCCGCAGTGGAGCCGAAGCTGACGAAGAAGCTGGCCAGGAAAACCGGCCTGCGTCCGAAGACGGTGGCAACGAGCGATGCACCCGTCGATGACGAAACGGCCAAGGCGCCCACCGCGCAGAATCCACCGATGGAGAAAGCACCTGAACCTGAGCAGTCTCTGGGCTGGCGCGTCGTCTCCACCAAGATCTACGACCACCAGAAGGCCTTCGTACGCAGGGCACCGGACCGCAAGGTCGTCGCGGCCGTCGTCGACGCCCTCGACGCGGCAGGCGGCACGCTCTCGCTGGCGGCGGTGGTCGCCGCCGTCACCGCATCGGGCGGCCGAGCACCCAGCCGTCCCGAGGGGATCGTCACCGTCCTGACCCGCCTGCTCAACGTGGAGGGCTACGACGTCATCAACCTGATCGATACACGGACCAGAGTGCGACTCAACCGCGACCAGCTGATCCAGCAGTTCGAGCTGACCCAGGCGGAAGGCGGAGTGGCATGAGTACTCCGCTCGTGAGCGCGGCCCGCCGCCGCGAGGTCATCGACGCACTGCGGCGCGGGACCGTACCCCAGACCGGCCTCGATCTTTTCGCTGTCGGCCTGGACAGGTTCGCCCCGGCGCTGGATGAACGCATCTTGACGACCACTACCGGTGGTGCCGCCTTCCACGCCATCCGCGGCGAGTACGGATCCGGCAAGACGTTCTTCGCCCGCTGGCTCGCGGAACGCGCCAAAAGGGCCGGTCTCGCCACCGCCGAGATCCAGATCTCGGAGACCGAAACCCCGTTGCACAAACTGGAGACGGTGTACCGGCGGCTGACGGAGCGGCTGACGACTGCGACCCAGCCGCCCAGCGCCCTGCGGTCCGTGATCGACGGCTGGTTCTACGCCCTCGAAGAGGATGCCAGCGAGACTCGTCCCGACCTCGCAGACGACAGCGCGGGCCTGGAGGCAGCGGTCGACGCGCTGATGGAAGAACGTCTGCGGACGGTGGCACGGACCACCCCCGCCTTTTCGGCCGCGCTGCGCGGATATCGCAGGGCCACCATGGATGGGGACGCGGCCACTGCTGAGGCGCTCATCGCCTGGCTCGGCGGCCAGAAGTCGGTGGCTGCGTCGGCACGGCGTGCCGCCGGTGTGCGAGGCGATTTGGACCACTTCGCCGCACTCGGTTTCCTGCAGGGACTCCTGACCGTGCTGAAGGACTGCGGTCACCCGGGCCTGCTGATCGTTCTCGACGAGATCGAAACGCTGCAGCGTGTGCGCGGCGACGTACGCGAGAAGGGCCTCAACGCGCTACGTCAGCTTCTGGACGAGATCGATACAGGACGCTTTCCTGGCCTCTTCCTGGTCATCACAGGCACGCCTGCCTTCTATGACGGGCAGCAGGGGGTCCAGCGGCTTCCGCCGCTCGCTCAGCGCCTGGCCACCGACTTCACCACCGATCCGCGCTTCGACAACCCGCGGGCTGTACAGCTGCGGCTCAGCGGCTTCGACCTACAGCGTCTGGGAGAACTCGGCCGTTCGGTGAGGGACCTGTACGCAGGGGCAGCTCGGAACCCGGACAGGATCGCATCGCTGGTCGACGACGCGTACGTCTCCGAGCTGGCCACGGCTATGACGAGCAGGCTCGGTGGACGGGCGGGCATTGCGCCCCGTCTGTTCCTTCGCAAACTCGTCGCAGACGTGCTGGACAGGGTCGACGAGTTCGAGGACTTCGATCCTCGCAGGGATTATGCCCTGACGGTGAACACGGCCGAACTGAGCGAGATCGAGCGCAACGCAGCAGCCGACACCGCCGATGACATCGAGCTGGAGTTGCCGTGACCGGAGCTCCCGAACCACTCGACCACCTCCACCCCGGTCTGATCCACCACATCGTCAACTCTCTTGGCTGGCCCGCGCTCCGTCCTCTCCAGGAGGAGGCGATCACGCCGCTCCTCGACGGCTCTGACGCCGTCCTGCTCGCGCCGACCGCCGGCGGCAAGACCGAGGCCGCAACCTTCCCCCTGCTGTCGAAGATGGCTCAGGAGGGGTGGACGGGTACCTCGGTGCTTTATGTCTGTCCGCTCAAGGCCCTCCTCAACAACCTCCTGCCCCGTCTTGAGACTTACACCGCCTGGCTGGGCCGTACGGCCGCGCTATGGCACGGCGATGTGCCGCACACGCGGCGCAAGCGCATCCTGCGCGAGCGCCCGGACATACTGCTGACCACGCCGGAATCCCTCGAAGCGATGTTGGTCAGCGTGAACGTCGACCACCGTGCCTTCTTCTCGGGACTGCAGGCGATCGTCGTCGACGAAGTCCACGCCTTCGCCGGCGACGACCGCGGCTGGCATCTGTTGGCCGTTCTGGAACGGCTGGAGCGCGTGGTGGAGCGGCCGGTACAACGTGTGGGGCTCTCGGCAACCGTCGGCAACCCGGAGCAACTGCTGAACTGGCTGCAGGGTTCCGGCGCCGGGAAGCGTGCGGCACAGGTCGTCGCCCCCCATCTCCGCGAAGAGTCCCCCGCGCTGCCGCCGCCCGGCGACATCCAGCTCGACTTCGTCGGCTCGCTGGCGAACGCCGCGACGGTGATCGCATCCCTGCACCGAGGCGAGAAGCGCCTGGTGTTCTGCGAAGCACGCAGACAGGTTGAGGAGCTCGGGGCTGCCCTGCGTGCCAAGGGAGTCACCACCTTCTTGTCCCACGCCTCGCTGTCCGTGGACGAGCGCAGGAAGGCCGAGGAGGCCTTCGCCGAGGCCCGCGACTGCGTGATCGTATCCACCAGCACCCTCGAACTCGGCATCGACGTCGGGGACTTGGACCGGGTCATCCAGGTCGACGCACCCGGAACCGTAGCGTCGTTCCTGCAACGTCTTGGGCGGACGGGCCGCCGACCTGGCTCGGCCCGCAACTGCCTCTTCCTCGCCCTGGATGAAAGTGGTCTGCTCAGTGCGTCCGCCCTGCTCCTGCTATGGTCACGCGGCTGGGTCGAACCGGTGGTGGCTCCGCCCGAGCCCCGGCACATCGCCGCACAGCAGATCCTTGCGCTCTGCCTGCAGGAACACCGAGTCGGCGACCAGCTGTGGAAAGAGTGGTGGGGTGGGCTCGGCCCCTTCGGGCCATCCGCCGAGCCGATCCTGCGGCACCTCGTCCAGGAGGGGTATCTGGATCAGGACGGCGGAATGCTATTCATCGGCCCCGAAGCCGAACGCCGCTTCGGATACCGGCACTTTATGGATATCACGGCCGTATTCACTGCGGCCCCAGAGTTCACGGTGCTTGCAGGCCGCAGTGAGATCGGTACGACCGACCCGGCACTGCTCACGGACGAGATCGCCGGTCCGCGCCGCCTGCTCCTTGCGGGCCGCAGCTGGCAGGTGACCCACATCGACTGGTCACGGCGCCGCTGCTTCGTCGATCCGGTGGACAGCGGTGGCCGCGCCCGGTGGGGAGGAGCTGGTCTCGTCCGGGCCGCATCGTACGAACTCGCACGTGCGGCCCGGGAAGTACTGCTCGGCGCCGACCCGCCCGTCGTCCTGACCCGACGCGCCCAGACCGCCCTCGCAGAAGCACGCGACCACAGCGCCGAGGTGGTGCACACTGACGGGACAGTGATCGTACGAGGTGGCCGAGATACCAATGTGCGCTGGTGGACCTGGGCCGGCTACCGGGCCAACGCCACGCTGGCCGCGACCCTCACCACGGTCGCTGACCCGCTGCAACGGCCTACTGATGCCTATCTGCGGCTCCGCGAGGACGTGACCGTCGCGGAATGGAGTAAGGCGGTTACCGAGGCGACCAATCAGTTGTGCCTGCCCGCCGTGGATGCCCGAGCACTCAATGGTCTAAAGTTCAGCGCTGCGCTCCCGCCTCGGCTCGCGGAGGCCACACTCGCCGTTCGTCTCGCGGATCTGTACGGCGCGGCGGCCATCCTGCGGGAGCCGTCGAGATTCACGGAAATGGGCTACTGACGGGTCACGGAAGCTGCGGCCGACGATCAACACGGAGCCGCGCAAGGAACAGCGGCTGTGGATCAACGTCTTGGACGGGAGCACTCGCGCCCAGGTCTTCACCGCGATGTCTCAGCCCAAGGGCCACGACGTCTTCGCCGCCCTTAACGGCCTGGTGGCCGGCTGCCACCAGGCACTGCTGCCGCAGCAGAAACTCGACCTCATTCGGAGATCGCCAACGCCTGACCACCGCGACGGCTGGCGAGCCGCCTACGGTGTACTGGGGCGATCCGTCCTTTTCGGGGCAGCCGCGATACGGCCGAAAGGGATAGTAGGGCCCTGCTGAGGACTGGCGGAAGTTGTGTCCGTGTCGCCTGATGGGCGTGCTCAACTGTGCTGTCAGACCTCGCTGGCTGAGGCGTCAAGGGCACGCCGCGGAGTTTCGAGCCTCCGGTGTGGTTGTTCCAGGCGAAGCGGTGCCCAGTCGACGCCTCTCACCGTGGCCAACGCGGCCTCGACCTTGGCCGGCAGTCGCCGACCGGCGATCGGATTCCGCGCGAGATGCCACCATCGGAAGTCCGCGACCTGGCTTATCGCGGCATCGGCCCGCGCGATCAGCGGGTCGAGGGTCGTAGCCTGCCGGGCGATGTACGCTGCCAACTCCTCGCGGTAAGGCTCCACCGTTGGATCGTCGACAACGGTCATCCGCCACAACCGCAGAGTAGAGAACTGGACCCAGGACCGCGATGAGATCTCAAGTGCTGCGCCCGAAGCGAGAAGGAACTCAACTGAGTCGGTCAATCTCCGTTCACGACCTCGCAGAGTTCGATCGCGCGCTACGTCCTCAAGTGTCGTGATCGCCTCGCGAAGTCTTTCGATGTCGTGGAGCAGATGTGTCCGGAGCAGAATCCCGCTCGACTCGATCTGTCCCCAGTTATTGTCCGAGAGGGTCTCGATGCTCCTCGCAGTTCGGTAGACCTCCGCAAGTTGGTCCTGCGCGGCGCGAGCTTCCGCATGCCATTCGCGGAGCTGCTGTCGCTGGACGCTTCCCACCTGTTCGGAAATGGTCGTGAGCTGCTTCTCGATCCGATCGAGCTGAGCCTGGAGCGCCATCGCGGAAAGAGCGTTTGTCATCGACGCTGCTGCGGCGAGCCCACCTACCCCCTTGAGGCGCGCGACATGCTGGAACCTGCCCTTGCTGTCTCGAACGAGGGCGAGGACCTCGCCCGCCTTGTCCTTCGCCGCGCTGCCCGCGCGAACTGCTGCCGCCATCTCCGGGTCGACCAGCATGAGGCGTCCGACCATCTGCTGGTACGTCTGTACGCCGTCCACGGCAGCCTTGGTCCGAGTGGCCCATGATCCGAGCTGCACTGGCGTTTGGATCACCGTCGTGCCGAACACGTCCAGATTCTCGGGCGCGCCGAACACGTACATCTCATCGTTGCTGGCTCCCGGCACGACCAAGACCTGGGAGTCAACGACGGGGACGGGCGATGGTCTCGACTCCGTCGACACCATGCCGGTCATGCCCGACGGTGCCTTCGGTTGAAGGCTCTCGTCCGCGGGTGCCGTGATGACGTCGAACCGACGCCGACGGAGCATCCAGAGTGTTGCCAACGCTGCACTGCTCGCGGCTGCTAGGGCGACGAGGCTGATGATGGCAGCGTTCGGCATGTGTCAACTCTAATGACCTTGGGATGAACAGTGGGCCCTGATCCCAATCCCGCCTCGCCAACGTGTGGTTTGCAGGCCCGCACCACCTCATCGAAGCCGACGACTGGCCGGACCTCCTGCCCGCCACCGTCCTCGGAGCGATCCGTCAGGCACCGGCCATCAACCACGACCCCTCCATACGCAACCTCCGTGACACCGGAGGACCCCACCGATGGGTACACAAAGGGAACCGGTCACCCGCCCACGATCGCGCCGCTGTCCCTTTCGGCTATAGCTCGGCTGCCCCCTCGTTCACCAGTTCGTCGCACGCGAAAAATACGCGCGCGACAACCAGTGAGCCCGCCACCCTGGGACTGTGAGCGAAACACTGGACGACCCCGACGACCCGACCCGCCTGCCCCCACGGCGCTCGGACTGGCACAGCGTCGCCGTCATCGGCAGCCCCCACGAGGACGATTTCGACATAGCCCTCGGCTACCTGCAGGCAGCCGACATCCTCGCGAGCCATTGGATCTGCAACGGCACGAACGATGCGCTGCCTGTCCCGATCTACTACAACTACCGGCATGGCATCGAGCTGTCCCTGAAGGGGTGCATTCGCGTGGCAGCGGGCTGTCTGCGCCGCGACGGCAGCGAACTCCTGCCTGGCGAACCCGACAAGCTCGTCAACGCCTCGCATGTGATCGGGCACCTGGTGAACCGACTGAACCAGTACCTCAGCCAGCTCCTGGACGCCCCGAACGACCGTATCCCCGAGGAGACACAGGAGACCCTCGACTGGCTTCATCAGCTCGACGAGAACGGGCAGACCTTCCGATACAGCACCGTCAGGGGCGGTAAGCGTGCGGGAGTGGTCCGGGCCCGGCCGAACCAGCAGAACATCGACTTCGACGCCGACTGCCGCCGCCTGCACGACGCAGGCTGGATGCTGTACGGCGGCGTAGGAGGCTACCTCGACAGTCACGCCGACCTACAGGCCGACTACTACGCAGAACTGGCACAGCACGCTTGGTGGTGAGAGATCTATGGGGCCACGCCAGGAGCCGAACCCCGGTCGAAGGCTCGAACGGGGAGCAACCATGTACCGCTGCGCATTGGTTGGATCACTGTGAGGGCTACAGAGGGAGGGGCGGTCAAATCTGCTGAGACGGTCATCGAAACAAGGTGCGGCTGAGGCCGCTGCAGGATGTGGAGTTGGAGGCAGGAGAGGGCAGAGGCTCAGGACGCGGACGACGCGCAAGCCAGGAAGGTAGACCCGTTCGGCAACGATGTCGTCGGAGCGTCGATGTGCGAGAACGCGGTTCCGAACACAGTGACCATGACCTCCTCCACGGCGAGGGGCGGGTGGGCGTAGGTGTCCCAGGTCTCGGAGAATTTCGCGTGCCGGGATAGGGCTTGCACGGTTTTCGGGTCGTGTTTGCCGGAGCCGCCGAGCGTGGTGGTGTAGAAGTGCTTGAGGTCGTGGAAGCGGGTTCTGTCCGGAAGTCCGGCTTGCTTCACGGCCTTTCGCCATTTCTGGTGGAAGTCGCTGATCAGTACGGGTCGGCCGTGACGGTTCGTGACGATCAGGCCCTCGTCCGGCGGCTCGGCGTAGCCGCGTGCCCGGCGGCGGCGCTCGGCGCCTGGTGAGACGGGCTCCGGCTCAGAGAACCGTGACACGTGGTGTAGCAGCCGCCCGATCAGGAAGTGATCCACTGGCAAGGTGGCGTAGCTGGCCTTGGTCTTGAGGCGTACGGCCTTACCGCGCTGCCGTTGCTCTTCGATGTGAAGCAGGTCGTGGTTCCAGGCCACCTGGCTTCGCTTCAGCCCGAAGGCCTCGCCCTGACGTAGTCCGGCGCAGGCTCCGAGCCAGATCAGGACCTCGTAGCGCGGCGCGACCTTCCGCATTGCCGCTGCGACCGCGGCGACCTGCCCAGGAGACAGTGCGACCTTGACGCGGGGGGTGACGTCCGGGAGGTCGATCCTCGCCACGATGTTGGGAGGGAGCGGGACGTCCTCGTCCAGCATGTAGTGCACGAGGATGCGCCAGGTCTTGAAGATCTGGACGACGGTGCAGGCTGAGTCGATGCCTTGCTTGTCGAGGAGGTGGTCGACGAAGGCCATGGAATCGGGGCGGCGCAGGCTGTCTGCGGTGCGGTGGCCGGCGAAGGGCAGGATGTGGCTGCGGAGATGGCTTTCGTAGGTGTCGCAGGTATTGGCATTCTTCTTCCGCTTGCGCCTCCTGTTCATCATCTCGGTTGCGAAGTATTCAACTTGCAGGCTGCCCGGATTGCTGTCGCGCGACGTCTTCCTTTCGGCTTCCGTGAGCACCTTGTCCAGGCAGTCGCGGGCTTCCTGCCAGGTGGCAAAGGTCGGTCGTTTCTCTTTTCCTGAGTAGTCGGTGTACCGGGCCTGCCATCGGTGGCCTCGGCCGTGGTCCGCAGACGGATACAGAGACTGCTGTGGCGCGCCACAGCGGCACGGTGTGTCACCGCGTTCTGGTTTTGGATATCTCTTGTGCCAGCGATCGAACGGCTCGATTGGCTTGCTCATGTGCCCTGCCCACGAAAACGGAGCTGCGTGCTGGACCTGTCACCGCCCCTTTCGCGCTGGCTTGGCGACGTGCCGCGACGGCGTTGTTGCTGTCTGCCAGGGCGATGCTGTCCGCTACAACGAGTAGTTATGCACAGCTGTTCATGGTGTCCACAAAGGTGTGACGGTCGAGTCACCGTGTGCCAGCACGTGAACCAACACCGGACCCGCGACTCCTGTCCCTGGGCATGCAAATCCGTCGTCTCAGAGAGGAGCGGAGATACAGCCTGGAAGAACTTGCAGAGCGCAGCGGGCTGAGCTTTCGTGGCCTCATCTATATCGAGCATGGACAGCGCAGCCCCAGCGTGCTGACGCTCTTGGATATCGCTGCGGGGCTTGATGTGGAGCCGGGGGAACTCGTCAATCACATCGCCCAGGAAGACTCCGGTTCCTCTGCCTCCGATGGTCCGAGCTGACAATGCGAGGATCGTGAATGCGGTAGGCGTCCTGGGGTCGTGGGCTGTCCTCGCCGTCTGGCGGTCCGCCCTGAGGCCCGCGCGAGTGGTGTACAGGAACCCGTCGAGCACCCAGCCCTTGCTGCACAGCCGTGGTCGGACGGCCGGTTGTCGTCCTGGCCGTGGGCGCTTCCCCTTCGATCCCCTTCCAGCCGCGCCAGGGTGGCCTGACTGTCGTGCCCTGACCCTGGAGGCGGCCGATGTGATTTGACGTGCCCATATCTGGCAGTGGGGATGTATGTCATTCGCGGGGCACGAGTGTTGCGATGAATCGTATGATGCGTCAGGACCGCGTGCAGGTAGGGCACTTGAGGCGGTTGCATTCGCCTGGGCCAGCCAGTGCGCGGGCCTCATCGCTCGGGGGAAGTCGTTGTACCTTGCCTGCCTGTATGCAGAGAACTTCCGGATCTTCGGCGCGGCGCCGCAGATGGACGGCGACAAGGACGCCAGCCTGAGCCTGGACTTTGGTCCGGCTACGAATGTCCTCGTCGGGGAGAATGACAGCGGTAAGACGGCCATCATCGATGCGATCCGCCTGTGTCTGCTGACGACGGCGGCTGACTTCTACCGCATCACGCGTGACGATTTCCATGTCGGACCGGACGGCCGTGCGGGCACTTTCAAGATCACCTGTGGTTTCAAGGACCTCACGACGGAGGAGCAAGCCGTCTTCCTTGAGTTGCTGACCACGGACGATGAGGGCAACGTCGGCCTCTACGTCACCGTCAAGGCGGAGTTGATGGACCCGCTGCGGCCCCACCGTGTCGCGGTGACCACGCGCACCGGCCGCGAGGGGCAGGGGCCGGCCCTGGACGGTGCCGCGCGTGAATTGCTGAAAGCCACCTACCTGCGTCCGTTGCGGGATGCAGAGGCGGAGTTGCGCTCCGGCCGGGGATCGCGGCTGTCGCAAATCCTGGCCGGCTACCCGGCCATGCGTGCACAAGGTGAGGACGACTTCGACGAGGAGGAGGACAGCGCCTCCACCCTGGTCGGGATCCTGCGCCGCGCGGAACGGCACATCAGCGACAACGAGGCCGTCAAGACGGCCCGGGACGACATCAACACCGGTTACCTGCAGAAGTTCTCCATCGGCTCCGACGTCCTGCGCGGTGAGATCGGCGTCGCGGGCGATGCCACCCTGGCCCGTGCGCTGGAGCGGCTGGAGCTGACGCTGTTCGCGGGAACGGGGGAGTGGACCCGGCACGGCCTGGGGTACAACAACGCCCTGTTCATGGCGGCCGAACTGCTCCTGCTCGGCAACAGCGCCTTCGCGCCCCTGCTGCTGATCGAGGAACCCGAAGCCCACCTCCACCCGCAGCTCCAGACCCGCATCATGGACCTCCTGCGGGATCGCGCCCAGACCGCGAACACAGCGGAGACGCCGCCGGTCCAGGTCATCCTCACTACCCACAGCCCCAACCTGGCCTCGGCCATCCCGGTCGAACACCTCACCCTCGTCGCCCGCGGATCCACCTTCCGCCTGGCACCGGGCCTGACCCAGCTCGACGAGGGCGACTACGCCTTCCTCACCCGCTTCCTCGACGTGACCAAGGCCAACCTGTTCTTCGCCCGCAGCGTGGCCATCGTCGAGGGCGACGCCGAAGCCATCGTTTTGCCCGCCCTCGCACAGGCGGTCGGTCGGTCCTTCAGCGAATGTGGCGTCAGCGTCGTCAATGTCGGCGGCGTCGGTCTCTTCCGTTACAGCCGGATCTTCCAGCGCGAGGGTGAGCAGATACCGGTCGCCGTGGCCTGCATCCGGGACCGGGACCTGGTTCCCGCCGGTACCTCCGCGGAGATGCGCAAGAAGCTGAAGTGCTCGGCGGAGATGACCAAGCAAGAGATCGACAAACACGTCGCAGGGTTGAAAGAGGAGGACAGCGGCCACGTACGCACCTTCGTCTCCGACCACTGGACGTTGGAGTACGACCTGGCCGCCGGCTCCTGGGCCATGGCGACCCTGATGCACCAGGCCGTTCGTGCCGCTGTCGCCTCCAAGACCACCTGGCCCACCGCGGACAGACTCGCCGACTTGGACCGACTGGCGCAGGAGGAGGTCAAGAAGTGGCGAGAGAGCAACGTTCCCCTGGAGAAGGCGGCCTTGGACATTTATGAGCCGCTGCGCATGGGCCGGGGCAGTAAGCCGATCGCCGCCCACCACGCGGCCCGGCTCCTGCAGACCACCTCCGTGACCGAGGACGATCTGCCGCCCTACCTCGTAGCTGCCTTCGCGTACCTGTGCAGCGAGGTCTGAGCAATGACGAACCTGTACGCGCCCGACGTCTTCATCAAGGACAGGGTCGAGGCCCTCGCCCAGCAACTCGGCCTCGACCTGCCGCACCAGGAACAGTGGAACTTCATCCAGAGCGCGGAATCCCTGGACCTCCAGGCAGCTCCCGGCTCGGGAAAGACCAGCCTGATCGGCCTCAAGCTCGCCCTCCTGTGCCAGGCATGGGCCTCGCCCACACGCGGCATCTGCGTCCTGTCCCACACCAACACGGCCAAAGACGAGATCACCCACCGCCTCACCGCCACACCGGCGGGACGCCGGCTCCTGCAGTACCCGCACTTCATCGGCACGATCCAGGCCTTCACCAACACCTTCCTCGCCCTGCCAGCCCTACGGTCCCGGGGCATCGAAGTCCAGACCGTAGACGACCAGGCCTACACGGACGAGGCCCTCCGGCTGCTCGAACGCCACCCCAGGTTCCGGAAACTCAACACCGCACTCGGGCACCGCACGAACGGCCCCGCACTCGTCGCCGAGGCCCGCTACGTGTGCGACGCCGGAGACCTGATCGCGACAGGGCCTGACGGCACCCCGCCCTTCAAAGCGTCCAGCGACAGTGGCCAACAATTCGCCGCCCTCAAGGAAACGCTCACCGAGCGAGGCATCTTCCGCTACCACGACATGTTCGCCCTCGCCGAGCACCACCTCTTCCATCACCCCCAGCTCGCGCTGGCCACAGCCCACCGCTTCCCCTTCGTCCTCCTGGACGAAATGCAGGACACCAGCGACCTCCAGCAACGCCTGCTCGACAAGGTCTTCGGCCCGCCGGGCACGGTCGTCCAGCGCGTGGGTGACATCAACCAGCGCATCTTCGCCGACGCACCGGATGCCGCACAGCCCTCGTCGTTCCCGCTGCCGCACGCCGCCCAACTCCCCGTCAGCCGCCGCTTCGGCAGCAAGATCGCAGCACTCGCCAGCGACCTCACGGTCCACCGCCACCAGCGCATCGACGGCGCCGGCCATGAGGGGACCGTCGCCCTCCTGCTCTTCGACGACGACACCGTCGCCGAGGTCGTACCGGCCTTCGAACGGATGGCAGCGGCCGCGGTCCCCCGCCAGCTGCTGCTGGACAACCCGCCCCGCGTCCTGGGCGCCCGCCTCATACGGGGAAGCGCCAAGGCCTTTCCCCAATCCGTCTCCTGCTACGTACCCGGCTTCACCAGCACGCCGGTCCAGACGACCGGCAGTCTCATCACGACGACACGCACCGCCCAGGCCCAGCGGCAATCCGGCGACAACCACGCAGCGATCACACTCCTGTGGAACGCAATCCGTGACGTAGCCCGACTCGCCAGTGTCGGCGGTCTGCCCCCGCTGAGGCGACTGGACCGAGACCCGGCCACCGCCGGAGGCCGGGCACGCCTGCTTCTGCACGATCTGCTGACGAGCCCACTCGACAGCCACGTCGAATGGGCTGTCCTCACCGCCCGGCTTCTGCGGCTGCTGCCGGACCTGACCCAGAGCCCCCTGAAAGGTGTCGCCCGTCTCGCAGATCCCCTCGCCCACATCCCGTACATCGCCCAGCTGGCGCCCGTGCCCGAGGCGTCGGCTGATGCGGACCACGGTGTGGTGGCGTCGGTTGCGGGATCGATCCAGAGCGCCAAGGGCGAAACCCACGCGGCCACACTCATCCTCGAATGCCTGGAACGCAGCGGCAAGAAGTACGACGTACACGAGGTCCTCGGACTCCTGAGCCGACAGCAGGACGCCTCCAAGGCCCTGGTCACGATCCAGCGCGCGGCACAACTCGTCTTCGTGGGCGCCACCCGCCCCACCCATCTGCTCGCCTTCGCCGCGCACCGCACACGAGCCGAACCGCACATCGAGGCGATGACGGCCCGCGGCTGGTCTGTCCACGACGTCCACGTCCACTGAGCGACTACTTGCTGCACCGCCGGGGCCGGGCAGGTGGCCAGGGCACGGAGCCACCGCCCTCGCAGGCCTCGCGGGCTGGCACAGGCCGGAATACGCCCTTGTGCCCCTCGGGAAGCCCGATCAGACATTCGCTTCGAGTGCGATTTTGGGGGACTGCAAGTCTGCCGTGAACGAACTGGAAGGTGCAGGGTGTAAGAGGAAAGGACATTGCTCGCCAATATCGTCATGTCTGGTTCGTGATGCCGGAAAATCCTGCGTCCCGAGAGTGCGAGAAAAGCATCTGCCGACCGGAATCCGAGCGGTCACGCTGAACGGTATGCGTCTGACTCTCGCGCGATTACTGCTGTCTCCTGTCACCAGCAGCCGTGCCGCCTGGGCGGCAGCCAGGAGCCGTGGCCAGCTCTCCTTCGATGCTGCATGGCGCCGAGAACGCCTGGCCAGGCACCCTGATGAGCTGGTCTACCGCCTCCACGGACACCTCCCGCCACAGGGTCCAGAAGCCGGACGTGACACGGGACCTATACACGGACAACCGGGCGTAGAACCAGGCCGCGAATACGAGAAGTGAAGCCATGGCCGTGCGCGGAAAAGTGGCTCCTGATACAGGAGAAACATGTGTGACAGAAGGGAATGGATGCCTTTCGGTCATGTTTCCAATGGGGCGATTTCGCGGCCGGTGTGCGAGTGAGAATTCCTGACACGAATCGACGCGAGCCAGGGGGAGTTCATGTCTGACTTCAGTGCTCTATCCGCACTGCTCGGTGCCGGGCTGCCGGCCACCTTCACGTTTCTCTACCAGCGCCTTGAGAACCTGCTGGACCGGCGAGGCGCTCCTGAAGCCGACTTGGCGTTACCCGTGCCGCTGCGGGGAGAGTTGGCGCTGCCGCTGACCGTCGGTGAGGAGCAACTCGCGGCGCATCACGGAGAGCTGGAGCTGCTGCGCGACGCTCTTGGCGCGTACCGCCGCGGTGCAGCGCGCGTCGACGTGGACAATCCCGAGCTCCTACGAATGCTGGGGCGGCTGCGCGGCAGGCTAGAGGACCTCTATGGGCAGCGGCTGACGTTCCAGGGGGAGGAGGACCGGCAGCCTTCCGGTCCCTTCTCGCGACAGAAGATCCACACTGTGCGCGGCCACGTCACCGGCATGCATGCAGACGACACCATCAGCGGACACGCGGAGACAGACCAGGACATCACCACTGTCGCCGAAGGCGCCACAGTCACCGGCATGCGCGCCAGGAACATCGGCAGCCCGCCCAAGCGGCCCCAGCGCTGAACCTCACTGCCCCGACAGCCTCAAGAAGGACCGCCTGTGACCGCCAGCGCCCCCACGCCGCAAACACCGGACGCACTCCCGACCACTGCCCCATCCCCTGCACCACATCCCCTCATGGGGCCCGCTCCTGACGCAACGACAGCGCCATCCAACCCGCCCGAACTCAGCTGGCAGGAAGCCCCGCCCGCCCCCGACCTCCCCGACGACGCCTCGACACTACACACTCCGGAGAAAGCGGACGCTCCCGCAGAACAAGGAACTCCTGAAGACGACGGCAGCTCCGAGGACACCGACCTCCACGATGAGATCACCGAGCCCGGCTGGGCCGGACAGGTCAGCCAACGCATCGGTACGAACCGCGGCACCGTCATCGGCACTCTCATCGAGCAAGGATTCCGCCGGCTACGGGGTATTCCACTGCCCCCTACGGAAGTCGCCGCGCAGTTGAAGACCTACGTCCGCCACGAAGACGACGACCAGGCCATTCGCAAGATCCTGGACCAATGGCCGGTCGTCGTCCTGACGGGACAAGACGGCACCGGCCGCTTCAGCACCGCCCTGGACATAATGCGCCGTCGCGTTGGCGACACCATCCGTCAAGTGCGCCGGGAACCATATGCGCCGTTCGACATGGCAGGGCTGCAAGAGCCCCATACCGGATGGATCCTGGACTTGCGCGCGGAACAGCCCCCAGCCGGCTTCGGCCGCGAACTGGTCGAGGACGCAGACAAGCTGCCAGAGGGATCCTGTCTCGTCGTCCTGATGAGCACCACAGCCTGGGCCACATGCGGACGGGGAGCAACGGACATCGCCAGGCCCCTGGAAGGACCACCACGCAAGGACATCCTGGACAGGCAACTCAAACAGGCGCCATTCGCCATTGACATCGACGACTGGCTCTCGTCCGAGCCCATCAGCAGAGGCATCGCCTCCCTCCTTCCGGCGCAAGTGGCCGCCTGGGCGAACGCCATCATCACCACCGAGGACATCGAACGCCGCAAAGGCCGTCCCGCATCCGACGGATCGCCCGACACCGACTACTTCAAGGGCCTGGTCCGGGAAGTAGTCAAGGCTGCAGAAGACTGGCGCACCGAGCTTCTCAACTGGCACAACACTCACAGCGACAGCGCCTACCGCAACTACCTCCTGGCGGCCGCTGTACTGGAGGGAGCGAGCTCGGACAAGATCTACAAGGCATCCGGCAGCCTGGCCACGGCGCTCAACGAGAAGTCCGAGCCCCGCAGTGGCCAACAGGGGCTGGGTGTCGTCGCGCTGACACACACAGCCAACGCCGATCTGCAGCCCGACGGCACCATCCGCTTCCGCTACCACAACTACGCCGAAGCGGTCGTCGACTACTTCCTCGACGACCGACCCCACCTCCTGGAAGAGTTCACCCGCTGGACCGCTGCCCAAGTCACCACCCTTGGCGAAGCAGACCTGGCCGCACCACTGGCCCAGCGTGTCAGCCACTGGACCGTCCACTACACCGCACGCCACCGTAGGACGAGCCTCCTGCGCTCCCTGGCCGAGCAATGGTCCTCCTCGCACGCCGACGCAGCATGCGACCTGCTGGTGCTCGCCGCAATCGACGACCACGCCGGCGCACTGGCCCGCAACGCCTACCGGCGATGGGCCAACGAGACGGACACGCTCAGCACTGACTTCAAAGTCGTCCTCATCCGGGCCGTCCAGCGTCTCGCCGCTATCTACCCGACCAGCATGCTGAGCAGAATCGCTGAACTGGCCACCCCTGCACAGCAGAACGCTGTCCACAGTGACAAAGTCACCGCTGCCATCAGTCAGGCCCTCAACGTCCTGTGGGACCAGGACGACCAGCGATCAGCCATCCACAAGCAGCTCACCCAGTGGGCTGCTGATCACCGCATAGCCCAGCAGGCGGCAGCGCAAAGCACGTTCGCTCACCTCGCCACCCGCGGCACGCCTGGCGGACCCGCTCTCCTGACAGACAAGCGAACCACGACCGCGTGGCTGGCCGACATGTGGCGCAACGCCCTGCCGACGACCACCTGGTCCCCGGTCGTAGCACAGGCGTTCGCCTACTGGATGCAGACCGCCCTCGGCACACCCGACCTCAGCCCCACCATTCAGCAGATCTTCCTGAACGCCGTACACCGCCCCACCGACCCCCACTACAGCGCGCCACGACTGCTCGCCATGCAGAACCTGCTCTTCAGCTGGGCGCCCGCACCGCCCTCGCAAGTACCCAGCGACGCCGCCCACCTGCGCGACCAGCTCCTGACCCGCCTGAGGGCCGAAGACCCCGCCGCACCCCCGGACCCTCATGCGCCGCAACCGTGACCGAGCCGGCTGGCCCGCCCCGCGGGCCGGCCACCTCACCGACAACGACACCGTGTACGCGCTGCCCAGCAACGCCCCCGGCTACAACTTCCACGCACACCTGACCGGACGTTGGGAGGAAACACCCGCAGCCCGGCAACACCACGACCCCCGCGCGGCAGCCGCCCACCACGCTCTTGAAACAGCCCGCGCCGTGGCACGCCTGTATCCCCTTACTGAACACCAGGCTGCTCAAGCTCATATCAACAGCCGACTTGGCACCTCACACGACCTCGTCGATGCTCCCGTCCGCCTCCTATGGGCCCGAGTGCAGCTGACCGCTGACACCGCAGACTTCGAGGCGGTCGTCTGCCTCCAACGTCGGATACACGACGAGGCACTGAACGAACAAGTCAACCGCCAACGCCAGCACCAGGCGGAGGAACTGCACCGAGCTTTGTCCACGACACCCACACTGGCTCTCGCCTACTGGCTCATCCACCAGCCACAAGCCGCCGACCCGAACACCATCGAAGCTCTGAGCCGGCTGACACGAGAAATCACCACCTACGCCCCGCACACCGTCTGGGTCCAAGTCGCCCACCTGCTCCAGACCTTCGTGCAGGACCTCGACACGCCCGCCCGCATGAACCTCGTCGACAGCCTCGCCCAGATCTTCACCCGCTACGACCAGCCAGAACTTGCCGACCGTCTGCGTTCCATCGCAAGGCAGATGCAGTCCGTCAACGGACACTGGCCAAGCGGCCCGCCACGCTAGGGGCTTGCAGGGGAGCCGCACCTTGATTCCCTGCAAGCCTTAAGCGAGAGGAGGGTCAGCGCTAGCGAGGGCGTCGATACTGTTGAGAGTGTCGCGCCATGCTTCCCGCCATGTCTTCCGGCGGAGATCGTCGACCATGGCAGCATCGACGCCCGTATCCGCGTCCAGGAGCCACAGCGGGGCGTCGTCGGCTGCAAGGCAGATTCGGGCGAGCAGGCTACGGCGGACGAGGTCGCGCAACCGTTCTACGGCGTGCGCGATCGCTAGTCCATCAGGTATGCCATCGGGAACGGTCGAGATCTTCCGGACCTCCTTGAGGAGAGCCTTCTCGGTCATGGCACCGCCATGAACGAGTGTGGATCGGAGCCCGTAGATCACGCCCACGTCGTTGAAGATCTGCTCTGTGGGATCAACGGCGGTGGACAGTAGCGTCGACGCGCGGATCTTCAACCGTAGCGTGACGTCGGTTTTCTCCTTTCCGGACAGCGCTGCTTCGAAGGCGGTCGCCAAATCGACGATCTGCTCGGACCAGCCGTATGCGTGGAAGGACAGAAGGAACTTCTGAAGCGCCATGCCAAACGAGGTGAAAGCCATGCCTGTTCGCGGCTGCTCCGCTGCGGCTAGGAGCCGCCCGAGGCCGTCGACGCGGCTGACATCATCCGAGCTGAGAGTGATCACGCGGGCGGCCAGTTGCGTCGGAGACCCGAACCCGGGCCCCGCGCCCCGGAAGCGGAGCACGGTGGGCTTGAACTCTCGGACCGTGTGAGTCGCCCCTTGAATCTCCGCCATCGACTCACTGGTGCTCGGCTTCAACAGCCGTACCAGCAACATGAACCTCTCGATCCGTTGCGACAGCGGCTTGGCCAGATCGAACGGCTTTGCGCCGCTGTCCTGCGCGATGATGACGCTCTCTGGCGGCGCGAAACCGTGCGGCCGGTCTCGGCCGTAGGCGCTCGCCGCCCCAGGGATCACCGTCGAGATGATCCGCTGCAACTCCTTATCGTGGTCCGCTGCTTGAGAGATCACCGGCTCGACGCGGATGTTGGTGAACTCGACTGGCTTGCCGTCTGCGGTGGTCATGTGGGAAACCACTCGGCAGCACGCCACCTCGTACGTGTCTGCGTGAACCGCCTGGATCAGGTCCCGCAGCGCCTGCTCGGCGGCTGGTCCATCAGGAGAGAAATCCTCCTGCGCACGAGTCAGCCGGGCGATGAACGTCTCTAGGAAGCTGAAGACCAACCCACCAGGAAACTCGCGCTCATGCAGTGGTCGGCCGGCGTCGAACCGAGGATGAGAAGCGGCAATTGTCTCTTCAAGCGCTCGGTACTCGGACAGCGGCATGACGGAATTCCCGAAGTAGTCGCGCCCCACCTCCAGGTATGGGTGAAAGGTCGGTGGCGGAACCACCCGCTCCTCCTGGAGCCGAGTCCATGCCGCAGCCAGGAATGCTCGCCCCGTGTCTTGCAGGCGCCTGTCGATGTCATTCACTCACCCAGCATGGACGAACACTCAAGCACCTGCACTGCTGTTTCCGCCCCGGGCTCCGGGGTGAGGGCCTCAGCCCGAGCGGACAACCTGCGCCTCACGGTCGGCCCGCCCTTCGTCGCCACCCGTGTGGCCCGCGTGGCGTGTGTTGTCACATTCAGACGGACGGGGCTCGATGCGACATTCCCGAGAAGTGATGTACGCCTCAACTCATGTGGTCTGTCCTGTATTCGACGCACCGATAGCCTCGTCGGGCAACGGAGCCGCTGATGGCCACCAACTGCCGCATGACGCCGGGAGGCGTAGCGCACAGGGCCGCCGGCGAAGGCGGCGGCCGGGGGAGAGGGGGTCCTGTGGGAGTCGCTGCGCGTACCGGGAGCGGGCTGCTCTTCGGCGAGTCGTTCGGGCGGGTGCCCGTCGAGGTAGAGGGAGTACCGCAAGGACTGCGTGCCGTCACAGTTCCGACTCGGCGAGATGGGCAGGACAGGCTGCCGCGCAACCGCCGACGGAAGCTGAACGTCACGCAGGTGGACTTGGTTCCGGCCGACGAAGTGCCCCTGTACGGACCGCCCGAAGGGCTGTCGCCATCACACCTGGTGTGGGTGCTGGACTCCCGTCGACGCGAATGGGCATCCGTCGTCAAGCGCTTCGACATACAGGCCTACGAGGTGGCGGCCGACTTGGTCCGCTGCGGGGCAGTGGTGTTGCGCTGTGAAGTGGGCGAACTGCTGCAACTGGGCCGCCCCGTGCGTTGGAGGCTGACTCAGGCCTGGCAGGAACAGGCAGAAGATCGCCTGGCGGAACTGCGCCGCGCCCGTGATCCGCGCCGCGCCCGCCGGGATCTTCTGCAGGTGATGGAGTCGGTGGAGCAGCTCGCTCAGGAGCGGCAACTGCTCGCCGCAGTCCCTGAAGAAGCTGGCTTGGTCGTTCCCGCCGGAAACCGCGTCAGCACAGCCGCGTGGTCGGTATTCGAGGCTGCGGTCAGGGCCGCTGCCCAGTGGTGGGAGCTGCGTGGTCAGGGCGAGAAGGAAGTGACCTTGAAACAGCTTGCCGCGCACGCGCTGGGGGGATCCAAGACGTGGACAGCACAGCAGCAGGTCGGGTTCGCCAACCTCATCGGCATGGACTTTGAGGACGCGGTCCGGGAAGAAGACACTGATCTGCGGGTGAAGGGCCCGCTGTCGTGGCGCATCGGCGAGGTCGCCGCGGACGCCGCGGTCGCCCAGCCCTGGGTCGGGCTGCCCAGTCAAGGCATCAGAGTGATCGGCCAAGCCCACTGCAGCGCCCGCGGTGTACTGGTGATCGAGAACTCCGACACTTTCGGAGCAGTGTGCCGCAGACTGCCGGAACTGACCTCGCAGTGGCTGTGCCTCTGGGGCGCCGGATACGCACGCGATCAGCTCGTTATGTTCCTTCAGTGGCTGCAGCCCAGGCCGATCGTCGCGTGGTGTGATCTGGACGCTGACGGCATCGGCATCATTCATGATCTGTCCCGTCGTCTGGGCGCACCGGTGCATGCCGTCGGAATGGACGTGGACCTATGGCGTCAAGGCCCTTACCGCCGGCGTAAGAATCCTGAGCAAGAGAAGGCGCTTGACGCTGAACACGCCGCGGCCCTGGCACAGCACGTGACGGGCCCCCTGCGCCAGCTTGCCCTCGCCGTCGCAGAGAGCGGGGAATCCCGAGAGCAAGAGACGCTCTACACCTCCGTGCTCCCCCGTCTGCCCGAGCTGCTTGAGCCCTTCCTCCACCTGCCCGTACCTGAGCACACTCACCCGAGCCAGGAGCAGACACGGTGACCAGCGGCCAGCTGTCCTTGGACGAGCACGATCAGGTTCTCCTCGCGCCCGGCCAACGGCTGATGAACTGGCGTGCATTCTTCGCGCCGCTGGCAGCGCACCGCGAGGCATTGGTGAAGGACCCGGAACTGGTTCGCCTGGCCGCGGACGTCGTCGCAGTGTTCGCCGAGCACGCCGCCTCCAGCGGACTCACCCGAAACCAGATGCGGGAGTACCTGGGACCCAGCGGGAGGGGCTGGCCCTCAGCTGTCCTGGAGTCGCGCTTGTCGCTGATGATCGACATGAGTTTCCTGGAGCCCTACGTACTCAAGAAGCACCAGGACCGCTACGTCATGCGCCCCGCGGGCCTTGCCGGCGCCATCGCCGCCGAACGCCTCGCCCTGCACGGGGGAGTCGACGAACTCATCGGCCTGCTGGACCGTACACGCGAGCTGCTGGAACGAGACGACCCAGATCTCATCCCCGTGCTGGAAGCACTGCGAACATGCCGGCACGGACTGACTGTCTTCGCACTGGATTTGCAGCGGCAGGTCATCATGGCCACGCCCGCAGAACTCATCAACGCCCAGCGCCAGCACGACCACACCGACTTCACCCGCCAAGTGACAGATCTGAACGAGCTTGTCACCCGGGCATTCTCCGGAGACCTCGTCCTGGAGGACGCGGCCACCGCGCTGATCGAAGCCGCACAGTTCTACCGCGAGCAACTCATCGCGGCCATCGACAAAATCCTGGAGCACGGCGGCGGAAGCCTGAACCTTGACGTCCTCACCCCCGCCGAGTACCTCCACCTCGCCAAAACCGCCGGCGTCGACCGTCTCGGACACTTCGGTGAGTCCCTCGTCGCCGACACGCCCCCGGTGTGGATCGACGGCCAGCACGTGATCGACTCCGCAGCCTCGTACACCCCGCAGCGGCCGCCACGACCGCGTCCGGCCCCGCCCCAGCCGACACCCGACGACGCCGCCGATCCCTTCGCCGCCCTGGACGACGCCACCCAGCACGAAAACCTCCGCCAGGAAATCCTCCTGGAGGACCTCCTCGGCGGACAGCAGCACGCAGCCCTCGCCGACGTACTCGAAGCACGAGGCTGGCCCGGAGCCGGACGACTGCTGGTCGAACTCCTGGCAGCCGATGCAGATCCCCTCGTCGACTGCCACATCGAGATCGCCGTGCCAGTACGCGTTGATCCCACCGCCAAGGTCACCTATCTCCACGACATCACCCTCCACGCCGGAACCGACGTTGGAGGCCACTACCGTGACCGGTGACAGCGCCCTACCGTCCCCCTCGGCGCTCCTGCTGGCCGCCATCCGAGCCGCCGGATCAGTCGCCGCCCCCCGAAGTGCCCTGCTCAAGGAAACCGCCGATGCCGCCGGGCGAGCCGGCCGGACCGTGCTGCAGCTCCGGGCCGCCGGGGAGAGCATGATGACGCTGAGACTGGGGTGGCCCGCCGGCAGCGCCCCGGACGTCGAGCAGCTGGGGGAGCAAGCTCCCGCTGCTCTGGCCCGCATTCCCACCCTGGTCTGGGCCCTGTGCCTGAAGGCCGCGTGGCCCGATCCCACTCTGCCGCACTACCCCGGGCAGCCCTTTTCCGCCCAGCTGATCGAGACCGCCTGCGCCCACCTGGGCGCGGATTGCAAGAGCGTCTCCACCGCTCTGGAGCGCGTACTGCCTGGACACGGGCTCATCGTGGCGGTCGGCCCCTTGCTGCATCTGGGGCCCGCCGTGGCCACGCTGCCCGGTCCTACGATCGCCGCGCTCCGCAGAGGCCACCACCGGCTGCCCGATCCCTACCAGCAGCACGCCGTGCACTGCGCACCCCATCCCCCCGAGGCGCACGCTGACGATCCAGATACCGCTACCTCGCCGCACGAGCTCACCCAGCCCGACGCGAGTCCTCAACACAGCAGTGAGCACATCAGCCGCAGCGTCATCACCGCCCTGGAAATCGCACGAGGCCCACTGCCCCCACGCGACCTGCCGGCCCTCAACGACCCCGACATCCGTGCCCACGTCCAGGCCGCCTTGGCCGACATCGGCCGCGCACTCATCCGCACACCCCAGGGCACCTGGACCACCGGATACCCAGACCCGGTCGCCGAAGCACTTGCCGCAGCCGGGATCGGCACGCTGAGCCCTGCGGAGCGAACCGTCCTCGCCCTGGTCCTTCTGCACACCGTCGCTCTGCCGCGAGCCCAGGGACGCCATACGCACCCGCACTGGAACGCCACCCAGCATTCCGTCACCCTGCGCGAACTCGCCCGCAACCGCGCCCTGACCAAGACCACGATCCGCGAGGCCCTGCGCACCTTGACCGCGGCAGGGATGGTCGACACCGCCGGCCAAGGAAACTACGTCCCCGGCCCGTGCCTGCAGCGCCTGAGCGAAACCCGCATCGCCGCCCTGTGGGAGGACCTCATCCTCGCCGGCCGGCCCGACGGCCACCTCGCCCGCGCCATTGCACGGCGGCGCCAAGCCGCCCGCCCCACCTCCCCGTCCCAGGAGTACCCGTGACCATCCCGACCGGCCCCGACAGTCAGCTGTCCACCGGCATCATCGGCAGCCGGCAACTGGTCGCTGTGCAGACCTTCGCCATCGCCCGGCTCACCAGCGACCCGGTGGCACTGATTCCTGGCACCTTCATCGCTGTGACCGGCCGAGGCCCCAAGGACTCCAACGAGTCAGGCAAGACCAGCTTCCTCGCCGCCGTGGCGCTGCTCCTGGGCGACCCCGAGTGGCAGATCACCAGCAATGGCACAGCCAATACCGTCAACTTGCTCTTCGAACCCGTCATCGCCGGCGCCTCCACCCAGCTGGTCGACGCAGCCGACCGGGGCTACATCGCTGGCGTCTTCGCTGAATCCGACGGCAGCCGCCCGCACAGCGTGTGGCTGCAGATCAGCAACGACTCACCCCATGTCCAAGTACGCCAACACCCTGGCGTCCACCTGCTCACCGACGGAACCGACGACGAGCGTCACCGCGCAGCACCGGCCTTCTACCAGCAACTCGGTGTAGAAGCACTGGGCTCCAGCGAATACGCCAACCAGCTCTACGGCCGATCGCCCAAGGTATTGGCCTACGTGGCTTCCCGCGGGCAGGTACGCTCACGGCCCTCCCTGCTCAAGCTCGAAGCCGGCACCTACTCACCCGATCACATCGGGGATGCCCTGATCACTCTGTCCGGCCGCTCCAGCCTGCTCGAACACGACAAAGGACAGCGCAAGGCACTGGAGGACAAGCGAGCCAAGTACGCCAAGGCCCTTCAACGGCACGAAGAGGCACTCGCCCGGGAAGACACCATGCTCCGCGAGGCAGAGGCTCGAGACGAACTCCGTCGCAAAATCGGCAGCGCCGAAGGCGACCGCCGCGCTGCCCTGGCTCGTGGTCTGCTGGACGAGGCCGCCCGCCTGCGCAGTGCCGAGGTCCTCCTGCCCCAGACCGCGGCGGCCCTCAAGACGACGGCCGATCTTCTTGAACATCTGGAGGCCCAGAAGGCCGCTGCCTCCAACCTCACCGCACTCGAGCAGGCCTGCGAAACAGCCGAGCAGACCAAAGACCAATGCCTCACCGACCTGACCAACGCACAGACCGAAGAACGCCACCTGGGAGAAGAACTCGCCGAGGCGCAAAAGGCACTAGACGAGGCCCGGACCCTCAGCGCCGCCCACGCTGGCGAAACCGCGGCCGCGCTCCAGGAAGAGCTGACACTGCTCGCCCAGCAGACGGCAGAGGCCGAGATCAACCGCGGTATCGCCCAACGCGACGCCCACACCTACAAAGACCAACTCCGCAAAGCCGAGCAGGGACAAGCAGGACTCGTCGGAGAAGTCCTGCACTCGCTGGCCGCCGAGGAGGACATCACCGGCGTCGGCCTGCTTGACCAGATCGACCTCGACGACCAGACCCGAGACAGGTGGGAAGCCGCCCTTCACCCGTGGCGCGACGCCGTCTGCGTAGCACATACCGATCTGCCCGCAGCCCTCGAAGCACTGAACGATCTGCCCGGCGCAGTCCTGATCACCGAGGGTCCAGACAGGAACGCAACCGCCACCTCACCCACCAGCCACGAGACCACGTGGCCGGCAGGCATCCGCTCCGCACCAGAACCGGCACGCCAGTTCCTGCACGCCCTCGCCGCCCAGACCCAATGGACGCAACAGCCCCCGCACTCCAGCGTCGACGCCCTCGGCGTCCACATCGTCGGATCCTTCCCCAACCCGACCGTCGGGCGGGCTGCCTTGTGCGCCCACCTGCGCACCCGTTACGACGAGGCCCTGCTCAGCCAGCAGAGAGCGGAAAACCTGATTAAGCATCTCGCACGCCGGGTCACCCTCGCAGAGGCTGAACTCAAGCGGGCTCAGGCCTTCGAAGCCCTACCGCAACTGGTGAAAGTTCACCGCGAAGCCACAGACAAACTCACCCACAGGCGCCGCACGCTTCCCCAGGTCGCAACCCTTCTCGAGGAGGCAGTGGACGCCTGGGCCATGGCCAAAGCCGCCCTCAGCGGCCGCAAGCAACGGATCGAAGAACTCGAGCGGCGCATCCGAGAAACGAACGTCACGCTCCAAAACTGCGACGGTGAGCGCCGCGAACAAGAGGCGGTCATCGCACGAGACGGCGCCAGCACCGCGGCAGCCGCCCTGGGTCTGGACGCGGACGCTGCCCGTACGCTGCTGAACTGGCCTGCAGACTGGCTACCCACGCAGTACACGCAGCTTCTCGCCGAAGCGCCACTTCCACCCGCCGCGCCCCACGGGGAACCGCCCCGGGAACGGCGCTCCGCCGCCCAACTCCACATGGCCGCCAACGCGACCGTCGACGGCTGCATGGTCGCCCTCTCTCTGCGGGCGGGAACCAGTGGCTATCCCACCGTCGCTCTCGCTCACGCCAGCCGCCTCGACAACGCAGACCTCGATGCCAAGGCCGACGCTGCACTCCAGGCTCTCAGCGAGTGGCTCACCGAAAACGAGGCCGCGGACGCCGACATCCACACCACGGTAGAGAAGGTGCGTGCCGAGCGCCTTGAGGAGAACGCCTTCATCTCCCGCTCGGTGGAAACCCTCGCCGAGGAACTCCGACACACTCAGGAAGTCATCACACAACGCGTTGCCGGAGCCCTCGACAACATCACCACGGCGCTGGACCAACTGAACCGTGACGCTGGCCTCTTCGGCGCAGATCTGCACTACCAGATTGACCCGCCCACGGACACCGATCACGGTTGGCGCTGCTCCGTCACACCGCGTTGGCGACGCAACCCCAACGGCCCAATGCTCGCCTACGACACCGTCACCAACACGGCCCAGGAAAAGCTCTTCTCCATCCACCTCGTTCTCGCCGCTCTCCTGGCAGCTCCTCACGCCCAAGGCCGAGTGCTCGTCCTGGACGAACTAGGCGACTCCCTGGGCCAAGAACACCGCCGCGAAGTGCTCAGCGCGATCACCAAAGTCGCCACCGCCCACGGCATTACCGTCCTGGGCACCTGCCAAGACACACTGATGCGAGACGTAGCCCCCGTGTGCGGGCAGATCCTCTACTTCCAGTACCCGTCAAAGTCCGAATACCTCAACCGCCCCACCCGCATGTTCGGATACGACCCGCAAGCCGGACGAGTGGAACTCACCGCCGAACAACTGACCCGGCGACTCGCGCGCTGAGACCAGGCCCGGCAGCAACAGGACCCTGCTGCCGGGCACAGGACCAGTTCTGCCCCGCGGGCAGCCAAGCGGAACGCGCTTGGTGTTATCGACCTTCCGTACCAGACCCGAGGGATCAGGCTGGGTCCTCACTGGTGCTCTCCCGCGAGATGCCCACGACCTCGTACAGGGAGTCTCCCCATGTAGCCCAGCGCTCCAGTTCCGTTGCACCGATCAAGTGGATCGCGTGGTCGTTGGCGAAGTCGCGCGCTGGCTCGGAGAAAGTGCCGTTGGTGACCATCAGCGCGATGTCAGCCTTGTGTTCAAGGCGAGCAGTTCCATTGAACGTCTGGACGTTCGTGCTGGTGACCATTTGTTTGGCAGCCCTGCTGGTCTGCTTGCACTGCACCACCACACGCCGGCCGTCCGGCGTCTGAGAGATGACGTCCGCACCCCGGTCCCCAGTACCTCCGTGCTGACGGATCACCTTCATCCCATCGCGGTGTGTGAGCCACGCGACAAGAATCTCGAAGTTCTTACCATCGAACTCTAGGATGCGCCGTAGGCTGTAACACTTCTGGCTCTGGGCGAAGAGGTTCCTCCGGTCATCTACAGCTTCGAGATGCTCCGTTTCCGCCAATGCCCGTTGATTCATTGCTGCGAAGCGTTCTGTGCTGGGTGCGATCTCGTCCCACTGCTCGGCGATCGTGTTCAGTGGAGAATCGACACGGCCTGGAGCGTAGCGTGTAGACAGGTCTTCCTCGGGCAGCGTGCTGAGTTCCTCGAACGCCAGGCTCGCTTGTTGCAAGCAGCGCCCGATGAGGTCGAGCTCATATTTCACCATCTTGATGAACGCGTCGAAGACCGAGTCAAGTTCGACCCGAGTGAAGTCCCAGGTGCGGCCACGAAAGTGCGAGTCTCCCTTGAGCTTCTCGAGCCTTTCAAGATTCGTGCGAAGGGCATCTCTCTGCCGGCGCAGCCCGGTGCAGGCTTCGCGGCCGATCGAGATTTCCTGAACCCATAAGTACGCAGCGAGCAGGTCAGCTTCGTCGGCTTTGCCTAACGCGTCGCCCATCCATCTGCGGACGTCACGGTCCGGGTAGCGGGGAGGGACAACACGAGCGTCACGGTCAATGATCACCGGGGGAGCGTATATGCGGCCACTGACAACCCCGGGCGGCCTCCGGCCCAGGATCCACGCGCGCAGGGACACCCCTAGCTCTTCGCCAGCGTGCACGTGATCCTCAATCGGCTCTCTCCCCATAGCTCGTCGGTCTGCCTGGTCATGTCGCCGTCGTCCTGGCCGGGGAGAGACCTGGCGGATATCCCTTTGCACGGAGCCAGGTGTCAACGGCCAGCGCCACGATGTCCCCGTGCGGTAGGCCGGTATCGGCGTGGAAACGGCGGATCCGGCGCTGGAGCTGCAGTGTTTCGGGGACGGCGTAGTTGAGTTGTCCGCGTTTGGTGCGCCGGTTGCTGATGACCTCCAGGGTGTCCGGGTGTGGCGAAAGAGCGTCATCGGTTGGCTCGCACTCAGAGTCGAGCGCGTCGGCGATTTCCCGCAGTCGGCGGGCGTAGAGGGAGTGGTCAGGCATGAGAGCTTCCCCGGTTGATCCAGCTAGAAGGCTGCTGAAAATCTTGTTGTTGGGGCTGTCCGGCCGTGGGCCGGGCGGCCCTTGTCGCTATGCGGTGGCCGGGGTGAGGTGCCAGGTGGTGCCGGTTCGGGTGAGTCCGAGGTTGATCAGTCGGCGGAGGTTGAGGGCGGCGGCGCGGTGGTGGAGCCAGATGTTGTTGGCGATGATGCCGCGGTGCGGGACGCGGCGGTTGCCCTTGGCGACCAGCCAGGCGATGGCGCGTTCGACCGGGGGCCGCCATCTGCGGTATTCGGCCTGCCAGGCTGGGTCGGCCGCCTCTCGCCGGGCGGCGGTCAGCAGTTGGTGCTGGGGATGGACGTTGAGGGTGCGTCCGGTCTTGGAGGTGGTGCAGCGCCCGCGCAGGGGGCAGTCGGCGCAGAGGTGTTTGAACTGGGCGGTGCGGGCGCCGTCCGCTTTGACCTGGCCGAGGTTGGCGGTGCGTCCGGCCGGGCAGGTCGCGGTGCCGGCGGCTGGGTCGATGCGGAAGTCGTCGATGGTGAAGCCGCCGGGGATCACCTGTCGCAGCGGCGGTGGCTTGATGACCAGGGTGTGGCCTGCGGCCTGCAACTGTTCGCGCAGGTCGCCGGTCCCGTAGGCGGAGTCGCCGAGCACGGTTAATGCGCCGTCCTCCCCGTCCAGCAGTTCACCGGCAACGGCCGCTTCGTGGCTGCCGGGACCATAGCCGCCGGTGAGGGCGACGGCGGTGAACAGCCCGCTCTCCGGCTCGAAGGAGACGTGTCCTTTGAAGCCGTCCTGGTGGCGGGTGCGGTTTTTGTGGATGTGCCGGGCGTCGGGATCGACGGTGGACACCGTCCGGTCGGGCACGGTGCGCTGGGCGATGCGCCAGCGCCCGTCGCGTCCGTCGGAGTCGGGGGCCGGCTCGACGTCCTGCCCGGCGACCAGGGCCAGCAGGCCCACCGCGTTCGCGGCCTTCTCGCCCAGCTCCCGCTCGGGCAGGTGCCCGAGCAGGTTGAGGGCGTCGGTGACCAGCGCATCGACCAGCGCGGCGCGCGCCTGCTCGTCGTTCCAGGCGATCTTCGGTTTGCCCGGGTCGGTGTAGTCGTGCGCGTGGCAGTGCTCTGCGGCCACCTCCTGGGCTCCGGGGACCTCGCGGATCACCCGGCGGATGGCGGAGATGATCTGGGTAACGGTGTCCTGGGTGGCCACCGCGTCATCGAGGACGGTGGAGTCCAGCGCCCGCCGCTGCCTGCCCTTGAGTACGCCGGTCGCGGCCACGACTTCCTTGACCTTGGTGAAGATCCGCATCGGATCGGCCGAGTGGCGCAGACGGCGCCTAAAGTACGTCAGCAGCGACGGATCGAATGCCATGTCGTACAAGCCCAGCCCGCAGGCCGCTTTCCACCGCAGATCACACCGCAGTTCCTGGACCGTCTCGAAGTCCGACAACCCCTGCAGGCTCTGCAGCACCACGGTCGCGGCCAGGACCTGCGGCGGCAGACTCGGACGGCCGTTGGACGAGGGATACATGTCGGCGAACATCGACGGCGGGAACAGTGCCTCCCGGTGCTCGGCCAGGAACGCAAACACGCTCCCGGCCGGGATCAACTCCCGGCAGGTCTCCCACACATCCGGCCCGGCCATCTCCCCGGCCCATTCCCCCTGCATGCCTACAAGACTGGCCCCGGCCCGGCCGGGCCGGGGCCAGAACCCGCAACATTTTCAGTGATCTTCTAGGCGGATAGCTACCCGCCTAACGGCCTATTGGAATAGTCGGTAGGGGCGGCCGAACCCGATGTGGGGACGGCCGCCCCGTGCGTACGGCCGAGTTCAGAAGCCGCGGGCGGTGAGCCACTCATCCAGCGCGACCGAGACGATGTCGCCGATAGGCAGGTGATCCAGCTCGTTGTCCAGCGCGAAGCGCTTGATCCGCTTCTTCAACTTCAGCGCAGCGGGCACCGACGAGTCGAGACTCTCCCGCGCGATGATGCGCTGGTTGAGAACGACGGCGACCTCGGGAACGTTGGGACGGCCGGGACCGTGCGCATACGGAGCACCCTCGCTGGGAGCGTCCTGCGATCGAGCGTGCTGTTCCTGGTGGCCTGGACCATCGGTCCTCACCGGGAACGCGGTGCCGCCTGCCGCCGGGGGAACGGCCGGGCGAATGGCCACCTCGGCGGCCGGGGCCGCACCAGCAACCGCGGACGTGACAGCAGGCGGACCATGCTGCGCAACAGGTTCGGCCGGCTGCGTGGCCTGGACTGCAGGTGCTGCAGGCTCGGGAGCTGGGACCACAAGCGGCACCTGCCGCTCCACCGGCATCCCAGCGGACTCTGTCCTTGCCTCGGGAACGTCGACGGCCGGGTGAGTCGGCTGACTGGCGGCCGGCTCCGGCACCGGGCCACTCGGCGCCTCGGCAGTCGGCTGGGCTGCGGTCTGCGCTACTTCGGGCACCGCCCCGGTCCGGCCCTGTGCCGATGCTTCGGCGGGAAGGGCGGAAGGGCCGGGCTGAACCTGCGCCTCGCCCGCAGGGGGACGGCCTTCGCCCTGGGCGGCGGCCTGTTCGGCGGCGTACTGCTCGGGGGTGAGCTCGGCGGCCGGGGGAGGGGGCGGCGGGGTCGCCTTCTTGGCCCCGCCCAGAGTGCGGCCTGTGCGGCGGGTGAGGGGCTTCATACGCTCGCTCATGCCGTCAGCTCCTTCATCAGTTCGGCGTACTCGCTCAGCTCGGTCGGGATCTCGCCGAAGGCCTCCATGTAGTGCACCCAGGAGTGGATGGTCGTCTCGGCGAGCGGGAAGGGCTCGTCGCGGTCCGGGCCGATGCCCTCGCCCTTCTCGGGTTCCAGCAGCTTGTCCTTTGCGTTGCGGGGCAGGCTGGTGCGGTCGTCGGCCTTCACGAGGACCACGTGGGCGGTGACGTCGCGCTCGTTGCGGGCGGCGGCGCGCTCGGCCTCGTCGAAGGTGGCCACGAGCTTGCGACGCTCGATCTTGGTGGGGGCGACCGGCACGAGCAGCAGGTTCGCCTCGGTGACAGCCTCGTGGAACAGCTTCGCGCTGCCGCCGCCGGCGTCGACCACGATCGCTCCGAACTCGGCACGCTTCTCACGGATGTACTCGGCGATGTCATCGAACGGGTACCGCTCGACGATCAGGTTCTCCGGGATCTCGAAGCCCTCGGCCTTGGCGACCTTGAACCAGTCGTAGGCGGACTGGCTGGTGGCGTCGGCGTCCAGCAGCAGCGTCGGCAGGTCGAGGACGACGGCGTAGTAGAGGGCGATGAACCAGGCCGAGGTGGTCTTGCCGGTGCCGCCCTTGAGCATGCCGACGACGATCACGAAGGCGTCCCAGGCGCGGGCTGTGGCCGCAGCCAGGGTCTTGATACGGGTGTTCTCGTTCACGTGTGCTTGTTCTCCTGAAACTGGAAGGTGAGTTGTCCTATGCGCGTCGGCGAAGAGGGCCGACATTCGGTGGCGGCTGCTTGCCGATGACGGAGGGGCCCGTGCGGCAGCGCCTAGTCCGGGATGGAGCACGGTCGACTTCTTGATCTGTCGGGCATGGCGAGGGGCACCCGACCGGGCGGGGGCGCTCATGACCGCTTCCTCGTGGCGCGGGCCGGTCCGTGGTGGTGCTGGGGCCGCATGCGGGTGCCTGCTTGGTGCAGGAGCCGGTAGACGGTGGCGACGGAGTAGCTGTGCTCTCTGGCGAGGTCCGGGACCGTGGCTCCGGCCTCGTACCGGACCCGTAGGGACAGCGCGACCTTGTACCGTTCGGCGGCCCGCGCTGCGGCACGCACCCGCTGCGTCTGCTGGGTGGTGCGCACGGTGCCGCCGGCTTCGAGCAGGAGGCGCCGGGCACCGCGCCTCGTCTCTCCCGCCGCTGCGGCGAGTTCGGTGAGGGTTGCGCCGTGCTGCTCATACAGGGTGCGCAGGCGGGCGGCGAGGCGGCGGCGGGCTTGGGGGTTTTGCCGCAGCCGGCGGGTCTGCCAGGAGGTGCGCATCTCGGTCCCGGCGTCGTGCAGCCGGTTGAGGACCGTGCCGTACGACAGCCCACTGCTGGCGACGAGTTCTTCGACCGTGGCGCCGGACTCGTACTGCGTGCGCAGGGACTCGGGCGTCACCGCCTCGCTCGCGTCGGAGGTGACCGGGGGCTCTGGGTTCATGCGGCGGACTCCCATTCGCTGAGGGCTTCGGCATGGGCGGCGGCCAGCTCGTCGTAACTGCGCTGGTCGGATGGGGTGATGAGGATCAGTCGGCCGTCGGTGGCGACCCGCCAGTCGGCGGCCGGACGGCCGGTGAGCGGGTCGAGGACGCGCCCGTGCGGGGCGTGCCACGCGGGCGGGATCTCATCGGGGCGCGGCATGGGGACCAGGACTTGACGGCCGTCGCGGACGATCACCACGGCCCTGCGGCGGTGCTCCGCAAACCGGTCCAGTGCCTG
The DNA here is from genome assembly GCF_002946835.1 of Streptomyces dengpaensis. Lineage (NCBI taxonomy): Bacteria > Bacillati > Actinomycetota > Actinomycetes > Kitasatosporales > Streptomycetaceae > Streptomyces > Streptomyces dengpaensis. The sequence goes on from NZ_CP026652.1 coordinate 6,208,656, forward strand.
TTGGTAGGCCGCACGCTCGGCCGCGTGCAGTGCCTTGCGCTGGGCTGCGATGCCCCAGGCGCCGTGTTGCTCGGCGATGTCGGCCCAGCCCTGTGCCGGCGTGTGGCCGTTGCCAGCGTCGTCCGGGAGGTGGATACCGAAACCCTCCAGGGCACGCGGTGTGAGGGCCCAGGTCTCCCCTGTGTGCTGGACGAGACCGTGGTCGGCGAGGCGTCGCAGGGACCGGTAGGTGGTGGCGCGGGAGACCGAAGAAGTACCTACGAGCTCGGCAACGGTCTGGGCGGGGCGCACGTGCAGGGCACTGATGATCACGAGCGCGGCGCTGCCCAGGGCGTGGTGGGCGAAGGCGTCGTGGCCCATCAGCCGGCCGATGACGGTGGAGTCGAGGTCGGCCGTTGTGCCCGTCTCAGGGGTGGGCCACTCCTCACGTGCCGGGTCGGGGGGGTACTGAGTGGTTCGGAAACGAGATTGCCCTACGGGGATGCTGTGGCGGTCGGGGCTGCCCTCGGCGAGATACCAGGTCGAGCCTTCGCGGCCGTGGCCGATGCGCAGACGTCGCAGCCAGCCCCGTGGTTTGAGGACGGTCTCGTAGACGACCCGGAGGGTGGTGCGGGATATCCCCGCTTCCTCCGCGGTCTGCCGCTCGCTGGCGTGGTACAGCGGACCGCCCGCGATCTCGGCGAAGTTCAGATGCGCCCGCAGGACCCGCAGCGCGGTCCGCCCACGTTCCCCACGCCAGGGTGTCGTCTCGATGCGGTCGCGCAGCGCAGCAAGCACCTCGTACGCGTGGTGCCGCGATTCCAGCACCGTCGTGCTGCTGACCGCGGCCGAGGCGCTGGCCCACACCCGGCCGATGTACGCCAGAGCACGTGACTGCCCGGACCGCAGCGCGATGTTCCGAGCGTGCCGCCCGCCTTCGTGCTCGGGGTGCAGCAAGAGCTGCGTCAGCTGGTCGACGGTGCCGCCGGCGCGGGCAACGTGGCAGGCGATGGCCACCGTGATCCGGTGCCCATGCTCGGCCGCGCCTTGACGGTCCGCGCGCAGGACCAGGGTCCGGCCGTCGGAGGCGAGCTTGCTGTAACTGCCCGCCGCATAGCGGCCGGTGAGGTCCCCGAGCAGAATGAGATCGGCTGCAGCCGTAGATAGATGGTGAAGGCCCAGTCGCTCGCGTGGGTGAAATGGCTGTCGGGGAGAACCTGTCTGGTAGGCGCTGTGTGGCACTGTGGAGCCGTCCCGCAAGGACAGAGACGCCACCCAGGCCCGCTAAAACCACGGGTGGTGTCCGGTACCGACCTCCAATCGGTGCCAGCGAAGCCTCCAGGATGGCCATCCTGGAGGCATTCGTATGCCTGGCCCCGGTACTGGAGGCAGACGTCCCCATCGCGGCTCGACCGAGGTCGACTCCGAGTGCCGTCAGCGGGTTCACAGCCTGATCAACGCCGTCTCACCTGGGCCGACTCGGACCAAAACAGAGGGTGATTGCCTCTGATTGGCTCCGAGTAGCTCGGTTCGAATCGGGGTCGAATCAGAGCGGTTTCCTCTGACTGCCTCCGGTCGTCTCTGCAACCCGACCTAGCAGGTCACAGCCGATCTGGCCCACAAAGGCGCAGGTCAGAAAGGTGCGTCAAGAATACCCGGCGTACAGCCCGACTCGTCTGCCATCTGTGCTCTGACCTGGGCTTATGGCCCGGTCGGGGCCCTTTTCCGTATTCGGGCGCTTCCCGCTTCTACCTGCGAGTTCCCGGGAGTTCCCACGCAGTGTGCACGCGTTGTGCACTGGGGCGGGGTGCCGGGCGGTGGGCTCGATGAGTGATGTCACCGGGCCTCAGGAGGGAACTGCGGGGAACCGGGGCTTCGATTTGGATGCGTGGATCCGGCCTCTGTGCGCTCTGATCGTGGCCGGGGTCGCTGCCTACGCGTCGTATGTTCACCAGCGGGAGTTCGCGCTGCAGGGTGGGGCGGACGAGATCAGCGCGTCGTTGTGGCCGCTGTCCGTGGACGGTCTCTTGCTCCTGGCCACGGTCGGCCTGCTGAAGCCCCCTGGATCCAGCTCACGCCGGGCGCGGGGTGCCGTGTGGTCGGCGTTTCCGCTGGAGATCGCGGCCTCGCTGGCCGCGAACATCGCGGCGGCGCCGGCTTTGGAGTGGAAACCGGTGCTGGTCTCGGGATGGCCTCCGGTCGCATGGCTCCTGTCGGTGGAGCTTTTGGTGCACCGGCCGCCGTGGCAGGTCCTTTTCCGTGCGGCCTCCCGCCGAACCGGACATGATGGTTTCCCGATCATCCGGCTCTCCAGTGACTACAGCGTCGATTCAGGCTGCTCGCGGAGGACACACAACGCCGTTGCGGCGATCTGCAATTCGCATACCTCCCGGGTCTGATGTGTCCGAGTCACCTGGCCCCCTTCGCCCGATGTGGACGGCTTTCCCGTCCTCCCTGGCCGGTCGTTACTCCGGCGACTACTACGGGGCCTCCGTCGCCCTAGGACTCGCGTCCCGTAGGCGATCCCAGCGTCCGCGTAACCATCGCCGCAGGTGGGAGTAGTCGTATCCCTTATCGCCATGGAGCTTGCCCGGCTTGCGCCGTCTGCGTCCGCGGCGAGACCGGATCGGCGGGATGCCTCTCACCAGCGGGATCAGTGCCTGGCTGTCGTGCAGGTTCGCGGCCGGGGCGGGGGGCCGCTCGTATCCACGGGCGTCGAGGCGAGAGACTGGCGAGTCGGAAGGCCGCTTTCCTGGATTGCGGCAGCAAGAGGAGCGGCACTCGGCGACCGTTCCACGGCGATAGATGCCAGAGGTGGCGATGGATCCCCGTGACATGCAGGGCAAGCTGGTGCGGGACCGGATTCCGCAGATCATCCGCGAGGACGGGGGCGATCCGATCACCTACATCGCGAGTCCGGCTGAGTACCGCAGCCGACTGCGGGACAAGCTCGGCGAGGAAGTCATCGAGTTCCTTGAGGCGGATGAGGTCTCGGCACTGGAGGAACTCGCGGATGTACTGGAGGTCGTACGCGCACTCGCTGCGGAGTTCGGGGTCGACGCGGAACGGTTGGAGCAGATCCGCGCCGCCAAAGCCTGTGAGCGGGGCGGCTTCGCGGAGCGCATCGTCTGGACGGGTAACCGATGACCGCAAGCCGCTTCAGCGATCGGTTCCAATCTCCGAGACGACCCGCAACGACGCCGCCCACCTCCATGCTGCCTGTGCGTCGCGGCCACGTGGTGACCTGATGTGCAGTGGGGGAGGCGGGCACCAATCCGGCACCCGCCAGTGCTCATCTACGTTTCGGTCTGCTGAGCGGTCGACTGTCAGGGTTGACGAGGGGGAGACTAAAACCTCTCCACCCATTCCTGACGCTTGAGCGCCGCCACCGCTGCCGCTCTGCTGGATACCTTGTCCCTGTGGTCCCGCGGCATCGCTGCCGCTGTTCGGTTTTCGCCCTCGGGGATCCAGATCGCGTTGTGCCCGTCTGCCGCACCGCCTTGAGCTTGTGCTGCCACATGGCCTGTGGCTTCGCCCACGCACACCCGCGAGCCGTCCGCGTCGCACACAGCCAGCGCTGTCACAGCTGTAGCGGAACGATTGTCGCTCTGCTGCAGCATCTGCAGCATGCCTTCGCTGCCGACTGTGTTGAAGAACCAGCCGGTGAACGCGCCGGGCAAACCGTGCCAGGCATCGACGTAGATGCCGGTGTCGTCGACCAGGACAGGGCGGCGTACCAGAGAAAAGGCCAATTCGGCCTTGCGTAGAGCGACGTGTTTGACGTCCAGAGACTGCACTTCTGGGAGCTGCATGGACACGGACGCCAGCTTGAAGCCCAGTAGCGACTCGAACTCGGCGACCTTGTTCTTGTTGCTGCTCACCAGGGCCAGGCCCCGGGGAAAGTCCGTTCCGGCCAGCATTCTGGAATCAGGGATCTTCGGTGCAACTCTTGGTTTATCGGACGCGTGGACAGGCTGCGGCTGCTGCACGTTGGCTGTCGGATAGGCGAGGCTCGAAAATGCTGAGCTCGGAGGGAGCAGGCCCGGGCTTGTGACGTCTATCGGCCATGCTCCGCAGAGCGGCGTTTGCACGTCAACAAGGTTGTTGGGCTCGTCACGCATGGTTCACGGTATCACGGGCATCATTGCGTGATTGGCTGGTGCAGAGGGTCAGATCTGAGGATGCTGCGGGTTCTGAACGGCCCATATTCGCAGGTGGTTTGACCCGGTACGCGGGTCTGCTGGCGGGACTCTCGACCGAGCCGCCGATCCGGTTGACCGAGCAGCCCGGCCCGTCGGCCGCGGATTGCACCGATCTGACCTTGGAGTGACGTGCCTGTCCTGGGCTCGGCGGCGGTGCGGCTGGTTCCACACCACCGACGGGCCGGCCCAAGGGCCCAACCGTGACGATCGCGAGGTGCGCTCGGCCAGCGGTTCCAGGCCAACTCGCCGAAGCCAGAACTGAGTTATACCGGAAGCTTGACAGATCCTCTTGGGTCGTCATGCTCCGTTACGGGGACTCCCTCGCCCGTTAGGTAGGAGCGTGATCGGTGCTCATTCTTGGTCTGGCCGAGGCCGTCGGCATGCCGTCTGACATGCTCGGGGGGAAAGGGACGGGACTGGCGAAACTCGCCCGCCTGGGCCTTCCGATCCCTCCCGCCTTCATCCTGACCACCGCGGCATATCACCGCTGGTTCGAAGCCGGATTCCGAGTCGACGACGACTTGCGCGACATGGTTGCGGAACAGCTCGAGCAGCTGAGGCCACAGGTCGGCGCGTTGGGCTTATCGGTGTCCGACTCGTTTCTGGTCTCTGTGCGATCGAGCCCCGTCGTGTCCATGCCGGGGATGTTGAACTCGGTTCTGAATGTAGGCGTCACCCATGACTGGCTGGACGCGCAGCCCGAATCATTCAGACACGAAATCCTTTCCGAATTCATACGTACCTATCTGCTGGCTTCGGGGGTCAACCGTGACAGAGGCTCCAGCGCAAGCCTTCGAGTAGCGTCCAAATATACTCCCGTGGGAGCATCGCTACTGGACCAGGTGACTGCCTGCATCGATGCCGTCTTCTTATCGAATATGCACAGGAAAATTGCCGAGTTCACTGCCCAGCGCCTTCTCGATGATCAGATACCGATTGCATGCATTGTCCAGGTGATGGTCTACGGAAACCGTTCGGAAGGGAGCGCTTCGGGAGTTCTTTGGAGCCGAAACATTCAGTCCGGAGAGGGGCCCTGTGCAGGAACTTACCTCGTGAAGGCTCAGGGGCCCGAGGTCGTCGGATCGGCCCACGTCCGTGAACCCCGGTCGCTCATCCGGATGAAGGCAGACTGGCCTGACGTATACGAGGACCTGTGCAGGATATCGGATACCTTGGAGGCCGAATTTCCGCATGTGCAGGAAGTCGAATTCACGGTAGATGAACGAAGGGTCTGGCTGTTGCAGGCCCGCGATGTCTCTTTGTCTCCACTGGCCTCCATTCGGCTCGCCTGCAGCAAGGTCGATGCGGGGATGTGGACACCTGCTCAAGCTGTCCTGCACACTCGAGCGGATGCCTTACCCAGATTGGCCAATCGGGTAGCGGCGGCATCACCGGACTCGTCGCCAGATCTTCTCGCCCGGGGGATACCTGCTTCAGCGGGCATCGCAACCGGTCCGCTGGTCGTCAAGCCGGATGAAGCCGGTGATCCACTCCTGCCGGACAATGCCATTCTTCTTGCGGAATCACTCACTCCTCAAGACGACTTCGGGCTGATGAAAAGCTGCGCCGGTTTCGTCACGATCCGTGGAGGCCCCGGCACGCACACCGCTTCTCTTCTCCGCAAGCTCGGCAAGCCCTATGTCGTCAGCCTCGACCGGGAGACTCTGCTCCCTCGACCGGGCACCCCCGTACGATTCGGAGCGAGCACGGTGAACGCGGGCGACATCGTGACGGTTCTGGGGAGTCGGGGTGAACTCTTCCGCGGAGAAATTCAGGAGTCGGAAGACGCAGGTGCCCGAGAGTTGGTCGAGCGCTTCGCGCAGTGGATGACAAGCCATGGCAGTATGAGCTCCTGGCAGGTGTTCAACTACCCATGCCAGCAGGCGGAGCAAAACATCAGGAACACCGTCGAATCGGTGGTCCAGCGGTGCACCTGGAAGTCGGAAAAGGCCATCGTCAACGAACTCCTGAGCCTTGTCCCGGCACAGTGGCGGATCAGGCAGGAGGTCTTTCCCGCCGGCGACCGCGATGCGATTCGCAGCGCAATGCTCTCGGGCATCGAGGAGGGCTTCTGGATCGGCCCCAAGGTGTGCCGAACAGCGGATCCACACCTCGGAAACGGCCCCTGGCAGACAGGGATCAAGACAGCCGAGGAAGTCGACTCCTTTCTCCAGGATCCCGCCTATGCCGGTCGCAGTCCCCACGGCGGATACCGCACCTGGGTGAGCGACACCGCGGTGACCGAACTGGTCGTCGTGTTCGACCCGCCAGGAAAAGGCGAGCCCGAACTCAACGCTGAACACTTCGTCTGCACCTTGTCCTGCGCGGGTCCACCGGCTCAGCTGCAGATCGTGCTCATGCTCGGCACATCCCGTCTGCGCTCCCTGGAGTCGGCGTCACCGCACGAGGTCATTCTTGTCACGGTGGAGTCCGACTACCAACACCCGCATTACCTGGGTCCGGTGCGCCCGTTCGTGGGCCGCGACTACTGGAGCGGCCCGAGACCCGGCCGCTTCGCCGAGGTCGCCATGTCACGAGGTGAGTTGTCGTTCAACAGGCTGCACGGGCTGGTCGACGAGCGGAGCCTCGTGATAGCCGAACAGGTGACCAGACTCATCGTGCAGGAGTTCTGGAAACCGCCATTCGATCTGCCCCACTACATGGTTGCCCTGGACGACGAGTTCGGGCTCGAAATCCTGGAATTCCAGGGAAGGGCCGACAGCAGGGGACGTCTCGCCTTCTTCAAACTGTTCGACGCGAAAGGTCACGAAGAACAGCTCTTCATCGATCGCGCCTGAGGCCGCGAAGCGAATCCGGGAGACACCTGTGACTCACCCTTATCCCTCTCTTGCGAAGTTCCCACGCCTTCCACTGCTGGAACATGTCGAGAAGATCTTCGACGTGAGAACCTCCCAACCGCTCGCCGGCTTCTCGATCGTCTGTGTTCAGCATCTTCTGGCCAGTACCGGTGCGCTCATCAGATCGCTCTCCCGCTGCGGGGCGGACCTGAGTCGGATGCAGATCGTCGGCAAGGGCTATTCCACCAACGAAGCGGCGCTCCGCATGCTCCGCGACTCAGGGATACGTGTTCTCAATCCCGCATTCCGCGGATCGGCGGACCGGCCGTATGACACGATCCTCGCCGAAGCGGTGCAATCGGCCCTGACGCACGTACGGGACACGTCGCAGACCACTGCCCGGGGCGTACTGCTGCTGGACGACGGAGGGCACGCCCTCACTCACGCCCATAAGCTGTTTCCACCTGAATTTCCCGTCGTGGCAGTCGAACAGACCACCCGGGGCATACGCGCGGCGAACGCCCTTCCGCCGCGCTTCCCCGTCGTCAACATCGGGCGAAGCCGAGCCAAGTTGCACCTCGAAGCACCACTCATCGCCGCCTCCATGGTCCATCACCTGCAGCAGCTGCTGGCATCGGGACGCGATCTGTTCGGCGACCTTAATGAGGTCTTCCTCATCGGCTACGGGGCCGTCGGACGTGCCGTGGCCCTTCGACTGAGGGCGGAAGGCTACGACGTCACCATATTCGACAAAGCGGTCGAGACACGAAGGACTGCGGCGGCCGAAGGCTTCTTGACCTCCGACGATCTCCGTACCCGGCTCGCTCGGAGGTGCGTAACAGCGGCCTCGACGGGCGGTGTCTCATTCCCGGCGGACCTGCACGGAGCGCTGCAACCGGGCTCGGTCCTCGCCAACATGGGCTCGTCCGACCTGGAGTTCGCGGCCTGGGAACTCCGTCAGGGCGAAAGCGTGGCCGGCGTCTATGACACACAGGGCCGCGAACTCACCGGTGACGAACCCAACCCCCCCTGGGACAGGCACTACCTGCTCGCCGACGAACAAGGGTGCCGGTACCTGCTGAAAGGCGGATTTCCCATCGACTTCGACGGAGGACCGGACCCGATACCTCCCTCAGCCATCCAACTGACCCGCGCCCTGCTCCTGGCCGGAGTGCTCCAAGCCTCCGACGAGACGAGGCCGGGCGTGGTGCCACTGGACGAGTGCATCGAGCAGCTGATCATGACTGCGTACACGCGGGGGGTTGCGGAGAGCCCCTGATGCGCAGGCCCAGTCGGCTTGTCCGGCCTCAGCACACCTAGCGCAGCGCTTCCAGCGCGGCCTGTCGAATCGCGGCCAGCGTATCGACGGAGAACGCGTCAGATCCTCTTGGCGGGAGGGCATAGACAGACACCGACGGCTTCGGCCGCGGACCACCCAGTGCGAACAAGCCGGACAGTTCGGTGAAGTTGCCGATCGACCCGGTACGCCCGTCGACGATGGACACCTCCTTGGCCGACGCCTGCGGGCTGTCCCAATGCATCGCCACCCACATCGGATCGACGCCCGCGGCCTCGGCAACCAGATGTTCGGCAGCGGCCTGCTCCTTCTTCAGGGTTTCCGCCGGCTTGCGAATCGCCTGAGCAGCAACGTCGTCGTCGACCTCAAGTTTGACGACCGACTTCATCAGACGGCGCTTGAGCAGCGCGCGGACCAAATCGCCGGCGCGAGAGTCAGGGGCTGCGGCCAGGGTGGCCAACGTCCGATGGTCGTCCCAGCCGATGTACTCCTCCACGAAGGCGGCATCGAGATTCTCCGGGGCGAACACCCGACGCGGTAGCAGGCCCTCGTGGACGCCGGAGACAACAGCCCGGATAAGCATCTTGTCGATCCCCACCCGAGTCCTGTGCCCGTACACCTGGCGGTGCATGTGATACCGCGCCAAGAGGAGACTCTCGACGGCGAAAATTCCATCGAGGTCATAGGCGAGGTGATCGCCCTCAGAGGTGTGGACGATCCTTGCTGCTTCGATCAGTTTGTCGACATCAAAACGACCGTAGTCGACGCCGCAGAAATAGCTGTCACGCAGCAAGTAGTCCATCTTGTCGATGTCTGCCGAACCGGAGACTATGTCACGCGCCACCGACCTTTGGGCGCCATGTCCCGTTCCGGTCAGCAACTCAGCGATCCATTCCGCGTCGGCGTCCAAAATAGACCCGGCCGGTGTGTGAAACCTGACTATGGCGGCCGAGATCTTCTCGTGTACATGCGTCTGACCCGTCAACTCCTCGAAGATGAATTCGCCGACCTGGGAGAATGGACCATGCCCGACGTCGTGGACCAGCGCGGCAGCCCGCACACGCTGCACCTCCCTCGGCTCTAACCCGAGACGGTCGGCCATTCGCCCCGCCAGGTGACATGCACCGATGCAGTGTTCGAACCTGCTGTGCCGGGCTCCTGGATAGACGAGATGCGTCATCGGGAGTTGCTGTACGCCTCGTAGCCGCTGAAATGCGGGCGAGTCCACCACCCTCCACTCGTGATCGGTCAACTCGATCAATCCATGTACGGCGTCGCGGACTTCCCTGCTGCTCATCGGCGCCATCCCGTCCTTCAGACCGCGGTTATTTGTGCTCCCGAGTCTTCCACGCCGCTGCTGGCAAGGCAGGCGTCTCGTCTTATTCAGTCCAGAGGGTGAACTGACGCCCGTGAGCATAAGTGTGGCCTCACCTGTAGCGATCTGGATCGGACAAGGAGGCGCGGAAGACGCCAACGAGTGAGGACAACTGGCGGCGGCCACGAGTCGATGCGAAGGCCGACGCTGAACACCTGATCAGCCGCGCGGGGGCGGTGATGCTGGGGAGCCTCACAAGGGGACCAGGCACAGGCCGGCGAGCCTCGGGCCAGTTGGCCCTATGAGCGTCGTGGCGGCCGAGCAACATCACCAGCAGGGAGCACCTGCTCCCGAGTCTGATCCCGTGGACCGGCTTGGCCTTCGACTCTCCTGCGCGTTGCCCTGGCAGCGTGCAGGCGACCGCCGCGGCGGGACGGTGGTACCCGGCTCGAGGTTGCCTGCGCTGCCAGTCCGCATACGGATGCACGTGTCGGGCACCCGCGGTCAACGCGTCCTGGCTGCACGGGCGGACCCGTGTCAAAGTAGAGAAGCGCTGCTGGTCGTCGAAGGGGGAGTTCGATGAGTGGTGCTCGCGAGGGGAAGTGCGACGGATCCGATCTCTGCGCCGAACTGTCCGGGGCGACCTTCACTGAATTCAGCAGGACCTACCAGGGTGATCCGCACAGCAGGGTTCTGCTGGAGACGGCCAACTTCGCCATGGTGGTGGACATATCACCACTGGTCGAGGGTCATTTGCTCGTGGTGCCCAAGAAGCACTATCTCAGCTTCGCCCGCGCCATGCTGGACTACCGTCACGAGGCAATCAGCGTCGTCCAGAGAGCCAGGGACTGGGTGCGCAAGACCTATGGCACGGTGACGCTGTTCGAGCACGGGTCCACTGCCGGCCAGTCCGGCGGAGCCTGCATCGCGCATGCCCACATCCATGTGCTGCCCGTGGAATCCAAGAGACTGGTTGCCGTCATGCAGCGCGATGAACTGGAACTCACCGCGCTCCCGGACATCACCAGTTGGACGGAGGCCACAGAAAGTCAGCGCCCCTATCTCCTGTGCTCGGACGGCGAGTCGTCTTGTGTCGCCCTCTTGTCAGCACGCGTGCGGCATCAGTATCTGCGATCTGCGTCTGCGGAAGTTCTCGGTATACCGGACCCTCAGTGGGATTGGTCGCTCGTCGTCCGCAAAGATCTGCTGCGCGGCACCGTCCGTCGGTACCGGCACGCGATCAGCGACCTGGAGGTGTGATTCGAAGTCCGCGCCCGTAGTTCTCGAACTGCCTGATCAACACGCGCCAACGGTCGATGTCGACCAGGTGCTGCTGTCTCGTCGCGGCCTCACGGAGCAAGGGGCCGACGGCCTTGGCCCAGCCTTCAGGTGGATGAGAGACGAAGACCGCTTCGCCCAACTTCAGTTGCAGCCTGGTAGTCAGAGCGTCGAGACGAACCCGTAGGCCTTCGAGTACCAGTCTTCTCTCGTCGGAGGTGCCTTCGATCGCCAGCTCGACCAGCGATCTGATCGCGCCGTAGCGCACCCACTCGCCTCGTTCCTTGTCCAAAGCCTCGAAGAGCAGAGTCGTGTTCGCTGACGACCTGAAAGCCCCGAGGGTGTGAACGACACGCCATCGGATGTCCGTGTTGCTCGTCGACCGGTAGATGGCCCGGAGCTGTCTCAGATCGGCTTCGTCGAGCGACCATCGCTTGGCCGCGTTCGAGACCGCCCAGCCCATCACTGGGTTGTCTCCGGCGAGCAGTTGAAGGTCCTCCTCGCGACCCGCATGATCTGCGCTGAGGCCCAGGGTTCTCCTCCACTGCACGAACCAATCCTCATCGGAGTCGATGGAGTGACTCAGTCGGATGATGTCCTCGGCTGACCGCACGGTGGCCGCGCCACGGAAGGTGGCGTTCGGAAGGCCCTCGAGCATCGCTCTGGTCGCCTCGCTCGTCCAGATGAGCGGATCGAGCACCTTTTCCGCGGCGCAGCAGGCGAGCCATGCCTCCACCTCCTTCGAGAACAACGTCCCCACTCCGTCCGTGGACACGCCGACGGTCTTCACCGCATACAACCAATGCCAGTTGTAGACGGCCTGGAGAAACCTGTCGCCGACAGAGGGAGATTTGAGCATCCGCAGCGCACTGAGCAGGATTTCGGTTGAATTCGCAGAGAACGTTACGCGGTTGAAGGAGTCGGAATTCCATTCCTCTTGGTGCTGTGCGAGAAAACGTGCGGCCAGGAAGTCGTTCTTGATCTGGTGGTCGAACTGAATCTCGCCGTCCGTCGACTTGGCCAGGGTGCCGTCCGCGAGTAGACGGTGAGCGGTTGTCTCGGTGAGCCACTTCTCGGCGAACGACAGCGTCGCCACGCGTGTGCTGTTGCGGTACATCTCGAAGGCCATGGCGCTCAGACGGTCGAGATCACCGTTCGTCAGTCGCTCCTGATCCGTATAGAACAGCTCAAGGCTGCTCTCCGCCGATCCCAGCGCCGGCCTCCCCGTCGAGATCGCCTGCTCGAGGAAGAAGGGACGTCCCAGCAGCGCCCTGTCCGCATCCGATATCGCCGCACGCACGTCCGCCGAGAAGTGCTCGGACAGGACTGCTTCGACCGTGTCCACGGTCAGGGGATGCAGTTGCAGCTCTGTCCACGGCCACAGATCGGTGCCGCCGTCGTGGTGGACCCGATCGGCGACCAGGGCGGACAGGCTCAACGGATGCTGCTGCAGGTAGGCGTCTATCGCGTTCAGGATGATGACGGAGGTCGCTTGGCTTGCGACCTCGTTCAGACCGTCGACGAACAGGACCACCTCGCCGAGCTCGAGAAACTCCTCGAACGCCCTTGGGTTGATGGGTACGACAGATGTACGCGCCATGACGGCGAACTGCTGGCTTCGAGCTTCGGCGGATTCGCTGATCTCGCTCATCGCCTGGGAGTGCGCGGGCTTCCAGTGGCTCAGATCAAGGATGACCGGGATGGCGGCGCCCGACGCGATGCTCTGGAGCGCGGCGCGCCGCAAGAGCACCGATTTGCCTGCACCCGCAGGCCCGCGCAGGATGATCCGCCTCCTGGCGAGACACTCGGCGATGATCTCGCCGGGGTCCGACATGCGGGAGTCGTCACCCGCCTGCCACTCGACTGCCAGGGGCCCTGCCGCGCCGGGGGGCCTGCGCGAGAGGACTTCTCCGAGCTTCGGGAGGTACTTCTCCAGCAAGCGAGCTCGGCTGCTGGAGCCCTCGCGCGGCGGAAGGGGATAGTAATGATGGATGGAGTTGTCGTTGTAGGTCGCGGTGGCGTTCTCCGCTGCGGCGACCGGACCGGAGATGTTGCCGCCCGCCTGGACGGCCTGGTCGCCCGCCTTCTGCCCGACCTGGTTCTGCCCGCCGCCCTCCGGTCCTGTCCCGCCTGTCGTCACGCCGCTCACGAACCTTCTGACGCGTTGCCGTCGGGCGACTGATGTCGTTCGTCGGAAGGCTGCGATCGGCCGTCGGCTCGGGCGTTCTTCCCGGTCGCGACAGCTCCGGTGATGTCGCCGGCGGCCTGAACAGCACCGGATCCGGCTCGCTGTTCGACGTTGCCTTTCGGTGGAGTCTTGTCCGCTGGGCGAGCCGGAGGCGGTGAGGGGGCGGCGGTGGCGCCGGCACCCCGTCCCGTGGCGACCGCGCCGGAGATGTTCCCGCCGGCCTGAACCGAGCCACGGGTCGCCTGCTGTGAGGTCCCTTTGACCGGGCTCCTGCTCGAGGTGGGGATGAACCATCCCGCCAGCGTGAGGAGCAGCCCCACTACGGCGAGGAGCGTACCGAACGTCGCCCGGCGACTGTCGCGCTCCCCGGCACCGCCTCCCCAGGCCCACCATCCCACACCGACACCCACCAACAGCACCACGATGCCCGCCACAACGATCAAGACACTGCGAGGCCTGGAGACTGCCATGACGCCAACCCCTCTCGAGGCACGGGAGACGCGTGCCCTCCCAACGGTAGTGCGTAAACAGCCCGTTGCACCGTCCATGGTCGGCGCGAACCGTCCCGGCCCTGCACCTCACCCATCGCCTGTGCCGAACCGGAGGTCCCTGTCGCCGATGGTGTCGCAGGGAGTGTGGTGAGGGTGGCGTGATCGCCCATAACTGGCGGAACGACCAACTTAGTGGCTGTCTCCACCTGCGGGTCGATGAGCCGTCTGTGTTCGTGAGTGTGGCGGCGTCCGGATTCGGGCTTGGCGAGTTGGCGCTTGAGCCGGTTGGCGGCCGTGACCGCGTCGATCGGCTCGATGCGCAGGCTGACGTCGACGCGGCCCGGGTAGGTCAGCAGCGGCTGCAGCCAGCCCGGATGCACCTCGCATGGGTAACCGGTGATCGCGAAGGAGGCCACCTGCCTGCCGCCGACTTCCAGGTGCCGGGGCGCGACGGTCGCGGGCGGGGCGCTGGTGTGCGGTGCTGCATCGGGGTGCCTCGGGGCTCGAGCACCGGCGGTCGGAAGGTGGCGGGTGCGGGTGGACGGGCGGCGTGCCGGGGCGGGGTGTGAGGCTGTCGAGCGGGCCGTTGGAAACGCGACGGGGCAGGAACGCGGGGGCTGCCAGGCCCTCTGGGCGCCGACGCAGACCGAGTGCCGTCCGGTGCTTGGAAGACCGGCATGCCGGGCGGGCGAGTCGGCCGTGCCCGTGGACTGGCCGACGGGGGAGCGGTGGCGTCGGATGACGGGTCTCCGGGGGCGCGGAACTCCGGCATCGGCGGCGGTCCGGCCGTCGGGCTGATCGGCTGGCCCGCATTGGGGGTATCAGGAACAGGTTGGAGGAATCGCGGCTGCCCCGGTGGGCGCCGCGGATTGGCTGCCGGCGCGCCGTGCCCTGGAAGCAAGGGACTCCCGCCGCCCCGGCGGCCCGCACCGCCTGAGGACGGCCCGGAGCCCGACGGCCGGGGAGATCGGGATGCTCCCGAAGATCACCCGACCAGGAACTCCGTTCGACTTGCACGTTCCAAGATCGGTTGAGGCGGCTTCTGATACAAGATCACACGCTGTCCGATAGGCGGCAGTTGGGGTACCTAACGAGGCCCTCCTAGTAACTCGTAATTTAGGAATTATTATTGACACGCGCCGGTAACCGCTGCAAGATCCTGGAAACAATCCGCAGGCGCGCGGGCATTGAGCTGGTCCGAAGACCGACCGCCGCACCCTCCACGAGGGAGCGGTACCTCAGACTCACGACCAGGACGGGTCGGCACGCCTGATCGATCGGACAGCGAAGGTTCCGATGTGAAACGACATCTCACCGTCCTCCTCGCCCTCCTGACCGGCTTGCTGGTCGTGCAGGCACCCGCCCACGCCGCCCCAGCGGCCGGCACTGTCGCCGTCACGCCGCCAGCACCCCAGCAGGTGCTGAGTCCGACGCCGTACATGGGCTGGAACACCTACTACGCGCTGGGTGGCGATCCGACCGAGGCCGAGATCAAGTCAATAACCGACTTCCTGGTCAGCAGCGGCCTGCGCGACGCCGGCTACGAGTACGTCTGGATCGACGGCAACTGGGCGGCGCCGACCCCACGCAGCTCGGCCGGCGACCTGGTGCCCAACCCCGACCAGTTCCCGAACGGGCTGAAGCCGCTGGTCGACTACATCCACTCCAAGGGCCTGAAGGCCGGCATCTACACCGACGCCGGCCCGTACATCCCGGGCAAGTGCGGACTCGGCAGCCACGGCTACTACCAGCGCGACGCGGACAACTTCGCCGCCCTGGAGTTCGACGCGGTCAAGGTGGACTACCTCTGCGGGATCGCCGCGGACCTCGACCCGAAGACCGTCTACACCGAGTTCGCGCAGGCGCTGCGGAACAACGCCAGCGGGCGCCCCATGCTCTTCAACCTCTGCAACCCGGTGACCTCCCCGGACTGGGGCAACTACCCGGAGGAGCAGCAGTCGACGTACTCCTGGACCTATGCGCCGGGGATCGCGCAGTCCTGGCGGACGTACACGGATGTGGGTTTCGTCGGCGAGATCAAGTTCAAGGACGTGCTGCGGAACTACGACGCGAACGCGCGGCACCCCGAGGTCGCCGGGCCGGGGCACTTCAACGACCCGGACTACCTCGGACCTGAGCTCGGGATGAACGACGAGGAGTTCCGCACCCAGATGACGCTCTGGTCGGCGGCGGCCGCGCCGCTGCTGATCGGCAGCGACGTCCGTAAGCTCAGCCAGACCTCGCTCGGCATTCTCACGGACCCCGATGTACTCGCGATCAACCAGGACACCGCCGGCATCCAGGCCGTCCGTGTCGGCCCCGCCGGTACGACGGAGACCTGGGTGAAGCGGCTGGCCAACGGTGACCGTGCCGTGGTGCTGCTGAACCGGGGCGACAGCCCGACGACCGTGACCACGAAGGCGTCGTCGGTCGGGCTGTCCGGGGATCGGTTCACCCTGAAGAACGCCTGGACCAACCAGGTCACCGAGAGCGCCGGCACCATCAGCGCCGCCGTCCCGGCCCACGGCGCGGCCCTGTTCCGGGTCGGCCCGGCCACGGGCAAGCCCGGTGTTCCGCACGTCGTCGCCGGCCTGCCGCAGGTGACGCAGGTCGGTGACGACGCGGTGCCGGCCGGGACCGCCCCGCTGGTCGCCGGAGGCGACCAGGCCCGGGTCGAGGTCACCGTCCGTAACGACGGCGCGCAGCCGGTCTTCGCGCCGCGGGTCGAGCTGACAGTGCCCTCCGGCTGGACGGCCCGTCCGCTCAGCGAAGCGCCGAAGCTGCTGGACTCCAACCGCTCCGCGACCTTCGCCTTCACGGTGACCCTGCCGGCCACCGCCGAGCCGGGCAGCACCGCGCTGACCGCCACTACGTCGTACGAGGTGACAGGCAAGGGACGGCTGCGGCAGGAGACGGCCACCGCGGTGGTTGTCGCACCGGCGGCGCCGGACGGCGACGTCGTACTGTCGCACCACAAGTGGATCAGCGCCACCAGCGGGTGGATGAGCCCGACGGTCGACCTGAGCGTCGGTGGCTGGTCGCCGATCAGCATGCTCGGCCAGGTCCACCCGACCGGTATCGGGGTCGCCTCGCCCTCCACGGTCCGCTACTACCTCGGCGACCAGTGCAGCCGGCTGACCGCGACCGTCGGCATCGACGATGCGGTGCGCAACGTCGGCCCGGAGGGCGGCACCTCGACCTTCCAGGTGATCGGTGACGGCCGGGTGCTGTTCGACAGCGGTGTGCTGACCCGCGACGACATCCGCCAGGTCGACATCGACCTGACCGGCGTCCGGGCGCTCGACCTGGTGGTCGGCGACGCCGGCGACGGCGGCTACAACGACCGCGCCAACTGGGCCGGTCTGAACGCCACCTGCTGATTGGGCTCGGCCGCACCCAGGTGACACCTCACCTGGGTGCGGCCGATCCACCAAGACTTTGAGACGCCGTGGCGCGGTTACGCGCCACGGCGTCGTGATGTCGGGCCGGCCCGGATGGGGAGCGGACGGCGTCAGGCACGCCGCAGCACAACGAGTTCGGCGTCGTGCTCGGCGGTCCACTGCGCGGGCAGGCCGACGGCGGTGAGGTGGCTGCCGGAGTAGCGCTGTTCGCCGTGCCGGTAGACGCTACCGCAGGCGCGGGTGGAAAGTCCGGGCGAGTCGGTGACCCACGAGCTGAGCAGGTGCGGGGCGTTGGCGTGCAGGTAGCCGTACTGGATGGCGAGCCGGTCCAGCGGGCCGGTGTTGTCGCTCGGCCAGAAGATGTCGGCGCGGGCCGCCATGGCGAGGTCGGTACGGGCGCCGCCGCCGGCGCAGGCATCGATCAGCACATGCGGGTGGTCTCGCCGCAGCTGCTCGTAGATTCGGTGCAGGTTGGCGACGCGCGCGCCGTCGAGGTCGACTCGGCCACCCGCGCCGGTCCCCGCCGCCCAGCTTCGGCCCGGCCAGGCGCAGAGGGGCGGGCGACGCCTCCGGGCTGGTTCGGATCGATGGGCCATAGCGCTGTTGCTCTGCCTCGCGGAGGGAGCGGGGTGACGGCGTGCTTGTCTGGTGGGTCGCCCGGGATGGAGGGGCAGAGAGCCACAGGATGCATGCCCATGGGCGGCCGATATATCCGTGCCCGTGTGACGTTGGCTGAACTGAGCTGGCGGGGCAGTGATCGCCGTTCGGAGGCGGTTGTTATCGGCCAGGGGAGAGGTGACCATTTGGGCTGTCGTGCGGCAGCCTGCCATGGAGGCAAGTGCCAGGTGGGCAGGCCTGTGGTGGTCTCAGCCGGGACGTGCTTGCGCATGCGTCACTTCGCTCTCACGTCTGTCCGGTGGGGGCAAGTAGTGCTTCGCATCGCACAGTTGGGATCGTTTGGCAAGACGAGGTGTTTGCGTCAAAGAGTCCTGGCGATCTTGGCCGAGATAGATCGAAGAGAAGACAATATTACAGACGGTCTGCCTGGGGGCTGAGAGGCATCGTCCGAAGGACGTCCCTTGGCATCAGAGCGGGTGCCGGGGCAGTGCGGAGGAGGGGTTGTGCAACGGTACTTCACCAAGCGACGGCATGAGGATCTGCGGCAGGAGGTGCGCGAGTTCACCGAGCGCGAGGTGCGGCCCCGCATACCGGAGATGGAGGCGTCCCGATCCGTAGCGCACGATACTTCCCGGCTCATTGCCCGACAGGGCTGGATCGGCGTCACCATCGGCCGGGCCTATGGCGGCATGGGGGCAGGGCATCTGGCCAAGACGATCATCATTGAGGAACTGGCCCGGGTCAGCGGGGCGATGGGGGCCATGGTGCAGGCCTCCCAGCTGGGCGTAGCCAAGATCATCCACTTTGGCAACGATGTCCAGAAGGAAAAGTGGCTGCCACGTGTCGCCACCGGTGACTGCCTGCCAACCATTGCGACCACGGAGGAAGAGTCCGGCGGGCATGTCCTTGGCATGAGCACGACCGCCGTACGCGACGGTGACGACTACATCCTCAACGGGCACAAAGTCTTTGTGGGCAACTCCCACGTCGGCGACGTTCACGGTGTGGTCGTCCGCACCGGTGAGGGATCGAAGGGACTGTCGGCCTTCCTCGTCGAGGCGGACCGCCCCGGCTTCTCGCTCGCCGAACACAAGCCCGCCATGGGACTGCACGGCTTCAGTTTCGGCAAGCTGATCTTCGACAACTGCCGGATACCCGCAGCGAATCTGCTCGGCGCCGAGGGCCAGGGGCTCGCTGTCGCCTATTCCTCCAGCGTGCTCTACGGCCGGCCCAACTTGACCGCGGTCTCCCTCGGCATCCACCAGGCCGTCGTCGAGGAGACGACCGCCCTGTGCATTGAGCGGGAGCGGTACGGCAGGCCGCTCGGCGAGCTCAGCAACATCAAGCTCAAGCTGGGCCTGATGCAGCACCGCCTGATGACCGCCCGTCTGGCCGCCTACCACGCCGTACATCTTCTGGACCAGGGCGAGCCGTGCGACGCGGAGCTGATGAACGCCAAGTTCCTCAACGTCGAGTCCGCCATCGAGTCGGCCCGCGACAGCATGGACATCCATGCCGCCTCCGGTCTGTTCACCGATCGCCCGGTGGAGCGCTATCTGCGCGACGCCCACCACATCTACGCACCGGCCGGCACGTCCGACATCCAGCTCCTGCGACTGGCCGAAGTTGCGCTCGGTGCGGGCAAGGGCGAGTGGTCCGAGCGTCTGGCAGACCTGGTGCGGACCGGGCCTACGGACCACCGGGAAGAAGACCAGTTGGAGACGGCTGGGGTGTAAAAGAAAGGGGAGCCGCGGACACAGCGTCGTGCGCGCGGCTCCCGCTTCGGATGGAGGGGGCCGTCCGCCGAGAGCGGCGGGGGCTGCCGAGAGCGCCGCCACCCGAGAGTGGCGGCTGCCCGCAGTGGCTCAGATCTGGCCCCGGTCCTCTATTTGATGGAGCCGGTCGACCATCTGCTGTGCCATCGACTTGATGGTCTCCAGGCCCTGCCGGCCCCAGGGCCGGGTGTCTGTGTCGATCACGCAGATCGTGCCCAGGGCGATTCCCGAGTTCCAGTCGATCAGCGGCGCGCCCAGGTATGAGCGGATGCCGATCTCGTCCACGACGGGATTGCCCGCGAACCTTGGGTAGTCGCAGACGTCCTCGAGCACCAGGGCCTTGCGTCGTACGACGACGTGGGGGCACCAGCCGTGATCACGCGCCATGACTCGGCCTGTGCTGGCCTGCGGTTCCAGCTCCACGCCCGGCTGGCCGTCTGCGGGGGTGTAGAGCCCGGCGAAGTACTGGCGGTTCTCATCGATGAAGTTGACCATCGCGTACGGCGCTTCGAGGGTGCGGGCCAGGTTGCGGGCGAAACTGTCGAATTCCGGGATCGGGGCATTCCCGATGCCGAGTTCACGCAGGCGGGCTACTCGGGCCGGTGCGTCCCTGTCCTCGGGTGTCACCAGCATTTGGCTGGTCGGGTCGTATGGCGTGTAGGGAACAGGCGCGGACATGCAGACTCCATTCGACGGCGCTGGGTGTGCGTCAGTGCAGGGGGGTTGGCTCCGCGGGCGTCATGCCGGGAGCAGGGGCGAGCAGGTGCTCTACGAGTGCGATCAGCACTCGGGTGCTGGAGTTGCACTGGCGGGCGTCGCACATCACGACGGGTATCTCGTGCTTGAGGTCGAGGGCGGCGCGTATTTCGTAGGGCTCGTAGTGGTAGGCGCCGTCGAACTGGTTGACGGCCACGATGAAGGCGATGCCGCGTCGTTCGAAGAAGTCGACGGCGGCGAAGCACTGGTCGAGTCTTCGGGTGTCGGCGAGTACCACCGCGCCCAGTGCTCCGTTGGACAGTTCGTCCCACATGAACCAGAACCGTTCCTGTCCGGGTGTGCCGAAGAGGTAGAGGACATGGTCCTGGCTGAGGGTGATGCGGCCGAAGTCCATCGCGACGGTGGTGGTCGTCTTGTCCTCGACGCCCACCAGGCTGTCTGTGCGGGCGCTGACCTGGGTCAGCAGTTCCTCGGTGCTCAGCGGTGCGATTTCGCTGACCGCTCCGACAAAGGTGGTCTTGCCTACCCCGAATCCTCCGGCGATGAGGATCTTCAGGGCAGTGGGGAAGGGGTCGTCAGAGCCGCTTGCGAAGGCCATGCAGCACCGCCTCCAGGAGGTTTCGGTCGGTCAGGGAGGACGCCTCAATGGGGCGGGGCGCGCGCGTGGTGAGCGCTTCATGCCCTACGAGGTCGGAGAGCAGGACTTTGGTGATGACCGCCGGCAGCCGCAAGTGCGCGGCGACCTCGGCCACTGAGATGGGGTGGCCCCCGCACAGGGCGAGGACCTCGTCGTAGTCGGGCCCGAGGTACGTCTTCGGGCGGTTGCCGGTTGCCATCACGAGGGTGAGAAGGTCGAAGTGCGCTGTGGGGCGCGTGCGGCCATTGCTTACGGCGTAGGGCCGGACCAGTCGTCCGGCCTCATCGTCGAGCCACGCTCCGCCCTGCGCGTCCGACATCCTCAGTGCCCCGCAGCACGGGGCGCGCCGGGCGCTGGGTTCCTGGCAGGCGTGGCGAGATACGGGCGGACGCTCTTGACCAGCATGGCCATCTCGTAGCCGAGTACGGCCGCATCGGCCTCGCGGCCGGCGAGGACGGCCAAGCAGGCGCCGGAGCCCGCGGCGGACACGAAGAGCAGGGCGGTGTCCAGTTCCACGACCACCTGGCGTACGTCAGCCCCATCGGCGAAGCGGACGCCGGCGCTGCGGGCGAGCGAATACATGCCGGATGCCAGGGCGGCCATGTGATCGGCTTCGTCTGTTTCGAGCCCGTCGACGGCTTTGGTCAGCCCGTCGGACGAGAGCAGAAGTGCGCTGCGGGTATAGGGGACCCTCTGAACGAGTCCCTGCAGGAGCCAGTCGAGGTTTTGATTCGAACCGGTTCGCGTGTCGCTCACCATGGTGGCGGTCTTTCTCCTCGGGGGGTGAGTACGGGACCTGCGGCCAGCGGAGCTGTCAGCGGGTCTCGTCGGGTACGTCGTCGGCGAGGCTGACTCCTCGCTGGAAGGCGGCCATCAGTCCCGGATCGTGCTCCCCCTGGGGCATGTCCCCCGTCATGCGAGTGGTGGGCGTGTTCCGGAGCTGCGGAGCCAGGTGTTCCTGCGCGCGGCGCTGGGGCAGCGGCGGCCGCCCGATGCGGGGGTCCTCCGTGTCGTACGGCCCGGGGTCGCGGGGTGCGGGGCGTTCGGCAGGCCGTGCGTGCTGCGGTGTCTGCTGTTGCGGTGGGGGCGTTTGTGCGGCCATCTGCTGCGCCTGCCCCATCGACCGCGCCATCGGCTGGGCCGTGTCCAGCGGCGGTGGCACGTACCGCGCCTCGGGTCCCGCCTGCACGGCAGGACGCTGCGGTGAGGCAGGCTGAACGGGCCGGGGTGCGGCCGCGGCCGCATGGTGCGGCGCCTCGTCCGGCTCGTCACCGAGGAGCCCGCGCGGGAGGACCAGGACCGCCTGGATGCCGCCGTAGATGTTGCCCTGAAGGCGGACTGCGATGCCGTGGCGGCGGGCCAGCGCGGAGACCACGTACAGGCCGATACGGCCGTCCGCGAGCAACTTGCTGATGTCGATGCTGTCGGGGTAGGCGAGCAGGGAGTTGATCCGGTCCTGCTCTTCCTGGGACAGGCCCAGGCCGCGGTCCTCGACCTCGATGGCCAGTCCGGCGGTCACCCGCTGGGCGCGCAGCAGTACTTGGGTGTTCGGGTCGGAGAAGCCGGTGGCGTTCTCGACGAGCTCGGCCAGCAGGTGGATGACGTCGGCGACCGCGTGGCCGCGCAGCGTCCCTTCGAGTGGCGGGACGAGTTTGACGCGGGAGTAGTGCTCGACTTCGGCGATCGAAGACCGCAGCACCTCCATCATCGTCACCGGCTTGGTCCACTGGCGGCGCGAGGCAGATCCGCCGAGGACGGCGACGTTCTCCGCGTGACGGCGGATACGGGTTGCCAGGTGGTCGACCTGGAAGAGGCCCTTGAGGAGTTCCGGGTCCTCGACCTCGTTCTCGAGCCTGTCGAGCATGCTGATCTGGCGGTGGACGAGAGACTGCAGGCGCCGGGCGAGGTTGACGAAGACCTCGATGCTCTCCTCGTTGTCCGAGGCGGTGCCCTGGGCGAGCTGCGCGGCGTGTGCGATGGCCGCCTGTGCCTGCAGATGGCTGATCGTGAGCTCGTAGGCGAGACGGCTGAAGGGGTCATTCGTGGGCGGTGCGGGCTGCGCGAAAAGAGGCTGCTCCACCAGCTCGCCCCGCTCCAGCCGCAGCACCATGTTCTGCAGGTCGGTCACGCCCTGGGCAACGGTGCGGCGCAGGGATGTGTGGCGTTCCGTTATTCGCTTGGCGGCGACGGAGGCGGCGCGTGCGGCGAAGAACAGAACACTGCAGCCGAGCACGGCGCCACCGGCAAGAACGCCGAAGGTGGTGGCGTCCGCCGTGCCGGCCTGAGCCTGCAGAACGAAGACGACCACCGCGGCCGCGAGCACTGCCATGAGGGCTGCGGGAAGGACCGCGAGGCGTACCGTCCGGAAGCGGGTGGCCAGATCTGTCGCCTCATCTTGCGTCGGTGGCCTGCCGTGCCTGCTTCGTGCCGAGCCCGCAGCGGTCGTCCGACCGGTTTCCGGGCGCGCTGCATATGTCGGGGATTCAGACAATGGGAGTCCTCTCGATCAGCCCGGGGGTACACAGGTACGCCGCCGACTAACCGTCAACTCGGGTACACGATCGGACAGTTAACAGCGGGCGCCACCCTACGCCACCCTCATGAATGTGTCGTAGTCACATCAGGGAGGGGTTCGCCACAAAGAGGGTGTCTTGATCTGCAGAAACGATCCCTCCGCAGTTCTCGAGAAGGGACACCGCTCTCATCACACGGAGCGCCTACGCCACCAACAGACCCAATTGCGACGTGCTGCAATAAGCCGGAAAAACCGTGCCGCCACGTCGAACCCAAGACACGAACAGCTCGCTGCGCAGCGACTCGTCGCGCTTCCGCGGAATGCGTTGAATACGAGCTGTGTCCGGACATCGGCCGGGACATCCGCCGCCGGATGGCGGACGGGCCCGCCGGACGGATCCGGCGGGCCCTGCACTGCTGACCTCGGCTACTTGAGGAGGTAGGCCTTGATCACGGTCTGCTTGAAGGAGTTGCCTGCGGCGTCCTTGACATATGTGCGCAGCGAGACCGATCCGGCCGAGGAGCGCTGGGGGTGGTTCACGGTCACGGTGCGCTCCGTTCCGGAGCCCTTGACCGTGGCCGCGTGCCAGGTCTTGCCCTCGTCGTAGGAGACCTCGGTGGTGAAGGTGCGGACGGGCACCTCGGCAGCGCCGGGAACACGCTGGATCAGGACCGGGATGTCGAGGCTGCGCCCGGCCTTCGCCCGGTTCCACTCGTCCAGCTCCGGCGACATGCGCACCGCGTACAGCGGCAGCGCCTGCCGTGCAGCCGGGGTCTGCGACCGGAACCGCCACTCGGCCCGCAGGTGGGTGGAGACGGAACTGGCGGGAGCCAGGTCGCGGTCCTGCTCCAGCGTCAGGCGGTAGTCGGCGGGTGCGGCGTCGTCAGGCACCGCGGCGTAGCCGTAGAGGTACGGGACGGGTTCGCCGTTGCGCGACAGCTCCCACTTCGGCTCACTGCTGGTCGACGTCCCGGCCACCAGGTCCAGGCCGCCGTTGGCGGCGTCCTGGATGCCGAACCACATGTCGCCGCCCTCGCGGTAGACGGCCATCTCCTCCGGCGAGAAGCCGACTGCCTGGACCCCCTGGTTCCAGCGCTCCTCGACGGCCCCGGCCTTGTAGCCGTGGATAGTGCTGAGGTAGCTCTGCCCGCGCGGGCCGTTCGGGTCGAAGATGTTCCACTGGTCGAAGGCGGTCGCCCAGCGCAGGCCGTCCGCCGCCGAGAAGTAGTCGACCCGCCGGTTCGGAACCGGGAGTCCGTCCATCCTCTGCGAGGTGAACCGGACGTTGTCGACGTACATGTAGATGAAGCGTGACGCGGTGGTCCCCGGGGCGGTGGCGGCGAACGTGGTGGTCACCGCGGCCAGTTCCGACTTTCGGGGATGGTAGCCGGGATCGGCGGGGATGGCGCCGTGCACCGGCCGGGTGAGGTAGTAGGCGGACGAGGGGTTCCCGCCGTCGGCGGCAGGCTCGCCCCAGATGGAGCTGACCATGTAGGTGAACTTCGAGTCCTTGTACCGCGCCGTCGGCGTGGCGTACAGGCCCTCGATGTGGTCGTCGCCGACCGCGTTGTTCATGGTGACGGAGAGGAGCTCGTCGGACAGGCTGATGGTGCCGATCTCGGTCGAGATGATGCGTGCCGAGCGGCTGGGGGCCGAGATCGTGACGGGCTTCGCCGTCCGGGCGTCGATGGTGATCTCCCGGTCTGCGGTCGTCACGGCCTTGGGCGCGCCGACCACGATGCCCTCGGTGAAGTCGGCGTCGAAGAAGAAGCCGCTCACGGAGTAGGTGTCGTTCGGCAGCCGGAACACGGTGCTGCCCTTGCCGAGCAGTTCCTGCTCGTAGGTCTTGCCATCGGCCGAGTTGACGAGGAGGTAGGCGTAGTCGGGGGCCGCGCCCGAGCGGTTCTTCATGGTGATGCGGAGGTCGTGGGACGGCTGCTCGAGGTCCATGCCGAACGGGACGCGCACCGAGACCCGCCCGTCCGTGGTGGCCGCCGTCACCGCGCCGCTGTAGGCGGCGTAGGGCGTGGTGGCCTCCGGGGTCACGGTGAGGGTGACGTCCGCCGTTCCGTGCGCCGGCACGGTGACCGTGTCGGCGCTGAACCGGAAGAGGCCCTCGGGGGCGGGCTCGTCCAGTATGCCGCGGCTCGCGGTGTGCTTCAGGTGGAGGACGACCGGCTCGCTGCCCGGGTTGCGGTAGGTGATCGTCTTGCTCACCGGCGGCTGCTTGCCGTCGGTCCAGCGGATCAGCCCGAAGTCCAGCCCGGCAGTCCCGGCGGTGACCTCCTGGTCGACCGCCCGGGCGACGTCGACGCGCCCGGCGCCCTGGTAGTAGGCGCCGTGCTCCTTGGCGCCGGTCGCCGACTCCATCAGCCGGCGCTTGACCTGCTCGGGGGTCCAGTCGGGGTGCTGCTGGAACAGGATGGCGGCGGCGCCGGCCATGTGCGGCGTGGCCATCGAGGTGCCGCTCATCGCCACGTAGCCGTCGTCGGCGGTGGTGCCGCCCGCCATGGCGGCGACGACGTTCACGCCGGGGGCGATGATGTCCGGCTTGAGGCCGGAGTCGCCCACCCGCGGCCCGACCGAGCTGAAGGCGGCGCGGTCGTCGTCGGCCTCGGCGGCGCCGACGGCCAGCGCCCGGTCGGCGGAGGCGGGCGAGGAGACCCTGCTGCTGGAGCCGTTGTTGCCGGCCGCGGCCACGACCAGGGCGCCGTAGTCACGGGTGACGGTGTCGACCATGGCCTCGACGGCGTCGGTCTCCGGCGTGTCCGTGTCGCCCAGGCTGAGGTTGATCACCTTGGCGCCGTGCTGGGCGGCCCAGGCCAGTCCCTCGATGATGTCGGAGTTGTCGCAGTTGCCGTCCGCGGTGCAGACCTTGCCGGACAGGATCCGCGCGCCGGGTGCCACACCCTTGTACCGGCCGCCGGAGGCCGCGCCGGAACCGGCGATGGTCGAGGTCACATGGGTGCCGTGTCCCATGAGGTCGTCGGTGTTCGGCTCGGTGGTGAAGTTCGCCGCCTCGGCGATGAGGCCCTTGAGGTCCGGATGGTTCGGGTCGTAACCGGTGTCGAGCACCGCGACCTTGACGTCCTCGCCCTTGTAGCCCTTCTCCCAGGCCTGGGGCGCGCCGATGCGCGACACCGTCTGGTCGAGCTGGACCTTGGCGCGGCCGTCGAGCCAGACCCGGCGTACGCCGGAGCCGAAGGACGTGGCACCCGCCTTGGCGGGGGCGATGTTCTCCCAGAACTCCGCGGCGCCCTTGCGTTGTTCGCTGAGGGTCGCGAAGGAAGTACCGGGGATGGTGTCGACCTTGTCGGCGCCGGCCGCCGTGAGGCGGCGCTCGGCGGTGTCCGCGTCACCCGTGTACTGGACGATCAGCGGCAGGCCCGGCTGCTCCTGGTACTTCTCCTTGACCAGGGCCGAAACGTTGAACAGGGCCTTGTCGAGGCGGTCCGCCGCGAGCAGGGGAAGCGCGTCGACGGGTATGACCATCCAGTCGCGACCGTCCTGACGCTTGATGAACTTGACGTGATCCCGGCCCGTGGCGGGCTCGACCGAGACGCTCTGCTTGCCCGACGGGTCCTTCGTCAGCGTGACCCGGTCACCCGTGATCAGGGTAATCCGGTGGTGAGTGATCCCCGGTGACCCGGCCGTTGTGTCCCGCACGGCGACGTCGGCCCGCTTGCTGTCCTGCGCGATGCCCAGAGCGGCACCAGGGGTGGCGGTCAGGCCGGCCAGCAGCGCCACGACCGCGGCGGCCGCCACATGCTGCGGCCGGGGTTGGTGGGCCCTGGGCCGCCACCTGTTATTCATGTGTCTCATGAGGAGACAGCGTGGGCGCCAGCGACGGTTGTAGTCTGCACCTTCCGCTGTCCAACAAGTGCCAAGTCACTTTTGCGCCACGGCTAGTTATTCGTAAGGTGACCCACGTTTGCGGGTGGAGCCGACATCGATGAACGCCTTCTCGCCGGAGCCGGGCAGCAGCGGGGTGTGCGGCCAGTTCACCGAGGAACTTCCGGTGCACCGCGTGCAGTTGGATGGCATGGCCATGGGTGAACCTGCGCAGGAACGTGCCCAGGGTGGACGGGGCATGGACCTCTCGGAATACGGCCGGCATCGCACCGTGGCGCAGTATGTTGAGGTCGTCGATGCTGTCCGCCCCTGCGGCCATGCCGCCCACGATGCTGGTGACCTTGGCGTCTGCCGCTGGAGAGAGTGGGAGGCGGACGCCGCAACGGGAGTTCCTGGAGGCGGCGGATGAAGTGCTGGGCACCGGTGGGCTGTTGAAGGCCACGCTCGAGGAAACGCGTGTGGATCAAGAGCACCTACAGCGGAGGCGAAGGCGGCGAATGCCTGGAGGTCGCCTCAGCTCCCCGTACCGTCCACGTCCGCGACTCCAAGGTCCCCGCCCGCGCCCAGCTGGCCTTCCCCGCCTCGGAGTGGGCCGCGTTCGTGCGGTTCGCCGCCGAACGCTGACCCTTCCACGAAGGAATCCCGACGGCTCAGGTCGTAGAAGTAGAGGCGTAGGGCAACTGCGCGGAGGTCAGAGCGCGTCCACGGCGCTCACCTTCCACCCGTCGGATGTGCGGGTCAGTGTCATCCGTACCCGGTTCAGGTCCACGCGGGAGCCCGGGACCTGGGTGCTGGTGGTCACCTGGTTGATGAAGAGGAGGACTACGGCGCGGTCTGGCGAGGCCGAGGTCACGGAGGCTGCCGGGGCGCCGTCGGTGGGGTGGGCCACCGTGGCCTTCACCACCCCGTGGTATTTCCTGGCCGTCGGGCCGACCACCGTAGACGTGGTCTTGCGGTACTCGTCGTGGAAGTGGCCGGTGAGCCGGGCGCGTGCGGCGGTGAAGTCGCGGTTCAGGTGCCGGTAGTCGTACGACAGCACGACGGGCGCCGCCTGGCGTGCGGCCGCGAGCGCCTGCCCCCGTGCCTGTTCGGCCCGAACGCCCTCCCGGTAGCGCCACCCGAGCACGGCCGCCGCGACCAGGCCCGCCACGAGCAGGACGCACAGGACCGCGGTGAGCAGCCGCCGGTGCCGGGCGCGCCCCCTCGCCTTGCCGGGGCCGGGCTCGGTCTCCTCCAGCGGCGGGTCCTCCTCGAAGTACTCCTGCGAGGGCTCGGGCGGGTCGTCCCAGCCGCCGTCCGGGGCCTCGATGAGCAGGGTGCGTCCGGCGGCCGACGCCTCGGGGCGCCTCGGGGCCTTCTCGTCGGTGGCCGCCGGGCCCGCTTCGCGGTGGCCGCGTTCCGCGCGCTTGGCCGCAGCCCGTGCGGCCGCGGTCATGGTGCGGCGGGCGGGGGAGGCGGCGGCGCGGCCTCGGGACGACGTCGGATTCGCCATGGGTTACTCCTTACCGATGGGGGCTTGTCAGCCGACGAACTCGACGTCGGAGGTCAGCCAGCGGCCGTCCCGGTACACCAGGTCGAGCTGCAGTCGATAGGTGCGCGCCTCGCCCTTCGGCACCGCGGTGTTGGTCACCTTGCTGTCAGCGACCACCAGGACGCGGGCCGAGTCCTCGTCGGAGCGGACGATGCCCGCGTCGAGGACCTGGCCCTCGGAGACCGACTTGTTCTGGGCGACCAGCCGCGTCAGCTCCTCCGTCTGCGCGGCGAACTGCTTCTCGAAGTCGCCGGTCGCGCCCTTGAGCACATTCGCGCTGTCCCGGTCGTAGCGCCGGTAGTCGAGCGAGGTGAAGTTCAGCGCCGACTGGCGAGCCGCGGCCAGGACGTCCTGGCGCCGCTGCTCCGCCTCGCGCTGCTCGTAGAGCCCGAGGCTCAGCCAGATCGTCAGCACGGTGGTGAGGACGGTCGCCACGACGAGCCCCACCGACCAGGCTCTGCCCGACCAGGCCCTGCCCATGGCCCTGCTCATGCCATCGGTCCTACGAGCAGCCATTGCCACGACTCCTTTCCGAATACGGCCTGCTGGCCGCCCGTCGAGCCGATCTCGACGGGCCTTCCGTCCGGGCCGGTCGCGGTGCCGGTCTCCGGGTCGTACGGCGTGACGTACGCCGCCTGGTTCGCGCCGCCCGAAGTGGTGGCTGATGCGCCGGGGGCGTTCTGCGCGCCCCGTACCGACGTCTTGCTTCCGCGCGGGGCCGTGCAGCGCGCGTCGGTGTTCGCCTCGCGCGTGCTGGTGTCCGAGGGGTCGCGCCGTGTCGTCCCGTACCCCTGGGTGCACGACGGCGGGTCGTCGGCGTTCACCACCAGCCCGAAGTGAGTGGTGCCGTCGCCCGGGACGACCGTGTAGCTGCCCGCGACCAGCGCAGGGAAGGTGACCAGGGCCTGCTCCACGCCGGGGAGGCGGGCCAGCGTGACCTGGCCGCCGCTGATCAGGTTGGCGAGCAGGACCGACAGCTGCGGACCAGTGGACTTCAGCAGCGAGTTCACCTGATGAGCGGCCGGTGCCGCGTTGCCGATCAGCTTGCGCAGGTCCCCGTCGCTCGACTTCAGCTGTGCGCTGAGCGCCGCCAGGTCGTGCGCGAACGACTTGATGGACGAGCCCTGGTCGGCCTGTGTCTTGAGGACCCTCCGCGCGTCCTCGATGAGCGAGATCGTCTGGGGCAGCGAGTCGGACGCCGACTCGACGAGCGCGTTGCCCGAGTCCACCAGCCGGCTCAGGTTCGGTCCGGTACCGGAGAAGGCCTTGCCCAGCTCGTCGACGGTGACCCGCAGATCGTCCTTTCCGACCGAGTTCACCAGCCGGTCCAGGCTGAGGACCAGGTCCGTCGCGGGCAGCGGCACGCGGGTGCTGCCGCGCGGGATGGAGCTGCCGTCGAGCAGATAGGGGCCCTGCGACGTGCGCGGCTGCAGATCGACGTACTGCTCGCCCACCGCGGAACGGTTCGCCACGACGGCGAGGGTGTCCGCCGGGATGCGCGGCGTCCCGTCGTCGATGTCGAGGGAGACCGAGACCCCGTCGGATCCGGTCAGCCTGAGCGCGCCGACGCGGCCCACCGGCACCCCGCGGTAAGTGACTTCGGCGCCGGGGAAGATGCCCCCGGAGTCGGCGAAGTCCGCCCGCACGGTGTAGCCACGGCCCAGGACCTCGTCCACCAGGCCGGTGTACTCGGCGCCCACGTACGACACCCCGACCGCGGTGACGGTGGCGAAGGCGAGCAACTGGGCCTTGACCGTACGGGTGATCACGGCTGAACCCCCTTCAGCATCAGCTCCGCGAGCGCGAGATTGATCCCCTCGGGAAGCTCTCCCCGGGCGGTGTAGCTACTGGCGCACACCGGCGGGCACAGCGGACCGCCGCCGCCCGACGGGGCCGACGGCACCGAGGGGGACGACGGCAGGCTCGGCGTGCTCGGCAGCGGCGTGGGCGTCGGGACACCCGGCAGGTCCGGCAGGTCAGGAAGGTCCGGCAGTTCGGGGACTCCGGGCTCCGGGGAATCGCCGTTCCCCTTGCCGGGCTTGCCGGAATCGCCCGGCTCGCCCGTCACGTTCCCGTAGATGCCGGCCAGGTCGAGATCCGCGGTGATGTCGAGGTTGACGTAGTCGCCCTTGACGGCGTCCACCGCGTTGCGCGGGAACGGGTAGGTGGTCAGCAGCTCCAGGGAGTTGGGCAGGTCGTCGCCCGCCTTGTTCAGCTGCTGCAGGATCGGCCGCAGCTGTCTGAGGTTCGCGACCGTGTCGTCGTGCGAGGCGTTGACCACTTTGGTTCCCGTCTTGCCCAGCTTCGACAGGGCGGTGAGCATCTGCGTCAGGTCGCGCCGCTGGTCGGCGAGGACCTTCAGGGCGGGTGGCATCGTGTCGACGGCCTGGGCGATCGTCTTCTTCTCCTTTCCGAACCGCCCCGCGAGCCGGTCGACGGCCTTGAGGGCGCGCACGATGTCCGCGCGCTGGTCGTCCAGACCGCCGATGAACGTGTTCAGCTCCTTGAGGAGCGACCTGACCCGGTCCTCCCGGCCGTCCAGAGCCTTGTTCAGCTCCACGGTGATGGTCTTGAGCTGGGCCACTCCGCCGCCGTTGAGGAGTGCGGACAGCGCGGACAGCACCTCCTCGATCTCCGGGTTGCGGCCGCTGCGGGAGAGCGGGATGCGGTCGCCGTCGCCGAGCCGGCCCACCGGGGCCGTGCCGGGCGGGGCGGAGAGCGCGACGTACTTCTCGCCGAGCAGGCTGGTCTGCCGCAGTTCGGCGACCGCGTTGGCGGGCAGCTTCACCGAGTCGGCGATCCGCAGCCGTACGCGCGCGTGCCAGCCGTCCAGTTCCACCTTCTCGACCGCGCCCACGGTGACGTTGTTGACCTTCACCGACGACTGCGGCACCAGGTCGAGGACGTCGCGGAAGTCGACGGTGACGTGGTACGCGTCGCCGTCCGCGGCGGCTCCGCCGGGCAGCTGCACGTCGTACCAGCCGTTGAACTCGCAGCCGGACAGCAGCATTGCGCCGACCGCCGCCCAGACGACCGCCCCGCCCCTGCGCCGTACGCTCATGCGCTCGCCCCCAGAATGCCGCCGAGCGTCCGGTCGACCGTGCCCGTCACCGCGGAGCCCCGCGGCACCTTCGGCAGGGAGTCGAAGAGCTCCCTCAATTCGCGGCAGTCGGTCTCGTCCCCGGTCGTCTTCAGCACGGAGCACAGCAACGAGGCCGGATCCTGCGGCTGGTCGGGGTTGTTGCGGGTGTCGAGGGTGCCCGCGGACGGGTTGTAGGCGTTGTTCAGGTTCGACAGACCCGTGGGGGCGACCTCCAACAGCTCCTCCAGCGCGGCCCGTTGGGTGACAAGCACCTTGGTCACCTTGCTCAGGCCCTGTACGTCCGAGGCGAGCGCCGTCTTGTTGTTCTTCACGAAGGCGGACACGTCGCCGAGCGCCGTCCCCAGGTTCTTGAGCGCGGCCGCGAGGTCCTTGCGCTCGCCCGCGAGCTGCTCGGCGACCTTGGCGAGGCTGGTGTTGAACGACCGCACGCTCTTGTCGTCGGCGGCCAGCGCCGCCGTGAACACCTGCAGGTTCCGGACCGTGCCGAAGAGGTCCGTGCGGCCGTCGGACAGTGTGGTGACGGCCAGCGAGAGGTCCTCGACCGTCTGATTGAGGTTCTCGCCCTGGCCTTCGAGGGTGTCCGCGCTCACCCCGAGAAGCCGCGACAGCGAGCCGTCCTTGTTGGCACCCTGGGGGCCGAGCGCGTCGGCCGTCGTGTGCAGACTGTCGAAAACGCGGTCCAGCTCGACGGGCACGGCCGTCCGCGTCTCGGGGATGACGTCACCGCCGCGCATCGCCGGACCGTCGCGGTAGACCGGCAGCAACTGCACGTAACGGTCGCTGACCACCGAGGAGTTGATGATCGCCGCCTTGGCGTCGGCCGGGACCTTGCGGCCTGCGTCGTACGCCAGCTCCACCCGCACCCGGTCGCCCTCCGGCGTGATCTTCTCGACCTCGCCGATCCTGACGCCGAGGACGCGGACGTCCGAGCCGGGGTAGATACCGACGGTGCGCGGGAAGTACGCGGTGATGTGCACGGACTCGGAGCGCGGCCACAGCGCGTAGGTGAGCGCGGCGACGAGGGCGAGTACGGTGACCACGGCCACGCGCTTCTTCAGGTTCTTCACCACGTGTCTCTTGAGGTTGTTCATCGCGCGCCTTTTCGGGTTGTTCACTCCGTGCCTCCCGTCCGCGGCGCCACCGGAGCGGGAACGACCAGGTTCTGGACGTAGCTGTCGAACCAGCGGCCGTTGCCGAGGGTGTTGGTGAAGACCCGGACGTACGGCGCGAGCAGCTGGACGCTCCGGTCGAGGCTCGACTGATTCCGTTCGAGCATCCACACCACGCGGTTCAGGCCATCGAGCGCGGGCCCGATCTCCTTGTTGTTGTCCTCGACCAGGCCGGACAGCTCGATGCCGAGCGCGGCGGAGCTCTTCAGCAGCTTGTGGATCGCCTTGCGCCGCTTGCTGATCTCCTTGAAGAGTTTGTCGCCGTCCTTGACCAGCGCGGTGAAGTCCTCGGAGTGGTCGGCCAGTACGCCCGTGACGCCGTTCGCGTGGTCGAGGAGTTCGCCCAGTGCCTTGTCACGCGAGGCGACCGTCCGGGAGATCTTCGACAGGCCCTTGATGGACGCCCGTACCTCGGGGGGCGAGTCCTGGAAGGTGGTGGAGATGGTGTCCAGGGCCTTCGCCACCTGGTCGGTGTCGACCTTCTCGGTCGTCGTGGTGAGATCGCTGAACGCCTGCACGACGTCGTACGCCGGAACCGTCCGCTTCAGCGGTATCTCACTGCCGGGCTGCAACTGGCCGGGCCCCCGCGGGTGCAGCGCGAGGTACTTCGCGCCGAGGACGGTCTTGACCCGGATCGACGCGCCGGTGTCGGTGCCGAACCCCGGATCGCCCTTGATCTTGAAGGTGACCTTCACGTGGTCACCGTCGAGATCGACGTCCTTGACCTTGCCGACCTTGACCCCGGCGATTCGCACCTCGTCGCCGGGCCGCAGGCCGCCCGCCTCCGAGAAGGCCGCGCTGTACGTCGTCCCGTCGCCGATCAGCGGCAGGCTGTCGGCGTTGAACGCGGCCACGGTCAGCAGCGCGAGCGTGGTGAGGCCGGCGGCTCCGGTCACCACAGGGTTGCGGTCGCGGAACGGCTTCAGGCGCGGGCGGCGTATCCGTATGCGGGGCAGCTTCGGCGGGTCGATGCGGACTTTCACCAGCGGTTCCGGGCGGTGGGGGCGCGGTGCCCGGCGCGGAAGCAGCCGTATCGTCGGGAGCTTCGGCGGGTCGATGCGGACTTTCACCAGCGGTTCCGGGCGGCGGGGGCGCGGTGCCCGGCGCGGAAGCAGCCGTATCGTCGGGAGCTTCGGCGGGTCGATGCGCACCTTGACCAGCGGTTCCGGCCGGCGCGTGCGGGAGCGCTTCATCATGCGCCGCACCTCGCCCTCGCCACATGCAGCTCCGGTGTGAGCACCTGCTTCGTCTTCGGCAGCACGATCCGGCCGTCGAAGTCGCAGAGGTAGAAGTTGAACCACGAGCCGTAGGACGCCGTCCCGGTCAGCTCGCCCAGCTTGTTCGGCAGCCGCTTCAGCACGCCCTCCACGGTCTTCTCGTTCTTGTTCAGCGTTCCGGTGAGATCGGTCAGCTCGGCGATGTCGCCCTTCAGGGGCGGACGCGCGTCCTTCAGCAGGCCCGACGTGGCCTCCGTCAGATCGCCGATGCTGACCAGCGAGTCCCCGATGGGCTTGCGGTCGGCGGCCAGACCCGAGATCACCCGGCGCAGCTGCTTGAGCAGCCCGGAGAAGCGGGCGCCGCGCTTGTCCAGCGTCTCCAGCACGGTGTTGAGGTTGTCGATCACCGAACCGATCAGCTCGTCGCGGCCGGCCAGCGTCGTGGTGAGCGAAGCCGTGTGCGCGAGCAGGCTGTTGACGGTGCCGCCCTCGCCCTGGAGAGTCCGGATGATCTCGGTGGCGAGCTGGTTGACGTCCTTCGGGCTGAGCGCGGCGAACAGCGGCTTGAAGCCGTTCAGCAGCGCGTTGAGGTCCAGCGCGGGCTGCGTGCGCGACAGCGGGATCGTGGCGCCTGGCTTCAGCCGGGTGCCGTCTCCCGCGCCCTCGGTCAGGGCGACGTAACGCTGTCCGACCAGGTTCCGGTAGCGGATGACCGCGCCGGTGCCGCTGCCCAGCGGACGGTCCACGCCGACCGTGAAGGTGACCTCCGCCAGCGTCCGGTCCTTGATCCGGATGCCCTCGACCTCGCCGACCCGCACCCCGGCCACCCGGATGTCGTCGCCCTCCTCCAGGCCCGTCACATCGCTGAACACCGCGCGATACGTGTGCTCGGGGGTGAGGGAGATGTTCACGATGGTGGCGGCGAGCAGGGCCGTCGCCAGGATCGTCACCAGCGCGAAGAGGCTGAACTTGATCAGCGGGGCGGCGGCCTGACGGGCTCCTGACGTCCTCATGCGACGCTCACCGCCGTTCCGCGCGCCATCGGTCCGAACAGCAGGGTCGCGACCGGCGGCACCTCGTCGGCGGGGACGCCCAGGACGGGCGCCACGAGCGAGCCGACGGCGCGTTGCTCGGTCCGGGTTGCGGAGACGCCGGCCGGACCGGTCGGACTCCCCTTCTTCGAGCCGTCGTCGAGTTGGACGTCGGGTGCGGGCACCGGAGGGTGGGGCAGGTCACGGCAGTTGGGCCCCGACCGGTCGCCGTAGCGGGGATACTCACCGGGTTCGTACGCCCCCTGCTGGCGCACGACTTCGAGCGTGATGTGCATCTTGCCGTCCCGGAACGCCTCCTCGGAGGCCTGTTCCTGGCGGACCAGGCCGGCGAGGAGGCAGGGGTACTCGGGCGAGTAACGGGCGAAGAGTTCGAGCGTGGGGCGGGAGACCCGGCCCAGGGTGATCAGCCGGCCGCCGTTCGCGTCGAGGAAGTCGTCCGCGGTGCCGGCGACGGTGGCCGTCGTGGCGAGGGCGGCCGCGAGCCGGTCCCGCTGCTCGACCAGGGTGCGGCTGGTGGTGACGGTGTTGCGCAGGATCTCCATCAGGTCGGGAGCCGCGTCGCCGTACACCTCGGCGACATCGGCCAGGCGTGCGAAGTCCTCGGTGAGGGACGGCAGATGGGGATTGAGCCGGTGCAGATAGTCCTCCACGCGGGTGAGGTTGTCGCCGATCCGGTCGCCGCGCCCTTCGAGGGCGGTGGCGAACGCGGAGAGCGTGGCGTTGAGCTCGCCGGGCCGCACGGTCCGCAGCAGCGGCAGCAGGTCGTTCATCAGCCGCTGGAGCTCGATGCCGACGCGGGTACGGTCCTGGGTGATCACGTCTCCGGCGCGGATGGGCCGAGCCGAGCGGGGCGCGGGCGCGACCAGGTCGACGTACTTCTCGCCGAACAGCGTCTTGGGCAGCAGGCGCGCGTGCACGTCGGACGGGATGGACGCGACGTGCTCCGGCTTGAGTGCGATGTCGAGCGTCGCCTTCGTCCCGTCGGCGTGCACCGCGCGCACCTCGCCGACCAGCAGCCCGCGCAGCTTGACGTCGGCCCGCGGATCGAGCTGGCTGCCGAGGCTGTCGGCTTCCAGCGTGATCCGCACGGCCGGGGTGAACACCTGCTGGTACACGGCGACGGACAGGGACAGCAGCAACGCGAGCACGGCGACGAACACGACGCCGTACAACCGCAGTCTCAGCACCCTCACCCGGCTCACCCCGCAATCCGTACGGTCGTGTTGGCGCCCCAGATCGCGAGCGACAGGAAGAAGTCCAGGACGTTGATCGCGACGATCGAGGTGCGCACGGCGCGGCCCACGGCCACGCCGACGCCCGCCGGGCCGCCGCTCGCGTAGTAGCCGTAGAAGCAGTGCACCAGGATGATCAGGACGGCGAAGACGAGCACCTTCCCGAAGGACCACAGCACGTCGACCGGCGGCAGATACTGCTGGAAGTAGTGGTCGTAGGTGCCCGCCGACTGCCCGTAGTAGCCGGTGGTGATGGTGCGGGCGGCGAGGTACGAGGACAGCAGCCCGACCACGTACAGCGGAATCACCGCGACGAAACCGGCGATCATCCGGGTGGTCACCAGGAACGGCAGCGAGGGCACGCCCATGACTTCGAGCGCGTCGGTCTCCTCGCTGATCCGCATCGCGCCGAGCTGCGCGGTGAACCCGGCGCCGACGGTCGCGGACAGGGCGAGCCCGGCCACCAGCGGGGCGATCTCCCGGGTGTTGAAGTACGCCGACAGGAACGCCACGAAGTTGGAGGTGCCGAGCTGGTTGAGTGCGGCGTACCCCTGGAGCCCCACTTCCGTGCCGGTGAAGAACGACAGGAAGGCGATGACGCCGACCGTGCCGCCCACGACGGCGAGGGCGCCGCGCCCGAAGCTCACCTCGGCGAGCAGCCGCAGGATCTCCTTCTTGTAGCGGCGCAGGGTGCGGCCCGTCCATGCGAGTGAGCGCCCGTAGAAGGAGAGTTGGGCGCCCAGCTCCTCCAGACGATTCAGCAGCGCCATGCCTCAACCCCTCTGTGGGACGACCTGGAAGTACACCGCGGTCATCACGAAGTTCGTCACGAACAGCACCATGAAGGTGATCACCACCGACTGGTTCACGGCGTCGCCCACCCCCTTCGGGCCGCCCTTCGCGGTCAGTCCCTTGTACGAGGCGACGATCGCGGCGATCGCCCCGAACACCAGCGCCTTGATCTCCGCCGCCCACAGGTCGGACAGCTGGGCCAGGGTGGTGAAGGAGGCGAGATAGGCGCCCGGAGTGCCGTTCTGCAGGACGACGTTGAAGAAATAGCCGCCCGCGACGCCGACCACCGACACCAGGCCGTTGAGCAGCACCGCCACCACCATCGACGCCAGGACCCGCGGGACGACCAGCCGGTGGATGGGGTCGATGCCCAGCACCTGCATCGCGTCGATCTCCTCGCGGATCTTCCGCGCCCCGAGGTCCGCGCAGATCGCCGTGCCGCCGGCGCCCGCGATCAGCAGGGCGGTGACGATCGGCGAGGCCTCCCGCAGCACCGC
Organism: Streptomyces dengpaensis; assembly: GCF_002946835.1. Taxonomy (NCBI): domain Bacteria; kingdom Bacillati; phylum Actinomycetota; class Actinomycetes; order Kitasatosporales; family Streptomycetaceae; genus Streptomyces; species Streptomyces dengpaensis. The sequence goes on from NZ_CP026652.1 coordinate 6,246,312, forward strand.
GAGGACCGAGGCGGCCCCGGCGAAGGACTGGGCGCCGAGCTGCCGGGTCAGGCTGCCGATCTGTAGCGCGATGACCGCGCCGAAGGGGATGGACACGAGGGCCGTCGGCAGGATCGTGACACTCGCGACGAACCAGGCCTGCTGGATGAACTCCCGCGCCTGGAACGGCCGTCGGGGTATGGTCCGGACGACGTCCAGGGCCATGGCGAAGAGATTCCCCGAGTGCCTGAGCGCCCCCGTCGGTGACAGGCTCATGCGTCCGCCACCTCCTCCCGGTGCAGCTCGGCCTCCCGTCTCGCGATCGCCTCCCAGCGGGGCGGGCGGGTGATGCCTGGCCCCGGCAGCAGACGGGGGGTCAGCGCCTGACTGCCGGGAGTTCTCGCGTGCGCTCCGTCGCCGAGCCGGGCCAGCTCCCGCTCGACCTGCGCGGCGTCCTTCTCCTCGGCCATCCCGATCGGGCCCTGCATCCGGCCGTTCAGGAACTGCCGTACGACGGGCTCGTCGCTGGTCAGCAGCTTCTCGCGGGGCCCGAACATGACCAGCTCGCGCCGGAACAACAGCCCGATGTTGTCCGGCACCTGGCGGGCCGAGGCGATGTCGTGCGTGACGATCAGGAAGGTCGCGTCGATCTGTGCGTTGAGGTCGACGATCAGCTGGTTGAGATAGGCGACGCGCACGGGGTCGAGGCCGGAGTCGGGTTCGTCGAAGAGGATGATCTCGGGGTCGAGGACCAGAGCCCGGGCGAGACCGGCCCGCTTGCGCATCCCGCCGGAGATCTCGCCGGGCAGCTTCCCCTCCGAACCGATCAGCCCGACCATGTCCATTTTCTCCAGCACGATGTGCCGGATCTGACTCTCGGACTTGCGGGTGTGCTCGCGCAGCGGGAAGGCGATGTTGTCGTACAGATTCATCGAGCCGAACAGCGCACCGTCCTGGAACAGCACCCCGAACAGCTTCCGGACCTCGTACAGCTCGTGCTCACGCAGCATGGTGACGTCCCGGCCCGCGACCTTCACGGAACCGCGGTCCGGCTTCAGCAGTCCGACGAGCGTCTTGAGGAACACCGACTTGCCCGTGCCCGAAGGGCCGAGCATGACCGAGACCTGTCCGGCGGGCAGCGTCAGCGAGACGTCCTGCCAGATGACCTGGTGACCGAAGGACTTGGTCAGCCCTTCCACACAGATCTCGACACCCATCCGGTTCACCCTTCGGCCGTGGAGCAGCTCCGACATCTGCTCTACGGGGAGAGGCGGGGCGTCCGTCGCGACGGAGGCGGATTTTTTCCGGCGGGTCTTCGCAGGGGCCTTTTCCGGCGGTTCTACGGCAGCGCGGGCGGGGTCGGTACGCCGACCGGGGCGGAAGCCTCCGGGAGGGCCGGAAGCGCCGTCGGGGCCGTGGGCGAGGCCGGCATATCGGGGAGGCCGGACACGCTCGGCAGGCCGGACACGCCGGGGACGTCGGGGACGGACGGCACCGGTGACAACGAGGCGTCCGGCAGCGGCGGCACCGGCAGCGGCGGCACCGGCAGCGGTGGCAGCGACCGGTCGTGATCGCCGGGCGGCACCGTCGGCGTCGCTCCGTGAGACGGCGAAGCGGCCGACAGATCACGGGCGTTCGGGGTGGCTGCCCGGCCGCCGCCGTCAGGGCGGTCGGTCCGCGTGGTCTCCTGGGCCATACGGGACACGGAGGGACGGGGAGCCGTGCCCCGGCCGTCCCCGTCGTGGACGTACGGCACCACGAACCCCGCCACCACCAGGGTCGCGGCCGTCGAGCTCACCGCCACGGCCTGCGCGTGCCCGCCCGCGCGCAGCTTGCCGCGCCCCCACAGGAACAGGGCCAGGCCCAGCGTTCCGGCCAGCGAGTCGCGCAGCGTGCGGCGCGCCCGGGCGAGCAACGACTCGACGGTCCGGTAGCTCAGCCCCATGCGCACGGCGACCTGGCCGACGTCGAGGTCCTCGGACTTCAGCCGGAGCGCCTCGGCCTGACGCGCGGGCAGCTCCCCACTGCGCACGGCCAGCCACCTGGCCTCGGCCCGGTCGCACACCGCCTCCTCGACGGGCACCGGACCCGGCGCGGTGAGCGTAGGGCTGCGGTGCACCTCGGCCTCACGGTTGACCTGACGGTACCGGTCGACGCACAGCCGCATGGTCACGGTCGTCAGCCAGCCGCCGAGGCGCTCGTCGTCCAGGTCGGGGCGCTCCGCGGCGCGCAGCATCGCCTCGTGCACCGCGTCCTCGGCGTCCTCCATGCTCATCGACCTGCGCCGGGCCACCTTGAGCAACTGCTCGCGGTGGCTCCACATGCGATGCCAACGGTCGTGGGCTGCCTGTATCTCCGCAGGCATAGCTGGCATGTCCGGCAGATCCGTAGCCATGAGGCCCCTTCGCGCTCACCCGCCGGTCTCGTGCGTCCGGCGGGTGGCGACATTACCGCCCGGTATCCACGGTTGTGGAGGGGGAGGAGGCCATCGAGTCCACACCGTTGCGGGCTGGCGGACCGCCGCTGGGGAGCAGGTCGTCACCGGGCAGCAGGTCGTCGCCGGGCAGTTCGATGCCCGGGCCGGGCGCGGGGAGCTGGGGCTCCTCCGTCTCCTTGGCCCCGCCCGCCGGACGGGACCTCGTGGGGGTCGGTGAGGCAGGCGCGGACGGTGCCGGGGAGGGGGCGGCGCTCGGACGGGTGGAGGGTTTCGGCGTGGCCGGCGGCTGCGACGGCTCGGGGTGCGCCGAGGACCTCGCGGGGTTGTCCGGCACCACCCGGTGCCCTTGCAGGTAGTACGCGTACCAGGCCCTGACCGTGCGCAGATACGCCTTCGAGTGGTTGTAGCCGAGGATCGCCCGGTCCAGGTCGGCCGGGTCGGAGAGGTCCCGTCCGCCCGCGCACAGGTAGCGTCCGGCGGCGAGCGCCGCGTCGAAGATGTTGTCCGGGTCGGCCCGCCCGTCGCCGTTGCCGTCCGTGCCCCAGCGGGCCCAGGTCGACGGGATGAACTGCATCGGTCCCACCGCCCGGTCATAGGCTGCGTCCCCGTCGTACGCGCCGCCGTCGGTGTCCCGTATGACGGCGAAGTCGCCGCCGTCCAGCCGAGGCCCGAGGATCGGCGCCACGGTCCTGCCGTCCGCCGTCACCCGGCCGCCCCGCGCCTGCCCGGACTCCACCTGGCCGATCGCGGCAAGCAACTGCCACCGCAGCCGGCAGCCGGGCGCGGTGCGCGCGAGCTCCGCCTCGGCGCGCTGGTAGGCGGCGAACACGCTCGCCGGCAGGGCGGCGCCCGCGACCGATGTCCCGCCCTCGCGTTTCCGGGTCCGCAGCGGCGGGAGGCCGGTGCGGTACGGGCTGTCGCCCGACACGCTCGGCCCGTGCTCGGCCGGCGCCTCCCGCAGGGGTAGGGAGGCCTGTGCCGGGACCGCCCCCGGCGCCTGTGACGCGGTCAACGCGGCCATCGCCGCCACGACCGCCGCACCCCTGACGCCTCTGACTCTGTGCCCTGCCACGTCGCGTTCCCCTCCCTGTGGGCCGATGTCGTCTGCTCTACGGGGCAGGGCGGCGGGTCCGTCGCGCGAAGCGCGGCCAATTCGGGAGGGGCGCACGCGCCTCCGGGTCCCGCCTTGACCGCGAAGATCGACGCGCCGAAGTCCACTCCCGAGGGCGTCGCGGCGCAAGCCCTCGACGGCATCGGGTCCGGTGCCTTCGAAGTCCTCGCCGACGACCTCACCCGGCAGGTCAAGGCCGGGCTCTCCGCCGATCCGGGCGTGCTGTACCCGCAGTTGGCCGCGTAGCCGATTCCGCAGTACGTGGAGCAGCTCGCGCCCGGTCCGGGGGAAGCCGGCACGCCGCGCGAGCGCATCCTGGGCGTCTTTGAGCGGCTGGAGAAGGCTGCGGCGCTGCCCGAGTTCCGCGGCTGCCCCCTTCCTCGCTGTGCTGGTCGAGCTGAAGGACCCCGAGCAACCCCGGCGTGGATGGCCCCTTTGTTCTCCTGACGCCCAAGGGAAAGCCGCAGGTCGGCTACCTGGAGGTGCAAGGAGCCAGCCACTTGATCACAGACCCGGAAGAAGTGCGTATGCCGGCCGCGCGGTATGGAGCTATCCGTGGGCAGGCACTCACGCCGGGCGAGTCCCTTGCTCTGATGGTCGAACTGTTGGGAGAGCGATGAGCACGGATAACACCTCGCCCGAACTCGCCTGGTTCAAGAGCAGCTACAGCGGTGGTGAGGGCGGCGAGTGCCTGGAGGTCGCCACAACTCCCGTGACCGTCCACGTCCGTGACTCCAAGTCCCCCGCCCGAGCCCAACTCGCCTTCCCCACCACGGAGTGGGCCGCGTTCGTACGGTTCGCCTCCGGACGCTGACGGTCGGGTCTGCGTGATGTCCGGGTGTGGACTGAGGTACCCGACGCACAGGAAGCCCACCTGATCCTCGACATCTACGACCGCATGGGAGTTGACGTCGGGCCGAGGGACCTCTTCGTGACGTTCGCCAAGTGGGTCAGGAAGACGCCGCGTAGGTCCGGCGTGAGGGTGCGCAGGGCCACCAGTGCCGTGATGACGACGTCGCACAGTTCGGCCTGGACGTCGTCCCACCTGGGCTCGTGCCCTTACGTGGGTTCTGGCCCGTCGCGCCGATCACCGCTTGGGCGACCTCGCCGACCTCTTCCGACAGCTTCAGCATCCGTAGCAGCAGGCCCTCCTGGCCGCCGTGTGCCCGGTTGGCGTCCAGCCAGGCGTGGAGTCGGTCGATCGTGTTCCAGACGTCTTCATCAGCGGGTTCATCGGAGGGTTCATCAGCGAGGTGCTCAGTCATGGGGCCAGCCTCCCCAGCGGCCGGAGGCCCGACTCCTACTCGTCGAACAGCGTCTCCTGCTCCCCCTCCGCCGCCTTCCGCACCCTCTTGTTCCGCGCTCCCACCACCAGTGCGGTGACCGCCGCCGTCGCGCCCAGCGCCAACGGCACCATCCAGCCGCGGTCCACCCTGTGGCCCATCAGATGGTCCAGGGACAGCCGGCCGGGGCCCGCCACCGCGATGCCCGTCGCCGCCAGGCACAGCGACGCAGCGTACTCGTAGCCGCCGGTCTCCGCGAAGAACCCGCTCGGCATGCGCACCGCCGCCGCGCCCGCCATCGCACCGGCCGCCGCCGCCCCGGCCGCGGGCGTCGCGAAGCCCAGCGCCAGCAGCGTGCCGCCGCCCGCCTCCGCGAGGCCCGCGGCCGTGGCGCTCACCCTTCCGGGTGCGTACCCCATGGCCTCCATGGCCGCCCCGGTCGCCTCGATGCCACCCCCGCCGAACCAGCCGAGCAGCTTCTGCGACCCGTGCGCGGCCAGCACCCCGCCAGTGCCCAGACGGAGCAGCAGCAGTCCCAGATCGGTTCGGTCCAAACAGGTCCCACAGGTCCTGGTACAGGTCACGGTGACTCCCGGAGCAGATGGCGGTAGCAGCCCCTCCCCTCGGTCCCACCGTCGCACCGATGACCGGCGCCCGACGCTCCCGGACCGCCGTTCGGGTGGCGGGCGCCGGGGACCGGTGTGAGTCTGACTCACATGACGATTCAGGTAGCGAAACTCAGCGACCCGGCCGTCCGGGCCTTCGTCGCCGCCGTGAACGCCCACGACCGCGAGGCCTTCCAGGCCGTCCTCGCGCCCGGCGCCACCATGTCCGACGACGGCACCGAGCGGAACCTCGACGAGTGGGCCGACCGGGAGATCTTCTCCTCCCACGGCCACATGGAGGTCGACAACGAGTCCAAAGGCGGCCACTCCCTCATCGCCCACTACAACAACGACACTTGGGGCGAGATGACGACGCGGTGGACCTTCACCGTCGAGGGCGGCAAGATCACCCGCTTCGACACCGGTCAGGCCTGACATCCCGTACGGGTAGGTGGCCTGAGGTGCGCTCCGACTCCTGGCGCCGATTGCGGGGCAGCCGTTCCCCGGTCCGGTGCCCACCTCACGGTCCCACGCGAGGTCCGCCCCCACCCGGACCGCGGAACGGCTGCCGCCTCCCCCTCGGTGTGGACCGTGGTCGTACCGAAGTCTCGCGCTCCAAGTGTGAAGCTCTGATGGAGGAGACGTTGAGCATAAGGCCGCGACCAGCTTCCACGGTCCGGAGGTTCAACTTCCGTTTGTGAAAGATGAGTCGTTGACGAGCCGAAGCCGAAGCCGAAGCCGAAGCCGAAGCCGAAGCCGAAGCCGAAGCCGAAGCCGAAGCCGAAGCCGAAGCCGAAGCCGAAGCCGAAGCCGAAGCCGAAGCCGAAGCCGAGCCGATGACGGGCAGCCGGTGGTCCGTTGACGGGCAGCCGGTGGGCCGTTGACAGGTTGTGAGGGAAGTCGGCGCGGTCGCCTCAGCCGCGTCCCACGTACGGCATCGTCGTCGCCAGCACCGTCGCGAACTGCACATTCGCCTCCAGGGGCAGCTCCGCCATGTGCCGGACCGTGCGCGCCACATCGGCCACGTCCATTACCGGTTCGACCGCCGGCTCGCCGTTCGCCTGGAGCACTCCGGTCCGCATGCGCTCGGTCATGTCGGTGGCCGCGTTGCCGATGTCGATCTGGCCGCAGGCGATCCGGTACGGACTACGGGAAGGTACGGGAGGGTTCCCGGGCGTCGCGACGGGTCACGCCTCGCCGGGATAGCGGACGCCGATGCGGTCCCGTATCGCGTCCAGCGTCCGCATCACGGCGAGGCTGCCGTCGAGGGGGACGAGCGGGGACTCGGTCTCGCCGGCGCGCAGGGCGCGTGTCACCTCGGCGGCCTCGTGACTGAGGCTGTTGCGCGGGCCGTGCGCCGGGTCGGCCGTGAACTCCTCGGGCTCGCGGCCGTCGCGGTGCAGCACCAGGCGGTTCGGGAAGAAGAAGCCGTCCGGGATGTCGATGCGGCCCTGTGAGCCGGTGACGGAGGCGGCGACGGGGGTGCCGCCGTTGATGGAGCAGTGCACCGAAGCGAGAGCGCCGTTCTCCCAGGAGAGCACTGCCGCTGTCTGGAGATCGACGCCCTCCTCGGAGAGCACGGCTCTCGCCGTGATGTCCGAGGGCTCGCCGAGCAGCAACTGCGCGAACGACACCGGATAGACGCCGATATCGAGCAACGCGCCGCCGCCCTGCGCCGGATCGCGCAACCGGTGCGACGCGGGAAGCGCCCCATTCCTCGCCCCCGGCAAGAGGTGCCCGGAGATCCCGAAGTCGGCCTGAACCGTCCGTACTTCACCGATCGCGCCGTCGTCGACGATCGCCTTGAGCCGGCGGACCAGCGGATTGCAGTACATCCACATGGCCTCCATCAGGAAGCGGTCGTGCGCCTTCGCGAGCGCGACCAGTTCCTCGGCCTCGCGCGTGTTCAGCGTGAACGCCTTCTCGCACAGCACATGGCGCCCGGCCTCCAGACACATCCCGGCCGCTGCCCGGTGCGCCGCGTGCGGAGTGGCGACGTACACGACGTCGACGTCCGTGTCCTCGGCGAGCGATGCCCAGTCCCCGTACGCCTTCGGTATCCCGAACCGCTCCGCGAACGCCTTCGCCGAGGCCTCCGTCCGCGAGGCCACCGCCACGACCTCGGCGTCCGGCAGGTCCACCAGATCCGTCGTGAACGCCGCGGCGATCCCGCCGGTCGCCAGAATCCCCCACCGCACACGCTCGCGCTCGCCCGTCATCCCCGCCCCTTGCTCTGCGACCCCGAAAGCCCTGCGCTCCCGAAAGCCCTGCGCTCCCGAAAATCTGTGACCCGAACACGCTGTTCGAACTGAGAGCATAGGGGGCGGATTACTCGGAGAGGGAGGGGCGCATGCCCGAGCGTGGCCGTACCACGCGGAACCAGAAAGGCCTGGAAGGCCCGCAGGGACCGGAAGGGCACATAGCGAACACGGCGACCGCCGACGTCTCAGCGGCGGTTGCCGCGGCTGACCCCGGCGCCCTCCGCCGCACCGGACTCCTCGTCACCCTGATCCTCGGCGGCCTCACCGCCATACCCCCGCTGGCGATGGACATGTATCTCCCGGCGCTGCCGGAGGTCACCACGTCGCTGCACGCCCCCGCCGCGACCGTCCAGCTCACGCTCACCGCCTGCCTCGCCGGAATGGCGCTCGGACAGCTGGTCGTCGGCCCGATGAGCGACAAGTGGGGCCGCAAGCGCCCGTTGCTCGCCGGCCTCGTCGTCTACGTCGTGGCCACCGTGCTGTGCGCCGTCGCGCCGGGCGTCGAATTCCTCGTCGCCTTCCGTCTCGCGCAGGGCCTCGCGGGCGCGGCCGGGATCGTGATCGCCCGGGCCGTGGTCCGCGATCTGTACGACGGCGTGGCGATGGCCCGCTTCTTCTCCACCCTCATGCTGATCTCCGGCGTCGCCCCGATCGTCGCGCCGCTCATCGGCGGCCAGATCCTGCGCGTCACCGACTGGCGGGGCGTGTTCGTGGTCCTCACGGCGGTCGGCGTCGCGCTGACGGCCCTCGTCTGGTTCCGGCTGCCGGAGACCCTCGCGCCGGCCGACCGGCACGGCGGCGGCGTGGGCGAGGCGCTCCGCTCCCTGCGCGGACTGCTCGCCGACCGGGTCTTCGCCGGCTACATGCTGGCGGGCGGGTTCACCTTCGCGGCGCTGTTCGCGTACATCTCGGCGTCGCCGTTCGTGGTGCAGGAGATCTACGGCGCCTCCCCGCAGACGTTCAGCCTGCTCTTCGGTCTCAACTCCGTCGGACTGGTGACCGTCGGCCAGATCAACGGCAAGGTCCTGGTCGGCCGGGTCGGCCTCGACAAGGTCCTCGCCGTCGGTCTCGCTGTGGTCGCCTTCGCCGCGACCGCGCTGCTGCTGATGACCTCCGGCGTGTTCGGCGAGGCCGGCCTTGTGCCGGTTGCCGCGGCCCTGTTCGTGCTGATGTCCGCGATGGGCATCGCCCTGCCCAACACCCAGGCGCTCGCCCTCATGCGCGTCCGGTACGCCGCCGGTTCCGCGTCGGCGCTCCTGGGCACCTCCTCCTTCCTCATCGGCGCGATCGCCTCACCCCTCGTCGGCATCGCCGGGGAGCACACCGCCGTTCCGATGGCGATCGTCCAACTGGCCGCGGTACTGGTGGCCGTCGCCTGCTTCGTGGGACTCTGCCGCCCCTGGCAGACGGGACGCGCATCGGACGGAAAGGCGGCGGGCAGCTGAGCGCACCGAGACTGCGCATCGACACACCGGAACGGGCCGGGCTCGACCCCGACGAACTGCGCCACCTCGTACGGGAGGTGCGCGCCCTCACGCGCGGGGCCGACCCGTGGGCGGCGGGCGTGGCGCTGGTCGCGGGGCGCGGCCCGGTCATCGCCGTCGAGGAGGCGGCGGGGTGGGCGGTGCGCTATGCGGCGTACGACGAGGAGACGGACACGGGGGTCGAGTTGCCGCCGGGGGCGCGGGTGCCGATGAGCGTGCACACGCCCTTCGACCTGGCCTCCCTCACCAAGCTGTTCACGGCGGTCGCCGCCGTGCAGCAACTGGAGCGCGGCACGCTGGGCATCGACGCGCGGGTGGGCGTGTACCTGCCCGATTTCCGTGCGGCCGCCGAGCACGGCATCACCGTACGGCAACTGCTCACGCACACCTCGGGGCTGCGCCCCGAACTCCCCTTGTACGACTGCCCGGACGACGAGGCGCGGCTGGCGATGCTGCGGGCCGAGGCCCCGTCGTCTGCGCCGGGCGTGTACGTGTACTCGGACCTGAACCTGCTCCTCCTCCAATACGTCCTGGAACGCGTCACCGGCCGCGCGCTCGACATCCTCGTCAGGGACTGCATCACGCGGCCGCTCGGCATGACGTCCACGGGCTTCGGTCCCTGCCCGGGTGCGGCGGCGACGGAGGACCAGCGGCGGCCGTGGGCCAAGGTCCACCGGGGGATGCTGCGGGGGGTGGTGCACGACGAGAACGCGTGGGTGCTTGGTGGGGTGGCGGGGCATGCGGGGCTCTTCTCGACCGCCCGTGACCTTGCGGTCTTCTGCCGCACGCTGCTGGCCGGCGGCTCCTACGGACCCGCCCGCATCCTCGGTCCCGACTTCGTCGATCTCATCCTCACCCCGCCTGGTCTCGGCTTCGCCCTCGACCAGGGGTGGTTCATGGGCGCCCTCGCGGGGCGGGGTGCCGCGGGCCATACGGGTTTCACGGGGACGTCGCTGGTCCTGGATCCTTCGACCGACACCTTCCTGGTGTTGCTGGCGAACACGGTCCATCCCCGTCGCCGCCCGCCGGACAACGGGCCGCGGGCGGCGGCGGGGACGCGGCTGGCTCGGGCGGTGCGGGGGACTTGAGAGGGTTTTTTCGCCCCCTCCGCCCCTGCCCTCCCCCACTCTCGGCTTCTCCCCCAGTGCCTTAAGGGCCTGGGAGGTACCCCCAGAGCGGGGGGACCCCCATCGTCCTTGGGGACTGCCGCCCCCAAACCCCCGCATCGCGCTTCGGGCTCGTCCTCAAACGCCGGACGGGCTGGAATGCCCCAGGTACGGGACGTGCAGGGGCGGAGGGGGCGAAAAACCGCTCGGAGGCCGGCGCCGGGGCCGGGTGCGCGACGCGCGGGAGGCCCGCCTCCGCGAACGTAGAATCGGCGGGTGAACGCCCCCGCCACCCCCGCCGACACCCTGCGCACCGCCCTCGCCACCCTCCTGGACGGCCTCCCGCCGAAGGCGGCCACGCAGGCGGTCGAGCGCCTGATCGCGAACTACCGGGGCGCCACCCCCACCCACACCCCGATCCTCCGCGACCGCGCGGACGTGGTCGCGTACGCCGCGTACCGCATGCCCGCGACGTTCGAAGCGGTACGCACGGCGCTGGACGCGTTCGCGGACGCGGTGCCCGGATGGGCGCCCGGCAGCCACGTGGACGTCGGCGGCGGCACGGGCGCGGCCACCTGGGCGGTGAACGCGACGTGGGAGGGCACCCGCCCGGTGACGGTCCTCGACTGGGCCGGGCCCGCGCTCGCACTGGGCCGGGAAATCGCCGCGGCGAACCCGGAGTTGAAGGCCGCCGAGTGGCACCGCTCTCGTATCGGAGCAGCGCTCACCATCGAGAGCGCCGATCTCGTCACCGTGTCCTACGTCCTCGGCGAGCTCACCGACGCCGACCGCGCCTCCGTCGTGGACGCCGCCGCAGCCGCCGCCCAGGCCGTCGTGATCATCGAGCCGGGCACCCCCGAGGGCTACACCCGCGTCATCGAGGCCCGCGACCGCCTGATCCGCGCCGGTTTCCACGTCGCCGCCCCCTGCCCGCACAGCGCGGCCTGCCCCATCGTCCCCGGCGAGGACTGGTGCCACTTCTCGGCCAGGGTCGCCCGCTCCTCCCTCCACCGCCAGGTCAAGGGCGGCTCCCTGCCGTACGAGGACGAGAAGTTCAGCTACGTCGCGGCCACCCGTTTCCCGCCGGTCCCGGCCCCCTCCCGCGTCGTACGCAAGCCGCAGATCCGCAAGGGCCAGGTACTCCTGGACCTGTGCGGCCCGGACGAGTCCCTGCACCGCGCGACGGTGACCAAGCGGCACGGGGCTCTCTACCGGGAGGCCCGCGACGCGGACTGGGGCGACGCCTGGCCGCCGCCGTCCCAGGACGACTAGCCCCCGACCTCGGCGAGACGCACCGTATCGTCCCCCTGATAGTTTCGCCCCATGCCCCAGAAGCCCAAGCCCACCCCCGACGCCTCCCGGCGAAGCGAGAAATCCCGGCAGGCGATCTACGCCGCCGCCCTGGCCCTCGTCGGCGAGGCTGGCTACTCCAAGACGACCATCGAGGGCATCGCGGCCCGTGCCGGAGTCGGCAAGCAGACGATCTACCGCTGGTGGTCGTCGAAGGCGGACGTCCTGATGGACGCCTTTATGGACCTGGGTGACCAGGCCGCGCAGGCGGCGGGGCAGGAGTCGTACGCGATCCCGGACACGGGGGATCTGGCCGCCGACCTCAAGATGGTGCTGCGCGCCACCGTGGACGAGCTCGTGGACCCCAGGTTTGAGGTTCCGTCGCGGGCCTTGGCCGCCGAGGGAGTCGTCAACGAGCGGCTCGGCGCGGAGTTCGTGAGCAAGCTCCTCGAACCCCAGCTCCAGCTGTACGTGCAGCGGCTGCGCGCCGCGCAGGACACGGGCGAGGTACGCCGGGACATCGACCCCCGCATCGCCCTGGAGCTGTTCGTGTCGCCGCTCGCCCAGCGCTGGCTGCAGCGCACGGGCCCGATCTCGTACGCGTACACGGACACCCTCGTCGACTACGCCCTCTACGGCCTCGCCCCGCGCTGAGGCAAGCCCCCGGACGACCCGCCAGGCGCGCCCCACACCCGCCCCGGCGCGTCCGTGATGATCCCGTCGCACCCCAGCGCCAGCGCCCGGTCCCGCTGGGCCGGAGTGACCACGGTGTGCGCCCACACGCGCGGGATGCCGGAGCGCACGGCCCGTACGAGATCCGCGTCACGCGCCTTGTGGTCGACGTCGAGCAGGTCGACGAAGGACGCCCAGCGCTCGGGCCGGTCGGTACGCAGCTGGGCGGCCGAGCGCCACAGCTGGCTGAGCAGGCCCAGACGGTGGACGCGCCGGGCCACCTCCGGATCGTTGGAGTTCACGAACACCGACCGGGTCAGTCCGCGGGCGCGGATCATCGCGGCGAGTGCGGGCAGACTGTCGGAGTCCTTCGCCTCCAGCGTCAGCACGACCCGGCCGCCGAAGCGGTCGAGCACCTCGGCCACCGTGGGCGGCCGCTCGGAGCGCCAGTCGCCCGGGAGCGCGGCCGAGGGGCGCAGGCGGACCCGCTGCCAGTCCCGCGCGCCCAGCTCCCGTACCGCGCCGCGTGTGGTGGTCGTCCGGTTCAGCGTCGCGTCGTGCATCACCACCACCGTCCCGTCGCCCAGCAGCCGGGTGTCGGCGTCGAGCACCTGTGCCGTACCGCGCACGTACGCCGCCATCAGGCCCGACATGCTGTTCTCGGGGACTTCCAGGGCGCCGCCGCGGTGGGCGACGTGGACGACGCGGGGGAGGGAGTCCACCGTCAGCGGCCCGGGGCCCCACTCCGGCGGGGGTGGTGCGCCGCCGTGTCCGGTGAGGGTGAGCGAGGCGAGACCGGCCAGACCCATGAGCGCAGTCCGTGTGAGCATGGCGACCAAGGTAAGGGGTTAAATCCTGCCAAAGCGGAGAAAAACACCTGATCCGGGTCCGCGGAACACATCACCCCACCCACCCCGGATGTGGGCTCTGGCCACCCGGAGCGCAGGATGGTGGGACCATAGAGCGTGTCGATGGCCTGTAGATGGCTTGCAGAAGGCTTGTTGCAGCCGCACGGCCAGCCGGCTTACAGAGGCCTGCAGAGGCTTGCGACTTGAGGCTTGTAGAGGGCTTGTTCGGCACACGGCGAGGCGAGGGGTTAGATGAGCGCAGAGTTCGACCGCCGCTCCGGCGCGCAGGGCAGGATCTCCCAGTGGCTGCGTGGGCGCCGGCCGAAGGCTCCTGCGGAGACTGCCGACGGCGGGCGTGAGGCCCTGCTGCTCGCCGCCGCCGCAGCGGGGCTGCCGCTCGCGCAGGCCGCGTACCCCTCCGGCTACCGGTGCTCCTGTGACCGCATCGGCTGCCCCACCCCCGCGCGCCACCCCGTCTCCTTCGCCTGGCAGACGCAGTCCACGACCGACCGCGCGCAGATCGAGCGCTGGGCCCGAAGCCAGCCGAAGGCCAATTTCATCACCGCGACCGGCATGGTCCACGATGTCCTCGACGTGCCGCTGGAGGCCGGGCGCGATGCGCTGGAGCGGATGCTCGCCGCCGGCATCGAGGTCGGGCCCGTCGCCGAGAGCGGCGACGGACGCATGCTCTTCTTCACGCTCACGCGTGGTACGCCGGAGGACGAGGACGAGTGGTGGCCCTGCGAGCTGGACTGCCACCCCGAGACGATGGACGAGCACCCCGGCTTCCGCTGGCACTGCCGCGGCTCGTACGTGCTCGTCCCGCCGGCCCAGCTCCCCGGTGACCTCACGGTCGACTGGGTACGGGGACCCGAGCATCCCCTGCCGGATCCGCTCACCCTCCTGGAGAACCTGACCGATGCGTGCGCCCGTTACGCGGGTGAACACGATCCGGACCAGCTGGCGGCCTGGCCCCACCGGGGCTGACCGCCAGGCCTGGCCCGGTGGGGCCAGGCCGCTACTCGCCCTTCGCGCCCGTCAGCCCCTCGATACGGCCGAGGATCGACACCCCGTCCTGGGCGCCCTTCGCCGGGTCCAGGGCCGCCTGGTTGGAGATGAACTCCAGGGTCAGCGACTGCTTGATCTCGCCGGTGGTCAGGGCCTGGACCTCCGGCGAGGGGGTGGGGATCTCGGCGCCCGCGGCGGCGGTCTGCTTCTCGTAGCGGTGCGTGGTGAAGAACACCAGCGCCCCGCCGTCCGTCGTGCGCAGGCCCACCGGGGCGTAGTCGCCCGAGGTCAGCGGCTCGTCGATGTACTGCCGGGCGAGCCCGGGCTTGCTGGCGAACTTCTTGCGCTGGTCCCGCCACTGCGAGGTGTGGGCGCCCGTGGCGAAGGCGTCACCGCCGGCCTTCAGATACGTCGTGTACGACTGGCTCAGCTTCTCCGGCTCGATCGCGAGCGCCGCGTCGTCCGGCGTGACCGGCTCGGCCCAGCCTTCGTCGTCCGTCTTGAACGCCGGTACCTCGTCGGCGGAGAGGACGGTCAGATACGAGACCTGCCAGACGTCGTTCGCACTGGCGCGGGTGAACACGAGCAGCCAACGGCTGGTCGCCAGGCCCTTGTTGGCCGCAGTGTCGGCCACGAACCAGCGCGGCCAGGCCGCCTTCGCGGGTATCACGAACTTGGAGTCGGTGAACTTCAGCGGCGCATGCGCCGGGTTGCCCTCCGGGTGGTTCTTGCGCCCGGCCTTGAGCTTGGCTCCGTCGATGTCCGCGAGCGGCCCGGTGACCCGGTCCGCGTCCAGCGAACGGTCGTACTCCTTGTCCGCCTGGTTGTACGCGGTGGTGAAGTCCTTGAGCGCGCGGGCGGCTTCGGCCCGTGTCGCCGTCGGTACGACCTCCCGCTCGCCGTGCACCACCACGCAGCCGCTCGCCGTCAACGACAAAGCGGTCACCGAGGCCGCTGCGAGTGCGATCCGGTCAATCCCTCGAAGAGTGCGAAGCCTTCGAAGGCTGCGATCCCTGCTCATCGGCTACCTTCACCTTCCCCTTCCCGGAGGCGAACCCTACCGGGGCGAAGAACAGCGCGAGTACCGGGATCATGTACAGAGCCCACACCGTGACCTGGAGGACCGTCGGATCCGGCTGGAAGTTGAAGACGCCCTTCAGGAGGGTGCCGTACCAACTGTCCGGCGGGATCGTGCCGCTGATGTCGAAGGCCAGGTTGTTCAGGCCGGGCAGCCAGTCGGCCTCCTGGAGGTCGTGGAAGCCGTACGCCAGGACGCCCGCCGCGACCACGACCAGCATGGCGCCGGTCCAGGTGAAGAACTTGGCGAGGTTGATCTTCAACGCGCCCCGGTAGAACAGCCAGCCGATCAACACCGCGGTGGCCAGGCCCAGGCCGACGCCGATCAGCGGGCGCGGTGTCCCGTCGCCGGCCGCGTGCACCGACGCCCACACGAACAGCGCGGTCTCCAGGCCCTCGCGGCCCACCGCCAGGAAGGCCGTCGCGACCAGTGCGCCCGTGCCCATCGCCAGGGCAGCGTCGAGCTTGCCGTGCAGTTCGGACTTCAGGTGCCGGGCGGTGCGCCGCATCCAGAACACCATCCACGTGACCAGGACCACGGCGAGGATCGACAGGCTGCCGCCCAGCGCCTCCTGCGCCTCGAACGTCAGCTCCTGGGAGCCGAATTCGAGCGCGCAGCCGAAGCCCAGGGCGAGGGCGACCGCGACACCGATGCCGGCCCAGACCGGCTGCAACGCGTCTTTGCGGTCCGTCTTCACCAGGTAGGCGATCAGGATGCAGACGATGAGGCTGGCCTCCAGGCCCTCGCGCAGACCGATCAGATAGTTGGAGAACACGGGCTACGCCTCCCTGGAGAACAGCGTCCGGCCCCACCAGTCGTCCTTGTCGCGGACGCCGGGCGGGATTGCGAAGATCGCCGAACCCACGTGCTGGATGTACTCGTTGAGGACGTCGATCGCCAGGCTGCGCTGGATGGGGATGAAGCCCTTGCGGACGTCCCGCTGGTAGGCGAGGAAGAACAGGCCCGCGTCCAGGCGGCCGAGGCCGTCGGTGCCGTCGGTGAAGGAGTAGCCGCGGCGCAGGATCGTCGCCCCGTCGTTGGTGTCGGGGTGCGCGAGCCGGACGTGCGCCTCGGGCTTCATCGCCTTCAGGAACGGCTCGTCGCGCTCCTTCGCCTTGCCGACCGGGGCGCCTTCGCCCTTGTCGCGGCCGAAGATGTCCTCCTGTTCCTGCAGCGAGGTACGGTCCCACGTCTCGATGTGCATCCGGATGCGGCGGGCGACGAGATACGAGCCCCCGGTCATCCAGGCTGACTTCTCGTCGACATCCTTCTCGTCCACCCAGACGAACTTCTTCAACCGGTCGGTCTCGGTGCCCGCGATGTTGCGGGTGCCGTCCTTGAAGCCCATGAGGTTGCGCGGGGTCTGTGCCTCCGGCGTCGTCGACGACGTCTTGCCGAAGCCGAGCTGCGACCAGCGGATGACGACCTTGCCGAAGCCGATGCGGGCGAGGTTGCGGATGGCGTGCACGGCGACCTGCGGGTCGTCCGCGCAGGCCTGGATGCACAGGTCGCCGCCGCTGCGGTTCTTGTCGAGGTTGTCGCCGGAGAACTTCGGCAGGTCGACGAGCGCCTCCGGACGCATGTCCGCCAGCCCGAACTTCTCGAACAGCGACGGGCCGAAGCCGATCGTCAGCGTCAGCCGGGACGGCTTGAGGCCCAGTGCCTCACCGGTGTCGTCCGGCGGCGCCTCCGCCAGGCCGCCGTACGCGCCCTCGCCGACCGGTTGTCCGGCGGTCATCCGCCGTGCGGCCACCGTCCAGTCCTTCAGCATCCGCACGAACTCGGCGCGGTCGTCGGTCTCCACGTCGAACGCGGCGAAGTGCAGCCGGTCCTGCACGGGCGTGGCGATGCCCGCCTGGTGCGCGCCGTGGAATTCCACCGGGGCGCCCGTCTCGGCGGCGGTCGGGTCCACGTCGTTGCCGGTGCGGGCCATCGCCACGGCGCCGCCGGCCGCTGCGGCGCCGAGCGCGAGCCCGGCACCGCCCCAGCCGATCAGTGAACGCCGGGACGGGGCCTGGGATTTCGAAGTGTCCGTCATGAGGGTGCCCCTTACTTCACAACGGCGGCGGCGAGCTTGGACAGGGGCTCGGCGAGCGCGTTGACCGCGTCCGACAGCTCCTTGCGGTCGGCCTCGCCGACCTTGTCGTACGAGGTGAAGTCGTAGGAGGTGTTGTCCGCGCGGTACTTGTCGAGCAGCGTGTTCAGCGCGGCGAACTGCTTGTCCAGCTCGGTGGTGAGCGCCGCGTCGTTCTCCTGGGCAACCGGCTTGAGGAGTTCGTACGACGTCTCGGCGCCCTCGACGTTGGCCTTGAAGTCGACCAGGTCCGTGTGCGAGTAGCGCTCCTCCTCGCCGGTGACCTTGCCGGTGGCGACCTCGTCGAGGAGCTCCTTGGCGCCGTTGGCCATGGAGGTCGGGGTGATCTCGGCCTTGCCGACCCGGTTCTGCCAGTCCGCGAGGTCCTTCACCAGCTGGTCGGCGAGCTCCTTGTCCCGGTCCGTGAGCTTCTTGTCCTTCCACAGCGAGCGTTCGAGGCGGTGCCAGCCGGTCCAGTCCTTCTCGAGGTCCTGGCCGTCCTCCAGACCGTCCTCGCGCAGGTCGACCTTCGGGTCGATGTCACCGAAGGACTCGGCGACCGGCTCGGTGCGCTCCCAGCCGATGCGGGAGGGCGCGTACGCCGCCTTCGCGGCCTCCATGTCGCCGTCCTTGACCGCCTTGACGAAGGTCTCGACCTTGGGCAGCGTCTCGTCGGCCTGCGTCTGCGCGTACTCGCGGTACGCGGCCACGGCCTTGTCCAGGCGCGGGTCGCGCTGGGCGGTTGAGCCGCCGGTGACCTTGATGTCCTGGCGGATGCCCTTGCCCTTCATACCCGGCTTGCAGGCGATCTGGTAATCGCCGGCCTTCACCTCGGCGGTGACCCGCTGCTTGGTGCCGGGGCCGATGTTCTCGCGCTCGGTGACGACCCGGTCGTCCGGGAAGAGGATGTAGACCTCGGTGACCTTGGAGCCCTTGTTCTCGACGGCCAGCTCGACGCTCCCGGCGGCCACCTCCGTCTTGGACACCTCGCACTTGTCGTCCGTCGCGGTCACGGTGATCACGCCGTCGCCGTCCCCCGAACTGCCTTTCTCGGTGCAGCCGGTGACAGCGGTCAAAGCCGCCACGGTGGCGGCGGCGGTGACGACGGAGAGTCTGACGGCGCGCATGCGGGCTCCAGGAGTGGCGAACAATCGCGTGAGGGATCACGCAGTCGTGGATAGGCTCCCCTAACTTAACTGAGGCTTACCTGTGTAGTACCTCGCGTGTGCGGTGATTCAGCTCTCATGGACGGTGTAAGTGCACGGGCCGATCACGGTGGTTGGCGGGCGCGGGCACGACCGGGCCTGCGTCGCCGGCCCGAAGGCCGGCTCATCCGCTCCTGGCCCCTGCCCGGGCGGTCCCGCGGCCTGGGACGGTCTCGCGGCGCGGGTGGTGTTTGAATGCTGGAGTGAGTAACTACGACGTGCTGCGGGTCTTCTGCGGACCCGGCGGCGGGTATGGCAATGAGCTCGCTGTAGTGCGCGAGGGCTCGGTGATGCCGGAGCGCGAGGAACGGCAGGCGTTCGCCGCGAAGCTCGGCTTCAGCGAGACCGTGTTCGTCGACGACCCCGAGCGTGGGGTCATCGACATCTACACGCCCACGCTGCGGCTGCCGTTCGCCGGGCATCCGTGCGTCGGGGTGGGCTGGCTGCTCGACGTGCCCGAACTGGTCACACCTGCCGGGGTGATCGGCGTACGGCTGGACGGCGAGTTCAGCTGGATCGAGGCGCGGGCGGAGTGGGCGCCGCCGCGCACGCTGCGGCAGTACGGTTCCGCCGCCGAGATCGACGCGCTGCCCGTGCAGGCGCCGGGTGTGGGGGCACCTCCCACGCCTTTCGGGCAGTGGGGGAGGGTCTACGCCTGGGCCTGGGAGGACGAGGCGGCCGGGCGGGTACGGGCCCGCGCGTTTCCCGGGCGGGACGACGGAATCGACGAGGACGAGGCCACCGGGGCGGCGGCGCTGCTGCTGACCCAGCAGTTGGGCCGTGCGCTGAACATCGTCCAGGGGGTCGGGTCGCAGATGCTCACGGCGCCGCAGCCGGGGGGTTGGGTTGAGGTGGGGGGTCGGGTGCGGCTGGAGCGGTGAGAGGGCCGGATCAAGCCCCTCCGGCGTGTGAGGAGCGGGGTCCGGGGCAGAGCCCCGAGACGGTCACGCGGACAGGGGGAACTCTTCCCCGAGGGCACGGAAGACACCGGTGTTCAGGGCGAACGCCCGCTTGCATTCCGCGATGATGCGCTTTCTCTCCAGGTCGTCGGCGCGGACCCCGTCCAGCAGTTCGCGGTAACTCCGCTTGAACGCGGCCGGGTTGGAGATGTCCTCGAAGACGTAGAAGCGGACGCCGTCGCCCTTGCGGGCGAAGCCCCAGGTCTGCTCCGCCTTGCCGCGGATGATCTGGCCGCCGGAGAGGTCGCCGAGGTAGCGGGTGTAGTGGTGGGCGACATATCCGGCGGGCCACCGCCGGGCGCACTCAGCGACGCGGGCGGCGTACGCCTGGGTCGCGGGCAGCGCGGTGAGCGTCGCGCGCCAGCCGGGGCCCCGGAGGTGGGCCAGGTCGCGCGCGAGGGCGGTGCGGCGCAGCAGCTCGGGCCGGAGGAAGGGCCCGGCCACCGGATCGTCCGCCAGGCGCTCGACGTCCGCCTCCAGCGCCTCGTACACGAACCACAGTTGCTCGGTGTAGCGCGCGTACGCGTCGACGCCGAGCCGGCCGCCGAGCAGGTCGCTCATGAATGTCGAGGTCTCGGCCTCGGTGTGCTGCTCGTGCGACGCGGTGCGGATGAGGGTCGAGAAGGCGGTGCTCGACATGTCCGTCGTGTCCGTCGCGTTCATGAGGCCTCCGGTGCCGAAGAGGACGAGCGTTGATCGCATCTTCTATGGTTAGGGTCAACCACTTGCCGACATTCTGTCGGTAAAAGCGTACCCGGATTCCTGATCAGGCCCACATGCCAAAGCCCGCCCTGTGGACAGGGCGGGCTGAAGAGGCGGGGACGGGGCCCGGCTCGTGGCTTACTGCAGGGGGCCAGGCGATGGCTTTCGGCAGGAGTGCCGGGCGATGGCCTACGGCAGGGTGAGGATCTCCGCCCCGGTGTCCGTGACCACGAGCGTGTGCTCGAACTGAGCCGTACGCTTCCGGTCCTTCGTCACGACGGTCCAGCCGTCGTCCCACATGTCGTACTCGTGCGTACCGAGCGTGAGCATGGGCTCGATGGTGAAGGTCATCCCCGGCTGGATGACGGTCGTCGCGTGCGGGCTGTCGTAGTGCGGAATGATCAGCCCGGAGTGGAAGGAGGAGTTGATCCCGTGCCCGGTGAAGTCCCGCACGACCCCGTAGCCGAAGCGCTTGGCGTACGACTCGATGACGCGCCCGATGATGTTGATCTGGCGGCCGGGCTTGACCGCCTTGATGGCGCGGTTGAGGGACTCGCGGGTCCGCTCGACGAGCAGCCGGCTCTCCTCGTCCACGTCACCGACCAGGTAGGTCGCGTTGTTGTCGCCGTGCACCCCGCCGATGTACGCCGTCACGTCCAGGTTGACGATGTCGCCGTCCCGCAGGACCGTGGAGTCCGGGATGCCGTGGCAGATGACCTCGTTGACGGAGGAGCACAGCGACTTGGGGAAACCGCGGTAGCCGAGAGTCGAGGGGTAGGCGCCGTGGTCGCACATATAGTCGTGCGCCACCTGGTCCAGCTCGTCCGTCGTCACTCCCGGCGCGATGAGCTTGGCGGCCTCGGCCATCGCCTGAGCGGCGATCCGCCCGGCGGTCCGCATCGCCTCGATCGTCTCGGGCGTCTGCACCTCGGGGCCGGTGTACGGCGTGGGCGCGGGCTTGCCCACGTACTCGGGACGCCGGATGTTTCCCGGGACGGTACGGGTGGGAGAGAGCTCCCCTGGTACGAGCAGCGACTGGCCAGACATGTCAGCGAGTCTAACCAGCGGGCGTGGGGGACCATGTCTGTGGCGAAAGGAGCCGTCCATGGCCCTCTTCAAGAAGCGAACCGTCGGCAAGCCCGGCGAGTGGTACTACTGCCTGGAGCACAAGAAGGTCGAGGAAGGCCCCGACTGCCCGGGCAAGGACCGCTTCGGCCCGTACGCCTCCCGCCAGGAGGCGCAGCGCGCGATGGACATCGCCCGCGAGCGGAACCTCGAGTGGGAAACGGACCCCAGGTGGCATGACGGGTCCGGGACGGAGCCGGGGCCCAAGGACGACTGAGAGGGGCTGGGGCGGGCCGCGCCGCTCGACGGCCGGCAGCCGCCGACGGCGATCACCCCCACGGGAGACCCGTACTTGCCAGGTAACAGTCACGGGCGGTGCGCGGGCGGGGAATGCAGCCCGGCCGCCAGGCCGGGCACAGGCGGCGAGAGCGGCCATCGGCCCCCGGTGGCTACCACCGCGCCGACGGCGGATCCGTCAGCTGATCCGCGAGCCGGGACAACCGGTCCCGGAACCGCCGCCGCCCCCGCGGAGCCGGCAACGCGTTCTCCCCGGCCGCCGCACTGACAAGATGCTGCACGGTGTCGAGATCGAGCTCGGGATCGGCCGGCACGGCAAGCGCCTCGTGGGCCAGAGCCCCCAGCTCCCGGTCCCCCGCGGAAAGCGCCAGCACCGTCGCCCCGGCCCGCCGCGCGTCATGGACCCGCTCCAGCAGCGCGTCGCCCGGCGAGGCCGACGACACCACGAGCAACGTCTCTCCGCGCCGCGCCGCCTCGATGCGCCCGAGCCCCACCGTCAGGTGGGCCGGATCGGAGTCCCGCGCGGCGTGCCGCACCAGCGTCGGCGACAGCTCCGGCGTCCCCGACCACGCCGCCTCGTCCACCAGGTGTGCCGCGAGATGCCAGGGCTCATACTCCTCGGTCCCCACCAGCAGCAACCCGCCCCCGTACGACACCACGGACCCGCGCAACGCCCCCGCGAACCGCCGTGTGGCCCCCAACCACTCCGTCCCGGCGAGCACTTCGCGCAACAACGCGACCCGTACGGCATCCATGCGCACGCATCCTGCCCCAACCTGCCACTCGTGACCCGGAGTTCACCACGAATTCGCCCAAGCTGGGCAGAGGCACGCATCACCGGCCACACGAGAAGCGCTCAAGAAGTCCTTCCCGATGCGTCTCCGACGCCCCCAGGAGCCCCCTATGGCAGAGACGAGCACGCCGTTCCGAGCAGGCCGCGAAGGCTACGCCAGCTTCCGCATCCCCGCGGTCGTCGTCACCCGCGCCGCCACGCTTCTCGCCTTCTGCGAGGGGCGCGTCGGCTCCGCGCAGGACCACGGCAACATCGACATCGTGCTGAAGCGTTCGACGGACGGCGGCCGTACCTGGGGCCCGCTCCAGGCCGTCGCCAAGAACGGCGACAACCTCGCGGGCAACCCGGCGCCCGTCGTCCTCGACACCGGCCGCGTCCTGCTCGTACACGTCCGCAACGCGGCCACCGCGAGCGAGGACGCCATCCGGCGCGGCAAGGTGACGGCGGCCGACGGGCGGCGCGTCTGGGTGCGGCACAGCGACGACGACGGGGTCACCTGGTCGAGCCCGAGGGAGATCACCGGGCAGGTGAAGAAGACGAGTTGGCGGTGGTACGCCACCACGCCCGGGCACGCCATCCAGCTCGGCACCGGCCGGGTCGTCGTCCCCGGCAACCACACCGTGCCGCCCACCGGCACGGACAACGGCACCGAAGCGAAGTACAACAGCGGCCACTGCCTGCTCAGCGACGACCGTGGCGAGACCTGGTACCTCGGCTACATCGACCAGAACCCCGACAACTACATCAACGCCAATGAGACGACCGCCGCCGAACTCCCCGACGGACGCGTCTACTTCAACTCCCGCAACGACTCCCCGTCCCCGGGCAACCGCGCCGACGCCCACTCCAAGGACGGGGGAAAGACCCTGGTGAAGCCCTTCCGCCCGCAGGCCGGGCTCGTCACCCCCGTCGTCCAGGGCAGCCTGCTCCAGCTCCGCGACCCCGACCTGCTCCTGTACTCGGGCCCCGCCGACCCCGGCTTTCGCGCCCTGATGACCGTGCGCGCCAGCGCGGACGGCGGCACCACCTGGCGCACGGCGTACACCCTGGACGGGCTGCCCGCCGCGTACTCCGATCTCGTACGCGTCGACGCGTCGACCGTCGGCCTCCTCTACGAGACGGGCGACTTCGGCGCGTACGAGACGATCACCTTCCGCCGCATTCCCGTGACCGCCCTCACCTGAGCCCGCGGGCGCGATCCCGCGCACGTAAAGTCGGGCCATGACCACTAGTGACAGCGCCTCCGCCACCAGCGCAGAGAAGGCCCCCGCCAAGGACCCCTGGGACCTGCCCGACGTGTCCGGGCTCGTCGTCGGCGTGCTCGGCGGCACCGGCCCCCAGGGCAAGGGCCTCGCCTACCGGCTCGCCAGGGCCGGACAGAAGGTGATCATCGGCTCCCGCGCCACCGAACGCGCACAGGCCGCCGCCGCGGAGCTCGGGCACGGCGTCGAGGGCGCCGACAACGCCGAGTGCGCGCGGCGCAGCGACATCGTGATCGTCGCCGTGCCGTGGGAGGGCCACGGCAAGACCCTCGAATCCCTGCGCGGGGAACTGGCCGGCAAGCTCGTCGTCGACTGCGTCAACCCGCTCGGCTTCGACAAGAAGGGCGCGTACGCGCTGAAGCCGGAGGAGGGCAGCGCCGCCGAACAGGCCGCCGCCCTGCTGCCCGACTCCCGCGTCACCGCCGCCTTCCACCACCTCTCCGCCGTCCTCCTCCAGGACCCGGTGATCGAGGAGATCGACACCGATGTGATGGTCCTCGGCGAGGAGCGCGCCGACGTCGAGATGGTCCAGGCCCTCGCCGGCCGCATCCCCGGCATGCGCGGCATCTTCTCCGGCCGCCTGCGCAACGCCCACCAGGTCGAGTCCCTGGTCGCCAACCTGATCTCCGTGAACCGGCGCTACAAGGCGCACGCGGGCCTGCGGGTGACGGACGTATAGCGGCGTACGGGCGTGGGGTGCACCGAGGCGCTGGCGCCGGACGGGCGTGGGGTGCACCGAGGCGCGGGCGCCGTACGGGCGTGGGGTGCACCGAGGCGCGGGCGCCGTACGGGCATGAGGGACACTGGACGCCGTAGCACCAGCGATCCGTCCGTCTGTCAGGAGCCAGCCCCCCATGCCCCGCCTCGCCCTCTACGCCCTCACCGTCTGCATCCTCTCCGTCGCCGCGGCCGTGGTCTCCTTCGCGCAGGGCAGCTGGCTGGGGATCGTGTGGGTGCTGCTGGCGGGTGTGTCGTCCAACATGACGTGGTACTACGCGCGGAAGGGCAAGGCCCGGGGCGACTCCGTCAGCGGCTGAGCGTGCAGTACTCGTCGACGCCGTCCCAGAAGCGGTAGAGGTCCTGGCCGCAGTAACGCTGCGCGTCGTCGATGCCCAGGGCGCCCAGGACCGAGTAGATCGCCTCGAAGAACGCGCTGTTGACCGACGGGATCCACAGCACCGCGAACACCGCGAGCAGGCCGAAGGGGGCGAACGGCTCCACCTGGCGGCGGATGTTGTACGACAGCCAGGGCTCGATCACGCCGTAGCCGTCCAGGCCCGGGACCGGCAGGAAGTTCAGGATCGCGGCCGTGACCTGGAGCAGCGCGAGGAACGCCAGAGCGTATCGGAAGGGGTCCGGGACGCCGTCCAGGGTGTGCAGCCAGAACGGGGCCGTGCAGACGACGGCGAAGAGCACGTTCGTCAGCGGGCCCGCGGCCGAGATCAAGCTGTGCTTCCAGCGGCCCTGGATGCGGCCGCGCTCGATGAAGACCGCGCCGCCCGGCAGACCGATCCCGCCCAGGATGACGAAGATCACGGGCAGCACGATGCTGAGCAGTGCGTGCGTGTAGGCAAGAGGATTGAGGCTCAGGTAGCCCTTGGCGCCGATCGAGATGTCGCCGCTGTGCAGGGCGGTGCGCGCGTGCGCGTACTCGTGCAGACAGAGGGAGACGATCCACCCGGCCGTCACGAAGAGGAACACGGCCACACCGGGCTCCTCGGCGAACCCGCTCCAGGTCGCCCAGCCGGTCACCGCCATCACGGCCACGATCCCGACGAAGACGGGACTGATCCTCCGTTCACTCCGGCGGGCGGCTGCGGTGGTCATGGCGCTCCCTGGCTGGCGGTGCGTGTGTGCTCGGGCCTGCCCGACCGTACCGGGCTCACGCCGAAAACGTCTCGCTATCGGGCATTGGTTCCGGGGAGGGTAGGGGATGGGGCGATCGGAAGTGCCGGGCCCCCGCACCTGACGTCACCGGAGACAATGGACCCCGTGCGCTACCGCATTCTCGGCACCACCCAGGCACTCCGCGCCGACTGCACGCCCGTCCCGGTCGGCGGGGCGCGGCTGCGTGCCCTGCTGACCGTGCTCGCGTTGCGGGCCGGACGGACCGTGCCCGTGGGCGTCCTGGTCGACGAGGTGTGGGACGGCGCCCCGCCCGCCGACGCGCCCGGCGCGCTGCAGGCGCTGGTCGGGCGGCTGCGCAGGGCGCTCGGGCCGGACGCCGTGGAGTCGGCGGACGGCGGTTACCGGCTCGCCGCGAGCGCCGACGACATCGATCTGCACCGTTTCGAGCGGCTCGCGGGGGAGGGCACGCGCGCGCTCGCCGACGGCGACCCCGCGAAGGCGGCCGCGGTCCTCGACGACGCGCTGGCCCTGTGGCGGGAGCCGGCCCTCGCCGACCTCCCGGACCGCACGGCGGAATCGGCCCGCTGGGAGACCCGCTGCCTCGACGTCCGCCGCGCCCGCCTCACCGCGGCCCTCGCCCTCGGCCAGGCCGAGGCGGCCCTCCCTGAAGTCACCGCCCTCTGCGATCTCCACCCCCTGGACGAGGCCCTCCACGCCCTCCGCCTCCGCGCCCTCCGCGCCGCCGGCCGCCCGGCCGAGGCCCTCGCCGCGTACGAGTCCGTACGCGCGCTGTTGTCCGACCGCCTGGGCTCGGCCCCTGGTCCCGAACTCCGTTCCCTCTATGGGGAGTTGCTGACCCCGGGCGAAGGACCCGCCGTGGCGGGGCCTGGCCGAGAGCCGTACGGCGCGGGCGCGGGGAACGCCGCCGCGCACCGCGCCGGCCCGCAGGGCGCACGCGCGGGCGCCCTGGCCGGGGGACCTCCAGTTGGAGCCGCCTCCGCCCCCGACGCCGGGCCCGCCCGGCTTTCCCGTACCCGCCCCGCACCCCCACCCCCCGGCAATCTCCGCGCCCGCCTCACCTCCTTTGTGGGCCGGGAAGCCGATATCGACACCATTCGGGGCGACCTCGCGGCGGCCCGGCTGGTGACGTTGCTCGGGCCCGGCGGGGCCGGGAAGACACGGTTGTCGCAGGAGGCGGCGGAGGCCGTGGCGTATGCGGCGCGGGACGGGGTGTGGCTGGCCGAGCTCGCGCCGGTGGATGACCCGAAGGCGGTGCCCGAGGCCGTGCTGACGGCCGTCGGCGCGCGCGAGACCGTGCTGCGCGGTGCCGGTGCCGAGGAGATGCGGGCCGTGGCCGACCGGCACGACGACCCGCTCACCCGGCTCGCCGAGCACTGTGCCAAGCGGCGCATGCTGCTCATCCTCGACAACTGCGAGCACGTCGTGGACGCTGCCGCGCACCTCGTCGAGGAGTTGCTGGAGCGGTGTCCGGGACTGACCGTACTCGCCACCAGTCGCGAACCCCTCGGCGTACCGGGGGAGTTGCTGCGTCCCGTGGAGCCGCTGCCGGAGCCCGTCGCGCTGCGGCTGCTCGCCGACCGCGGGGCCGCGGCCCGGCCCGGCTTCCGGGTCGAGGACGACCCGTCCGCGGCGGCCGAGATCTGCCGGCGCCTCGACGGCCTCCCGCTCGCCATCGAACTCGCCGCCGCCCGGCTGCGGATGCTCACCCCCCGGCAGATCGCCGACCGGCTCGACGACCGCTTCCGGCTGCTGACCTCGGGCAGCCGTACCGTCCTGCCCCGGCAGCAGACCCTGCGCGCCGTCGTCGACTGGTCCTGGGACCTGCTCGACGAGGACGAACGGGACGTCCTGCGGCGGCTGTCCGTCTTCGCGGGCGGCTGCGACCTCGCCGCCGCCGAGGCGGTCTGCGGGCCCGCCGCGCTGGAAGCGCTCGGCTCGCTCGTCGACAAGTCCCTTGTCGTCGCCGCCCCTTCGGGCGAGGACGAGATGCGCTACCGGCTCCTGGAGACCGTCGCCGAGTACGCTGGCGAGCACCTCGACGAGTCCGGCGACCGCCCCACCGCCGAGCGCGCCCACCTCACGTACTACCGCGAACTCGCCCGCACCACCGACCCCGGACTGCGCGGCCCCGGACAGGGTGCCGCGATCGCGCTCCTTGAACGCGAGTACGAGAATCTGCGCACCGCCCTGCGGCACGCGGTCGCCGGACGCGACGAGCAGGAGACCATCTGCCTCGTCCTCTCCCTGGCCTGGTACTGGCAGATCCGCGACCAGCGCATCGACGCCCGTACCTGGTCCCAGGAAGCCATGGCCCTCGGCCCCGACCCCTTCGCACCGCCCCTTCGCCAGGCCGAGCCGCTGTACGAGAGGTGCACGGACGCCCCGCCGCCGATGCGCCCGGAGGTCCTCGAAGAGGCCCGGCGCGGTGTACACCTCGTCCATCTCGCCTGTATGGACATGGACTTGGACGCCTGGCAGACCCCGCAGGCCAAGGAGAAGCTGCGCGCCATCAGCGCGACCTACCGGCCCGGACTCCCGCAGACCTGCCGCAGCCCCGGCAGCCTCTGGTTTTACGCCGTCCTGCTCACCGGCGACCTGGAGCAGGTGAGCGACGTCATCGACACGTCGATCGGCGCCTGCCGCGAGCTCGGCTACGAGTGGGAACTCGCCGCCGCGCTGCAGATACGCGCAAACATCCGCGCCAACCGCGCCGACATGGCGGGCGACGCGAGGCGTGACGCCGACGAGGCGCTGGAGATCTTCGCCCGGGTCGGCGACGCCTGGGGCGCCGCCGAGTCGCTCTCCGCGCGCGGCGAGGCCTATGAGCGCAGGGGCGATTTCGCGGCCGCCGCGGCGGACTACGCGGAGGCGCGAACGTATGCCGAACGGCTGGGCGCCCGCGCCCAGACGGCGGTGCTCAAGGTCCGGCTCGGCAGTACGTACTTCGAGCTGGGGGAGCCCGAGCGGGGCGAGCGGATGATCCGCGAGGTGCTGGCGGAGGGCCACGGCGCCCTCAACGAGGCCATGCCCGCCGCCCGGCTCTTCCTCGCCATGTGGCTCGGCCGCAGCGGCCGGATCCCCGAGGCGCGTGAGGAGCTGCGGCTGCTGCGCAGGGACTTCGTGGCCAGCACCTTCGCGGTCTTCGACGGGTTCGTCATCGGCGTGGAGGCCTGGCTGGACGCGGAGGAGGGGAAGTACCCGAGCGCCCTGGACAAGGCGCGCGAGGCGATGGCCCTGTCCATGGACCCGCTGACGCTGATGATCGCGCCGCATATGACCTCCGCGCATCTGACCACCGCCGCCGTCGCCCTCACCGGCCTGGACGGCGGCCGCCGCGCCCGTGACGCGGCCCGGCTCCTGGGCGCTGCCGACCACTTGCTGCCGCCGGGCCACTACAAGGGCCCGACGGAGGACGAGATACGCGCGCGGGCCGAGGCGCGCGTGCGGGCCGTACTCGACGATGCGGCGTACGACGCCGCGTACGCCGAGGGCGGCGGGCTCTCCCGGGAGGAGGCCGCCGCCCTCGTCTGACGCGGACCGGGGGCCGTGGCCGCCCGTCCGTTCCGTGGCCGCCGAACGTCAGCTCTTGGTACGGAACTTGTGGATCGCGATCGGCGCCATGACCACCGTGAGCCCCGCCGTCCAGCCGAGGGTCACCCACAGGTCGTGCGCGACCGGGCCGCCCACCATCAGACCGCGCGCGGCGTCGGCGAGCGCGGACAGCGGGTTGTAGTCGGTGAAGTTCTGCAGCCAGCCGGGCATGGTCGCGGTCGGCGAGAAGATCGACGAACCGAACTGCAGGGGCATCAGCACCAGGAAGCCCATCGCCTGCACGGACTGGGCGTTCTTCATCGTCACCCCGAGGACCAGGAAGATCCACATCAGGGCGGAGCCGAAGAGGACGGAGAGCCCCACGGAGGCGAACAGGCCCGGCCAGCTGGTGATGTCGAAGCCGACGAGCACGCCGACGACCATGAGGATCGCCGTCGCGACGAGCATCCGCATCAGCTCCA
This sequence comes from Streptomyces dengpaensis, assembly GCF_002946835.1. Taxonomy (NCBI): domain Bacteria; kingdom Bacillati; phylum Actinomycetota; class Actinomycetes; order Kitasatosporales; family Streptomycetaceae; genus Streptomyces; species Streptomyces dengpaensis. Next base: position 6,275,713 of record NZ_CP026652.1, read on the forward strand.
CCACGATCTTGGCGAAGAGCACGGAGCCCTGGCCGATCGGCAGGGTGCGGAAGCGGTCCATCACCCCCTTCTGGAAGTCCTCGTTGAAGCCGGTGCCCACGGCCGTCGCGATGTTCATCGCCGTCATCGCCATCAGACCGGGCACCACGTACTGCACGTAGGCGTCCTGACCGCCGCCCAGCGACTGCCCGATGGAGCCGCCGAAGACGTACACGAACAGCAGGGTGAAGACGATCGGCATCAGGATGGCGTCGAACACCGACTCCGGGTCCTGGCGGATCCACAGCAGATTGCGGCGGACGAGGGCCCCGATGTGGCGGGCGTGCGCGCGGGGCGAGATACGGGAGTCGCCCTGGGCGGCGAGGGGGGCTTCGGCGACAGAGGGGAGGTGCGCGGCGGAGCCGCTCCTTGGAAGGGTGGTGGCGGGCGACGGGCGGGCACTCATGCGGAGACCTCCTCGTAGGCGGGGGCGGGGGCGGTGTCGTCCTGCGGGACACTGGCCTTGTGGCCGGTGAGGGACAGGAACACCTCGTCCAGGCTGGGCAGTTCGGTGTTGATGGAGCCGATGGTGATGCCGCGCGCGGTGACCGCGCCGACGACGGCGGTGAGCTGTTCGTCGCTGAGGACCGGCACGAGCACGGTGCCGGTCTCGGTGTCCACGGCCGAGGCGGCGAGACCGGTCAGGCCCAGCTCGTCGAGCATCGCGGCGAGCGGGCGCAGCTCCAGCGGGTCCACGGGGCGGATCCGCAGCGTGCGGCCGCCGACCCGTGCCTTCAGTTCGTCGATCCGGCCGTTCGCGATGACCTTGCCGCGGTCGACGACCGTCAGCTCGGAGGCCAGCTGCTCGGCCTCCTCCATGTACTGGGTGGTGAGCAGCACGGTGGCGCCGTCGGCGACCATGCGCTTGACCTCGTGCCACACCTCGTTGCGGGTGCGCGGGTCGAGGCCGGTCGTCGGCTCGTCCAGGTACAGCACGGCCGGGTGGCCGATCATGGAGGCGGCCAGGTCGAGACGGCGGCGCATACCGCCGGAGTACGTGGACGCCGGGCGCTTCGCCGCCTCGGTGAGCGAGAAGCGCTCCAGGAGTTCGTCGGCACGCCGGCGGGCGTCCTTGCGGGACAGGTCGAGCAGCCGCCCGATCATGTACAGGTTCTCCCAGCCCGGGAGCTTCTCGTCGACCGAGGCGTACTGGCCGGTGAGGCCTATCACACGGCGCAGCTGCCGGGGCTGCCTCAGCACGTCGTACCCGGCGACCGTGGCCTGCCCGGAGTCCGGCGTGACGAGGGTGGACAGGCAGCGGACGAGGGTGGTCTTGCCGGCGCCGTTGGGGCCCAGCACGCCGAGGACGGTGCCCTCATGCACGTCCAGGTCCACCCCGTCCAGTGCCCTGGTCTCGCCGTAGTGCTTGACCAGCCCTCGCACGGTGACGGCGCGACCGCCGCCTGCGGGCTTCTTGTCGATTCGCGTCATGCCGCCAAACTGCCAGCCCCCACCGACAAACCACCGACAGACGGCCGACAGCTGCTTTCAGCCCCTCCGGCGTTTGAGGAGCGGGGTCTGGGGCGGAGCCCCAAGTACGGGACGGGCAGGGGCGGAGGGGGCGAAAAACCCAGCACCCACCCACCCGCACCGCTTCCCCGGTGAAGTGAGTTCGTCGGTGGCCCACCTCAGTGGTGAACGTGCTCCTCCGACGCCGGGACATGGGCGGCGACAAGGCGCCCCGGCGTCGCCGCGCCGGCGGCCGCACGCCGCCGGTCGACGCCATACGCGGCGGCAGCCACCGCGAGACCGAGGACGGCAAGAGCCGCCCCCGCCGGCGCGGGCGACGTCGCCCCGAAGCCGGCGGCCAGCGCGAGACCCCCGACCCACGCACCCCCGGCGTTCGCGAGGTTGAACGCGGCCTGGTTGGCGGACGACGCCAGGGACGGCGCGGCGGACGCCTTCTCCATGACCATCAGCTGCAGGGGCGAGCCGGTGATGAACGCGGCAACGCCGAGGAGGGTGACCGCGACGGCCGCGCTCCACTGGGCGGTCATGAGGACCGGGAAGAGCGCGAGGACCGCGACCAGGGCCGCCAGACCGCCGAAGAGGGTTCCCCGGAGGGAGTGGTCCGCGAGGCGGCCGCCCACCAGGTTGCCCGCCGTCGCACCGACGCCGAAGAGGGCAAGGAGCAACGTCACATTGCCATCGCTGTACCCGGCCGCGTCCGTGAGCATCGGCGTGATGTAGCTGTACGCGGAGAAGAGCGCGCCGAAGCCCGCCACGGTCGTCCCCAGGGCCAGCCAGACCGGGAGCGAGCGAAGGGCGGCCAGCTCGCCGCGCAGTCCGCCGGCGGGGGCTTCGGCGCCATCACGCGGAATCAGGAGCGCTAGCGAGGCTATGGCGGCCACGCCGATCGCGCTCACGCCCAGGAACGTCGCGCGCCAGCCCAGGTGCTGGCCCATGAGCGTGGCCACGGGCACACCCGCGATGTTCGCCACGGTCAGGCCGAGGAACATCAGCGAGACGGAGCGCGCCTTGCGCTCGGGGGCGACCAGGCTGGTGGCGACGACGGCTCCCACGCCGAAGAAGGCGCCGTGCGGCAGACCGCTGAGGAAGCGGGCGGCCACGAGCCAGTGGTAGTCGGGGGCGAAGGCGGAGAACGCGTTGCCCGCCACGAAGAGGACCATCAGGGCAACGAGGACCTTGCGGCGGGACATACGGGCGGTGGCGGCGGCGAGCAGCGGGGCGCCGATGACGACGCCGAGCGCGTACGCGGAGACCAGGTGCCCGGCGGTGGGGATGGAGATGTGCAGGTCGTCCGCGACCTCGGGCAGCAGGCCCATCATCACGAACTCGGTGGTACCGATGCCGAAGGCGCCCACGGCGAGGGCGAGCAGGGCCAGAGGCATGAGGGGCCTTTCAAGAGGAGCGGAGAGCACGGAGCGGGGCGGGGACGAGCGGTTCATGGGCGCGCGTACGCACAGCGGCGTACGCGCACGCATGGACGCGCCCGTGCACACCGATGTGCACGGGACGCGTGGGTCGGGTCGGCTGTGGGCCCAGGCGTACGTTCGGCTTCAGCCGTACAGCTCGGCTTCTGCCATAAGTTCAGCTAGGGAACAAACCCTCTCAGGCCCAGTATTCCAAGAAGTTAAGACGCGGTTGCGTCCATCTTGACGCGGGCGGCGATCGGAAGGTGATCGCTGCCGGTCCCGGGCAGGGTCCACGAGGTCACCGGCTCGACGCCCCTGACCATGATCTGGTCGATCCGGGCCATCGGGAACGACGTCGGCCAGCTGAACCCGAAGCCGCTGCCCGCCGCGCCCTGCGTGGAGCGCATCTGCGCGGTGACGGCGTTCAGCGCGCGGTCGTTCATCGTGCCGTTGAGGTCGCCGAGCAGCACGATCCGCTGCAGCGGCTCGTCGGCGATCGCCTCGCCCAGCGCGTCGGCGCTCTTGTCGCGCTGGCGGGCGGTGAACCCGGCCTCCAGCTTCACCCGTACCGAGGGCAGGTGGGCGACGTAGACGGCGACCTGTCCAGCCGGCGTCGTCACCGTCGCCCGCATGGCGCGCGTCCAGCCCAGCTCGATGTCCACGGGCTGGGCGAAGGTCAGCGGGTACTTGCTCCACAGCCCGACGGTGCCCTGCACCGAGTGGTACTTGTACGTCGACGCCAGCGCCGTCTCGTACACCGGAACCGCCGAGGCCGTCAGCTCCTCCAGGGCCAGGACGTCGGCGCCGGAGGCGGCCACGTCGCGAGCGGTGCCGGACGGGTCCGGGTTGTCGGCGTTGACGTTGTGCGTGGCGACGGTGAGGTCGCCGCCGTTGGCGGTCTTGTCGGTGAGCAGTCCGCCGAAGAGGTTCAGCCAGACGATCGCGGGCAGCAGCACGGCGATGAGCGCGGTGGCGGACTTCCGTACGAGGGCGAGGAGCAGCAGCACCGGGACGAGCGCGCCCAGCCACGGCAGGAACGTCTCCGTGAGGCTGCCGAGGTTGCCGATCCTGTTCGGGATCTTTGCGTGCAGCACCATCACCACGGACAGGATCATCGCGAGCGCGGCCAGGATCAGCCCGCGGCGCCAGATGCCGCGATCGCCGCGCCAGCCGTCGCCCAGGCGCCGAAGCCGGGATCCTCTGCGGTCCGGCCCCTGGCCACCGCTGCCCGTCTCCGTCAAATACGCCTGCGCCATACCGTCGCCTCACAACCTGCCGTGCGCACCGTCTGTCCCTCGGTTACGACCCTAGGGGATGATCGGCGTCGTTCTCGCCGTCGCATGACGGCCGTACGGGCAAGGGGACGTACAACTTCGTGTGCGGAGTTCCGAATACGGGCACGGAGCGCGCCCTCTGTGACGAAACGCGCACATTCGCCCCGTCGGACACACCGTCAGAAACCCTGTCCGTGAGGTCGGGAGCACGGCGTAAAGCTCGTCACAGGTGCGGCGCATTACGGATGATCCGGCCGCAGTCCCTCCAGCACCGTGTCGACGATGCGCTCCGCGAGGTCCTCCGGAAGGTCGCCCTCCGGGCGCATGAGGGCGCGTACCAGCATCGGGCCGACGAACAGGTCGCTGACCAGGTCTATGTCGACGTCCTCGCGCAGTTCGCCGTTGCGCTGTCCGCGGCGCAGGACGTCGTGGCCCAGCCGGCGCCTCGGCGCGATGACCGTCGTGTGGTACGCGTTCCAGAGTCGGGGGCTGCTCTTCATCTGGGCGTACACGTTGTGGAGCATCGCCGACGAGCGGTTGATCAGGCCGCGTTGGCGCAGCGACTTCAGGAGGACGACGAGGTCGTCGCGCATCGAGGTGCCGGGGAGTTCCGGGTCCGGGGGCTCGGCGGCGCGCAGTACGTCGACGAAGAGCTCCTCCTTGCCGCTCCAGCGGCGGTAGATGGTCGCCTTGCCGACGCCCGCGGTGCGGGCGATGCGCTCGATGGACAGCTCCCCGAGCGGTACGCCGTCCTCCAGGAGCTTCATCACGCCCTCGATGATCGAGCGCTCCACGGCCTCGCTGCGGGGGCGTCCCCTGACGGGCCCCTCGTGCCCGGCTCGGCTCTGCGTCGCGAGGCTCACGTCGAACTCCGTTTCGTTCGGTGCCCTGCGTTCATTTTCTCTGGCGTACGGGACTGTCGTTTCTGGCGTACGGGACGCTCGGCACCCGCTGCCCGCGGTCCGCCCGAAGCCGGCTCAGTGCTCCGCCGCCGTCATCAACTCGGCTTCCCCGGTGCCCTCCCGCTCCGTGGGCAGCCGGCCCGGCAGGAACACCGCCACGAGCACCGCGCCGACGATCGCGACGACCGCGCCGCACAGGGCGGTGGTGTGCATGGCGTGCAGGAAGGCCTCGTGGGCGGGGCCGACGAGGGTCTCGCCCTGGGGGCCGAGCCTGGCGGCTGCGCCGAGGGTGGCCTCGATGGACTCGCCCGCGGTGTGGCGCTGACCGGCCGGGACGACGGTCAGCTTCTCCTCGATGCCGCCGCGGTAGGCGGTGGAGAGGACGGAGCCGAGGACCGCGATGCCGAGGGCGCCGCCGACCTGGCGGAAGGTGTTGCCGAGCGCGGACGCGGAGCCCGCCTTCTCGCGCGGCAGGGCCTGCATGATCACGACACTGGTCGGGGTCATGATGTGCGCCGTGCCGGCGCCCATGAGGAAGAAGATGACCTCGAGGAGCCAGATCGGCGTGTCCGTGTCCAGGATGGCGAACGAGGCCAGCATCGTGGCGAGCAGCAGCAGCCCCGCCGTACAGGTGGCCCGGTGGCCGAACCGGTCGACGACGAGCCGGGCGCGCGGCGCGAAGAGGAGCTGGGCCGCGGCGAGCGGCAGCATCAGCACGCCGGTCTGCAGCGGCGAGTAGCCGCGCACGCTCTGCGTGTAGAAGACGGAGAAGAACGTCACGCCCATCAGCGCGAAGAAGACGAGCGCGGTGGCGGCGATGGCTGCCGAGAAGACCTTGTTCTTGAAGTAGGTGACGTCGATGGACGGATGGTCGCTGCGCTTCTCGTACACGACGAACGCGACGAGGACGGCGAGTCCGGCCGCGATGGCCCCGAGCACCGTCGCATCGGTGAAGTCGGCCAGTTGGCCGCCCTTGATGATGCCGTAGACGAGCAGGACGAGCCCCAGGACCGAGAGGACGACGCCTATCGGGTCGAGGCGGCCGCGGTTCGGGTCGCAGGAGTCGGGGACCAGCCAGATCATCAGGGCGAGCGCGAGCAGCACGATCGGCACGTTGATCAGGAAGACCGAGCCCCACCAGAAGCGGTCGAGGAGGATGCCGCCGGTGATCGGGCCGATCACGATGGCGATCCCGACGCCGCCGGCCCAGATACCGATGGCCCTGGGCTGCTCCTCGCGCTCGAAGACGTTCATCAGGACGGCGAGCGTGGCGGGCATCACGAAGGCGGCGCCGAGGCCCATCAGCGCGCGGAACGCGATGAGCTGGACCGGCGAGCCGGACTCCGCGGCCAGCGCGGAACCCAGGCCGAACACGGCGAGACCGGCGAGCAGCGTCTTCTTGCGGCCGAGACGGTCGCCGAGCACGCCCGCGGTGAAGAGGAGTCCGGCGAAGACGAGCGTGTAGGAGTTGATGGCCCACTCCAGCTCGCCCTGGGTGGCGCCGAGTCCGGTGGGCGGCGGGGTCGAGATCGTCTTGATGACGACGTTCAGGATGGAGTTGTCGATCACCACGATCAGCAGGCTGAGCATGAGCGCGCCGAGGATCGCCCAGCGACGCCGGTGCACCGCTTCGGGCACGCGGCGATCAGCGGGAGGAGCGGAAGTCGTCATTACGAACATCCTGTCGAAATTCGATACGGCGCCGTCTCGTATCGAAACGCTCGCACAGACCGTACGAGGAGACCCAGGAATAGGGGACCAGACGGGGTAAACCGCCCTGGTCTAGCCGTGCGTGGCACGAGGTGCCACCATGGAGCTGGTCCGGGGACGCCGTAAGGGCGCCTCGAGATGACAGAAGGAGCCGTTGCGATGACGCAGCTTTCGGCTGCCCAGAAGCAGCCTGCGGAGGGTGTGCGCCCGTCGACCGACAGCAGTAAGGCGCTGTACGGGGGCAAGAGCACCCGCAGGATCACGGTCCGCGACATCGCCGCCGCCAAGGAGCGCGGCGAGAAGTGGCCCATGCTCACCGCGTACGACGCGATGACCGCGTCCGTCTTCGACGAGGCCGGCATCCCGGTCATGCTCGTCGGTGACTCCGCGGGCAACTGCCACCTGGGGTACGAGACGACCGTGCCCGTCACCCTGGACGAGATGACCATGCTGTCGGCCGCGGTCGTACGCGGCACGAACCGCGCGCTCATCGTCGGCGACCTGCCGTTCGGCTCGTACCAGGAGGGTCCGGTGCAGGCGCTGCGCTCGGCGACCCGGCTGGTGAAGGAGGCCGGGGTCGGCGCCGTCAAGCTGGAGGGCGGCGAGCGCTCGCACCGGCAGATCGAGCTGCTCGTCGAGTCCGGCATCCCGGTCATGGCGCACATCGGGCTGACCCCGCAGTCCGTGAACGCCATGGGCTACCGCGTGCAGGGGCGGGGCGAGGAGGCCGCGCAGCAGCTGCTGCGGGACGCCAAGGCCGTGCAGGACGCGGGCGCGTTCGCTGTCGTCCTGGAGCTGGTGCCGGCCGAGCTGGCGGCCGAGGTCACGCGGACGCTGCACATTCCGACGGTCGGGATCGGGGCGGGGCCCGAGACCGACGCGCAGGTGCTCGTCTGGACCGACATGCTCGGGCTGACGGGGGGCCGGGTACCGAAGTTCGTGAAGCAGTACGCCGACCTGCGGGCGGTCATGGGTTCCGCGGCGAAGGCGTTCGCCGAGGACGTCGTCGGCGGGACGTTCCCCCTGGAGGAGCACTCCGTCCACTAGACCTCTGGACCTCTAGATCTCCAGGCCTCACTTGTAGGTCTCCAGGTCTCACTTGAGCCACTGCGGCACCAAGGCAGCCCGCCGATTTCCCCCGTCGGCGGGCTGCGCCGTTTCGGAGTCTCGGTCTGCTCGCGGCCGACGCTCTGGTCGAAGCGGTCCAGAACGAGGGCTGACGGTCCAGAACGAGGCTGAAGGCGGGGGCGGGGGCGGAGAATCCGCCCCCGCCCCCGGCGTCACGCGTGCTCGCGCCACCGGTTCGTGATCGGCAGCCGCCGGTCCTTGCCGAAGCCCTTGGCGGAGATCTTGGTGCCCGGCGGGTACTGGCGGCGCTTGTACTCCGCCGTGTCGACCATGCGGAGCGTCTTCACGACCAGCTCGCGGTCGAACCCGGCGGCGACGATGGAGTCCGCCCCCTCGTCCCGGTCGACGTACCGCTCGAGGATCGCGTCCAGGACGGGGTAATCGGGGAGCGAGTCCGTGTCGACCTGGTCCGGGCGGAGCTCCGCGCTCGGGGGCTTGGTGATGGAACTCTCGGGGATCGGCGGCGTCTGCCCCCGCTCCGCCGCAGCCCGGTTGCGCCACTTGGCCAGCTCGAAGACCGACGTCTTGTACACGTCCTTGATGGGCCCGTACGCCCCCACGGAGTCGCCGTACAGCGTCGAGTACCCCACGGCCAGCTCCGACTTGTTGCCGGGCGCCAGCACGATGTGCCCCTCCTGGTTGGAGATCGCCATCAGCGTCGTGCCCCGGAGACGGGACTGGAGGTTCTCCTCGGCGAGCCCGGTCAGCCCCAGCGACGACATGTACGCGTCGAACATCGGCTCGATCGGCACGGTCCGGAAGTTCAGCCCCGTCCGCTGCGCCAGCTCCGCCGCGTCGCCCTTGGAGTGGTCGGAGGAGTACTTCGACGGCATCGAGACGCCGTACACGTTCTGCGCGCCCAGCGCATCGCAGGCGATGGCCGCGACCAGCGCGGAGTCGATTCCCCCGGACAGCCCGATCAGCACCGAACGGAACCCGTTCTTCGCCGCGTACGCCCGCAGGCCGACGACCAGCGCCGAGTAGATCTCCTCGATGTCGTCGAGCCGCTCGGCGTACCCGCTGGCCAGCTCAGCGTCGTACGCGGGCAGCGGCTCCTCGGAGAGGATCAGGCGCTCGATGCGCAGACCGTCGTCCACAAAGCTTCCATCAGCGACTTCGTCGCGGGCGGTCACCGGCTCGGCCGCCGCCGCCGGAAGGTCCAGGTCCAGTACGACGCAGCCCTCCGCGAACTGCGGCGCCCGCGCGATGACGTCACCGTCGCGGTCGACGACGATCGAGTCCCCGTCGAAGACGATCTCGTCCTGCCCGCCGATCATGGCGACGTAGGCGGTGGTGCACCCGGCTTCCTGGGCGCGCTTGCGGACCAGTTCGAGCCGGGCGTCGTCCTTGTTGACCTCGTACGGGGAGGCGTTGATGGAGACCAGCAGCCCGGCCCCGGCGGAGCGGGCGGCGGGTACGCGGCCGCCGTCCTGCCAGAGGTCCTCGCAGATGGCGAGGGCGACATCGACCCCGTGGACCCGCACGACCGGCATGGTGTCGCCGGGCACGAAGTACCGGAACTCGTCGAACACGCCGTAGTTGGGGAGGTGGTGCTTGGCGAAGCTCAGCGCCACCTGCCCCCCGTACAGCACGGCGGCGGCGTCCTGCGGGGCGCCGGCCGGCTGCCCGTACCTCGGCTGCGCGGTCTCCGACCGGTCGAGGTAGCCGACGATCACCGGCAGCTCACCGAAGCCCTCGTCGGCGAGCCGGGCGGCCAGCGAGCGCAGTGCCGCGCGGGAGGCCTCGACGAAGGACGGCCGCAGGGCCAGGTCCTCGACGGGATAGCCGGTCAGCACCATCTCGGGGAACGCCACCAGATGCGCTCCCTGCTCGGCGGAGTGCCGGGTCCAACGGACGATCGCCTCGGCGTTCGCGGCGAGATCGCCGACGGTCGAGTCGATCTGATTCAGGGCGAGACGTAGTTGAGGCACGGGCCCAGTGTAATCGTCAGAGCGACGCGATGGGGTGGCGAGGGGTGTGGGCCGCCCCACGCGGGCAGGGCATCGGCCGAGGCCGGACCGGCCGAGTTCGCGGCCGGTAAGCAGGGAGAGCGGGGCGGCCCCGCCCGCACATCTCCCGGCCGCGTCTCAGTCGCGCGCCTTCGCGCCCCGTTCCTTGAGCAGGTCGGCCATCAGCTCGATCTCCGCCTGCTGTCCGTCGACCATGCCCCGCGCGAGCCGCTTCTCCACGCCGACCTCGCACTTGGCGACACAGCCCTCGGCCATGTGGATGCCGCCCTTGTGGTGGTCGGTCATCAACTGCAGATAGAAGACCTCGGCCTGCTTGCCGCCGAGCGTGTTCAGCTTCTTCATCTCCGCGTTGGCCGCCATGCCCGGCATGAGCGCGCCGTCCTCGCCGGAGGCCATGTCACCCATGCCCATCCAGGTCATCGGCGCGTCCGAGGACGCCTTCGGCAGCTCCCACAGGTCGAGCCAGCCGAGCAGCATGCCGCGCTGGTTTGCCTGCGTCTGCGCGATGTCGTACGCGAGGCGCCGGAGCTCCACGTCCTTGGTGCGGTCGCGCACGATGTACGACATCTCGACGGCCTGCTGGTGGTGCACCGCCATGTCCCGCGCGAAGCCCGCGTCGGCGGAGTCGGCGGCCGGCGTCACGGTGTTCGAACCGCCGTCCCCGGCGACCGCGTACGTGATCGCCCCGGCCGCGACGAGCACAGCCGTCACGGCCGGGGCGATCCACCCGACATGCCTCACTGGGGCAGACCGTTGGTGCAGGGGGCGCCCGGCTCGGGCGTCTGCTTGCCCTGGACGAACTCCGAGAAGAACGCGTCGACGTTCGGGTCGCTCGCGCCCGTCACCGTGCGCTGCTTGCCCCATGCGCTGAGCATGATCGGGTCCTTCTGGCCGTCGACGGGGCTCATCAGCGTGTACGGGGTCTTCTTGACCTTCGCCGCGAGCGCGTCGATGTCGGCCTTCGCGGCCTTGCTGTTGTACGTCACCCAGACCGCGCCGTGCTCCAGCGAGTGCACGGCGTTCACGTTGTTGATCGCCTTGGTGTAGACGTCGCCGTTGCAGTTCATCCACGCCTGGCTGTGGTCACCGCCGACCGGGGGCTCCATCGGGTAGTTCACGGCCTTGGTGACGTGGTTCTGCGTCAGCGTGCCCTTCCAGGTCTTCACGCCGTCCTGGCCCGTGACGAAGTGCCCCGACGCCTTCGAGTCGCTCGCCGTGTCGTTCTTGTCGTTCGCGTCGGACTGCGACTGGACGAGGACGACGCCGCCGACGGCGAGACCGGCGACCACGACCACGCTGGCGGTGATCGCGAGGATCCGGTTGCGGCGCTCGCGGGACTGCTGGGCGCGGCGCATCTCCTCTATACGCGCCTTGCGCGAGGTGCTGCTGCTGTTCTTGACGGAACCCATGGCGAGTCCTTTTGAGGAATGGGGCGGTCGGGTCCGCTGATCGTAGTGGGGGAGGAGGGGGTGGATGCACGAAGCCTCACCTGAATGACCGAAGGTGGCTTTCGTGCGGGCGGAAAGGCGGCTTTCGTCCAGAAAATTTGAATCGCGGATGCGTATTATTTATGCTCTCCGGTATGCGGCTGTTGCGATCCACCGACCTGGCCCTGCGCGTCCTCATGCGGCTCGCCGTCGCGGGCGAGTCCACTCCCACGACCCGCGAGGTCGCGGCGGACATGGATGTGCCGTACACGCATGCCGCGAAGGTCGTCGCCGAGCTCCAGCACCTCGGACTGCTGACGGCCCGCCGGGGCCGGGGCGGCGGCCTCGCGCTCACCGAGGAGGGGCGCACGGCATCGGTCGGCGCCGTCGTCCGCACCTTCGAGGGGGACGGCGACGTCGTCGAGTGCGAGGGCGCCACGCCGTGCCCGCTGCATTCCGCGTGCCGTCTGCGGGGCGCCCTGAGGCGGGCCCAGGAGGCGTTCTTCGCCTCACTGGACCCGCTGACCGTCGCGGACATGGTCGCCCCGCCGACCGGACCGGTGCTGCTCGGGATCTCCAGCAGGCCCTAGCCCTCTGGATGTCCATCAGGCCCTAGCCCTCTGGATGTCCATCAGGCCCTTGCCCTCTGGATGTCCATCAGGCCCTTGATTCTCCAGCTCTTCGCGGCAGCTCAGTAGCCCTTCGCGACGCTCTAGGGCTGCGCGAGCCAGAGGTCCGGGCCGAACACCTCGTAGTGGATGTCGGCGGCCGCCACGCCCTTCCCGATGAGCTGCTCCCGTACGGCCCGCATGAAGGGCAGCGGACCGCACAGGTACGCGCGCGTGCCTGACGGAATCGCCACTCCGGAGAGGTCGACCAGGCCCGTGCGGTCGGCCGGGTGCCCCGGCTCCGGCCGGTCGTACCAGAAGTGGACGGCCGCGTCCGGCAGCTTGCCCGCGTAGGCCTCGTGGTCGGCGCGCAGGGCGTGCTCGGCCGGGGACCGGTCCGCGTGGACGACGGTGACCGGGGCGCGGTGCCCGGTGGCCGCGAGCTGTTCCAGCATCGCGATCATCGGGGTCACGCCGATCCCGGCGGAGGCGAGCAGGAGGGGCGCGTCGTCGGCGTCCAGCACCAGATCGCCGTACGGATCGGAGAGCCACAGCCTGCTGCCCTCGTGCACGCGCGCGTGGAGGTGGTTCGACACCTCGCCGTCGGGGGTGGCGCCCCCGTGCACGCGCTTGACGCCGATCTGGCGCACGGGCGAGCCCGGAGCGCTGGAGAGGCTGTACTGGCGTATCTGACGGGCCCCGTCGGGCAGTTCGACCCGCACCGAGACGTACTGTCCCGCCCGGAAGTCCGGCACCGGGCCGTCGTCGGCCGGGCGCAGCCGGAAGGTCGCGACGTCCGCGGTCTCCTCGACGCGTCCGACGACCTCCCACTCCCGCCATCCACCACCGCCGCGCTCCTCGGACAGCCGCCGCTCGATGGCGATGAGGGCGTTCGCCATCAGCCAGTAGACCTCGTCCCAGGCGGCCGCGACCTCGGGGGTGACCGCGTCGCCGAGCACCCCGGCGATGCCCGCGAAGAGGTGCTCGTGGACGACCTTGTACTGCTCGGGCTCGATGCCCAGGGAGGCGTGCTTGTGGGCGATGCGCTGAAGCATCGCGTCGGGGCGCTCGTCCGGGTGCTCCACGAGGTACTTGGCGAAGGCGGCGATCGACCCCGCCAGGGCCTGGCGCTGGGTGCCGTCCGCTTGGTTGCCGCGGTTGAAGAGATCGCGCAGCAGCTCGGGGTGCGCGGCGAACAGCCCGTCGTAGAAGCGGTCGGTGATCTCACCGATGGCGGCGCCGACGACGGGGAGGGTGGCGCGCACGGTGGCGGCGGACTGCTCGGACAGCATCAGGACTCCTAAGGGGCCGAGGCGGGAAGGGGCGGTTGCGGCCCCTCGTCTGCACGGCACGGTAGTAAAATTTGCATCTGAAATGCAAATTAAAACGACCGGGTGTGAGGAAGGCGGCGGTCGGCCATTTCAGAGACGCGGGCGAGCAGGCAAGATGGGCGTCAGAGCAGTACACCTGCCGTACGCGAGGCGTTCAGGCCGCGGCCGCTGGGGCGATCAAGGTCCGCAACGCGCACGAAATGGTGTTGTGGTGGGATGCTCAGGTACGCCGATCGTCTCCGAGGCGTGGGAGCAGGCGGCCTGACCAGCAACGATGGGTGGAAGCGGAAGATGGACAAGCAGCAGGAGTTCGTGCTCCGGACACTGGAGGAGCGGGACATCCGCTTCGTACGCCTGTGGTTCACGGACGTGCTCGGCTTCCTCAAGTCGGTGGCCGTGGCCCCGGCCGAACTGGAACAGGCCTTCGACGAGGGCATCGGGTTCGACGGCTCGGCGATCGAGGGCTTCGCCCGGGTGTACGAGTCCGACATGATCGCCAAGCCGGACCCGTCGACCTTCCAGGTCCTGCCGTGGCGCGCGGAGGCCCCCGGTACGGCCCGTATGTTCTGCGACATCCTCATGCCGGACGGCTCCCCGTCCTTCGCCGACCCGCGCTACGTCCTCAAGCGCGCCCTGGCGAAGACCTCCGACCTGGGCTTCACCTTCTACACCCACCCGGAGATCGAGTTCTTCCTGCTGAAGGACCGCCCGCTGGACGGTTCGCGGCCCACCCCCGCCGACAACTCCGGCTACTTCGACCACACCCCGCAGAACGTCGGCATGGACTTCCGCCGCCAGGCCATCACCATGCTGGAGTCGATGGGCATCTCGGTCGAGTTCTCCCACCACGAGGGCGCCCCCGGCCAGCAGGAGATCGACCTGCGCTACGCCGACGCGCTCTCCACGGCCGACAACATCATGACGTTCCGCCTCGTCATGAAGCAGGTCGCGCTGGAGCAGGGCGTGCAGGCGACCTTCATGCCCAAGCCCTTCTCCGAGCACCCCGGCTCCGGCATGCACACCCACCTCTCCCTCTTCGAGGGCGACCGCAACGCGTTCTACGAGTCCGGCGCGGAGTACCAGCTCTCCAAGGTCGGCCGCTCCTTCATCGCGGGCCTGCTGAAGCACGCGGGGGAGATCTCCGCCGTCACCAACCAGTGGGTCAACTCCTACAAGCGCATCTGGGGCGGCTCGGAGCGCACGGCCGGCGCCGGCGGCGAGGCCCCCTCGTACATCTGCTGGGGCCACAACAACCGCTCCGCCCTCGTCCGCGTCCCGATGTACAAGCCCGGCAAGACCGGCTCCGCGCGCGTCGAGGTCCGCTCCCTCGACTCGGGCGCGAACCCGTACCTGGCCTACGCGCTGCTGCTGGCGGCGGGCCTCAAGGGCATCGAAGAGGGCTACGAGCTCCCGCCCGGCGCCGACGACGACGTCTGGGCCCTCTCCGACGCCGAGCGCCGCGCCATGGGCATCGAGCCCCTGCCGCAGAACCTCGGCGAGGCCCTGGACCTGATGCAGCGCAGCGAACTCGTCGCCGAGACCCTCGGCGAGCACGTCTTCGACTTCTTCCTGCGCAACAAGAAGTCGGAGTGGGAGGAGTACCGCTCCGAGGTGACGGCGTTCGAGCTGCGGAAGAACCTGCCGGTGCTGTAAGCGCGGTCAGGGCGGGTAACCCGCAAGAACATCCCGCAGGGCCGACGGTCACCGACCGCTGGCCCTGCGGCGTCTGACTGGCCATGAGGCTGACCACCTTTGGCAGAGGCGTGGTCAAGTCAGCGCGTGAGGTTGATCATCGGCAATCCCGACACGGCAGTCATCCCGGGCGAGGCCGTCGACCGATACTGCCTCATCGGGCCCAGGGCGCACGCTGAGAAGCTGCGTACCCTGCGTGATCTGGGCGTCGACCAGTGCGTCGGCTGTACCAGGCACGGCGTGCGGGAGACGGTCGTCGATGCGTGCGGCGTCGACATGGCGTCGATGCGCTCAGGCCGGCTCCGGCGGAGGTGGCTCCAGCAGGTGGGCAAGCTCGGTGCGGCTGGCCACGCCCAGCTTCGCGGAAAGCCGGTAGAGGTGGCCCTCCACGGTGCGCACGGAGACGGTGAGCCGGTCCGCGATCTGCTGATTGCTCAGCCCTGCCGCCGCCAGCAGCGCGATCTCGCGTTCGCGGCGGGTCAGGGGCAGCGGGCGGGCCCAGGCGAGCAGGGCCGGGGTGCGGACGCCTTGACAGGCGGTGACAAGACGATCGGCAGCGGCGGCCGCCGTGCTCGCGGACCCGGCACGGCCAGCCCGCTGGAAGGCGTCGGCGGCCTGGGCATGGGCGTCGGCAGCGGCGACCGGGGCGCCGGTGCGTGCCAGGTCGTCGGCGGCCGCGCGCAGTGCCTCGCCGTCGTCCGCGTGCAGCGCCGCAGCGTGCCGAGCGGCACCGCGCCCCGCCGGACCGTCCACCTCTTCCGCCAGCTCCGCGAGCCGCTCCGCCGTGGCCCGGCCGGCGTCCCCGAGGCGGACCGCGCAGTGCAGCGCCCACACCTCATAGCCCGGGTGCCCGCGCGCCGCCGCCAGTTTCGCGCCGGTGCGGGCGTGAGCCAACGCTTCGCTCAGCGCACCCTCCGCCGCCGCCGTCCAGGCCCGCGTCACCCACAGCTCCGGATCCCGGACGGCGAACGTCGGGCTGTGTACGGACTCGGCCTGGGCCAGCGTCCGCCGGGCGGCCCCCATGCGACCGCGCAGCGCGTGCGCCCGGGCCAGAGCTACCAGAGCGAACAGCAGGAATCCGCCCGCGTTGCCGTGCTCGCGCAGCCCGCCGACGGCGTCCCGCAGCAGGCGTTCGGCATCGCCGGGACGGCCCTGTTCCAGCAGTGCCTCGCCGAGCACGCAGCCGGACAGCTCGGCGCCGAACGGGATGTTCACGTCCACCGTCCGGTAGGCCAGCGCCAGCGCCACCGCCTCCTCGGTCCGCCCCGCCAGCCACTCCCCGGCGACCTCGGCGAGCGACAGCGGAATCCGCAGAAACCCCAGCTGCCAGGAGCGTGCCATCGCCGCCCGCGCCTGCGCTGCCGAGTCCCGTGCGAGGCGGCTCTGGCCGCGGACGGCGTGGGCGACGGTACGGGTGAGGTTGGCGAGGAGGACGGGTTCGGGGGCTCCTGTCGCGGTGCCCGCCGGCGCCGCCGTGGCTGCATCGTGCAGGGCGTCCGTGTCCCCGGCCGCGGCCAGGAGCCGGAGGTAGGAGCGGATCGCGGCGAGATAGCGGTGGGCGACCGGATCGTGCAGGTGTGTGGCCGTCGCCGCGAGTGCGTCCAGGGCCCCCGCCGTGTCCTGGGCGACCAGAGCGAGACCCAGAATCTGCGGCACGGCGGCCTGGACGTGTTCCAGGTCGCTTCGGGCGAGATCCGTCAACACGCCCAGTTCCGCCGGGAGGTCGTCCGCCCGGGTGTGCGCCATGACCGCCGTGGTGACGATGAGCTGTGCCGGGAATCCGGCCCCCGCCGCCAGTGCGGCCCGTGCCAGCCGCTCGGCCAGCGGCATGTCGACGAGGAGCGCCGCCTGCCCGGCCGCCCGCAGCGAAAGCCTGGCGTCGGGCGGCAGATCGGAGTCGAGGCGCAGCAGGGCCCTGCGCAGGAGATGTGTGGGGGGCTCGGCTGCTTCGGCCGTGTCGCTCGGTTCCAGCGCGCGGGCCAGCATCCCCCGCAGGCGCCGCCCCCGAAGCCGCCTCATCCTCGCGCGGCGGACCTCCCCGTACAGCGGGTGGGCGAGCCGGGCCAGGAGCCGCCCGTCGTCCTCCACGACGGTGAGCAGCCCGCGCTCTTCCGCGGCCTCGACCGCATCCGCCGCCCCGGGCGACACCAGGCCGCTCAGCAGCCGGGTGCCGAGAGGTTCGCCGAGGGCCAACAGGTCGACGATCTCGCCGACCGCGTCCGGGAGTTCACCCATGCTCGCCGCGACCAGGTCCGCGAGCGCCGGGGTCACCGTTGCGACGCCCTTCCAGCGCCACGTCTCCGCCGCCTCGTACAGACCGCCTGACGCCCGCTCGCCCTCGACCAGATGCCGCAGGAACAGCGCGTTGCCCTCCGTCAGCCGCCACAGTCGTTCGGCCGACACGGCGTCCAGCGGCCCGCCCAGCACCGCCGTCAGCAGCTCCGCGCACTCCTGGAGGCCGAGCGGGGGGACGTCGAGGCGCCGTAGCCGCCCGCCCTTCCACAGCCCGGTCACCGCCTCCGGCACGGGCACACCGGAGCGGACCGTCACCACCAGCCCGGCCGCTCCCTCCAGAGCCAACTGCTGGACCAGGAGCGCGGAGAGATCGTCCAGTAGGTGCGCGTCGTCCACGCCCACCACGAGCCCACCCCGGCCCGCGCCCCGGCACATCGCCTGCAGGGTGCGGTGCAGGGCTTCGGCGGGGCCGGTGTCCCCGGGCGCGGCCCAGGCGGCAAACGCGCCCAGCGGGACGGCGCGCGCGGTCGGGGTGCCTACTGCCCAGTGCGTCAGCGCTCCGCGCCGGGCCGCGTCGGCCAGGGCCTCTCTGGCCAGCCGGGTCTTCCCTACCCCCGGTGGTCCGATCAGTACGGTCCCGGCGGGGTGGGCCGCGAGCGGGGCGATGGTTGCCGTGGCCGTCGGGACGCGCCCCGTGGCGAGCGTTCCCTCGATGATCCGCATGTGCTCGGACCGCCCGGCCAGCGGCCAGTCAGGCGTCATGAGCCGAGCGTAGGGACGGCGGCGGCCGCCCGGTACGCCGGAATCGGACGGTCCCCCCGCGGCCCGTCACCGTCCTTTCGGATTCGAGTAGCCGACTACTCGTGCCGCGCCCCCGAACCCCACAGATGCTGGCTGAGCCTCGCTCGACTGGAACGGGGCAACAGGTGGACCGCCCGTCCGGCAGCCGGAGGGGGAACCGGTGTGGAGCAGAGGGCGCACCGCGCACGCCGGCCAGGCGGCCACCGGACAGGAATGACGGGGGAGAACCACAGGTCGATGGATCCCAACATCGACCGGACCACCGTCCTTCGCCCACCAGAAGTAAGGACAAGGACGTGAATCGAACGAAATCCACACAACGCCGCACAGTGGGCGGGCTCGCCGCCCTTTTGCTGGCCGCCGGCACGGTGGGCGTCGCGTTGGCGGCCCCGGCCCAGGCGCGTCAGGCGGAGGAGGCCGTCACACAGGCCTCGCCCGCCGCGGACCGGTACGAGCGGGTGTTCAAATTCAGGGGCTCCGCCGCGGGTGACTGCCGGCGTCTCGCTGGGGCGACCTGGAAGCTCTCGTCAGACGGCCGCGCCTACTTCAAGGGCAAGTTCTGGAGCAGCAGTGGCGACGACGCCTGGCTGATGCGCGCCAAGCTGCTCGACAGCGACGGCGGCCTGATCGGCTACATCCGCACCACCAACGGGCCGGGCCCCGGCGATCGCACCAAGTTCGTCTTCAATCTGCCGGAGTCGAACCAGCTCTACTCCTACGGCCGGAACGGCCGGTTCTCGTCCCATCTCTGGGACGAGATCGACACCATCAGCCTGACGCGCCACTGCTGACGGCGGCGTCCGCCGCGGCACATGAGAACCGCCGGGCAGCGGCGTCACCGCTGCCCGGCCGTTCGGTTGCCGACGAGGGTCGGCCACGTACACCCTGTGCACGCGGGACAGTGTCGGCCTGCCGCAGCCCGGCTCGCTCACGCCACGCCTTGATCTGCCGGCCGACCGCCTTCAGTACGGCACCGGAGTCGTCCTCGGGACCGTTGTCCCAACCCGAACCCTCCGCACCCTCCGCCAACACATGGTCCGTGTTGTTCAGGGTGCGCACGGACGACTACGCTGAGTGACGTGCATCAGAAATTCGCCCAACCCGTCGCCCTGGCGCATCCCAGGGCTACCGCTGTGCCGCCAGCTCCGTCAGTAGCTGGTGGAGTGGCTCGGTGGCGCGGCGGCGGTACTCCTGGATGGCCCACCCGTTTCCGTCCGGGTCCTTGAAGTACATGAACGTGGCGCCGTCCTGTGGTGCGTACTCCTGGGGCTCGCTGAGCTGGAGGCCGCGGGCCGTGAGTTCCTCGTACGCCGCTTTGGCGTCCGTGACGCACAGCTGCATTCCGTGGTACGTCCCCGGCTGCGGCGTCCCCGTCGGGATCTGCAGGCCGTCGATGAGCGCGATGGAGCACCCCGACCCGGGCGGCGTCAGCTGGACGATCCGCACCCCCTCCATCACCTCGCCGTCCAGGTCGACGTGGAAGCCGACCTTGTCCCGGTAGAACTCCTTCGCCCGGTCCACGTCCGATACCGGGAGCAGGATCACTTCGAGGGTCATGTCCATCGCCATCGTGTGACTCCTTCTTCGTCGCATGCGGGTTTCACGCAGCTTCAGCATGCGGGTTTCATGCGGCTTCATGCGGGCTTACGGCACTTCCTGCGGAAGTGGAATGCCGTGCGGGGCGCCACCCTGGGGGCCGGGGATAGGCTCAGGTTTGTACGGCCCTGATCCCATGGCCTGTGCGAGTTCCATCCGACGGGAGGCCGGGATGACGGCGCCGGGGCGCAGGAGCAGTACCTTCTCGCGGCTGCTGCGGCACGGCTTCACCGATCCCTCGGCCGCCGAGCGGCTCCTGGAGAGCGACGAGCTGGCGGACGTACGGTCCGATCCGGTGCTCCTGGAGGCGCTGGGTGCGACCGCCGACCCCGATCTGGCGCTGCACGGTCTCGTCCGGCTCGCCGATGCGCAGGACGGCCACACCGCTCAGCGGGAGCTGCTCGACACGCTGATCGCGGCGAAGCCGCTGCGGGACCGGCTGCTCGGCGTGCTCGGTGCCTCCGCCGCGCTCGCCGACCATCTCGCCCGGCACCCGCGCGACTGGCAGGCGCTCGTCACGTACGAGCCGCAGGACCTGCACCCCGGGGTGGAGGAGTTCGAGCGGGGCCTCGCCGAGGCGACCGACCCGGTCTCGCTGCGCGTCGCCTACCGGCGCTGCCTGCTGTCCATCGCCGCGCGTGACGTGTGCGGCACCACCGACCTCGCCCAGACCGCCGCCGAGCTCGCCGACCTCGCCACCGCGACCCTGCGCGCCGCGCTCGCCATCGCCCGGACGGCCGCGCCCGACGACGCCGCGCTGTGCCGGCTCGCCGTCATCGCGATGGGCAAGTGCGGGGGACACGAACTCAATTACGTGTCCGACGTCGATGTCATCTTCGTGGCGGAAGCCGTCGACGGGGCCGACGAGCGCAAGGCCGTGCAGGCCGCCACCCGGCTTGCCGCGCACATGATGCGGATCTGTTCCGAGACGACGGTCGAGGGAAGCATCTGGCCCGTCGACGCCAATCTGCGGCCCGAGGGGCGGAACGGTCCGCTCGTCCGGACGCTGAGCAGCCATCTCGCCTATTACCAGCGGTGGGCCAAGACCTGGGAGTTCCAGGCGCTGCTCAAGGCGCGGCCCGTGGCCGGGGACCTCGAACTCGGCGAGGAGTACGTGGCCACGCTGGCGCCGCTGGTGTGGCATGCCGCCGAGCGCGAGAACTTCGTCGCCGATGTGCAGAAAATGCGGCGGAGGGTCGTCGAGAACATTCCCGCCGCCGAGATCGAGCGTGAGCTGAAGCTCGGTCCGGGTGGGTTGCGGGATGTCGAGTTTGCGGTGCAGCTGCTTCAGTTGGTGCATGGGCGGGCCGATGCGTCGTTGCGGAGCGGTACGACGCTCGATGCGCTGAAGGCGCTGGCCGCCGGTGGGTACGTCGGGCGCGTCGACGGCGCGCAGCTCGATGCCGCGTATCGGTTTCTGCGGTCCATGGAGCATCGGATCCAGCTGTATCGGCTGCGCCGGACTCATCTTGTGCCGGAGGACGAGGCCGACCAGCGCCGCATCGGCCGCTCCCTCGGTCTGCGCAGCGACCCGGTCGCCGAGTTGAACCGTGAGTGGAAGCGGCACGCCTCCGTCGTACGCCGACTGCACGAGAAGCTCTTCTACCGTCCGCTGCTCGACGCGGTCGCCCAACTCGCCCCCGGTGAGGCTCGGTTGAGTGCCGAGGCGGCACGTGAACGCCTCATCGCCCTCGGCTACGCCGACCCGGCCGCCGCCCTGCGCCACCTGGAGGCGCTGGCCTCCGGGGTCACCCGTAAGGCCGCGATTCAACGGACCCTGCTGCCCGTCTTGTTGGGGTGGTTCGCGGACTCCGCCGATCCTGACGCCGGGTTGCTCAACTTCCGGAAAGTTTCTGATGCGTTGGGCAAGACCCCTTGGTATCTACGGCTGTTGAGGGACGAGGGCGCCGCGGCCGAGAACCTCGCGCGGGTGCTGTCGGCGGGCCGGCTCGCCCCCGACCTGCTGATGCGCGCACCCGAAGCCGTGGCGCTGCTGGGCGACGGTGACGGCGGTGGGCTGGAGCCGCGAGGGCGGGCCCACCTGGAGCAGGAGATCCTCGCCGCGGTCGGCCGCGCCGACGGCGCCACGCAGGCGGTCGCGGCGGCACGTGGCGTACGGCGCCGCGAACTGTTCCGTACGGCCGCCGCCGACATCGTCGGTTCCTACGGCACCGAGACGCAGCCGGCCGAGCCCGACCAGGGCGCTCTGGTCGACACCATCGGTGGCGCGATCTCCGACCTGACCGTCGCCACGCTCGCCGGCACCCTGCGCGCGGTGGTGCGCGACGGGTGGGGCGACACCCTGCCGACCCGCTTCGCGATCATCGGCATGGGCCGCTTCGGCGGGCACGAACTGGGCTACGGCTCCGACGCGGACGTCCTGTTCGTGCATGAGCCCCGGGAGGGGGTGGACGAGCAGGAGGCCGCGCGTGCGGCGAATGCCGTGGTCGCCGAGATGAGGCGGTTGCTTCAGATTCCCAGTGCGGATCCGCCGTTGCTGGTGGATGCGGACCTGCGGCCCGAGGGGAAGTCGGGGCCGCTCGTACGGACGTTGAAGTCGTACGAGGCGTACTACCGGCGGTGGTCGTTGGTGTGGGAGTCGCAGGCCTTGCTGCGGGCGGAAGTTGTGGCGGGGGACGAGGACTTGGGGCGCCGGTTCATCGAGTTGATTGATCCGTTGCGGTATCCGGCCGAGGGGCTGGGTGACGAGGCGGTGCGGGAGATTCGGCGGCTGAAGGCTCGGATGGAGTCGGAGCGGTTGCCTCGCGGGGCGGACCCTACGTTGCACGCCAAGCTGGGGCGGGGTGGGCTGTCCGACGTCGAATGGACCGTGCAGTTGATGCAGTTGCGGCAGGGGTGGGCGGAGCCGGGGCTTCGGACCACGCGGACGCGGGAGGCGCTGGGCGCAGCGTGTGCGGCGGGGCTGTTGTCCGGGGAGGATGCGGCGACGCTGGATGACGCGTGGGTGCTGGCTTCGCGGGTGCGGAACGCTGTGATGCTGGTGCGGGGGCGGGCGGGGGATACGTTTCCGTCGGGTGGGCGTGAGCTTGCCGCGGTGGGGCGGTACTTGGGGTACGGGCCGGGGCATGTGGGGGACATGCTGGACGACTATCGGCGGACTACTCGGCGGGCTCGGGCCGTTGTGGAGTCGTTGTTCTACGGGGCGTAGTCGCTGCCGCTGTTGCTGCCGGGTTCGCCTGCCGCCGGTGCGCTTTGCGCCGGTGGGTGGGTCGGGGCCGTGCCGGTACATCCGCCCGTCGTGGCCGGTGGATCAGGCGTTGGATTACAGGAGCCGTTTCCAGATCCGAACGGGGCGACGGGCATGTGATGTACCGGCACGGCCCCTCCCGTGCGTCGGCGACTGCGGGTGCGTGGGGGCGTGCGTCCTTCACACCGTGGGTGGGAAGCCGAAGCCTCCCGGCCCGTCCGGTGTCCGAGGACGAGGCAACGAGCCGCGCTCACCAACCGGTCCGCATTTCCCACCCGCCCCCGCCGCGCCTCCACCCGGCCCGGCGAAGGTGGTCTTTCAGCCCGTCCGCCGTTCGAGGACGAGGCAACAAGCCGCGCTCACCAACCGGTCCGCATTTCCCACCCGCCCCCGCCGCGCCTCCACCCGGCCCGGCGAAGGTGGTCTTTCAGCCCGTCCGCCGTTCGAGGACGAGACGACGAACCGCTCCCCCCACCCACCCCCACGCCTCCACCTCTCCCGCCCACCCCGCCGCGCCTCCACCCCGGCTGGCGGAGGTGGTCTTTTTCAGCCCGTCCGGCGTTTGAGGACGAGGCCGTTCAGGCAGAAGCGGGGGTCTGGGGGCGGCAGTCTCCAGGTACGGGAATGGGGGGCGCCCTGGGTGGTGAGATGGCGGGCCATGTAGGCGAAGGCGATCGCGTAGCTGGCGGCCGCGCCCAGGAGGGACAGGGTGCCCCAGCTGGCGAGGCCCGCGTGGTGGCAGGGGGCGAAGATCAGGAGGACCCCGGCGAAACCCAGGAGGAGGCCGGTCAGGCGGAGGGGCCGGAAGGCGCGATCCGTGCCCAGGAGGGCGCCGATGAGGAGCGACCAGAGGGGCGTCGTCGCGTTCAGGACACCCGCGACGCCGGAGTCGACCGTCTGCTCGCCCAGGGCGAAGAGGGCGAACGGTATGGCGTTGCAGAAGAGGGCGGCGATGGCCAGATGGCCCCAGAGCGCGCGGGAGCGGGGGAGTCGCTGGGTGGCCCGGCGGGCCAGGAGGAAGAGGACCGTTGTGCCCAGGGCGCAGCGGATGACGGTGATGTGTGCGGGCGACAGGCCGTGGTTCAGGGCCAGCTTGATCCAGAGGAAGCCCGAGCCCCAGAGGAGGGCCAGGGGCGCCATGCGCAGGGGTTCGTGGCCGCGGGGCTCGGGGTGATCTGATTCCCGGGCTCGGGCTGGGGGGCCGGCATCCCGATGTGGTGGTGCGGAAGGTGCGCGGTCCCGAGCCGGTGCGGGCCATCTACGCGGCCGTACGGGAGACGGCTCCCGAGCGGCCAGCCCTCCAGGGGCTGTTGGACGCGCTTCGGGGTGTGGCCGCCGAGGCGGCGTAGGCCCTGGAGGTTCGCTCCCGGCTCGGCGGCGCAGGCCCTGGAGGCTCGCTCCCGGCTCCCGGCTCCCGGCTCCCGGCTCCGGCTCCCCGTCCCGGATCCCGGGTTCAGGCCTCGGCCGGCACCAGCGCCGCCCCCCGCGCCCCCGCTACCCGGCGCGGCAGCGCATACGGCAGGGTGCCGTACCAGACGTGGGCCACCGCGAAGCCGACGGCGAGGCACAGCATGCCGCCCACGGCGTCGAGCCAGAAGTGGTTGGCGGTGGCGACGATCACCACGAGCGTGGCCACCGGGTACAGCAGCCCGAGGACGCGGCCCCAGGGCACCGACGCCAGCGCGAAGATCGTCAGGCCGCACCACAGGGACCAGCCGATGTGCATGGAGGGCATCGCGGCGTATTGGTTGGACATGTGCTTCAGGTCGCCGGACGCCATGGAGCCCCAGGTCTGGTGGACGAGCACCGTGTCGACGAAGCCGCCGCCGTTCATCAGGCGGGGCGGCGCCAAGGGGAAGAAGTAGTAGCCGACGAGGGCGACCGCGGTCGTGGCGAAGAGGGCCAGCCGCGTCGCCGCGTAACGGCCGGGATGGCTGCGGTACAGCCACACCAGGACGCCCAGCGTCACCACGAAGTGGAGCGTCGCGTAGTAGTAGTTCATCCCCACGATCAGCCATGTCACCGAATTCACGGTGTGGTTGACCGTCTCCTCGACGGCGACCCCGAGCTGGTGCTCCACCCGCCAGATCCAGTCCGCGTTGCGCAGCGCCTCGTGCTTCTGTTCCGGCACGGCGTTGCGGATCAGCGAGTAGGTCCAGTAACTGACCGCGATGAGCAGGATCTCGAACCAGAAGCGGGGGCGGCGCGGGGCCCGCAGGCGACGCAGGAAGGACTCGCGTGCCTCCTCCTCCGCGACGGGCTGTGGGGTGGCCTGCTCCTGGCCTTCCAGTGTCGTCACGGTCGTCTCACCCATAGGCACAGAGTCTGCCAGAAAAGCCTTCCCCCGCCGATCATCCCCTGGTCGGGTCTCGGTCGCATGTTCTACGCCCAGTAGACGTCAACGTGCGCCCTGTGTGCTCCTCCTCAGGGACGATTCCGGTCCCCAGGGGCAGAAGCGGTCGAACCGCGCACCACCAGTTCCGGCATGAACACGAACTCACTGTGCGGAGCGGGCGTCCCGCCGATCTCCTCCAGCAACGTCCGTACCGCCGCCTGCCCCATGGCGGGCACCGGCTTGCGGATCGTGGTGAGCGGTGGGTCGGTGAAGGCGATGAGCGGCGAATCGTCGAACCCCACGACCGAGATGTCCTTCGGAACCTCCAGGCCGCGCCGGCGCGCCTCCCGTATCGCGCCGAGGGCCATCATGTCGCTGGCGCAGACGACGGCCGTGCAGTCACGGTCCATCAGGGCGCTCGCCGCGGCCTGGCCGCCCTCCAGGGTGTACAGCGAGTGCTGGATCAGCCGCTCCTCGATGTCCGCGGGACTCAGGCCCAACTGCTCCTGCATCGTACGTACGAAGCCCTCGACCTTGCGCTGTACGGGCACGAACCGCTTGGGCCCCAGGGCGAGTCCGATGTTCGTGTGCCCGAGCGAGACGAGGTGCGTGACCGCCAGGGCCATCGCCGCACGGTCGTCGGGCGAGATGAACGGCGCCTGCACCTTGGGCGAAAAGCCGTCGACCAGGACGAAGGGGACTCCCTGGGCGCGCAACTGGTCATAGCGCTGCATGTCCGCGGAGGTGTCGGCGTGCAGTCCGGAGACGAAGATGATGCCGGCGACACCGCGGTCCACCAGCATCTCCGTCAGCTCGTCCTCCGTCGACCCGCCCGGCGTCTGGGTCGCGAGGACCGGCGTATAGCCCTGCCGCGTCAGCGCCTGCCCGATGACCTGCGCCAGCGCGGGGAATATCGGGTTCTCCAGCTCCGGGGTTATCAGGCCCACCAGGCCCGCGCTGCGCTGTCGCAGACGCACGGGGCGCTCGTAGCCCAGTACGTCGAGCGCGGCCAGGACGGACTGGCGGGTGGTGGCGGCGACGCCCGGCTTCCCGTTCAGGACGCGGCTGACGGTCGCCTCGCTGACCCCCGCTTGGGCTGCGATGTCGGCAAGCCGTGTGGTCACAGGACGGGACTGTACTGGCCGGGTCTCACCCTGCCCACCAACCAGACGCCGTGTGCGGGCGGTTGAACGGCCCGCTCCGGGCTGCTGCGTCATCGCGCTCCCTCGTGTTCTGGTCGGCTCGGCGTCCCTTGCGCGCGCCGCGGAAAGGGTGGCTCCTGCAAGGCGCTGACGGGGCGATGATCCCCGTACCCGACAACTGTGGCAAGAGCTTTCAGAGTCTTGCACAGGGGCTTCCATGTCTGCTGAGCGGCCTCGTACGGGGGTTTCCGAGCCGCCGACGACAGGTCACGGGCGCGTAACTCTCGGCAGGCCTTGCACTTTTTTGCTGCAAGGTCTTTCGCGGCGCTTACAACGCTGTTACGTTCACGTCGCCCGGCGGACGCAACGGCGCAGTCGGCAAGTCGGAAAGGGGAGCGGGCTCGACCGCTGCCCCCACCACTCGGGCTTTCACCCTCAAGGAGATCTCATGCGGCGTGGCATAGCGGCCACCGCGCTGGTGGCGTCCCTCGCCCTCGCGGCGACGGCCTGCGGCGGCAGTGACAGCGGCAGCGACAAGTCGGACGGCCCCCTCACCATCACCTGGTGGGACACCTCCAACGCCACCAATGAGGCGCCGACGTACCAGGCCCTGGCCAAGGAATTCGAGAAGGCCAACCCCGGCATCAAGGTCAAGTACGTCAACGTCCCCTTCGACCAGGCGCAGAACAAGTTCGACACGGCCGCCGGCTCCAAGGGCGCCCCGGACATCCTGCGCTCCGAGGTCGGCTGGACCCCGGCGTTCGCGAAGAAGGGCTTCTTCCTGCCGCTCGACGGCACCGAGGCGCTCGCGGACGAGAGCAAGTTCCAGTCCAGCCTGATCGAGCAGGCCAAGTACGAGGGCAAGACGTACGGCGTGCCGATCGTCACCGACACCCTCGCCCTGGTCTACAACAAGGACCTCTTCGAGAAGGCCGGCATCAGCGAGGCACCCAAGACCTGGGCCGACCTGAAGACCGCCGCCGCCACGGTCAAGAAGAAGACGGGCGTCGACGGCTACTGGGGCTCGACGCAGGCGTACTACGCGCAGTCGTTCCTCTACGGCGAGGGCACAGACACGGTCGACGCCACCGCCAAGAAGGTCACCGTGAACTCGGCCGCCGCGAAGAAGGCGTACGGGACCTGGCAGGGCATGTTCTCCGGCAGCGGCCTGCACAAGGCCGACACCACCGCCGACGCGTACGCCCACATCCAGGACGCGTTCGTCAACGGCAAGGTCGCCGCGATCGTCCAGGGCCCGTGGGAGATCACCAACTTCTACAAGGGCTCGGCCTTCAAGGACAAGACCAACCTCGGTATCGCCACCGTCCCGGCC
The DNA here is from genome assembly GCF_002946835.1 of Streptomyces dengpaensis. Classification (NCBI taxonomy): domain Bacteria; kingdom Bacillati; phylum Actinomycetota; class Actinomycetes; order Kitasatosporales; family Streptomycetaceae; genus Streptomyces; species Streptomyces dengpaensis. The sequence continues at coordinate 6,303,320 of NZ_CP026652.1, forward strand.
GGCTCCACCGGCAAGGCGGGCGCCCCGACCGGCGGTCACAACCTCTCGGTGTACGCGGGCTCGGACAAGGCCCACCAGGAGGCCTCGCTGAAGTTCCTGAAGTTCATGACGTCGGCGAAGTCCCAGGAGACGACCGCCCTCAAGAACTCCACGCTGCCGACGCGTGACGACGCCTACACCGCCGAGGTCAAGGCCGACCCGGGCATCGCGGGCTACCAGGCGGTGCTCGCCTCCGCCCAGCCGCGCCCGGCGCTGCCCGAGTACAGCTCGCTGTGGGGCCCGCTCGACACCGAGCTGCCCAAGATCGCCGGTGGCAAGGTGTCGCTGGACAAGGGTCTGAGCAACGCGGAGACCGCGATCGCCAAGCTGGTCCCGGACTTCAGCAAGTGACCTCGTATGGCCGTCGGATCCTCCTGACCACTGAGGGGACGGATCCGGCGGCCATCGGCCTGTGCCAGCACCGACCTGGCCACTCCGTAGTGCCGTAGATCTTCCAGAAGGTGTCGAACCATGACAGTCGCCATCGACCGAGCGACCGGCAAGCGCCGCGGTGACCGAGCGCCGCGCCCGGGCCGGCTGCAGCGTCTCAAGCACTCGTACCAGAAGTACTGGTACGCGTACGCGATGATCGCCCCGGTCGTCGTCGTACTGGGCGTACTGGTGCTCTATCCGCTGGTGGAGGGCTTCTACCTGACTCTCACGGACGCCAACAGCCTCAACTCGGCCCGCACCATCGGCGTCAACCACATCGAGGCCACGTACAAGTTCATCGGCCTCGACAACTACAAGGACATCCTGTGGGGGCCGACCTCGTACGACCGTTTCTGGTCGCACTTCATCTGGACGATCGTGTGGACGGCGCTCTGTGTCGTCCTGCACTACTGCATCGGCCTCGGTCTCGCGCTGCTGCTCAACCAGAAGCTGCGCGGCCGGACCTTCTACCGGCTGATCCTGGTCCTGCCGTGGGCCGTGCCGACCTTCGTCACCGTCTTCGGCTGGCGCTTCATGCTCGCCGACGGCGGCATCATCAATTCCATGCTCGACGCGGTGCACCTGCCGTCGCCGCTGTGGCTGGAGGATTCCTTCTGGCAGCGGTTCGCGGCGATCATGGTCAACACCTGGTGCGGTGTGCCGTTCATGATGGTCTCGCTGCTCGGCGGACTGCAGTCCATCGACTCCACCTTGTACGAGGCCGCCGAGATGGACGGCGCGAACGCCTGGCAGCGGTTCCGGTACGTCACTCTGCCGGGTCTGAGGTCCGTCAGCTCCACCGTCGTACTCCTCGGCGTCATCTGGACCTTCAACCAGTTCGCCGTCATCTTCCTGCTGTTCGGTGACACCGCACCCGACGCGCAGATCCTCGTCACCTGGGCCTACTACCTGGGCTTCGGCCAACAACCGCGCGACTTCGCGCAGTCGGCGGCCTACGGCATGCTGCTCCTGGCCATCCTTGTCGTCTTCACCTCCTTCTACCGCCGCTGGCTGAACCGCAATGAGCAGCAGCTCGCGATCTGAGGCAGGAGTCCCCATGAGTACCACCACCCTTCAGACGCCTCCGGCCGACCAGGTCCCCGCGTACGACGAGCCCCGCAAGGCGCGCAAACGCGGTGACCGCGGCCTCGCCGGCTCGTTGGCCTCCCACGGCCTCCTGATCGTCGCGAGCCTGATCGCCATGTTCCCGATCGCCTGGCTGTTCTACCTGTCCCTCGGCCCGGACAAGGACGACTACCTCCACCCCGCGGGCATCTGGGACAAGATGACGCTCGACAACTACGCGTTCGTGCTCCAGCACACGAACTTCTTCGACTGGTTGAAGAGTTCGCTGATCGTCTCGCTGGGCACCGCGTTCATCGGTGTGCTCGTCGCCGCCACCACCGGCTACGCGGTCTCCCGCATGCGCTTCCCCGGGTACAGGAAGTTCATGTGGGTGCTTCTGGTCACCCAGATGTTCCCGGTGGCCGTGCTCATGGTGCCGATGTACCAGATCCTGTCGAACCTGCAGCTCATCGACAGCTACCTCGGTCTCATCCTCGTCTACTTGACGACGACCGTGCCGTACTGCGCATGGCTGATGAAGGGCTACTTCGACACCATTCCGTTCGAGATCGACGAGGCGGGGCGCGTCGACGGGCTGACCCCCTTCGGCACGTTCACACGGCTGATCCTGCCGCTCGCCAAGCCGGGCCTGGCCGTCGCCGCCTTCTACAGCTTCCTCACCGCCTTCGGCGAGGTCGCGTTCGCCGCGACGTTCATGCTGTCCGACACGAAGTACACCTTCGCCGTGGGACTGATGAGCTACGTCAGCGAGCACGACGCGCAGCGCCACCTCATGGCGGCCACCGCCGTGCTGGTCGCGATACCCGCGTCCGCGTTCTTCTACCTCGTGCAGAAGAACCTGGTGACCGGCCTCACCGCGGGCGGCACGAAGGGCTGATTCCCTCCCAGGGCTCCCGCGCGCCTGTCCGCGCGGGTGGCGGCCGCGGTGCCCCTCCGACCCCGCCGGCATCGCGGCCGCTTCGTCAACCGCCCGACGTACGTCGTACGTACGCATGCACATCCACGACCAGACCCCCCGTCACGCACAAGGACGCCATGAGCCAGCACTCCGCCGACCAGGCCCCGAACTCCGCTCTCGCCACCGTCGCCGGCCATCGCGACTGGTGGCGCGACGCGGTGATCTACCAGGTCTATCCGCGCAGCTTCGCCGACAGCAACGGCGACGGCATGGGCGACTTGGAGGGCGTACGTTCCCGACTCCCGTACCTGCGCGACCTCGGCGTGGACGCCGTGTGGCTCAGCCCCTTCTACGCCTCGCCGCAGGCCGACGCCGGCTACGACGTGGCGGACTACCGGGCCGTCGACCCCATGTTCGGCAACCTCATGGACGCCGACGCCCTCATCCGCGACGCCCACGAACTGGGTCTGCGGATCATTGTCGACCTGGTCCCCAACCACTCCTCCGACCAGCACGAGTGGTTCAAGCAGGCCCTGCGCGAAGGCCCCGGCTCGCCGCTGCGGGAGCGCTACCACTTCCGGCCGGGCAAGGGCGAGAGCGGTGAACTTCCGCCCAACGACTGGGAGTCCATCTTCGGCGGCCCCGCCTGGACCCGGGTCACCGAGCCGGACGGCACCCCCGGCGAGTGGTACCTGCACCTCTTCGCCCCTGAGCAGCCCGACTTCAACTGGGACCACCCGGCCGTGGGCGACGAGTTCCGCTCGATCCTGCGGTTCTGGCTGGACATGGGCGTCGACGGCTTCCGCATCGACGTGGCACACGGACTGGTGAAGGCGGCGGGTCTGCCGGACCTGGGCGCCCACGACCAGCTGAAGCTGCTGGGCAACGACGTCATGCCGTTCTTCGACCAGGACGGCGTGCACGTCATCTACCGGCAGTGGCGCACGATCCTCGACGAGTACGCGGGCAATGAAACAGGGCCCGAAGGGCCTTCCTCGGAAGGGCGGGGGCGGGAGACGGGCGGGCGGATCTTCGTGGCCGAGGCCTGGACTCCCACCGTCGAGCGCACCGCGAACTACGTCCGCCCCGACGAACTCCACCAGGCCTTCAACTTCCAGTACCTGAGCACCGCCTGGGACGCGAAGGAGCTGCGGACGGTCATCGACCGTACCCTCGCGGCGATGCGCCCGGTCGGCGCCCCCGCCACCTGGGTCCTGTCCAACCACGACGTCACCCGGCACGCCACCCGCTTCGCCAACCCGCCCGGCCTCGGCACCCAGATCCGCACCGCGGGCGACCGCGGCCTGGGCCTGCGCCGGGCCCGTGCCGCCACGCTGCTGATGCTGGCGCTGCCCGGTTCGGCGTACGTCTACCAGGGCGAGGAACTCGGCCTCCCGGACGTCGTCGACCTGCCCGACGAGGTGCGCCAGGACCCCGCGTACTTCAGGGGCGCGGGCCAGGACGGCTTCCGCGACGGCTGCCGGGTGCCGATCCCGTGGACGCGGGAAGGTTCCTCGTACGGCTTCGGCAGTGGCGGAAGCTGGCTTCCGCAGCCTTCGGTCTGGGCCGAGTTGAGCGTGCAGGCGCAGGAGGGTGTGCCGGGTTCGACGCTGGAGCTGTACCGCTCGGCGCTGCGCGTCCGCCGGGAGAGGCCCGACCTCGGCGCGGGCGACGCGGTGGAGTGGCTGAGCGCCCCCGAGGGCGTCCTCGTCTTCCGGCGCGGGGAGTTCGTGTGCGTCGCGAACACCACGGGGGAGTCGGTGACCACCCCGGCGTACGGACGCGTGCTGCTCACCAGCGGCGAGGTGACCGAGGCCGCCGGCGAGGCGAAGGTGCCGGCCGACACGACGGTGTGGTGGACGACGGCCTGACGGCAGGTCATCCGCAGGTCGTCCGCAACGTTCTGGCGTCAACTTCCCCCGCCCCGCTGCCCTTTTGGGCGGCGGGCCTTTAACATCTGCGCCACCGCAAGATTTCCGCAACTTTTCTGCAAGAACCTTCAATGACGAAGGGAACCCCCACATGGCCCGCAGAACGCTTGCCGGGGTCACCGCTCTGGCAGCGGCCGCACTTGTCATGACCCCGACTGCGGCACACGCCTCCCCGCCCGGAACCAAGGACGTCACCGCCGTCCTCTTCGAGTGGAACTACGCCTCGGTCGCCCGCGAGTGCACCACAACTCTCGGCCCCGCCGGCTACGGATTCGTCCAGGTCTCCCCGCCCGCCGAGCACATACAGGGCGCGCAGTGGTGGACCTCCTACCAGCCGGTCAGCTACAAGATCGCAGGCCGCCTGGGCAACCGCACCGCGTTCCAGAACATGGTGAACACCTGCCACGCGGCAGGCGTGAAGGTCGTCGCCGACACGGTGATCAACCACATGTCGGCGGGATCGGGCACCGGCACCGGCGGATCGTCGTATACGAAGTACGACTACCCCGGCCTGTACTCCTCGTTCGACTTCGACAACTGCACCTCCGAGATCACCAACTACCAGGACCGCTGGAACGTCCAGAACTGCGAACTGGTGGGCCTGGCCGACCTCGACACGGGCGAGGAGTACGTCCGCCAGGCCATCGCGGGCTACATGAACGACCTCCTGAGCCTGGGGGTCGACGGCTTCCGCGTCGACGCGGCCAAGCACATACCGGCCGCGGACCTGGCCAACATCAAGTCCCGCCTGACCAACCCCTCCGCCTACTGGAAGCAGGAGGTCATCCACGGCTCGGGCGAGGCGGTCCAGCCCACCGAGTACACCGGCAACGGCGACGTCCAGGAGTTCCGGTACGCCTACGACCTCAAGCGGGTCTTCACCAGCGAGAACCTCGCCTACCTGCGGAACTACGGCGAGGGCTGGGGCTATATGAGCAGCTCGGTCGCGGGCGTCTTCGTCGACAACCACGACACCGAGCGCAACGGCTCGACACTGAACTACAAGGACGGGGCGAACTACACGCTCGCCAACGTCTTCATGCTCGCCCATCCGTACGGCGCCCCCGACGTCAACTCCGCCTACGAGTGGTCCAACCCGGACGCCGGACCGCCCAACGGCGGTACGGTCAACGCCTGTTGGCAGGACGGCTGGAAGTGCCAGCACGCCTGGCCGGAGATCAAGTCGATGGTCGCCTTCCGCAACGCCACCCGTGGCCAGGCGGTCACCAACTGGTGGGACAACGGCGCCGACGCCATCGCCTTCGGCCGCGGCGGCAAGGGCTTCGTGGCCATCAACCACGAGTCCTCCTCGCTGACCCGTACGTACACCACCTCGCTTGCCGCGGGCACGTACTGCGACGTCCAGAACAACACGAGCGTCACGGTGAACAGTTCGGGCCAGTTCGCGGCGACACTGGGCGCCAACACGGCACTGGCGGTCTACGCGGGCAAGTCCAGCTGCTGAAAGCCCTTGCCGACCGTTGCAAGACTCTTGCTGTAAACCTTGCGTGAGCGATACGGTCACGCGGGCGTTCGGCACCGAAGCCGGAACGCAGCGCGGGGTCGGACCCGAATACGCCGTCATCGCTAGGAGTTCACGCCTGTGGACCTGATACCGAGAGGGCCGGCGCGCCGCCGCCTCAGGCTGCGCGCAGCCGTCCTCGCCGCCGCTCTGGCCGTATCGCTTGCGCAACCCCTCGCGGCACGGGCCGAGACCCCGCCCGCGCCCCCGTCCGACGCGAAGCTCGCCGCGGAGCCCGCGCGGCACGACGCGACCCGCGAGCAGTTCTACTTCGTCCTGCCGGACCGCTTCGCCAACGGCGACACGTCCAACGACCGGGGCGGACTCACCGGGTCACGCCTGGCGACCGGCTACGACCCCACCGACAAGGGCTTCTACCAGGGCGGCGACCTCAAGGGCCTGACCAAGAGGCTCGACTACATCAAGGGCCTCGGCACCACCGCCATCTGGATGGCGCCGATCTTCAAGAACCGGCCCGTGCAGGGCACCGGCAAGGACGCCTCGGCCGGCTACCACGGCTACTGGATCACCGACTTCACCCAGGTCGACCCGCACTTCGGCACCAACAAGGACCTCGAGACGCTGATCTCCAAGGCCCACGCCAAGGGCATGAAGGTCTTCTTCGACGTCATCACCAACCACACGGCCGACGTCGTCGACTACGAGGAGAAGTCCTACGGCTACCTCTCCAAGGGCGCCTTCCCGTATCTGACCAAGGACGGCAGGCCCTTCGACGACGCCGACTACGCGGACGGCGCCGGCACGTTCCCGGCCGTCGACGCCGACTCCTTCCCCCGTACGCCGGCCGTCCCCGCCGCGCAGAAGGACGCCAAGGTCCCGTCGTGGCTCAACGACCCGACGATGTACCACAACCGCGGTGACTCCACCTTCGCCGGCGAGAGCTCCACGAACGGTGACTTCTCCGGCCTCGACGACCTGTGGACCGAGCGTCCCGAGGTGGTCGAGGGCATGGAGAAGATCTACGAGAGGTGGGTCAGGGACTTCGACATCGACGGCTTCCGGATCGACACCGTGAAGCACGTCAACCTGGAGTTCTGGACGCAGTGGGCCACGGCCCTCGACGCGTACGCGGCCCAGCAGGGCCGCAAGGACTTCTTCATGTTCGGCGAGGTCTACTCCGCCGACACCTCGATCAACGCTCCGTACGTCACCCAGGGCCGCCTCGACGCCACGCTCGACTTCCCCTTCCAGGAGGCGGCCCGCCAGTACGCCTCCCAGGGCGGCAGCGCGAAGAGGCTGGCGTCCGTCTTCGGTGACGACTACAAGTACACGACGGACAAGGCCAACGCGTACGAGCAGGTCACCTTCCTCGGCAACCACGACATGGGCCGCATCGGGTCCTTCCTGAACCAGGACAACCCGGAGGCGAGCGACGCCGACCTCCTCAAGAAGGGCCAGCTCGCCAACGAGCTGATGTTCCTCAGCCGCGGCAACCCCGTCGTCTACTACGGCGACGAGCAGGGCTTCACCGGCCCGGGCGGCGACAAGGACGCCCGCCAGACGATGTTCGCCTCCAAGGTCGCCGACTACCTCGACGACGACGAGATCGGCACCGACCGCACCCACGCGAGTGACGCGTACGACACGAGTGCACCGCTCTACAAGGAGATCGCCGCTCTCTCCAAGCTCCGCAAGGACAACCCCGCCCTGGCGGACGGCGTCCAGACGGAGCGGTACGCCGCCGACGGCGCGGGGGTTTACGCCTTCTCGCGTACGAGCACGGGCACGGACAGGACCGAGTACGTCGTCGCCTTCAACAACGCCGGCGAGGCGAAGACGGCGACCTTCGCCACCGGTTCGGCGGACATGGCCTTCCGCGGCATCTACGGCACCTCCGACTCGGTGACCAGCGGCGCCGACAAGAAGGTCACCGTCACCGTCCCGGCCGGTTCGGCGGTCGTCTTCAAGGCGGCGGGCAAGCTCGGTGCCCCGGCGTCGAAGCTGTCGGTCACCCTGAAGGCCCCGTCCGCGGGCGCCACCGGCACCGTCGAGGTGAGCGCGGATGTCGACGGCGGTCAGCTGAACCGCGTCGTCTTCGCCGCCCAGACCGGCAACGGCAAGTGGCGGACCCTCGGCTCCGCCGACCACGCCCCCTACAAGGTCACCCAGGCCCTCGGCAAGGACGTACCGGCTGGAACCCCCTTGCGCTACAAGGCGGTTGTCATCGACTCGGCCGGGCGGACGGCGAGCGCGACGGCCGCCTCGGTGACGGGCACCCCGCCCGCCGAAGAGGTCCCCAGCGCCTCCTCGCGCGACTACGCGATCGTCCACTACAAGCGCACCGACGGCGACTACACCGACTGGCGGCTGTACGCCTGGGGCGACCTCGCCGACGGGGAGTCGACGCCCTGGCCCGAGGGCCACGACTTCATCGGCCGGGACGCCTACGGGGCCTTCGCCTACGTGAAGCTGAAGCCGGGCGCCTCCAGCGTGGGCTTCCTCGTCATCGACAAGGACGGCAACAAGGACGTCTCCGCCGACCGCACGATCGACGTCACCAGGACGGGCGAGGTCTGGGTCGAGCAGGACAAGGAGGCCGTCCTCACGGAGCGGCCCGAGTACCCGGCACAGGACAAGTCGAAGGCGGTCCTCCACTACCACCGTGCGGATGGCGACCACACCGGCTGGGGGCTGCACGTCTGGACGGGCGCGGCGACGCCCACGGACTGGTCGAAACCCCTGGAGCCGGTGAAGACTGACGCCTATGGCGCTGTGTTCGAGGTGCCGCTCGCCGAGGGTGCCACCAGCCTCAGCTACATCATCCACAAGGGCGACGAGAAGGACCTTCCGGCCGACCAGTCGCTCGACCTCACCGCCAACGGCCATGAGGTGTGGCTGTTGAACGGCCAGGAGAAGTATCTGCTCCCGCAGCCCGCGGGCAGTGCGGCCGCGCTCGACCTGACCACGTCCAAAGCGGTCTGGATCGACCGGAACACGGTGGCCTGGAACGGCTCCGAGGGGGCCGCCTCCACGCAGCTGCTGTACTCCCGCGACGGCTCGATCGCGGTGAAGGACGGCGCGCTGATCGGAGATGCCCGATGGCTCCGGCTGTCCAAGACCTCTCTCACCGGCGCCCAGAAGGCGAAGTTTCCGCACCTCAAGGACTACACCGCCTGGTCCGTCGACCCACGTGACCGCGACCGGGTGCGTGCTGCCCTGAGCGGTCAGGTCGTCGCCTCGCAACGGGCGGCCAACGGCGCGGCGCTGGCGGCGACAGGCGTCCAGATCGCCGGCGTACTGGACGATCTGTACGACGCGACGAAGGCGGAGCTGGGTCCGGTCTTCCACCGCGGCCGTCCCACGCTGGCCGTGTGGGCGCCGACCGCGCAGTCGGTGAGCCTCGACCTCGACGGCTCCACGGTCGCGATGAAGCGGGACGCCACGACCGGCGTCTGGTCCGTCACGGGCAAGAAGTCCTGGACGAACAAGCCCTACCGGTACGTCGTGAAGGTGTGGGCGCCGAGCGTCCGGAAGGTCGTCACCAACAAGGTCACCGACCCCTACTCGGTGGCCCTGACCGCCGACTCCGAGCGCAGCCTGATCGTCGACCTGGACGATACGTCCCTCGCGCCGTCCGGCTGGTCCTCGCTCAAGAAGCCCCAGGCCGTGGCGCTGAAGGACGCCCAGATCCAGGAGCTGCACATCCGGGACTTCTCCGTCGAGGACAAGACGGCCCGGCACCCCGGCACCTACCTGGCCTTCACCGACAAGGACAGCGAAGGCTCCCGGCACCTCAGGCGGCTGGCCGAGTCCGGTACCTCGTACGTGCACCTGCTGCCCGCGTTCGACATCGCGACCATCCCCGAGAAGAAGGCCGACCAGGCGAGAACCGACTGCGACCTCGCCTCGTACGCCCCCGACTCCGAGAAGCAGCAGGAGTGTGTCGCGAAGACCGCCGCGAAGGACGCGTACAACTGGGGCTACGACCCGTACCACTACACGGTCCCTGAGGGCTCGTACGCGACCGACCCGGACGGCACCGCGCGCACGGTGGAGTTCCGCAAGATGGTCAAGTCGCTCAACGAAGAGGGTCTGCGGGTCGTCATGGACGTGGTCTACAACCACACGACCTCGAGCGGCCAGGCCGACACAAGCGTGCTCGACAAGGTCGTGCCCGGCTACTACCAGCGGCTCCTCGCGGACGGCAGCGTGGCCACCTCCACCTGCTGCGCCAACACGGCACCGGAGAACGCCATGATGGGCAAGCTCGTCGTGGACTCGATCGTCACCTGGGCCAAGGAGTACAAGGTCGACGGCTTCCGCTTCGACCTCATGGGCCACCACCCCAAGGCCAACATCCTCGCGGTCAGGAAGGCCCTCGACGCGCTCACCCCCGCCAAGGACGGCGTCGACGGCAAGAAGATCATCCTGTACGGCGAGGGCTGGAACTTCGGCGAGATCGCCGACGACGCCCGCTTCACGCAGGCCACCCAGAAGAACATGGCCGGGACCGGGATCGCGACCTTCTCCGACCGGGCGCGTGACGCCGTACGCGGCGGCGGCCCCTTCGACGAAGACCCCGGCATCCAGGGCTTCGCCTCCGGCCTGTCCACCGACCCCAACTCCTCGGCAGCAAACGGCACTCCGGCCGAGCAGAAGGCCCGGCTGCTGCACTACCAGGACCTCATCAAGGTCGGCCTGAGCGGCAATCTCGCCCAGTACCGCTTCACCGGCACCGACGGCAAGGAGGTCAAGGGCTCCGAGGTCGACTACAACGGGCAGCCCGCCGGATATGCGGACGCGCCCGGAGACGCGCTCGCCTACGCCGACGCGCACGACAACGAGTCACTGTTCGACGCGCTCGCCTTCAAGCTGCCGGGCAGCACGAGCGCGAGCGACCGGGCCCGTATGCAGGTCCTCGCCATGGCGACGGCCACCCTCTCGCAGGGCCCGGCCCTCTCCCAGGCCGGCTCCGACCTGCTGCGCTCCAAGTCCCTCGACCGCAACTCGTACGACAGCGGGGACTGGTTCAACGCCATCCACTGGAACTGCCAGGACGGCAACGGCTTCGGGCGCGGACTGCCGATGGCGGCCGACAACGCGTCCAAGTGGCCGTACGCCACACCGCTGCTGACCCGCGTCAAGGTTGGCTGCGACCAGATCGAGGGCACCTCGGCCGCGTACCGCGACCTGCTGAGGATCCGTACGGCCGAGAGCGCCTTCGGACTCTCCACGGCGGACCAGGTGCAGTCGAAGCTCTCCTTCCCGCTGTCCGGGAAGGACGAGACGCCCGGGGTGATCACGATGCAACTCGGCGACCTCGTCGTCGTCTTCAACGCGACGCCCGAGAAGCAGGAGCAGACGATCGGCGCCCTCGCCGGAAAGGGATACGCGCTGCACCCGGTGCAGGCGTCGGGCGCGGACCCTATCGTCAAGTCCGCGTCGTACGAAGCGGAATCGGGCACGTTCGCCGTTCCGGGGCGCACGGTCGCGGTCTTCGCGCGCTAGAGCACTAGCGTGGTGGGGGCGTCCCCGGGGTTCCGGGGACGCCCCCACCACCCGCGCCCCGAGGGGCTGTTCGTATGGACGGCGACGACAGCGAGTCCACCGTGATGGTGGTCGACGACACGGCGGCCAGCCGCTACGCGCTGGGCGCCGTGCTCAGCCGCGCGGGGCACAGCGTCATACCCGTGGCCAGCGCCGGCGAGGCGCTCGTCGAACTCGACGTACGACTGCGCGCGGGCGGCCTGCCCGACGTGGCACTCGTGGACGTCGGACTGCCCGACATGAACGGCTTCGAGCTGTGCCGCAGGCTCAAGGCGCAGCCGCCCACAGCCGCCCTGCCCGTCGTGCACTTCTCCGCCGTGTCCGCGGGACCCGCCTACCGCTGCCGGGGCCTGGACGCGGGCGGCGAGGCGTACCTGGCGGTGCCCGCGGAACCCGAGGAGATCCAGGCGGTCGTACGGGCCGCGGTGCGCGGGGCCAGGATCCGCACGGGCGCCGAGACACTCGTGCGGCGGCTGACCCTGCTGTCCGAGACGATCGCCGCCGTCCAGACGGCACGCTCCCTGCGGGAACTCGCGCACGCCGCGGCCGAGGGCACCGCGCGGCTCACCGGCTCGCCCGCCGCCGTGTTCGTCCTCGGCGAGGACGGCGAGCTGTACCGCGGACTCTCCCGGAGCCGGGCGCGGGCGGCCCTGCCCGACCCCGGCGCGCACGAGACCGTGGCCCGGCTGATCCGCCACGCCACCGCCGGACGCACCGGGGTGCGCCACACCGTCGTCCCCGCTCCGCTGTGGCCCGCGGGCTTCTTCCGGCCCGGCGCGTCCGACGACGCGCACCTCGTCCTGGCCCCCGCCCAGGACGGCAGGGCACCGGTGTGCCTCGCCACACCCGCGCACGCCGACCGCGGCGCGGCGCCCAACACCGACGCGCTGGTCGCCCGGCTCGCCCGTGCCACCGCGCTCGCCGCCGAGCCGCTGTTGATGTACCAGGCGGAACGCCATGTCGCGCTGACCCTGCAACACAGCTTCCTGCCCCAGCAGTTGCCCGAAATGCCGGGCATCGACGTCGTTGTCCGCTATGTTCCCGCCTCCCGGCAGACCGAGATCGGCGGCGACTTCTACGCGGCACTGCGCACGGCGGACGGGGTGCTCACCGCGGTCGGCGACGTCGTCGGGCACTCGCTGGACGCCGCCACCGTGATGGTCGAGATCCGGCACGCGCTGCGCGCCTACTGCGTCGAGGATCCCGACCCCGGGGTACTGGCCGCACGCCTCGACCAGATGCTCCAGCACTACCACCCCGACGCCACGGCCACCGTCTGCCTGACGCTGGTCGACCCGGCCGGCGGGCGGGTCCGGATCGCCAACGCGGGCCACATCCCGCCGCTGCTCGTCCCCGACACGGGCACGGCCGAGTACGCCGAGGTTGCGGGCCCGCTGCTCGGCCTGGGCCTCGACCGTCCACCACCCGCCGAGCTGACCCTCGCTCGCAGTCACCGGCTCCTCATGGTCACCGACGGCCTGATCGAGACCCGCGGCACCGACCTCGCCGTCTCGCTGGAACAGCTGCGCGCCGCCGCGACGGCCGCCCCGCCCGGCACCGCCGCCCTCTGCGACACCCTGCTCGACTGCTTCGGCCGGGACAGGGAGGACGACATCGCGCTGCTCGCGCTGCGGCTGGGGTGACGGTTCGGGCTGCTCGCGCTGCGGCTGGGGTGACGGTTCGGGCTGCTCGCGCTGCGGCTGGGGTGACGGTTCGCGCCGTGGTTAAGGTGACCGGGACAGCCCTAGAACAGGAGTGCCCATGCCTCAGATCACCATCGACCACTCCGGGTCACTCGATCACGTCGACTGGGAGGCGTTCGCGGTCGAGCTGCACCCGGTGATCGTCGAGACGGCGGCCGCGCGGATCGAGGCGTGCAAGACGCGGGTCGCACGGACCGAGGAAGACGTGGTGGGAGCGGAGGCGGCCGGGCACGCCATCGTGCACGTCACGATCGCGCTGCTCGCCGGACGGTCCGACGAGACCAAGGCCAAGCTCACCGAAGCCGTACTGGACCTGCTGCGCAAGTACATCGAGCCCGAGGACGGGGTCACGCTGCACGCCTCCGCCGAGGTCCGCGACCTCGACCCGTCGTACCGCCAGTTCGACCGGTAGCGGCTGCGACCCCGGCAGCGATCACGCCTCCGGCGGCGACGCCAGTGCGATCAGCCGGACGACGAGGTCGCCGAACGGCCCGTCGCCCGGCTCGCCCTGGAGGCTCCCGCGCAGCAGCGCGCTCATCTCCTCGTCGTACGCGGCGCTCACCGCCGCCAGCGCCGCGAAGTCGTGCACGAGCTGCACCTCCAACTCGCCGCGCGGAATCCGCCGCCCGTCCAGCCAGATCAGCGCCGTCGACTCGACGAGCGAGATCCAGGAGCGGATCACCAGCTCCAGCCGGGCGGGCGGGTTCTCGACCTTCATATGCGCGAGTATCTGGACGTACGCCGCCTGCCGTACGCCGTCGATCAGCGCGGTGGCGGTGGAGGCCGCGCCCATGGAGCGGACCGCGTCCGCGGGGACCGCGGGGCCGCCCCGCATCAACGCGGCGAAACCGGGCCCGTGGTCGTCCACGAAGTCGAAGAACCGGCGCATCACGCGCAGAAGCCGCTCGCCCAGCGGACCCTCGTGGGGCTCCACGAAGCGGCTCGCGAGATCCTCCGAGGCACGCTGCAACGCCGCCTCGTACAGGCTGAGTTTGCCCGGAAAGTAGTGGTAGACGAGCGGCCGCGAGATGCCGGCGGCCGAGGCTATCTCGTCGATGGAGACCTCGTCGGGCGAACGTCGGCTGAACAGTTCGAGGGCGACACCGATCAGCTGCTGCCGTCGCTCCTCGACACCCATCCTGCGGCGTACCCCGGTTGTCATGCGAACACCTTACCGATCGGATCCGGCCCGCAACGGGCCGGTCCGGCCACGGTCGTTCACATGTCCAGCACGATGCGGTCCCCGCGTGCCCGCGAAACACAGATCAGCATCGAGTCGCCACGCTCCGCGTCCTCCCCCACTGCCTTAAGGACGTGGGAGGTGCCCCCAAGTTCGTCCCGGTGCTCGATCTCCCCTTCCAGGACCCGCTGTTGGCACGCGTCCGCGGACGAGCGCGCGCCGCGGGGCAGACGGGAGTTTGTCGACAGGGCCTAGCGCAGTCCGCTGATCTGCCTGCCGTCGGTCAGCTTCCCCTTCAGGCCCGCCTGCGCCCCCTGCTTCGTCCGTACGGTGAGCAGGGAGCCCTGTGCCGATCCGTCGACGCCGCCCATCGCGCGGATCGACGCGGTGTCCCTGCTTCCCGCCGCGAGGAGGTACCAGGTTCCCGCGCCCGACTTCCACAGCACGCCCGCCAGGACATGGGGGTCGCGGGAGCCGCACGCGGGGGAGTTCTCGGCCTGCGCGGCGACCGCCCCGTACACGTTGCCCGGGGTGTGGAACTGGGCGAGCACGCGCGTGCCGCCGCCCCGCCAGGTGTCGGCCCGGGTGCAGACCCACTCCGCGCTGCCGCTCGCGTCGGGCAGCGGCTGCCGCGCGTACTGCCAGGCGTTCACGGACCGTACGCCCTGGGACCGCACGGAGGCGAGGGAGCAGGCGAAGGGCGACCAGTCGCGCAGGGCCTCGGCGCCGGACGCCCCGTGGGGTGCCGTGGGGCGGCCCGAGGTGAGGCGCGCCGGGGTCAGCTCGCCGAGGTCGGTCATCAGGTGTGTGCCGGAGTCGTCCTTCAGCTGGAGTACGTTCCACGACGTGCACGCACCGGTCTTCTGGACGGGGCCGGCCAGCGGCGAGGTGACGCCGTCCGCCGAGAGGGTGAGGTCCATCGCCCCGGAGGACGGCTTCAGCAGATCCCGCTCGGCGGCCCTGGTCACCCAAGGAGCCGTCAGATAGCGGACGTTGCCGTCGGTCCGGTCCAGGACCACCGCGCTCGCCCCGGCCCCGGTCGCGCCGTCGACCCGCGCGAAGTCGAGGGCCGCCCCGCTCGTGCCGCCCTTCGGCTCGGCATACCGGGCGATGCGCAGACCGTCGTAGAGGAGCACCACGCGCGCCTGGTCGACCTCGCCCGCGTACAGCAGCTGCGGCGGTCCGGGCGGGCCGCCCGACGGGGTGCCGGGCGTCACCGAGACCTGCACGGACTCGCCGGGCCGCGCCCACACGGCGAGCGCGCGGCGCAGCAGCGCGGAGTCCTCGACGAGGTTCCCGCGTGCGGGCCACACGGAGAAGTCGGTGCGCGCCGACGACTGCCAGGCATTGCTGGCGACCTTCGTCAACAGGCCGGGGTTCAGGGCGGCTTCGGCCGCCGGATTCTGCGCGTACGAGGGTGCCGCGGCGCCGTCGGGGCCCCACCCGTCGCCGGGCAGCCCGAGCAGCGCGCCGCACACGGCCACGGCCGCGGTCGCGGCGAGCGCGGCCTTCATGTGCTGTCTGCGCCGCATCAGGTCGGTGGGCCGCGCCTGGAGCGAACAGGGGTCGAACTCGGGGGAGTTGAGCAGGGCGTCGGGCGCCTCGATCCCGCCGGCCTCCGCAAGCGCCGCGCCCGGGTCTTCGACCCCGGCCGCCGTCAGCACTTTCCGTACGTCCGCCGCGGGCAGCTTCTCCAGACCGCGCAGCACATACGCGGCGCGGGCCGGCCCCGAGAGCGCGGACAGCCGCTGGTCCAGGGCGAGTTCGTCGGCCCCGCCCGAGCGCGGGAAGAGCCTCAGGCCCCACACCTGCGGCAGCAGCGGCGGCAGCTGGGACCGCTTGGGCCACGCCCGCCGCTTCAGCGGAAGGCCCGCCTCCAAGGCCGTACGCACCACGTGGAGGCGTACGAAGGCATAGCCCGGGTCTCCGTCGCGCCCGGTCGCCTGCGCCGGGATCACGGACGCGGACGCGCGGCGTCTGGGCAGCGCGCGCTGGGTGAGAGCGTGCGCGGTCAGCACCCGGCGGTTGCGGCCGAGGCTCGGCGGCAGCACCAGATAGGCCAGCCGGACGAGCCGCGGATAGTGCTCGACGAGGGCGGCCTCGGCCTGCTCGACATCGACGACCGGGCCGGAGGAGGCGGGTGAGGGGTGCGGGGCGACATCCTGTGACTGCACGTTCAGCAAAACGAGCGAATCATGGGATGGTCACCCAGCGGACCGGAACTCTTCTGCCCGCGCGGTCGACTGAGCGTGGGGCGCGCGGGAGCCGTATCGAAGGGCGGAGCCCTCGCCGGGGCTTTCATCGGCGTGAGCGCCGACAGGTACCGGAGGAACGTATGACGTTGACACGCGAGAAGCTGACCGTCGGAGCCGCCGGGGCGGCCATGGCCCTGCTGATGCTCACCGGCTGCGGTGGACCGGGCGACGAGGCGGCGGAGGACAAGGCGGCCAAGGACAAGGTCCCGGCCACGGCGACCGGCAGCCTGGAGGAACTGGCGTCCGAGGTGAAGTGCAAGCCGGACATCCAGACGGACGCCGACGAGATCCGCCAGGGCGTCTGCAAGATCAGCGACGGCAAGTTCATCCTGGCGACCTTCGCCACCGACAACGGCCAGCGCGAGTGGCTCAGCCAGGCCAAGGACTACGGCGGTTCGTATCTCGTCGGCGTCAAGTGGGTCGCCGTGGGCGACGAGAAGATGGTGACGACGCTGCGCGGCCAGCTCGGCGGGACCGTGGAGGAGGGGGCCTCGCACCACTCGGGGAGTAGCGGTGGCGGGGGAACCGAGACCTCGCACTCCGGTCACCACGGCGGCTGACCGCGCAGGACTTTGGGGCGGCAGGGCTTTGCCGGGCTTGGCTGGATCAGGGCTTGGCTGGAGCGGGGCTTTGTCGGAGTAATGGAAAGCCGGTAGCGGGAATCCCCGCCACCGGCTTTCTCAGTGGGTCACTTACTTGCAGCGCTGGCCGGTGTTGATGCAGTTGACCATCTTGTTCATCAGCCTCTCGCTGAAGACGTTGATGAAGTCGTCGTGGTCGGTGGCCGGTTTGTGCAGCTGCTCAGGGAATCCGTCCACCGCGTAGGCGTTCTTGACCTGACCGTTCTCGAGGGTCGGGGCCTCGAAGTCGTAGACCAGGCGCATCGTCAGCTGCGGAATCGCCTTGAAGCCGTTGGCGCAGTTGCCCGCCGCGTCGGCGAAGGCCACGTGCGTACGGTGGTTCGCGCTGTCGATGTTCTGGCCGTCCCAGCAGCTCTGGAAGGAGAACAAGCGGACCACGTTGCTGCCCTCGGGGCAGATCGGGTACTGCTCGGTCAGCTGCACCTTGTTCTCGAAGCCGGTGCAGCTCCAGTGGGCGTTGGCGTTCGCAAGGCCGTTGGTCGTGGTCTTCGCGTCACCGGTGATGATCCGCAGGAATTTCGGCATCGCGACGACCTTGCTCTTCGGGTTACCGACGAACTTGATCTGTGCCTGCTCGACCTGCTGGATCTCGCCGACGTTGCCTTCCTTGCCACCGCCGTCGTTGTTCTGGTCGAAGTCCTGCGTACCGTTCTGGATACGCACGACCGGCCAGTAGTACGACGACTTGTCGCCCTGGTTGGCGCAGCTGGTCTCGGCCGCCGCGAACGTGTCGTTGTTGGCGAAGGCGTCGTTCGCCTGGTTGCCGACGTAGTCGTGCAGGTGGTGCGCGCCGTTGGTGACACCGGGCGCCACGATCACGTTGTCGGTGTTGAACTTCTTGTTCTCGTTCACACCGCAGGAACTCGTGAACGTGCCGCTCGAACCGCCGTCCCGGGTCCGGGGCTTGCGGGCGACATTCGGCTGGACCTGCGTGATGTCGACGAAGTCGGCGGCGACGGGACCGTTTCCGGCCTGACCGCCGTTGCCGGCCTCCTGACCGCCGTCACCGCCCTCCTGGCCGCCGTTCTCGGCGGGCTCGCCGGCGGACGCCGAAGCGCTCGGGTCCGCGGGGGCCGCGCTGCCGTCACCGCCCTGCTGGCCGTCGCCTTCGCCGTCGTTGGTCTGCGGCTGTTCCGCGACCTGTCCGGTGCAGGTGGCGAGTCCGTCCAGGGAGTCCGGGGCGGTACCGCCCACCCGCGAGATCTCCAGCTGGATCCGGTCGATGATCACCGACCGCCGGTCCTTCAGCGGCTGGAGAACGGAGTTCTGGACGAAACTCGCGTCCCTGGCCTGCGCGTCCCGCGTGGTGGCCAGGCGCTGGTAGGCGTCGGTGATCTGCTGGTCGAGGGTGGCCAGCTCGCCGTCGACCTCCCCGCGGGCCTGATCCGGCACCTCGGTGAGTTTCTGGCCGACGTCCGGACAGTCGATCGTGGCCACCTGGGCAGCGACCTTCGTGGTGTCGGGAGACGAGTTCTCCTCATGTGCCGAGGCGTAGAAATTCGCCCAGATCAACCCACCTCCACCGATCGCGAGAGCGGCCGACGCGGCCACAGCACGAACGGCCAGTGGCGAACGGCGTTTTCGTATGTTGCGTCCCATGGAACTCCTCTGACTTCCTTGCGGGGCATCGAGGCGCCCGACAGGAGTGAAGCGGCTCCATTCCATACGCAGGAGGCGCGTGAGGTGTTCAGGAACCTCGGAAAATCTTTAAACTTCGTGAGGCCAATTCCGGCACAATGGGCCCAGAAGCCCGCGTTTTCACGAGAGTTGATCTCCTATTCGATGTTTGGCGCCGGCTTTTGAACGATATTCAGCGCGGGGTGGGCGACCGTCGGTGACTTCGATGCGACCGTCGGTGACTCCGATTCAGCGGGCCCCTGATCCAAATAGGCCAGCAGCGCGAGAACGCGTCGGTTGTCGTCGTCCGACACCTCCAGGCCCAGCTTGGCGAAGATGTTGGAGGTGTGCTTGGCGATCGCCCGCTCCCTGACGACGAGTTGGGCGGCGATCGCCGTGTTCGAGCGCCCCTGCGCCATCAGTGGGGGTTTTTCGCCCTCTCCGCCCCTTCCCTTCCCGACCTGGGGCTCTGCCCCAGACCCCGCTCCTCAAACGCCGGAGGGGCTGGGTTTAGCCCGTCCGGCGTTTGAGGACGAGCGCGTCAGCGCGATGGGTACGGGACGGGTAGGGGCGGAGGGGCGAAAAAACCCGCTGGTCACGCCCCCAGGACCTTCGCCTCCACTGCCGGGTCCAATCCCACGGCCGGTCGATCGGCCCGCACGGGCGCAACCCCGCCGAGGCCCTGGAGCCAGCTCCAGGTGTCGGAAACGGTCGACAGGACGGGCCGGCACCGGAGCCCGGCAGCGACCGCGCGGGAGACGTCCGCCGAGTGCAGAGCGCCGTGGAGCTCGCTCCCACCCGGCACCCACACCGGCAGCTGAGTCCACGGCTCGATCCCGGCGTCGAGGACGACGTCGGCATCGGTCCACCGGAGCTCCACCTGGGCCCCGGTGACCTGAACGCACGCGTCGAGCAGACCCCCCATCGTCGTATGCCCCGAAGGACTGACGAGGTTGTACGCCCCGCTCAGCCCCGCCGACACCGCCCCGAGCGTCCACTCGGCGAGGTCCCGGACATCGACGTACTGGAGCGGCAGATCGCGCGGCCCGGGCGCGAGGACGGGACCGCCCCGCGCGACGCGGTTCAGCCACCACGGCAACCGCCCGATGTTCTCGTACGGCCCGAGGATCAACCCGGCCCGCACGAGCAGCGGCTCATCCGCCCCGAAGGCGTCGAGCACGGCCAGCTCCCCGCCCTGCTTGTCCCGCGCGTAGTCGGTCTGTTCCGCGTCCGCGGCGGCTCCCTCCACGAGGGGCGCGTCCTCGGCGTACCCGGCGGCCGGAGCCCACGCGTACACGGAGCAGCTCGATACGTACGCGTACCGCGCGACACGGCCCGCCAGCAGCCGCGCCGCGTCGCGGACGGCCCGCGGCGCCGCCGACCAGGTGTCGACGACGACATCCCACGCACCGTCGGCAAGCGCCGCGAGCCCGTCGGGCGCGGTGCGGTCACCCAGCAACGACCGCACCCCGGCGGGAGGTTCGTGGCGGCCACGGTGGAAGACGGTCACGTCCCAGCCACGGCCGAGCGCCGCCTCGACGACCGCCCGCCCCACGAACTCCGTACCGCCCAGCATCAGAAGTCTCATACGGACGACTCTGCACGGACGCCCCGCCGGACGGAACACGAATCTGCTGACAGAAGATCCGCCCGAGGGGGGTTCCTGGGTGTGCGTGCGGTCAACGGCCGGTCGGCGGCGTGTACTTGTACCCCACCCGACGTACCGTCTGGATCGCTTTCCGGTGCTGCGCCCCGAGCTTGCGCCGCAGCCGGGCGACATGGACGTCGACGGTCCGCCCGTCGCCCACGTGCCCGTAGCCCCACACTGTGGTGACCAACTGGTCGCGGGTGTGGACCCGGTGGGGATGCGCGACGAGATGCGCGAGCAGTTCGAACTCCAGGTAGGTGAGATCGAGCGGCCGCCCGTCGACGTCGGCGGTGCGCTGCACGGTGTCGACGCGCACGAGCGGTTCGTCGCCGTCGGCGGCCGCGGACGGCCTGGGCTCCGGCTCGGGCTCCGGCTCCGGCGCCGCGACCGACGGCACGGATTGCTGGTCGGCCGGTACGAGGACCAGGTAGCCGATCATCGGCGGCTGCCCCGGCAGGACGGGCAGGGTGTGCTGGGGAGCGGGCAGCCAGGTGGCACCCGGCGGCAGAAGCTCCGAGACGTCCACCACCTCGTCCCGGTCGACGGCCCGCAGCCGGTGCCGGGAACCGTTCGGGGAGGTGGCGGTGGAGAAAGGACGAGTGGTCGCCATGAGACGTCAGCTCTTTCGCGCGAGAGGTTCGTCGGGAAGGACGACGGCCGTGAGTTCGTGGTCGGGCTCGTCGAGGACGTACGTCGTGCGCGCTGGCCGAAGGCCGGGGTGTACGGCTTTAGAGGGCCGGCGCGTACATCGCGCGGCAACACACCCGGTCGTAGTCGTGGTGCTGGCGGGAAGGCCAGAAGGGCTCGAGGTCATGGCGACCCGTCGCGGTGTACTTCTGAAAGCTGGCCATGACCCCATTGAAGCAGACACCGCCGGGCGACAGGACCCTCCTCTCACTGCGTGGACGCCTCCTTGGCATGAACTTGACGCTGCGGCCCCTCATCCGAGCAGCGTCACCAACCACGCGAGAGGGCGCCCACCACGACGGTGGACGCCCTCGGTCAAACAGGGTCATCGGGGTCAAGCAGGGTGGATCAGACCTGGCCGGCCTTCTCCAGGGCGGAGCAGCAGGTGTCCACGAGCAGACGCGTCACGACGTACGGGTCGACGTTGGCGTTCGGGCGGCGGTCCTCGATGTAGCCCTTGCCGTCCTTCTCGACCTGCCACGGGATGCGGACCGAGGCGCCGCGGTTGGAGACGCCGTACGAGTACTCGTTCCACGGGGCGGTCTCGTGCAGACCGGTCAGGCGGTCGTCGATGCCGGCGCCGTAGTTCTTGACGTGGTCGAGCGGCTTCGAGCCCTCGCCCAGCGACTCGCACGCGGTGATGATCGCGTCGTAGCCCTCACGCATCGCCTTGGTGGAGAAGTTGGTGTGCGCGCCCGCGCCGTTCCAGTCGCCCTTCACCGGCTTCGGGTCAAGTGTCGCGGAGACGCCGAAGTCCTCGGCGGTGCGGTAGAGCAGCCAGCGGGCCACCCACAGCTGGTCGGCGACCTCGAGCGGCGCCAGCGGGCCGACCTGGAACTCCCACTGGCCGGGCATGACCTCGGCGTTGATGCCGGAGATGCCCAGGCCCGCCTTGAGGCAGTTGTCCAGGTGCGCCTCGACGACGTCACGGCCGAAGATCTCGTCCGCCCCGACGCCGCAGTAGTAGCCGCCCTGGGGGGCCGGGAAGCCGCCGACGGGGAAGCCGAGCGGGCGCTCACCGTCGAAGAAGGTGTACTCCTGCTCGATGCCGAAGATCGGCTCCTGCGCGGCGAACTTCTCCGCGACCTCGGCCAGCGCGGCACGGGTGTTGGACGTGTGCGGCGTCATGTCGATGTTCAGGACCTCGCACATGACGAGGACGTCGTCCCCGCCGCGGATCGGGTCCGGGAAGGTGGCGACCGGCTTGAGTACGCGGTCCGAGGCGTGCCCCTCGGCCTGGTTCGTGGAGGAACCGTCGAAGCCCCAGATCGGCAGCTCGGCGCCCTTGGCGTCGTCGGCCAGTATCTTCGTCTTCGAACGAAGCTTGGCCGTCGGCTCGGTGCCGTCGATCCAGATGTACTCAGCCTTGAAGGTCACGGGCCTCATCCTTCGGGTGGGTCTCTAGGCGCACTTGCGGGTGCTGCGGCGCTGCGGCACTGGGGCGCCGCTGGATGCCCGGCAGCCTGTCAACAGGCGATTTCCCGATCATTGCCCGAATGTGAACCCCGTGTTACCTGGGCTGTGTGTGCCGTTGTCACGCGACACCGCGTGACGGGACGGTTCGCGCGGGAGCGTGCGCGGCTCGCAGGCGAAGGCCCTGCCGCTCCCGGCCGGGAGCGGCAGGGCCTTCGAGCCCGGTCCGGTGGTTACCCCACCTTCTCGATGCGGGCCTTGCGGATCAGGAACTTGCCGGGCTCCCGGACCTGCTCGAACGCCGCGTTGTTCAGCAGTGCGCAGCTGCCGGAGACCGAGGTGACCTCGACGGTCGTGGACTTGTTGTTGTCCAGGTTGGTGACCTTGAGCTGCGTCCCGACAGGGAACTGGTTGCTGGACGCGGCCGGGGCGCCGCCCTCACCGGAGAGCGTGACGGTCGAACCGACGCAGACCTGCTCACCGGCGGCGGCGCCGCCACCGGCGTTGTCCGCGGGTGCGGACGGCGCGGGAGCCGCCTCCGCGGGAGCCGACTGCGCGGGCGGCTGGGCGGGCTGGGCCGGCTGCGGGGCGGTCTGGGAGCCCTGAGCCGACTCCCCAACCGTGCAACCGGAGGCCTTCTGCTGCACCTTGATCTGCTCGATGACGGCCTCGCGGTTGGCGATCCGGGCCTCCGACTGGGCGTCGGGGGCGGCCCGTTGGCCGTCGATGAACTTCTGGTTGTTGCCGAGCGCGGTGGCCAGTCCCTGGCAGACGTTCGAATCGGCCGCGGACTGCGCGGCGTTAGAGGTACTCGCCATGACGAAGGCACCGCCGCCCGCCACCGCCGCCGCGCTCACCAGCAGCGCGATCTTCTTCTTCGTACCGAGCGTTCTCCTACGCGACATGCGGGCCTCCTGGATGCGGGGGAGAGTTACGCCGCTAGGTACGAGATGCCGAACGAGGTTGCTCAACGGTTACAGGAGTCACGGAAGTAACGTACGTCACACGGCAGTTGAAGGCGCCGGCTGAAGGCCCGGTCAGTCGCCGCTCTTCCCCTCCTCGTACGCCACCACCTTGTCGTTGACGTACTGGAGCAGGCCTTCCGTCTCCTTGGTCAGCGCCTCCTCGCCGGTCTCGGCGCCGTCGCCCCACTGACCGTTGGCGAACACCACGGAACGCACCGTCATCAGCCGCTGGAAGACACCGGCGGAACCGGGCGGCACGGTCGGCAGCCCTGCCTCCGGGGGTGGATCGAGCGAGACCACCTGATACGTCACGGGATCCATGGAGGCCATCGCGAACACCCGAGAGGCGTCCTCGGCGCGCCGGAAGCTCAGCACGGTGACCGTCACCTGCGAGCGCCGCTCGGCGTCCGTGAACAGGGCCGCGGTCAACCGCGAGCACTCCTCGCCCTGGTCGATCAGCGAGGCGAGCTCGGGCGACATGCCGCGGGCGCAGTCTGTGGTGGTGGCCAGGTCGACGCGCTCGTACGTGGAACCGTCCTCGAGCCGCAGGCTTGTCTCCGGGAACGCCTGTTCGGGGCGGATGATCGGCCGGGCGAGCAGGGAGGGCAACGCCGTGGGGGCGTTGGAGGGCAGGGCGACGGAGACGGAGGGGGCGGGCGGCGTACTGGAGGCGACGGCCGGGGACGGGGCGGCCGCCGCGCCGGTGCTGTCGTCGTCCGGGCCGCCCGCCGCCATCACCACACCCGCGGCGATGGCGGCGACGAGCACCACTCCCGCCCCGCCGGCCACCGCGAGCCGGGTGCGCCGTCTCCTGCGTATGCGCTCCTGCTCGGCCACCCACTGGGCGTGCGGGTCTTGCGTCCCCTGGGCGTGAGGGTCTTGCGTCCCCTGGGCGTGAGAGGCCTGCGTCCCCTGGGCGTGAGGGTCCTGGGTCCACTGGGCATGAGGGTCCTGCGTCCACTGGGCGTGAGGGTCCGGCACCGGGTTCGAGCCGGGCGTCCCATACCGCATGTCTTGATCACCGAAGGTCATGGCGGCGGAGGGTAACAGTGCACACCCCCTGAACTCCCGCCGCCCGGCAAACCATCGGCTAACGGGACAGAGCGTCCCGTACCGCCTCATCCGTACGGGCCACGACGGCCGTCCCGTCGTCAGCGGTGATGATCGGCCGCTGGATGAGCTTGGGATGCTCGGCGAGCGCCCTGATCCACCGCTCCCGCGCACCGGCGTCCTTCGCCCACTCCTTCACCGCCAACTCCTTGGCGACGGCTTCTTGGGTCCGGGTGATGTCCCACGGTTCGAGCCCGAGGCGATCGAGTACGTCGCGGATCTCGTCCTCGGTCGGTACGTCCTCCAGGTAGCGGCGGACGGTGTAGTCGGCGCCCTCCGCGTCGAGCAGGGTGAGGGCGCTGCGGCACTTCGAGCAGGCCGGGTTGATCCAGATCTCCATGCCGCACACGTTACGTGAACCTTTTGGCTACTGAGGTGCTGCGCTGACGGCTGCCACCGCCGTCGGTTCTGTTCGAATTACTGACACCTCACACGCATCTCGCGGACCTGGTGTGACACGGCGGCAATTCCCTTGCCGACCTGGACTTTTGATGGACTGTCGGGACTCCCTCGATGTCAGTGCCGGGCAGTAAACTGGAAGCAGTGTTCGAGGGTGTCGCCGGGGAGTCCGGACGGTGCCCTGACCGCGACAGGAGGATGCCTGTGCCCGCTGCCGCACTGAAGCCGAAGCCGCTGCCCACCCAGTCCAGCGCGAAACGTCCCGTCCAGCTCGACCTGCCGTACGAGCCGGTGGAGAAGCGTCCGCTGCCGCCCGGACGTCCCCGCGAGTGGTACGTCACGCACAACCGCCGGCTCAAGGCCATGCGTCTCGCCATCGCCCTGCTCGACCTGGGCGTGTACGTGCCGAACCAGGCGCGCAACGAGAAGATACGCAGCACCGCGGAACTCATCGGCGTCCACCCGCCGTCGGACACCACGTGCCACATGGTCCGGGCGTTGATGCGGTACAGCCGCTGACCGGTCGGCGGGGGTGTTTCCCGCCCCCGCCGCCCCTACCCCTTCCCGTCACTGAGGGCTCGGCCCCCAACCCCCCGCTCCCCAAACGCCGGAGCGGCTGTCTCCGGCCCGTCTCACCCATTCGCCGGGCCCGGCATGCGTACACCCTGTCCGCGACCTTCACTGAGGACCGGGGAGCGGATACCGGAGGCGTACGAGGAGCACGTCGGGAGACGCGATGCAGAGGCATGGCATACGAGCGCTGGTCATGGCGGCGGCCGCGACGGCGGTCCTGGCCGTGGCCCTGACCGGCTGTTCGGACGACACCAGCCCTTCCGAGGCCGCTTCCCAGGCCGCGTCCGCCGCGTCGGTGGCCGGTGATGCGCTGGCCTCCGCGACCGCCGAGGCCGGCCGGAAGTTCGACGAGATCAAGGCCGGCGTGAACGCCAAGGGCGACGTGAAGCTCGACAGCCAGGTGACCACCGACTCCGCCGGGCGTGCGACCGCCAAGCTCACCGTCACCAACTCCGCGCCCTCGCAGAAGTCGTACGCCGTCCAGATCAACTTCCGCGACCAGGGCGGCAATCTCCTCGACACGGCCGTCGTCACCGTGGACGACGTCGCGGCGGGCGCCTCCAAGGACGCCACCGCGCGCAGCAACCGCACCCTCTCGGGCGACGTCACGGCCGACGTCGCCCGAGCCGTGCGGCACTGACGGCCGTGGTGCACAACGGTGCCACGGCCGCCCCGGCGGACCGTGCCGCCCAGGGTAAGGCGGCCCGCAAGCACGCCTCCCGCTCCTCGCACGCCGGATGGATCCCCTCGGCCCACCGCCCCGACCCCGTCGCCGTACTGGAACGGCAGGGCAGGGACCGGCTGCCGGAGCTGCTGCCGATCCGGTACGGGCGGATGACGGCGTCGCCGTTCGCGTTCCTGCGCGGTGCCGCCGCCGTCATGGCCGCGGATCTGGCGGCCCAGCCGCACACCGGCCTCACCGTGCAGCTGTGCGGCGACGCGCACCTCCTGAACTTCGGCCTGTACGCCTCCCCGGAGCGCACCCTGCTCTTCGACCTCAACGACTTCGACGAGACGTTTCCGGGCCCCTTCGAGTGGGACGTCAAACGGCTCGCGGCCAGTGTCGCGGTCGCGGCCCGGGAGAACGGGCACACCGAGGAACAGGTCCGCCGCGCGGCGCGGGCCGCGGCGGGCGCGTACCGCGAGCACGTACGGCGGCTCGCCGCGCAGGGCGAACTGGCCGCCTGGTACGAGCGCATCGACGCCGAGCAGATGCTCCCGCTGGTCCGCGCCGCCCGCCGCCGGGGGCGCGTCGAGTCGAACCTGACCCGCGTCCACCGCCGTACCAGCCTGCACGCGCTGGGCAAACTCACCGAGACCGTCGACGGACGCCGCCGCATCGTCCAGGACCCGCCCCTGCTGGAACCGGCCGGAGCCCCCGACATGGCCTCGCTCCGCAAGATCTTCAGCGACTACCGCTCCACGCTCTCCGAGGAGCGCCGTCTCCTCCTCGACCGCTACCGCTTCGTCGACGCCGCCCGCAAGGTCGTCGGCGTCGGCAGCGTCGGCACCCGCTGCTTCATCGTGCTGCTCGCCGGGCGGGACGCGGACGACCCGCTGTTCCTGCAGATCAAGGAGGCGCGCAAGTCCGTGCTGGAAGAGCATCTGCCCAGCGGCCCGTACGTCCATCCTGGGCATCGGGTCGTCGCGGGTCAGCGGCTGCTCCAGGCCGCGAGCGACATCTTCCTCGGCTGGATGACCGGGCCGGAGGGACGGGCGTTCTACTGGCGTCAGCTGCGCGACATGAAGGGCTCCGCGGAGGTCGGGGGCATGAGTCCCCAAGAACTGCGGAACTACGCCCGGCTGTGCGGCACCGCGCTGGCCCGCGCCCACGCCCGTTCCGGCGACCGCATCGCGATCGCCGCGTACCTCGGCGGCGCCGACACCTTCGACCGCGCCGTCGCGGACTTCGCGCTGCGCTACGCGGACCAGAACGCGGCCGACCACGCGGCGCTGATCGCGGCCGTGGCGGCGGGCGTGGTCCCAGCGCATCCGGGAGTCTGACCGCCGGCCGCGCCGCAGCCCTCGCCGTACAGCTGCAACACCCCCTCCACATAAGCCCCGAGCCGCCCGTCCCCGTCGTCCCCGAACGGAATCGGCCACGCCTCGGCGCCGGGAGGGGCGGTTCGATCACGCCGCCCCGCCCCGCGCCGCCGCCCGGCTCCCGGGCGCGAGAAAAGGAGATGCACGCGGAGTGACGGCTCCCCTACGCTGGACACGCGTTACGGAGCGGCTCACCACCGCTTTCCGCCGGACCGGCATCACCCGGCGGACTCAGAGTTACTCTCTTCGCACCGACTGGCGGCCGCCCACCCCCAGCGCCCCGTCGGATCTACCCGACACATCCAGTCATCACCCACGCCCACGGAGGCCCGTCATGGGCACCATCGTCATTTCCGGGACTGTTGTCCTGGTCGTCTTAGGATTCGGCAATCACATCTGGTGGCTCGCCGCGGTCGGCGTGCTCTTCATGTACCTGCAGTACGGGCGTGACTCGTCCTCGGCCTCCTCGTCGAGCGGCGGCTCCGCATCGGGATCCTCGTCGAGCGGCGGCTCCGCCCCGGCCTCCGGGCCTGCGACGTACAGGGCGTACCGCGACCGCCGTGACCGGCAGGCGAAGTGGGAGCGCCGCTACCGCCGCGAGCGCCCCCTGGAGTCCCGCCGCCAGGGACGCGAACAGAGCTAGCCGCTGGCCACCGGTTCACAGACCGGGCGGGGCGCCGGTTCACAGACCGGGCGGGGCACCGGTTCACAGACCGGGCGGGGCACCGGTTCACAGACCGGGCGGGGCACCGGTTCACAGACCGGGCGGGCCACCGGTTCACAGACCGGGCGCGCCCCAGATCGGGAACCAGCGGCCGAGGTCCTGCTCGATCCGCAGATCGTCGGCGAGTGCGGCCTTGATCTGCAGCTCCAGCGCGTTGTCGCGCCGCCGGCCCGCACCGGCCAGCGGCGCGAAGGGATAGAAGTTCCCGCGCTTGTAGAGATAGACGAGCCCGAGCCGCCGCTGCCCGGAATCCTGGAATCCCACGACGGAGCAGAGCAGCTGCGGGCCGAAGCCGCCCGCCTCCAGCGCGCTGTTGACCGCGTGCAGATCGCTCACCAGGGCGGGCAGGTCATCGGGTGCCCTTCGGGAGACCAGCCACGCGTACCCGTACTCGTCACGGGTGACCTCCACCGGCGGCCCCGTGCGCTCCGCGTCCGCGTCGAGCAGCTGCCGCACCTCCCCGTGCGCCTCCGCGAAGGCCGCGCCCTCGACGCTCGCGCAGCACACCGCACCCGTCCCGGTCGGCGTGAACCCGGCGGCCGCCTGGAGGGTCAGGGCCGCCGACGGCAGCCCGAAGAGCCGGTCGAGATCGGGCGCGACGGCTTTGGTACGGCCAAGCAGGATGTCCAGGAACCCCATGCTCAGACGGCCTTCCCGGGCGTCGCGGGCTCGCCCAACTCGGCGGATATCCGGGCCAGTTGTTCAAGCCGCTGCTCCAGGCTCGGGTGGGTGGAGAACAGCTTGGAGATGCCCGGCTCGGAGCCGAAGGCGGGCGTGAAGTAGAAGGCGTTGAACGCCTGCGCCGTCCGGAGATCCTTCGTCGGGATCCTGGCGATGTCCCCGGTGACCTTGGTCAGCGCGGACGCCAGCGCCGAGGGCCGTCCGGTGAGCAGTGCCGCGGCACGGTCGGCGGCCAGCTCGCGATACCGGGACAGGGCCCGGATGAGCAGGAAGCTGATCGCATAGACGGCCGCGGAGACCGTCATGACGGCCATGAACACGAGGGCCGTGTTCTGATCCCTCCGCCCCCCGCCGAGGAGCTGCGAGTAGAAGGCGAACCGCACGATCAGCCCCGCGAGCACCCCGAGGAACGACGCCACGGTGATCACGGCGACATCTTTGTGCGCCACATGCGACAGCTCGTGCGCGAGCACGCCTTCGAGCTCATGGGGCTCCAGGCGCCGCAGCAGCCCGGTGGTCACACACAGCACGGCATGATCGGCGTTCCGTCCCGTGGCGAACGCGTTGGGCATGTCCAGGTCGGAGACGGCGACGAGCGGCTTGGGCATGTCGGCCACGGCACACAGCCGGTCCACGACCCCGTGCAGCCGCGGAGACTCCTCCCGCTCCACGATCCGCCCGTGCATGGCGAACAGCGCGATCCGGTCCGAGAACCAGTACTGCGCGCCGAGCAGCCCCGCCGCGATCACGACGACCAGCACCCAGGACTTCAGCAGCACGATCAACGCGGCGACGAAGGCCACGTACAGCAATCCGAGCAGAAACAACGTGACCGTCATCCGCACGGTCAGCCGTCGATCGCTCTGGAACCGGCTCTGCATCTGCATCACCTCGCACCTAGGCAGTCATCCCGCCCTATCAAGGCACTCGTCCCGCTGTCCAGTGTGCACCTGCGGATGCCCATGAAGCGGTCCCGGCCAGCCCTGGGACAGGCAAAGGCCACCTGCTCTTTTCGCCCGAGATGCTGAGTGGTCGATGGGCGACTAGCCTTTTAGTCGTCGAAGGGCGACCAGCCTTTATCGATGGGCGATCAGCCTTGCGTGGCGATCAGCCCTAAATGAAGAGAGCCGCACTGCAGGGGTACGCCCGCTGCCGACGAAATCCCTGTTCACGGGGGACCCACAGCCCGATGTCATGGACGCGTCGTCGGCTTCAACGTGCTCCTCGTACGCAGGCGACTACCGCGCCCGGCATTTCCGCTGCGGCCCCGCGGCCATCTGCCATCCGTCTCGTGCCTCGAAAGACCGCACGAGGGGGTGGAGGGAGGATTAATCCATGAAGGCACAACGCGCGAGGCGTCTCATCGCGATGTCCGCCGTCGGCGTTCTGATGGCCGGCGGCGCCGCGATCGGCGCAGCAGGTACGGCCTCGGCAGCCGCCCCGACCCAGGTTCCCACCCATGGCTGTGACTACGGCCGTGGCGGGTTCGGCAACAACTGCTACGGCTTCGGCGGCTATGGCTATGGCTATGGCGGCTATGGCGGCTACGGCGGCTACGGCTACTACCCGTACGGCTACGACAACTTCAACCGCAATGGCGTCGTAGTCGTTGTGGTGCCCTGACGCAGCACGGCGGAGGGCCGCCACCTGAAGTGTTCAGGTGGCGGCCCTCCGCGTAGTGCCTGACGGCCCCGGATTCCGCGGACGTCGTCTTTAGACGTCGTAGTACAGCTCGAACTCGTGCGGGTGCGGGCGCAGCTGGAGCGGGGCGATCTCGTTGGTGCGCTTGTAGTCGATCCAGGTCTCGATCAGGTCGGACGTGAAGACGTCGCCCTGGAGCAGGAACTCGTGGTCGGCCTCGAGGGAGTCGAGGACGGCCGGGAGCGACGTCGGGACCTGGGCGACGCCCGCGTGCTCCTCGGGGGCCAGCTCGTAGAGGTCCTTGTCGATCGGCTCGGCCGGCTCGACCTTGTTCTTGATGCCGTCGAGGCCCGCGAGCAGCAGCGCCGAGAAGGCCAGGTACGGGTTGCCGGAGGAGTCGGGCGCACGGAACTCGACGCGCTTGGCCTTCGGGTTCGAGCCGGTGATCGGGATACGCATGGCCGCGGAGCGGTTGCGCTGCGAGTACACCAGGTTGATCGGAGCCTCGAAGCCGGGGACCAGACGGTGGTACGAGTTCACCGTCGGGTTGGTGAAGGCCAGCAGCGACGGGGCGTGCTTGAGGATGCCGCCGATGTAGTAGCGGGCGGTGTCCGAGAGGCCCGCGTAGCCCGCCTCGTCGTAGAACAGCGGGTCGCCGCCCGTCCACAGCGACTGGTGGACGTGCATGCCCGAGCCGTTGTCGCCGAAGATCGGCTTCGGCATGAAGGTCGCGGTCTTGCCGTTGCGCCAGGCGACGTTCTTCACGATGTACTTGAAGAGCATCAGGTCGTCGGCCGCGGCGAGCAGCGTGTTGAACCTGTAGTTGATCTCGGCCTGGCCGGCGGTGCCCACCTCGTGGTGCTGGCGCTCGACCTGGAGGCCGGAGTTGGCCAGCTCCAGGGAGATCTCGGCACGCAGGTCGGCGAAGTGGTCGACCGGCGGGGTCGGGAAGTAGCCGCCCTTGTAGCGGACCTTGTAACCGCGGTTGTCCTCGATGGCACCGGTGTTCCAGGCGCCGGCCTCGGAGTCGATGTGGTAGAAGGCCTCGTTCGACTTGGTGTCGAAGCGCACGCTGTCGAACACGTAGAACTCGGCCTCGGGGCCGAAGTACGCGGTGTCGGCGATACCGGTCGACGCGAGGTAGGCCTCGGCCTTCTTCGCCACGTTGCGCGGGTCACGGGAGTACTGCTCGCCCGTGATCGGGTCGTGGATGAAGAAGTTGATGTTGACCGTCTTGTCGCGGCGGAAGGGGTCGACGCGCGCGGTGGACAGGTCGGCGCGGAGCGCCATGTCGGACTCGTGGATGGCCTGGAAGCCGCGGATCGAGGAGCCGTCGAACGCGAGCTCCTCGGCCGGGTCGAAGGCCTCCGCCGGTACCGTGAAGTGCTGCATAACACCCGGCAGGTCGCAGAAGCGGACGTCGATGAACTTGACGTCCTCATCCGCGATGAACTTCTTGGCCTCGTCGGCGTTCTGGAACATCCAGCTCCTCCTACTCCCGCCCACAGTGGACCGGGGTGGTAGTTCGGTTGTGCGGCCAGTGCGGTGGCACACGCTGAGGCCGACACTAGGGACGGGTGATTTCTCCAGCGTGACCCATTTGTTTCACCCAAGTTAACCGACCCCCGCCTGCCGGGCCCCTCCTGTCCGTATGCCAAAACGGGAGCAGTACCGTGGACGGGTGGACAACAGGCAAGCAATCGGATCGTGGCTCTCCGGCCCCCGCGCGGCCGCGGAGGAAGCCGGTGTCGACTTCGGATACCGGGGCGAACAGCTCGGTCTGCCGGAAGAGGGGCCGGGCTCGATCGCCCGCCCGGGACGGCGGCTGGGTGCCCTGGCCGTCGACTGGGGCCTGTGCCTCTTGATCGCATACGGCCTGATCGCGGACAGCTACTACCGGGCGGCCCAGGTCTGGGCACCGCTCATCCTCTTCGTGCTGATCGTCCTCACGGTGGGCACGATCGGCTCCACCCCCGGCAAGCGGCTCTTCGGACTGCGGGTGGTCGGCCTGGACACAGGCCGCGTCCATCCGCTGCGCGTTCTGCTCCGCACGGTCCTGCTGTTCCTCGCCCTCCCGGCCCTCATCTGGGACCGCGACGGCCGGGGCATGCACGACCGCCTCGCACGCACCGTGGAAGTGCGGATCTAGCCGGGGAAGTACGGATCCAGGTCCTGTCGCCGTCCTGTCGCCTCGTACGACGATGGGGGCGCCGGAAATCTCCGGCGCCCCCATCGTCGTACGACTCGTAGGAGGGGTGTCAGCGGGTCTTCGGCCCGCCGCGCGGCATCCGCATGCCCTTGGGCATCGGACCCTTCGGGAGCGGCATGTTGCTCATCAGGTCGCCCATCGCGCGCAGCCGGTCGTTGGTCGTGGTGACCTGCGGGCCGGACAGGACGCGCGGGAGCTTCAGCATCGTCGTGCGGAGCTTCTTGAGCTCCACCTGGTCCTCGCCGGTGCCCACGAGGATGTCGTGCACCGGGACGTCCGAGACGATCCGCGCCATCTTCTTCTTCTCGGCGGCCAGCAGGCTCTTCACCCGGTTCGGGTTGCCCTCGGCGACCAGCACGATGCCGGCTTTGCCGACCGCGCGGTGCACCACGTCCTGGCTGCGGTTCATCGCCACCGCCGGGGTCGTGGTCCAGCCTCGGCCGATGTTGTCGAGAACGGCCGCGGCGGCGCCCGGCTGTCCCTCCATCTGCCCGAAGGCCGCGCGCTCGGCCCTGCGCCCGAAGACGATCGCCGTCGCGAGGAAGGCGAGCAGAAGCCCGAGAATGCCGGCATAGACCGGGTGGCCGATCAAGAAGCCGATCGCGAGGAAGACACCGAGGGTGACGATTCCGACAGCCGCGAGTACAAGACCGATCTTGGGGTCGGCCTTGCGGGTCATCTTGTAAGTCAGGGCGATCTGCTTGAGTCGCCCGGGTTCAGCAGCGTCCGCTGCGGTTTCCTTCCTCGCCATGCCACGAAGTCTACGTGGCCCGGGAGGCGTCGACGACGGCAGTACCGGGGGAGCGGGGCCGCGGTGCTGGGGGAGGGGTCGTTACGGACGTGTCGCGACGGATTCCAGCACGCGCTGCGCCTCGACCCGGTCCTTGGCACGGCGGCGGTCCTCCAGGACGGAGGTCCAGGCATTGCGGCGGGCCGTGCGCTGACCGCCGCTCATGAGGAGCGACTCGACGGCACGGAGTGCATCGGTGAACGACGGGATAGCGGTGGCGCGTACCGGCGCGGCCTGCATGATGGAGGTCCCCCCTAGGGTTCGGCGGCTCGGGCTGGGGTGGTACGGGGCGTGAGACGAGTGTCACTGATTGGTGTTACCAGGGCGTGACCGACCGGTCAAACACCAATGAAACCTTGATGTGACGGGTGCCGACCCTGACGCCGCCCTGACACCGTTCCCATCTGCGAGGACGGTCGCCACCGCATCGAACGGGCCGCTGCGGAGAGGGAGTTGCTTGTGTGCCGATTCACACCCGGGCGGTGGCACTGAGTGCCACCGCCCGGGTTGTACGGCGTGTCGGACCGCGTTCGGCCGTACGGGCCGGACGCCGCCGTACGCCGTTGTGCGCGCCGTCTCGCGTCGCTTTCCGCGTTGTCCCGCCTGTTGCCTCAGACCGCCTGCGAGGCGACGTACGCGCCTCGCTTCTCGACGGCCATCTGGTACAGGCGGCCGGCGCGGTACGAGGAGCGGACCAGCGGGCCGGACATGACGCCGGAGAAGCCGATCTCCTCGGCCTCCTCCTTCAGCTCCACGAACTCCTGCGGCTTGACCCAGCGCTCCACGGGGTGGTGGCGCACGGAGGGGCGCAGGTACTGGGTGATCGTGATGAGCTCGCAGCCCGCCTCGTGCAGCTGCTGGAGCGCCTCGCTGACCTCTTCGCGGGTCTCGCCCATGCCGAGGATCAGGTTCGACTTCGTGACCAGACCGTAGTCCCGGGCGTCGGTGATGACCTTGAGCGAGCGCCCGTAGCGGAAGCCGGGGCGGATGCGCTTGAAGATCCGCGGGACGGTCTCGACGTTGTGCGCGAAGACCTCGGGGCGCGAGGCGAAGACCTCGGCCAGCAGCTCCGGTACGGCGTTGAAGTCGGGGGCGAGGAGTTCGACCTTGGTGCGGCCGCCCTCGCGGCCGGCGGTCTGCTCGTGGATCTGGCGTACGGTCTCGGCGTACAGCCAGGCGCCGCCGTCCTCCAGGTCGTCGCGGGCGACGCCGGTGATGGTCGCGTAGTTCAGGTCCATCGTGACGACGGACTCGCCGACGCGGCGCGGTTCGTCACGGTCGAGCGCCTCGGGCTTGCCGGTGTCGATCTGGCAGAAGTCGCAGCGCCTCGTGCACTGGTCGCCGCCGATGAGGAAGGTCGCCTCGCGGTCTTCCCAGCACTCGTAGATGTTGGGACAGCCCGCCTCCTGGCAGACCGTGTGCAGGCCCTCGCTCTTCACGAGGCCCTGCATCTTCGTGTACTCGGGGCCCATTTTCGCCCGGGTCTTGATCCACTCGGGCTTGCGCTCGATGGGGGTCTGGCTGTTCCGGACCTCCAGGCGCAGCATCTTGCGTCCGTCGGGTGCGACTGCGGACACATCGGCTCCCTGTAGCTTCGATTCTTCGGCGTCCACCAGGGTACGCCCGTACGGTTCTCGGCCCCCGTGGTGGCCAACCTTCGGGAACGGGGGCGCATTCCCGGTGGTGTTTTTCGCCCCCGCTGCCGCCCTAAGCCGACGCCCGTTCCACAACGCGCGGCTTCAGCTCCGCGTTCTCCAGCACATCCCGGAGGTGCTTCTCCGCCACCGGCAGGGCCTCACCGATGGTGACATCGCGCCCCAGCTCGTTCGCGAGAGAGGTGACGCCGGCGTCACGAATCCCGCACGGGATGATCCGGTCGAACCACACGTTGTCCGGGTTCACGTTCAGCGCGAAACCATGCATCGTGACGCCCTTCGCGACGCGGATACCGATCGCGGCGATCTTGCGGTCCTCGCGGCGCTGCCCCGCGTTGGACGGCGCGTACTCCGGCCCGTTGAGCCGGGGGTCGAACTCCTCGTCGTCCCGCAGCCGCGGATCGAAGTCCAGGGAGAGGCCGCCGAGCGAGGCACGCTGCTCGACCGGGTCCCCGAGCACCCAGACCCCGCTGCGGCCCTCGACCCGGCTGGTCTCCAGACCGAATTCCGTACACGTCCGGATAAGTGCCTCTTCAAGGCGCCGTACATGTGCTACGACGTCCACCGGCCGAGGCAGCTTCAGGATCGGATAGCCCACCAGCTGGCCGGGACCGTGCCAGGTGATCTTGCCGCCACGGTCCACGTCGATGACGGGCGTGCCGTCGAGGGGCCGCTCGTCGTCCGCCGTCCGTCGGCCCGCGGTGTAGACCGGCGGATGCTCCAGGAGCAGACAGGTGTCGGGGGCCTCGTCCAGGAAGCGGGCGGCGTGCACACGGCGCTGCTCGTCCCACGCCTCCTGGTACTCGACGGCCTCGGCACCGAATCCCATGCGGACGAACCGCAGCTCACTCACGGCAAGCGCCTCCCTCGAACGTGTGTCAGGCATGTCATGCGCTCACGCCACTGTACGTCCGCCCGATTCCCGTCAGCCGGACGGGCAATCCTCACACGATCGGATGAATGGAGGCCGGAATGTGCGATCGGGTGCTCACTCTCCGCTACATTCGCGCCGTTCATGAGGCCATAAGGGCTGCTCACAGGCAATCCGGGCATGTCACAGGGACCCGGAAGGCAGGAGACCGCACCGCAGATGACGGAACGACCCGCGCAGCGCACCCCCAACCGCCAGCTCGCCGCGCTCATCGCAGAAGCGGGGTTCTCCAACGCAGGTCTCGCCCGTCGCGTGGACCAGCTCGGCCTCGAACACGGGCTCGATCTCAGATACGACAAGACATCGGTGACCCGGTGGCTGCGCGGACAGCAGCCCCGGGGCACCACACCCGCGCTGATCGCCGAGGTGTTCACCCGGCGCCTCGGCCGCCGGCTCAGCGCCCAGGACCTCGGGCTCGACGCCTGCGCCCCGGTGTACGCGGGCCTGGAGTTCGCCGCGACGCCCGAGGAGGCCGTCGACATCGTCAGTGGGCTGTGGCGCAAGGACTCCGGCAGCCACGCCGAACTGCGCAAGATCGCCTTCACCCCGGCCGGGCTCGTCGTCCCCAGCCGGGACTGGCTGATCGGCCGGGCCGACGACAAGGTCGGCCGCGGCGACCCGGGACCCGTGCGGATCCCGGCGCAGGGCCGCACGGACTCCCCCAAGTCCCCGGCTTCGCCCGAACAGGGGGGACCCCCATCCCGGCAGCGCAGCCAGACCGAGCGCGGCCCCGGACAGAAGGTCACCGGCGGCGACATCGCCGCGCTGCGCTCGGTGGGCGAACTCTTCCGCTCCCTCGACCACGCGTACGGCGGCGGGCACGCCCGCCAGGCCCTGGTCCGCTACCTGGAGCACGAGGCCGAGCCGATGCTGCGCGGCGCGTACGGCGAGCAGACCGGGCGGCGCCTGTTCGCCGCCGCCGCCGACCTCACCCGGCTCGCCGGCTGGACCTCGTACGACATCGCCGCGCACGGACTCGCGCAGCGCTACTTCGTCCAGGCGCTGCGCCTCGCGCAGGCGGCCGGGGACCGGGCGTACGGCTCCTACGTCTTGGTGACGATGAGCCGGCAGGCTGTCCATCTGGGCCATGGGCGGGAGGCCGTGCAGCTCGCGCGGGTCGCCCAGCAGGGCGCCGGATCGGCGGCGCCCCCCGTGGTGCAAGCGCTGCTGCACGCCGTCGAGGCGCGCGGGCACGGCGTGCTGGGGGAGGTGCGCGCCTGCACGGCGTCCCTCGTACGCGCCGAGCGCGCCCTGGAGACATCCCGGACCGGCGACGAGGTCCCGTACTGGGCGCGGTTCTTCGACGAGGCGCAGCTCGCCGACGAGTTCGGGCACTGCCACCGGGACCTTCAGCAGTTCCGCGCCGCGGCGCAGCACGCCGAGCGCTCGCTGCACCTGCGGGCGCCCGGCTATGCGCGCAGCCGGCTCTTCTGCCGCGTGGTGCTCGCCTCGGCACGGCTCGGGCTCGGAGAGCTCGACCAGGCCTGCCAGTTGGCGGTGGACGCCGCCGGGCAGGCGGTGGAGATGCGGTCGGTGCGGGCCGTGGAGTACGTGAAGGACTTCGAGCGCCGCCTGGAGCCCTACAAGGACGCGGCACCCGTACGCGGGTACCGGGAGAAGGTGGCGGCGCTCGGCTGAGGCGGCGGCTCAGGCCGCGGTCTCCAGGGTTTCGTGTAACGGGGCCGCCTGGGCGCCCAGGTCCGTGAGGAGGGCGTGGGCGGCCCGGCGGGCCGAGTGGAGCGCCCCCTGGACCGTGCTCGTGTCCCGGTGGTCGCCGCACACGTACAGGCCCGCCAGCAGCCGTACCGGGCGGCGCAGGTCGTGCGGCGGCGGCATCGCCGGGACCGCCTCGGGTTCGTGATGGACCGCGAGGAGTTCCCAGCGGGACGCCGACGTCCGGTAGAGGCGGGCCAGTTGGGCGCGGACCGCCGCGTCCAGGTGGGCGGCGGCCGGCGGTGTGCCCAGCACGGTCGAGGAGATGAGGGCGCGGCCCGCGGGGGCGCGCGTCGGGTCGACCTGGCTGATGACCGCGGTGTGCGCCACCGGGCCGCTCCGGTCGGCGTCCAGGAGCAGCGCCGGGTCGGTGAGCGGGGGCTCGTCCGTGGTGTGGTGCAGGACCGTCACCGGGTGGAAGGCGGGCACGTGCAGCCCCGGCAGCAGGTGGGCGGCGGCGCGGGCTCCGGTCGCGAGCACGATCGCGCGGCAGGTCAGTTCGCCGTGGTCCTTGGTCGTCACGCTCGTCGTGGAGACCGCGGTGACATCGACGCGCGTGCGGACCGTGCCCGGCGGGAGGGCGGCCGCGAGGAGCTCCGGGAGCGCGTCGGCGCCGCCCTCCGGCAGACACAGGCGGCCCGTCGCGAAGGAGTGCAGGGCTAGGTCCGCACTGCGGCTGGACGTCTGCAGGGCCGGGTCGCAGAGGAGCGCGGCGAGGAGGGGGCGCAGAAAGCCGTCGACCGTACGGGCCGGGAGGCCCCGGCTGGTGAGCGCCTGCGCGACGGGTACGTCGGGGCGTGCGAGGAGGCGGTCCGGTGCGGTGGTGGCCAGGCGGGCGAGGGCGGAGGCGAGCCGGGACTGGTCCAGCGGGCCGCCGAGGGGGCGACGGGGGGCGCTCGCGAGGGCGCGCGCGGTGGTGAGTGCGCCCCTTGCGCTCCGGGGGATGCCGGGGCCGGCGACGCGGTGGTGGCGGCCGTCGCTGTGCAGCAGGACGCCGGGGGAGAACGGGCGCAGGGTCAGGGAGTTCAGGCCCGGGGTGCGGCGCAGTTCGGGATACGAGGTGGACAGGAGCCGCCCCACTCGGTCCAGCCGGAAGCCGTCGACCTTCTCCGTGGACATCCGGCCGCCGACGGTCGGGGCCGCCTCCAGGACCCTGGTGGTCAGACCCGCCCTGGTCAGATGCCGGGCTGCCGCGAGGCCGGCTACTCCGGCTCCCACTATGACGACGTCAACGTCTTCTTGGCGTACGGGCTCTAGCACGTGCCCCTCCTCGAGGTTGCGCGGCCGGTGGGGACGTCATGCCCCCAACAGGCGTAGGGGATACCCGAGTTCGGGTCGAGGGTAGGGGCGGTGGCGGTCGGGGCAAGTGGCGCGGTGGCCGTGCACAGGCGCATGGGGGTGCATGTGGCCTGCCCGGCGGGGGTGCCCCCTCTCACACCAGCGCCGCCCTCAACGCTCCCTCGATCGACGGGAACGCGAACCGGAACCCGGACTCCAGAAGCCGCGTGGGCAGGACGCGCTGGCTGCCGAGGGTGTCACCGGCCATGTCGCCGAGGGCGAGACGGAGGAGGGGAGCCGGAGCGGTGAAGAGGGTGGGGCGGTGCAGCACGCGGCCCATCGCCTCGGTGATCTCACGGTTGGTCAGCGGCTCGGGAGCCGTCACATTCACCGGTCCTGACACCGACTCCGTATCGATGAGGTGCCGGATCGCGGCCACCTCGTCGTGCAGCGAGACAAAACTCCAGTACTGCCGCCCGTCCCCCATCCGCCCGCCGAGCCCCGCCTTGAAGAGCGGAAAGAGCTTCCCCCAGGCCCCGCCCCCGCGGGCCACCACAAGGCCCGTACGGACGCAGACCGTACGGACCCCCGCCTCCTGGGCCGGCCCCGTCGCCTCCTCCCACTCCACACACAGCGAGGGAAGGAACCCGTCCCCGGGCGGCGCCGACTCGTCCACCGCACGCCCGCCCGTGTCCCCGTAGAACCCGATCGCACTCCCGTTGACGAACACCCGCGGCGGCTCGTCCAGCGACGCCACCGCCTCGGCGAGCGTCGCCGTCCCCAGCACCCGGCTGTCCCGGATCTTCCGCTTGTACGCCTCCGTCCAGCGCCGCGAAGCGACCCCGGCCCCCGCGAGGTTGACCACGGCGGCGCAGCCGAGGAGGCCCGCCGCGTCGATCCGCTCCCGCTCCGGATCCCACCGGACCTCGTTCTTCGCGCGCGGCGCACGGCGGACGAGGCGGACCACCTCGTGTCCGTCCGCGGTCAGGGAGCGCGCCAGCGCCGAACCGATCAGGCCGGAGGCACCGGCGATCGCGATGCGGGAACCCGGGGCAAGGGGTGAGTGGCTCATGGGTTCATCCTGCCCGGACGGAGCGTTCATGCTGCCCGGACGGAAGGGGAAATGACGGGATGGCCCCTCGTACGGCCCCCGTACAGTGATCCGCATGCCAGATCCGTACATACGCGCCGGCGGCCCCGACGACGAGGACGTCCTCGGCCGGCTCGATCGCGCCGCCTGGTCCCCGCTGCACGCCGTCCTGCCGCGTCCCCGGCCGCCGTACGCTCCCTTCTTCGGCGAGCGGTCCGGCCCACGGGACCATCTCGTCGCCGAGCTCGGCCACACGGTCGTCGGCTACATCCGGCTGGTACCTCCGACTCCCCTCGCCTCCAACGCCCATGTGCGCCAGATCCAGGGACTGGTCGTCGCCGACGCGGCGCGCGGCGCCGGGGTCGGGCGCGCGCTGCTGCGGGCCGTGCAGGACGAGGCCCGCCGGCAGGGCGCCCGGCGGATCACGCTGCGCGTCCTCGGGCACAACACCCCGGCGCGCAAGCTGTACGAATCGGAGGGGTTCGCGGTGGAGGGGATCCTGCCCGAGGAGTTCCTGATCGACGGGGAGTACGTGGACGACGTACTCATGGGGCGCTCGCTCTGACCGGTTCCGTCGGGAGGCGACGAGGGGCGGCAGGAGGCGAGGAGGGGCACGAGGTGACGCGGGTCAGGAGGCGACGAGGTCGCCCGTGTCCACCGGCGCCGTGGCGTTCGCCGCCTGCCGGGCGTCGCTCGCGACCTCGTCCGCTGTCAGGACGTACGCCGTCCCGTCGTCCGAGGTCGAGCGGGCGAAGACGACGCCGTACACCTTGCCGTCGGTGGTGAGGAGGGGGCCGCCCGAGTTGCCGGGAAGCACCGTGGAGCGGATCGCGTAGATGTCGCGGGTGACGGTGTCCGAGTTGTAGATGTTCTGGCCGGTGGCGT
This sequence comes from Streptomyces dengpaensis, assembly GCF_002946835.1. Taxonomy (NCBI): domain Bacteria; kingdom Bacillati; phylum Actinomycetota; class Actinomycetes; order Kitasatosporales; family Streptomycetaceae; genus Streptomyces; species Streptomyces dengpaensis. Next base: position 6,344,567 of record NZ_CP026652.1, read on the forward strand.
TGATGCGGCTCGCGACGGTGGCCGCCTGGAGGTCGAGGCCGCCGTCCTGCGGGTAGCCCGCCACCACCGCCGAGTCGCCGCGCGTGGCGCTGTCGTCGAAGGAGAGGACGGGCGCCCGCAGACCCGGCACGTACAGGACCGCGACGTCCCTCTGCGGGTCGAAGAACACGACCCTGGCCTCGTACGCGGGTCCGACCCCGCCCACCCGGACGGTCGGCTCGTCGATGCCCGCCACCACGTGGGCGTTGGTCATCACATGCTCGGACGTGTAGACGAAGCCGCTGCCTTCCCGGCCCTGGCTGCCCGCGAAGCCCTCGACCTTCACCGTGCTCAGCTTCGCGGCGTTCGCCGCGGCCGCCGTGACGCTGTCCCCAGAGGGCTCCGCGACGCCCGCCGCCGGCTCGTTCTCGAACGGGTTGAAGACCTGCGGGAAGCCCGCCTCCGTGAGCGCGGAGGTCGCGCGCGAGAACCAGGTGGGCGTGGTTTCCGGCATCGCGTTCTGCACCGCGCCCAGCAGCGCCGAGTTGCGGATCGACTGCGTCACCAGCGTCGAGGAGGACGCGCCCAGGACGCTCGCGGCCACCCAGGCCACCAGCAGCACCGCCACCGTGTTCGCCGCCGCCCCGCCGACTCCGTCGGCCACCCGCAGCGGCCCGCGGTCCAGCTCGCGGCGCAGCTTCAGCGCCAGCCGTCCAGCCAGCTCGTGGCCCACCACCGCGGGTACCAGCACCGTCAGCACGGCCGTCACGGTCGCACCCGGCGTGCCTGCCGTGACCAGGTCCATCATCCACGGCAGCACCCATACGCCGATGACGGCGCCGCCCACGAAGCCGGCCAGCGAGACACAGCCGGCGACCAGCCCGCGGCGGTAGCCGGAGGCTGCGTAGACCAGGATCACCAGCATCAGCAGGAGGTCGAGCACGTCCACGGAGCCGCCTTTCTCTCGGGCCCCTTAGTACGCGCGGGGCGGGCCCAGTGATCAGACACGCGCGCGTGGCCCCGGGAAAGCGGCCACGCGTGCGCGGATACATAAAAACGTCCCGGACCGGGACGATGGTTCCACCAGGTGGCACATCGCACATCGCGGAGGGAACGGACCCGGGTCAGGGTGGGTCCCATGCGTGTCTTCCGGAGGACGCGGGGGGCCCGAGTGGGAGCTCGGGGATGGGCGTCGCGTGCGGTGCGGTCGGGGCGGGTGCGTGGGGCTCGCGCGATGCGTGGGGCCCGTGCGGTGCTTGGGCCTCGCGCGGGGCATCGGACTCGTGCGGCGCGTGGGGTTCATGATGCGGCGTATGGGGTTCGTGCGCCGTGGGGCGTGCGGTGGTGGGCGGGCGCAGGGACCGCGCGCGCCGGGCAGTTCACCTCGGGTGTGCGGATGCCGCGGGCGGTCCTCGTGGCGCTCGGGTGCGTGCCCGGGATCGCCGCCGTCGTGGCGCTCGTCATGTGCGCGGTCGGGGTGGAGCGGGTCCACGTCGACACGCCGCCGGTCGCCGCGCCGCGGCCCGCCGTGACCGTCCAATCGGCGGCCCGGCCGCCCATCGTGCCGCGGTCGCGATGGCTGGACGCCGCGAGCACGCACGGCCAGCCGCCGCCCCGCTACGACGACCGGGTCGTCGCGATCTTCGTCCATCACACCGACTCGCCGAACGGGTACGACTGCGCCGAGGCGCCCCGCGTCATCCGCGACCTCTACGCCGGGCAGACCGGCGCCAAGCAGTGGGACGACATCGGCTACAACTTCCTCGTCGACCGCTGCGGGACCATCTACGAGGGCCGCGCGGGCGGTGTCGACCGGCCCGTCACCGGGGCGCACGCGCAGGGGTTCAACCACCGGACCGCCGGGGTCGCGGCCATCGGCACGTTCACGGCGGGTACGCCGGTGCCGCGGGCGATGACCGAGGCGATCGCGGCGTTGGTCGCGTGGAAGCTGGGGATGTCGGGGGTGGATCCGCGGGGTGAGGTGCGGTTGGTGTCCAGCAACAACCACAGCCGCTTCCGGGCCGGGACCGCTGCCGAGTTGCCCGTGGTGGCGGGCCACAACGAGGGCTTCATGACCACCTGCCCGGGCCGCGCCCTGACGGCCCGCCTCCCCGAGATCCGGGAGCGGGCGGCCCGGCTGCAGGGGCGGTGAGTTTTTCGCCCCCTCCGCCCCTGCCCTTTCCCGTCCCTTGGGGGCTCCGCCCCCAAACCCCCGCTCCTCAAGCGCCGGAGGGGGCTGAACTTACCCAAGCGCTGCTTACCCAAGCGCTCGACGCGGCATCAGTCCTTGAAGCGCTCCCACAGCTTGGGGTAGCGCTCCGCGATGACCGACTCGTTCTCGAAGTCGAGCGGTGTGCCCTTGGGCTCGGCGGGTGCGGGCGGGATGCCCAGGTCGGGCGCGACGGTGCCGGTGAGCTGTTCGTACGCCTCGTCCGCCGCGTAGCCGAGCTCCTCGCCGTCGCCGTCGATCTCCTCGTCGAAGTCGTCCAGGAGGTCGGCGAGCGCGTCCGGATCGTGCACCGCGCCCTCGAAGACCTCCCGGCCCTGGCCGATCAGCCAGCAGCGGAAGAAGTCGAAGGCGTCGTCGCTGGCGCCGTCGAGCAGCACCCAGGCGGCGCCCCACAGGTCCCAGCGGTACGAGCGGTTGTAGCGGGCCTCGAAGTGGCGGGCGAAGTCGAGGACCGCGTCCGGGTCCAGCTGGACGAGCCGCTCCACGAGCAGGTCGGCCTGTTCCTCGGGGTCGCCCTCCGCGGCCTCGCGGGTCGTGTCCACCAGCTCCCAGAACTCCGTCTCGTCCATCACGGGTCAAGCATCGGGCCTGGACGGGAGGGGCGCACGTGGAGTGGTGCAGATTGTTATGCGTGCACATGCCGAAGGTAAAACCGCCGGGTTCGTACGCATTTCATGCCGGGTTCGTAGGCATTTCAAGGGCGAGGTGACCCGTATTCAGGGCACGTTCACCCGTAGAGCGCGGTTCGCTGTACAGCGCCGCCAGCCGGGCCGCGTCCCGCGCGAAAAGGTGACGGAGCGCCGCCGGGGCGAGTATCTCCACATCCGGACCGAGTCCGGTGAGCTGGGTGTGCGCGACCTCCTCGGACTCGACGGGAAGCGTGACGGTCACCCAGCCCCTGCCGTCGGGGGCACCGGCCGCCTCCAGGGACTCTCTCGCGGACGCGGGATCAACGACGTACGGAAGTCGTCGTATGCCGTCCGGGGACAGCCGTACGACGACCTCGGCGCGCAGGATGGACCGCGCGAATTCCTCGGCCCGCTCCGCCCAGAACCCGGGCAGGTCGAATGCGCCGTCCCGGCGGAAGCGCTCCTCGCCGGCGTCGACCGCGCTGAACCGGTCGATCCGGTACACCCGGAAGGACCCCGCCTCCGGGACCCGCGCGCACAGGTACCAGACGCCCGCCTTGAGCACGAGCCCGTACGGCTCCAGTGTCCGCTCCACCTCCGTCTCGCCCCGTCGGTAGCGCGCGACGACCGGCCGGTCGTCCCACACCGCGTCCGCGACGGAGGGCAGCAGCTCGGGCGTCTCGGGCTCGCTGAACCAGGCGGGCGCGTCCAGATGGAAGCGCTGCGCCGCCGTCCGCGAGGCGTCGCGCACGGAGGGGAGGAGCGCCGCCGACACCTTCAGCCGGGCCGCCGACGCCGTGTCCTCCAGGCCCATTTCGCGCAGTGCCCCCGGTACGCCGCTCAGGAACAGTGCCTCGGCCTCACTGCGGGCCAGGCCGGTCAGCCGTGTCCTGTATCCGCCGATGAGCCGGTACCCCCCGGCCCGCCCGCGGTCCGCGTACACCGGAACGCCCGCTTCCGAGAGCGCCTGCGCGTCCCGCGTGATCGTCCGTTCGGACACCTCCAGCTCCGCCGCCAGTTCGGCGGCGGTCATGGAGGGCCGGGACTGAAGGAGCAGCACCATCTTGATGAGCCGGGCAGCGCGCATGACCTTCATGATGCCGGGGTGGGGGTGGGGTGGGTTTTTCGCCCCCTCCGCCCCTTCCCGTCCCGATCCCGGGGCTCCGCCCCAGACCCCGCTCCTCAAACGCCGGAGGGGCTATTTCTAGCCCGTCCGGCATTCGAGGACGAGGCCGTTCAGGCCGATGCGGGGGTCTGTGGGCGGCAGCCCCCAGGTACGGGACGGGTAGGGGCGGAGGGGGCGAAAAACCCCTGTCCCTACAGGCCGTAGCGCTCCCGCGCCTCCTTCACCGCCGACGCCTTGACCTCACCGCGGCGGGCGAGCTGCGCCAGTGCCGCGACGACGATCGACTGGGCGTCCACGCCGAAGTGGCGGCGGGCCGCCTCACGGGTGTCGGAGAGACCGAAGCCGTCGGCACCGAGCGAGGAGTAGTCCTGCTCGACCCACTGCGCGATCTGGTCCGGGACCTGGCGCATGTAGTCGGAGACCGCGAGAACCGGGCCCTCGGCGCCCTGCAGCGCCTGGCGGACGAACGGCACGCGCTCCTCGCCGCGCAGGAGGGCCGCGTCGGCCTCCAGCGCGTCGCGGCGCAGCTCCGTCCACGACGTCGCCGACCACACGTCCGCGGCCACGCCCCACTCCTCGGAGAGGAGCTTCTGCGCCTCCAGGACCCAGTGGATCGCCGTGCCGGAGCCGAGCAGCTGGATGCGGGGAGCGTTGGCGACCGGGGTGAGCCCCGCCGACTCGGCCGTGTTGAAGCGGTACAGGCCCTTGACGATGCCCTCGTCGATGCCGAGGCCGGCCGGCTTGGCGGGCTGCGGCATCGGCTCGTTGTAGACCGTCAGGTAGTAGAAGACGTTCGGGTCCTCGCCCGGGGCCGCCTCGCCGTACATCCGGCGCAGACCGTCCTTGACGATCGCGGAGATCTCGTACGCGAACGCCGGGTCGTACGTCAGCGCCGCCGGGTTGGTCGCCGCGATCACCGGCGAGTGGCCGTCCGCGTGCTGCAGACCCTCACCCGTCAGCGTCGTACGGCCGGCCGTGGCACCGACCAGGAAGCCGCGGCCGAGCTGGTCGCCGAGCTGCCACATCTGGTCGGCCGTGCGCTGCCAGCCGAACATCGAGTAGAAGATGTAGAAGGGGATCATCGCCTCGCCGTGCGTCGCGTACGACGTCGAAGCGGCGATGAAGTCGGCCATGGAACCGGCCTCGGTGATCCCCTCGTTGAGGATCTGGCCGTCCTTGGCCTCCCTGTAGTACATCAGCTGGTCGCGGTCGACCGGCTCGTACGTCTGGCCCTTGGGCGAGTAGATGCCGAGGGACGGGAAGAGCGACTCCATGCCGAAGGTGCGGGCCTCGTCGGGGACGATCGGCACCCAGCGCTTGCCGCTCTGCTTGTCGCGGACCAGGTCCTTGACCAGGCGGACGAACGCCATGGTCGTCGCTACGTTCTGCGAGCCGGAGCCCTTGTCGAAGGCGGCGAACGCCTTGTCGGCGGGGGCGGGCAGCGGGGCGAGCGCGTGCGTACGGCGGGCCGGGGCCGGGCCGCCGAGGGCCGCGCGGCGCTCCTGGAGGTAGTGGACCTCGGGGGAGTCGGCGCCCGGGTGGGCGTAGGGGACCACGCCGTCGGTGAACTGGCTGTCGGGGATGGGCAGTTCGAGCAGGTCGCGCATCGTCTTGAACTCGTCCACCGTCAGCTTCTTCATCTGGTGGTTGGCGTTCTTCGACGCGAAGCCCTTGCCGAGGGTGTGGCCCTTGACCGTCTGGGCCAGGATCACGGTCGGCGCGCCCTTGTGCGCGAGGGCCGCCTTGTAGGCCGCGTACACCTTGCGCGACTCGTGGCCGCCGCGGGAGCGGTGGAAGCACTCGAGGATCTTGTCGTCGCTCAGCAGCTTCGCCATCTCGGCGAGGGCCGGGTCGGCGCCGAAGAAGTCCTGGCGGATGTAGGCGGCGTCGCGGGTCTGGTACGTCTGCACCTGCGCGTCGGGCACCTCGCGCAGTCGGCGTACGAGCGCGCCCGTGGTGTCGAGCTGGAACAGCTCGTCCCAGGCCGAGCCCCACAGGCTCTTGACGACGTTCCAGCCGGCGCCGCGGAACTGGGCCTCCAGCTCCTGCACGATCTTGAAGTTGGCGCGGACCGGGCCGTCGAGGCGCTGCAGGTTGCAGTTGATGACGAAGGTCAGGTTGTCCAGACCCTCGCGGGAAGCCAGCGCGAGTGCGGCCGTCGACTCCGGCTCGTCCATCTCCCCGTCGCCGAGGAACGCCCACACGTGGGACTGCGAGACGTCCTTGATGCCGCGGTTGGTGAGATAGCGGTTGAAGCGCGCCTGGTAGATGGCGGAGAGCGGGCCGAGGCCCATCGACACCGTCGGGAACTCCCACAGCCAGGGCAGGCGCCGCGGGTGCGGGTATGACGGGAGGCCGTTGCCGCCCGCCTCCTGGCGGAAGTTGTCGAGGTGGCGCTCGCTGAGGCGTCCGTCGAGGAAGGCGCGGGCGTAGATGCCGGGGGAGGCGTGGCCCTGGATGTAGAGCTGGTCGCCGGACCCGTCGGCCTCCTTGCCCTTGAAGAAGTGATTGAAGCCGGTCTCGTAGAGCCAGGCGGCGGAGGCGAAGGTGGCGATGTGGCCGCCCACGCCGTATTTGCTGCCCCGGGTCACCATCGCGGCCGCGTTCCAGCGGTTCCAGGCGGTGATCCGGGCCTCCATCGCCTCGTCACCGTCCACGACGGGTTCGGCGGCGGTGGGGATGGTGTTGACGTAGTCGGTCTCAAGCAGCTTGGGCAGCGCGAGACCGTTGCCCTCGGCGCGTTCCAGCGTGCGGCGCATCAGGTACGCGGCACGGTGCGGCCCGGCCGCCTGGGTGACGGCGTCCAGGGAGGCCTGCCATTCGGCGGTCTCCTCCGGGTCACGGTCCGGGAGCTGGTCGAGCTCGCTCGGCTGGATTGCGGTGGGGTCGGTCATTGCGCCGCCTTCCGGATGCGGAGGGGGTTCCCTCGTCGGTAAGGGGTTTTCGGGGGTGCCCTTGGTCTTTGGCAGGACAGGGCGGCGGGCTCTGGTGCGGTGCCGATGTGCGGCTCCGCCACGCGGCCCGTCGGTGACTGTAACCCCCTGATCGATGATCGATCAAAGGGATGTGACGCAAAACCTCGCCAGTTCGCGAAAGTAGGCACCCGGTGCCTTCATGGCGGGCACCGGGTGCCTTGAAATCGAAGGTTTTCGCAGGTGGGGCGACGCTTGAGCGTGGGCCCGCTCCACTGCGTCGTTCCGCCGTGGCCGTCCGCTGTGGCCGTCCGTTCCGCTGCGCCGTCCCGTCGCGGTCCGCCTCGTAGCCGTCCCTCCCGTAGCGGTCCGTCCCGTCACGCGCGCGGGGCGCACCCGAGTACGTGGGCCTTCACGAGGTCGGCGATCCGCGGGTCCCGCCGCCGGAACGCGTCCACAAGCGCCTCGTGCTCCTCCGCGTACGACTGCTGCACGGTCCCCAGCCACCGGATGGACAGCGCCGTGAACACCTCGATGCCCAGGCCCTCCCAGGTGTGCAGCAGCACCGAGTTCCCCGCGGCCCGCACCAGTTCGCGGTGGAAGGCGACGGTGTGCCGGACCTGCGCGGTCCCGTCCGCCTTCCGGTCGGCCTCGTACAGCGCCGTGACGTGCGGCTCCAGGGCCGAGCAGTCCTCGGCCAGCCGCGCGGCCGCCAGCTCCGCCGCGATGGCCTCCAGACCGGCCCGTACGGGATAGCTCTCCTCCAGGTCGGCGGCCGTCAGGTTCCTGACGCGTACGCCCTTGTTCGGCGCCGACTCGATCAGCCGCAGGGACTCCAGCTCGCGCAGCGCCTCCCGCACCGGCGTCTGGCTGACCTCCAGTTCGGTCGCGATCCGCCGCTCCACGATCCGCTCGCCCGGCTTCCAGCGCCCGCTGACGATCCCCTCCACGATGTGCTCGCGGATCTGTTCGCGCAGCGAGTGGACGACGGGCGCGGTCATGAAGGCTCCTTTTAGGAGGGGCACGCGGGCCATGCGGGCGCCTAGGGCGTTTGACGTTTAGACAATAAGGCCGCGCCCGTTCCGGGGAGAGGCGCGCGGGGGCGCTTCCCGCAGGTGAGACGAGACTTACACGCCCCCAGGGCGGCCGCGTCGGCAAAGACCCGTACCGGGTGGTGCCCGGACGCGTCACGTCCGTGTCACCCGAGAACCCGCGCGTCCCGCACGGAGTGGTACGACGTCCTGAAGGCGTACCGCACACGGCACTTGACGACCGCGCAGCAGACGGAGATCCCCATCCCGTGGGTGGCACAAGCCGCACGAGACCACAGGCCCGGAAACACACCACCCCCGCCCGGAGTTCCGGACGGGGGCGGTGTGTGAAGCGGGTACGGGCTACAGGCCGAGCTCGACCTCGAACTCGCCCGCCTCCAGGATCGCCTTGACCGCGGTCAGGTAGCGGGCCGCGTCGGCGCCGTCCACCAGACGGTGGTCGTAGGAGAGGGTCAGGTACGTCATGTCGCGGACGCCGATGACCGTGCCCTCCTCCGTCTCGATGACGGCCGGGCGCTTGACCGTGGCGCCGATGCCCAGGATCGCGACCTGGTTCGGCGGCACGATGATCGTGTCGAAGAGCGCACCGCGCGAGCCGGTGTTGGAGATGGTGAAGGTCGCGCCGGACAGCTCGTCCGGGGTGATCTTGTTCGCCCGGACCTTGCCCGCGAGCTCGGCGGTGGCCTTGGCGATACCGGCGATGTTCAGGTCGCCCGCGTGCTTGATGACCGGGGTCATCAGGCCCTTCTCGGAGTCCACCGCGATACCGATGTTCTCGGTGTCGAAGTAGCTGATCGTGCCCTCGTCCACGTTGATCCGGGCGTTGACGACCGGGTGGGCCTTCAGCGCCTGGGCCGCCGCCTTCACGAAGAACGGCATCGGGGAGAGCTTGACGCCCTCGCGCGCGGCGAACGAGTCCTTGGCCTGGGCGCGCAGGCGCATCAGGCGGGTCACGTCGACCTCGACGACCGAGGACAGCTGGGCCTGCTCGTGCAGGGCCTTGACCATGTTGTCGCCGATGACCTTGCGGATGCGCGGCATCTTGACGGTCTGGCCACGCAGCGGGGAGACCTCGAGGACCGGGGTCTTCCGCGCGGCGGCGGCCGGAACGGCGGCGGCCGGAGCCGGAGCGGCGGCCTTCGCTGCCTCGGCGGCGGCGAGGACGTCCTGCTTGCGGATACGGCCGCCGACGCCGGTGCCCTTGACGGTGGCCAGGTCGACGCCGTGGTCCGCGGCGAGCTTGCGCACCAGCGGGGTCACGTACGCGCCCTCGTCGGTGGGCTGCGCGGCGGCGGGCGCCGGAGCCGGGGTGACCGGGGCGGGCGCGGCCGGCGCGGGAGCCGGAGCGGCGGGGGCGACCGGGGCCGCAGGGGCGGCCGGAGCCGGAGCAACGGGGGCCGGGGCCGGAGCGGCAGGCGCGGCCGGGGCGGCGGGCGCCGGGGCCGGAGCAGCCGGAGCCGCGGGCGCGGCGGCGGCCGGAGCGGCACCCGGGGCGCCGATGACGGCCAGTTTGGCGCCGACCTCCGCGGTCTCGTCCTCGCCGACGACGATCTCCAGCAGGACGCCGGCGGCCGGCGACGGGATCTCGGTGTCGACCTTGTCCGTGGAGACCTCGAGCAGCGGCTCGTCCTCCGCGACCTCCTCGCCCACCTCCTTCAGCCAGCGGGTGACGGTGCCCTCGGTGACCGACTCGCCCAGCGCGGGCAGGACGACGTCGGTACCGGCGGCGCCACCGGCCGGGGCGGCGGCAGCGGGGGCCGGGGCGGGGGCGGCCGGAGCCGCGGGGGCCGCGGCGACCGGGGCCGGAGCGGCCGGGGCCGGGGCAGCCGGAGCGGCCACGGTCTCGGCGGCGGGGGCCGGGGCGGCAGCGGGCGCGCCCGTGCCGTCGTCGATGACGGCGAGCTCGGCGCCGACCTCGACGGTCTCGTCCTCGGCGACCTTGATGGACGCCAGGATGCCGGCGGCGGGGGAGGGGATCTCGGTGTCGACCTTGTCGGTCGACACCTCGAGCAGCGGCTCGTCGGCCTCGACGCGCTCGCCCTCGGCCTTCAGCCAGCGAGTGACAGTGCCCTCGGTGACGCTCTCACCGAGCGCCGGAAGGGATACGGAAACCGCCATGGTTTCTGTTGCTCCTTACAAATGGTGCGGAAGTCTGTGGTCGTCGTCGCGCCCAGGTGCGACGCGGTGACTGAAGCCAGCCGGGGGCTGGATCAGTCGTGCGAGTGCAGCGGCTTGCCCGCGAGGGCCAGGTGGGCCTCGCCGAGCGCCTCGCTCTGCGTCGGGTGGGCGTGGATGAGCTGGGCGACCTCGGCGGGCAGCGCCTCCCAGTTGTAGATCAGCTGGGCCTCGCCGACCTGCTCGCCCATACGGTCACCGACCATGTGGACGCCGACCACGGCGCCGTCCTTGACCTGGACGAGCTTGATCTCGCCCGCGGTGTTCAGGATCTTGCTCTTGCCGTTGCCCGCGAGGTTGTACTTCAGAGCGACGACCTTGTCCGCGCCGTAGATCTCCTTGGCCTTGGCCTCGGTGATGCCCACGGAGGCGACCTCGGGGTGGCAGTACGTCACCCGGGGCACGCCGTCGTAGTCGATCGGAACGGTCTTCAGACCGGCCAGACGCTCCGCCACCAGGATGCCCTCGGCGAAGCCGACGTGCGCGAGCTGGAGCGTCGGGACCAGGTCACCGACGGCGGAGATGGTGGGTACGTTCGTGCGCATGTACTCGTCGACCAGGACGTAGCCGCGGTCCATCGCGACGCCCTGCTCCTCGTAGCCGAGACCGGCGGAGACCGGGCCGCGGCCGACGGCGACGAGCAGCACCTCGGCCTCGAACTCCTTGCCGTCGGCGAGGGTGACCTTGACACCGTTCTGGGTGTACTCGGCCTTCGAGAAGAAGGTGCCCAGGTTGAACTTGATGCCGCGCTTGCGGAACGCGCGCTCAAGAAGCTTGGAGGAGTTCTCGTCCTCGACCGGGACGAGGTGCTTGAGGCCCTCGATCACCGTCACGTCGGTGCCGAAGGACTTCCACGCCGAGGCGAACTCGACGCCGATGACGCCGCCGCCGAGGACGATCGCGGACTGCGGGACGCGGTCCAGGACCAGCGCATGGTCCGAGGAGATGATGCGGTTGCCGTCGATCTCCAGGCCGGGCAGCGACTTCGGCACGGAGCCGGTCGCCAGCAGTACGTGGCGGCCCTGGATGCGCTGGCCGTTCACGTCGACGGAGGTGGGGGAGGACAGCCGGCCCTCACCCTCGATGTACGTCACCTTGCGGGACGCGATGAGACCCTGCAGGCCCTTGTACAGGCCCGAGATGACGCCGTCCTTGTACTTGTGGACGGCCGGGATGTCGATGCCCTCGAAGGTGGCCGTGACACCGAACTGCTCGCTCTCGCGGGCCTGGTCGGCGACCTCGCCCGCGTGCAGCAGGGCCTTGGTGGGGATGCACCCACGGTGCAGGCAGGTACCGCCGACCTTGTCCTTCTCGATCAGGGCGACGTCCAGGCCCAGCTGCGCTCCGCGCAGCGCCGCGGCGTAACCGCCGCTACCGCCGCCGAGGATCACTAGGTCGAAAACGGTGCTGGCGTCGTTCGCCACGTCACGTCCTCCATGCATGTGCGCCACGCCGGTCTGCGGTGACCGGTCGGCGGCTGGTGTCCGGCCGCTCTTCTTCGGCCCTGTGGTGGGGGCCCTGTCCTGCCGAGAACCCATCTTTGCACTTGTCGGGGGCGTTCGAGACGCCGGGCCGGTGTGTGAGACGTCGCACTGTCCGTGTGACGATGGACGCGACGACGGACAGAACGGCCCCGGGCGGTGGACGCCCGGGGCCGTTCTGCGCGGAACGCGTGGGCGTCAGCCCAGGTCACCCGCCGCCGTCAGCTCGGCGAGCCGGACAAGGGTGCGGACCGCCGACCCCGTGCCGCCCTTGGGGGTGTAGCCGAACGGGCCGGTCTCGTTGTAGGCCGGGCCGGCGATGTCGAGGTGGGCCCAGGTGATGCCCTCGCCGACGAACTCCTTCAGGAACAGACCGGCGACCAGGCCGCCGCCCATGCGCTCGCCCATGTTGGCGATGTCGGCGGTGGGGGAGTCCATGCCCTTGCGCAGGTGCTCGGGCAGCGGCATCGGCCAGGAAGGCTCGCCGACCTCCTCCGCGGCCTCGACGATCGCGGTGCGGAACGCGTCGTTGTTGGCCATGACGCCGAAGTGGCGGTGGCCGAGCGCCAGCACCATCGCGCCGGTCAGCGTCGCCACGTCGACGATCGCGTCCGGCTTCTCCTCCGACGCCTTCCACAGCGCGTCGCCGAGGACCAGCCGGCCCTCGGCGTCTGTGTTGAGGACCTCGACGGTCTTGCCGCTGTACATGCGCAGCACGTCACCTGGGCGCGTCGCGGAACCGGAGGGCATGTTCTCGGCCAGCGCGAGCCAGCCGGTGACGTTGACCTCCAGGCCGAGGCGCGCGGCGGCGACCACGGCGGCGAAGACCGCCGCCGCGCCGCTCATGTCGCACTTCATCGTCTCGTTGTGCCCGGCGGGCTTCAGCGAGATGCCGCCCGAGTCGTAGGTGATGCCCTTGCCGACGAAGGCGAGGTGCTTCTTGGCCTTCGGGGAGGTGTACGACAGCTTCACCAGGCGGGGACCGGCGGCCGAGCCGGCGCCGACGCCGAGGATGCCGCCGTAGCCGCCCTTCTCGAGGGCCTTCTCGTCGAGCACCTGCACCTTGATGCCGTGCTCCTTGCCGGCCGCGGTGGCGACGGCGGCGAAGGACTCCGGGTTGAGGTCGTTCGGCGGGGTGTTGATGAGGTCGCGGGCGCGGTTGAGCTCCTCGGTCACGGCGGTGGCGCGCTCGATGGCCGCCTTGTACGCCGCGTCGCGGGGCTTGCCGCCGAGCAGCACGACCTCGCCGAGCGGGGCCTTGCCGTTCTTGGCGTCCTTGCCGTTCTCCTTGTAGGCGTCGAAGGAGTACGCGCCCAGGGACGCGCCCTCGGCGACGGCACCGGCGTCGGCGGCGTCGGCGATCGGCAGGGCGAAGGCGGCCTTCTTGGCACCCGCGAGCGCGCGGGCCGCGACACCGGCCGCGCGGCGCAGCGCCTCGGCGTCGAACGTGTCGTCCTCCTCCGGGACCGCTCCCAGGCCGACGGCCACGACAACGGGGGCCTTGAAACCGGACGGTGCGGGCAGCTTCGTCACCTCGCCCTCGGCCCCGGAGGCGCCGAGGGTTTCCAGGATTCCGGCGAGCCCGCTGTCGTACGCCTTGTCCACGGCCTCCGCGCCCGGTGCGACGACCGGGCCCTTGGGGCCCTTCGCGACACCGACGACGATCGCGTCGGCCCGCAGACCGGACGCTGCGGCGGTGCTGAGAGTGAGAGCAGTCACGGTGGTGAAATCTCGCTTCCGTTGAAGTCGCTGTGGCCGAATGGGGTGGGTCGACCGGGCCCGACGGCTGACCCTAAGCGACCCCGAGGAAGTTCAGGCACGCACCCACGCCGCCCGGCACGCACTCTCGCCGCACCGGGCGAAGGCCCAAGTAGCTCCGCTACGAGGACCTTCGCCCGGCACGCCGAGAGCACGCACCGAACGACGCGGGAACGCACCCGCACTTCCCCGGCGCCGCTTAGATCCGGCCTGCGGGGGCGGTCCCTACAGGGGTAAGCGTCCGTGAGGCCGCCTAGGTAAGTACCCGGGACGAGCCTACGCTCGGGGCCGCGTTTCGCTCATGCCCGCGCGTGTTCACCGCGCGGTGGCGTCGTGTTCCCTGACCTTCACCTGAGCCCGAGGCCAGGTGACCGCCGTGCCGGACAGGGAACGGCGGCTGCGGGAGAGCACGTTTGTTCTGCGGCGATCGTTTCGGCGACGAGCGCTTCAGCCCAGGGAGAGGACCACGAGCGCCGTCGTCGCCGCCGTCTCCGCGAGGCCGCCGAACACGTCGCCCGTGACCCCGCCGAAGCGGCGCGTGCAGTGGCGCAGCAGCAGTTCGGCGACGGCGCAGGCGGCGACGACGGCCACCGCGCCGCGCACCATGTCGTACGTCCCGACGAGCGCGCCCCCGCCCGCCGCCGCGCCGACGACGGCCGCCGCCACCAGCAGCGCGCCGCGCACCGGCACCGTCCCCGCGACCGCCGCGCCCAGACCTTCGGGGCGGGCCGGCGGCACCCCGGCGCGGGCGGCCAGGGTGAGGGCGAGGCGGGCGGCGGTCGCCGAGACGAGGGCCGCGAACGCACCCCGGGCCCACGAGGTGTCGTACGCCTGGAAGAGCGCGGCCACCTGGGCGAGCAGGACGAACAGCAGGGTGATCACACCGAACGGGCCGATGTCCGACTGCTTCATGATCCGCAGCGCGTCCTCGGCGGGCTTGCCGCTGCCGAGGCCGTCCGCGGTGTCGGCGAGGCCGTCGAGGTGCAGGCCCCGGGTGAGCGCGGCCGGTACGGCGGCGGTGGCCACGGCCGCGAGCAGCGGGCCCGCGCCCATCGCGAGCAGCGCCACGCCCACGAGGGCCGCGCCCGCCCCGACCACGAGCCCGGCCACGGGCGCGCACAGCATCCCGCCGCGCGCGGCTGCGCGGTCCCAGCGGGTCACCTTCACGGGGAGCACGGTGAGGGTGCCGAAGGCGAAGCGGAGGCCGTCGGGGAGGGGGGTCTTGGACACCGGCGCAGGTTATCCGTCCGTAGGACGAGTGCGGACGGCGGCCATGGACAAAGGGCGAGCGTGGACGGCGGCCGCGGATAAAGTTCGCATATGGGGCAATGGTTGTACCGGAACATCGTCGAGCCGGGAAAGCTGCCGCTGCTGCTGGCTCTCGCGTCCTTCGTGCTGACCTTCGTGATCACACGCGTCGTCGTCCGGCTCATCCGCGCGGGCAAGGGCCCTTTCGGCAACGTGAAGGCCGGCGGCCTGCACATCCACCACGTCGTCCCCGGGGTCGTCCTGACCGTGATCGGCGGCTTCGGGGCGGTGGGCAGCGGCCGGTACGGGTTCGGAGCGGCGCTCAGCGCCGTGCTGTTCGGGATCGGCGTCGGTCTGGTGCTCGACGAGTTCGCGCTGATCCTGCACCTCGACGATGTCTACTGGACGGAGGCGGGCCGCCGGAGCGTCGAGGTCGTGGTGGTCACGGCGGCCCTCGTCGGCCTTGTCCTCGGCGGCTTCTCGCCGTTCGGCGTGAACGACCTCAGCGATCAGGAACTGCAGGATCGCGGCACCGTGATCCTCACCGTCGCCGCGAACTTCCTCCTGGCGCTGCTCGCCCTGAGCAAAGGCAAGGCGCTCACGGCGGTCTTCGGGGTGATCGTTCCGTTCCTCGCGCTGATCGGCGCGATCCGGCTGGCCCGGCCCGGCTCGCCCTGGGCCAAGCGCTTCTACCGCCGGCGCCCGCGCGCCCGGGCCAGGTCGAGCCTGCGCGCCTACCGCCACGACCGCCGCTGGGCGGGCCCCAGCCGCAGGTTTCAGGACTGGATCGGCGGCAAACCGGACGACGAGCTCGCCCGGTCCCTGCCCCAGCGGCGGTGACGTACCTCCGAGACGCTTTGGCCCGGCCGCCGTTCGAGGGCGAAGCCGTCCAGGCGGATATGCCCTCCCGCCTACTCCTCCTGGCCGGAGGGCTCGTCGGCCGGTGCCTCCGGCAGGTCCGCGGCGAGGGCGGCCGCCGCCTGGACCAGGGGGAGGGCCAGCAGAGCCCCCGCACCCTCGCCGACCGTCACCCCGTGGTCGAGGAGCGGTTCGAGGGCCATCCGGTCCAGCGCCTTCGCCTGAGCCGGTTCCCCGCTGCTCTGCCCGGCCAGCCACCAGTCCGGCGCCCGGAAGGCGACCCGCTGCCCGACGAGGGCGCACGCGGCCGAGACCACCCCGTCGAGGATGACGGGCGTCTTCCGTACCGCGCACTGCAACAGGAACCCGGTCATCGCCGCGAGATCGGCCCCGCCGACCGTCGCCAGCAGTTGCAGCTGATCCCCGAGCACGGGCCGGGCCCGCCGCAAGGCGTCCCGTACGGCGGCGCACTTGCGCATCCACGCGAGGTCGTCGATGGCCCGCCCGCCACGCCCGGTGACGACGGACGCGTCGGTCCCGCACAGCGCGGCGACCAGCACCGCGGCCGCCGTGGTTCCGCCGACGCTGACATCGCCGAGCACCACCAGATCGGTACCGGAGTCCGCCTCTTCGTCCGCGACCGCGACACCCACGCGGAACGCGGCCTCCGCCTCCTCCAGGGTCAGCGCGTCCTCGACGTCGATACGTCCCGAACCGCGCCGCACCCGGTGCCGTACGACCTCGTCGGGCAGCTCCTCCGGCGCGCAGTCCAGCGCCATGTCGACGACGCGCACCGGCACGCCGAGGCGCCGGGCGAGAATCGCCGCCGGGGAGGCGCCCTCCAGGACGGCCCGCACCAACTGGCCGGCGCTGCCCGCGGGCCGCGCCGACACGCCGAGTTCGGCGACCCCGTGGTCGCCCGCGAACAGCACCACACGCGGGTGCTCGATCGGCCGCACCGGCACCGCGGACTGCGCCGCCGCCAGCCACTCGCCGAGGTCGTCGAGGCGGCCCAGTGACCCGGGCGGCACGATCTGGCGCTCCCGGCGCGCCTCGGCGTCCCGGCGCACCCCTCCGTCGGGGCGCTCGATCAGATCGGTGAAGTCGTCGAGATTAAGCGAGCTCATTCGCCGAACAGTACCGGCAGCGATCGAACACGGCCGTGCCACGTCATTGCACCCCGGATAGCCCAGAGATACGTACCTTTTGTGTCGGATTGTCGTACGGCTCAGGAGTGCCCATGACCCCCGCCCCGCAGTCGATCGCCGAACGCCGCGCCGCCTACGCGGCCGAACTCGCCCAGGGCACCGACCGGTTCCACGAACCGCGCCGGGCGGACTGCCCCTGGTGCGGCTCGCTGTGGCTGCGCACCCGGTTGCGTACGCCGGACCTGGTGCAGGGCAAGCCCGGCACGTTCACCGTCGACGAGTGCGGGGACTGCGCCCACGCCTTCCAGAACCCCCGGCTCACGGCGGAGGGCCTGGCCTTCTACCAGCGGGACCTGCGCGGAGGCGTTCACGAAGGCCTCGTCGAGCGGCTCCTCGGCGTCCGAGGCAGCCGAGGCCGCCACCGGGTCGCCGCCCGCGCGATGCTGCCGTACGGGGAGCCGGAGAGCTGGCTCGACGTCGGCACCGGGCACGGGCACTTCCCGGCCGCCGCCAGGGACGTCCACCCGTACACGGCCTTCGACGGGCTCGACCCCACCCGGCGCGTCGAGGAGGCGCGGGCGGCCGGGCGGGTCGAGGAGGCACACCGCGGCCGGCTCACCGACCCGCGGATCACCGCGCGGCTGCGCGCCCGCTACGACGTCGTCAGCATGTTCCACCATCTGGAGCACAGCCCCGACCCGCGCGATGAGCTGCGCGCCGCCCTGGTGGTCCTACGGCCCGGCGGGCACCTCCTCGTCGAAGTACCCGACCCCGACTGCGCGTTCGGCGTGCTGTTGGGCAAGTGGTGGGTGTCGTACGGCCAGCCGCGCCACCTCCACCTCATGCCGCTGCCCAACCTGCTGGACGAACTGGAGTCGCTCGGCTGCGAGATCGTCGCGACCGACCGCCGCGAACCGCACATCCCGTACGACCTTGTGGGCGCCCTCGCGCTGGCTATCGGGCGCGTTCTGCCCGACCTCGACGCGCCCTGGTGCGCGGCCCCGGCGACTGCCCGCCGGCGCACGCTGCACACCGCCCTGAGCCGGGCGTCCGTGCCGCTCCTCGCCTCGGCCGCGGGCTTGGACCATGCCCTCGCCCCGCTCCTCCGCCGTACGCGCTTTTCGAACGCGTACCGGATCGTCGCGCGGCGGTGAGCCTTACGCCGCTCCGCGGCCCGGTTCCCGCCCGCTCCGCGGGCCTTCCTCCCCGCCCTTGCCCGCTCCGCGGCCCCGCCCTTGCCCGCTCCGCGGGCCTTCCCCCGCCGCTCCGCGGGCCTTCCCCCGCCGCTCCGCGGGCCTTCCCCCGCCGCTCCGCGGCGTTTTCCCACCCGCCCGGCCTTTTTGGCCGCTCCGCGGCCCCCGGCCCCGCCGCTCCGCGGCGCCCCCCTCACCCCCGCAACACCAGCGCCTGCCCGCCCACCACCAGCAGCACGTGCTCGCACTCGTCCGCGAACGCCGCGTTCAGGCGGCCGAGTTCGTCGCGGTAGCGGCGACCGGACGCGGTGGCGGGGACGATGCCGGAGCCGACCTCGTTGGAGACGGCGACGAGGGTGCGACGAGTGTTGCGGACGGCGGAGGTCAGTTCCTCGACGCGGGCGCGCAGCGCGCGTTCGCCGCCGGCGGCCCACTCCGTGTCGTCCCAGGCGTTCACGGAGTCCATCGCGTCCGTCAGCCACAGCGACAGGCAGTCGATCAGCAGCGGCGGGCCGTCCTCCTCCAGGAGGGGCACGAGGTCGCAGGTCTCGGTGGTGCGCCAGGAACCGGGGCGCCGCTCACGGTGCAGACGGACCCGCGACGCCCACTCGGCGTCCCCGTTCCGGGTGCCGCCCGTCGCGACGTACAGGACGTCGGGGAACGCCTCGAGCCGCCGCTCCGCCTCCACCGACTTGCCCGAACGCGCGCCGCCGAGCACGAGCGTGCGGCGCGGCACATCCGGTACGTCCTCGTAGACGCCCACGTCCAGCGTCGTCCCGTCCGGTACCACCCGCGCGCCCGCCGCCGCGAGCCGCCGCCGCAGTTCGGGCCCCGGCGGCACCTCGTGGTCGAGGTGCACGGCGATCACGTCCGTCGTCGGGCCGACGGCCCCGGCCGCGCGCAGCTTCGCCAGGCCGTCCGGCCGTCCGACGACGTCGACGAGGACCATGGCGTACGGGTGGTCACCGTTCACGTCGAGTCCGGCGGGCGCCGTGCCCGGCGGCAGATAGAGCAGCCGCTGCCCGCCGGGCCCGGTCACCGCGTACCCCGTGCCGGGCGCGTCCAGCGGCACCGCCCGCACCCGGTGCCCGGTCAGCAGCGCCAACTCCCGCCCGTCGGGCACCCGCCCGGGCTGCGGCAGCCCGGCCGGCACCTCGACCGCGGGCCCGTCGTGCGGATGCGAGAGCAGCACCTGCCGTACGCCGCCCAGCGAGCGCCCGGCGCGGGCGGCCGCGAACGCCGCGCCGGGCGTGAGGTCGAGCAGCAGCGTGCCGTCCACGAGCAGCGAGGTGGCCGCCCGCGCGTTCTCGCCGAGCGCGGTCGCGCAGGCCGCGCAGGGACAGCCGGGGCGGGGCAGGCCCTCGGGGGCACCGGTGCCGAGCAGAGTAAGTTCCACGACGTTGATTTTTCCGCGTCGGCCGAGGTCTTGCGCGTCCGGCCAGGCTCAACAGTCGGATTAGCGAAACGTAGCGATCCTGTGGCAGGGTGCTACGCGCACGCCCGGCGCCCAGGCGACGTCGGGCACCCACCTCGGTGAGGTCGTGAGACTTGATCGACCAGCGTCCGGAGGGACGTGCCACGCGGGCTGACGGCATCGGCCGTTCAGCACCAGGGTACGAAGGCGATTGGCTCGCATTCCTGTGCAACGCTCAGGATCACTAAGTCAATCAGAGACGCTTCGGGCTGGAGCCGGACCTTGTCCGGCTTCCGCTGCGAAGTGTGCTCATACCTTGGAGGCGTACATGGCGGCATGGACGTGGCGGTTCGAGAAGTCCGACGGGACAGAGGTCCAACCCGCGGTGCAGCCCGAGGAGTTCACCACGCAGGGGGACGCCGAGTCCTGGATCGGCGAGGTGTGGAAGGACCTGCTGGAGGGCGGCGCCGACCAGGTGTTCCTCTTCGAGGACAGCACGCAGATCTACGGGCCGATGAGCCTGCACGCCGAACCGGAGTAGGCCGGTCGGGGTTGCCGGGGCTGCGGCCTGCCGCCGGGAGTTGCCGGTTGCCGGGGCCGACCCCGGCAACCCGTCCGACGCCCGCGGTGATCCGGCGGCGTCCCCACGGCCTGTGGACGGCTGCCGCCCGGCCCGTCGTCAGGCCCGGCCCGTCGTCAGGCCCGGCCCGTCGTCAGGCCCGGTCCACCGCCAGGGCCCGGTCCATCGTCGGGCCCGTCCATCGTCAGGCCCGGCCCACCTTCAGGCCCCGTCCCCGTCAGATCTCACCCAACGTCACCTCAACCGTCTTCTCGATCCCGCCCCTCACATACGTCACCGACACTTTGTCCCCGGGCTTGTCGGCCGCGAGTGCTTCGGAGAGTGAGGTGAGCGTGGTGATCTCGGTGTCGCCGATCTCGATGATGACGTCGCCGGGCCCGATCCCCGCCTTGTCGGCCGCGCCGCCGTCCTCCACGTCGACCACGGCGACCCCCGCGGGCTGGTAATGGTCGTCGACGACCGTGCGGCCCCTGATGCCGAGCGCGGCCCGCCCCGAGTCGGTGACCTTGCCCTCCTTGATGATCTGGTCGGCGATCGTCGTCACCATCGACGCGGGGATCGCGAAACCGATGCCGGGCGCCGTGCTGCCGAGGCTGGGGTCGGTGGCGCCGAGCGTGGGGATGCCGATGATCTGACTGTCGAGGTTCACCAGGGCGCCCCCGCTGTTGCCCGGGTTGATCGCCGCCGACGTCTGCACCATGTTCGCGATGGTGGGGCCCGGACCGCCGCCGTCAGGGGTCTCGCTGACGGTGCGCCCGGTCGCCGAGACGATGCCCTGGGTCACGCTGGACGACAGCCCGAGCGGCGACCCCATGGCCAGTACGATCTGGCCGACCTCGACCTTCGACGAGTCCCCGAAGGTCGCCGGCTTCAGCCCCTCGGGCACCTTGTCCAGCTTGATGACGGCGAGATCCTGGTCCGGGTACGTGTAGACGAGCGTCGCCGACTGCTCTTCCTGGCTGTTGGCGGTCGTGACCTGGAACGTCTTCTCCTCCCCGACCACGTGCGCGTTGGTGACGATGTGTCCCTTGTCGTCGTACACCACCCCGGACCCCAGCTCGTGAGCCGCCATGATCTGCACCACCGACGGCAGCACATTCTTGATCACCTTCAGGTAGTCGTCCTGGAGATCATTGGCCACCGCGGGAACCGCCGCCTGGGTCGTCGTCGAGCCGTCCTTCCTGGACACCGACGAGGAGTCCGAACAGCCGGAGAGCAACACGGCCGTACAGGCGAGAACGGCGACGGGGGCGACGAGCCGGAGGCTGCT
The DNA here is from genome assembly GCF_002946835.1 of Streptomyces dengpaensis. Classification (NCBI taxonomy): domain Bacteria; kingdom Bacillati; phylum Actinomycetota; class Actinomycetes; order Kitasatosporales; family Streptomycetaceae; genus Streptomyces; species Streptomyces dengpaensis. The sequence continues at coordinate 6,365,620 of NZ_CP026652.1, forward strand.
GGTGCGGGCTCGGACGCGGGCACGGACTAGGGCACGGACGCGGGTACAGGCACGGGAAACATCCATGCCCGAAGTGTCCCTTTCCGGGTGACGCTCCGACGCCTGATGCTCACCCGAACGGGTAGCTCAGCCCCGCACGCCGCACAGGTGCAGCAAGGCCGCGACCTGCCGATACGGATCCGTACATCCGGCCCGCTCCTCGGCGGCCAGAAGACTCGCCACATCGGGCGGAACCGGCGCCTCGTCGGCCGCGAGGTCCGTGAAGACCCGTACGCCGTACCAGGCGTGCAGCGGCGCCCCGATCCCCGCGAGCGTGGCCGTCAGCGTGGCGAGCCGGTCGGCGCGCACGTCGAGACCGAGCCGGCTCGTGTACGCGGTCGTGTCGAAGGCGGCCAGCGCCGACGCCCAGTCCCCGGCCAGGCCGGGCCGCATGGCCAGCGCGTCCGCGTTCCGTACGAGCAGCGAGAGCAGCCCGCCCGGAGCCAGCACCCGCGCGAGGCCCGCCAGCAGCGCGTCCGGCTCCTCGACGTACATCAGGACGCCGTGGCACAGCACCACGTCGAAGCTGCCCGGCAGGAAGTGGACACCCGTCTCGTGCCCGTGGCCCTCGATGAGGCGTACGCGGCCGCGGATGCCCTCGGGCTCGGCGGCGAGCGCCGCGCGGGCCACCGCGAGCATCTTCGCGTTCTGTTCGAGCCCGGTCACCTGATGCCCGGCCCGGGCCAGGCGCAGCGCCTGCGTGCCCTGACCCATCCCGACGTCGAGGACCCGCAGCCGCCGGCCCACCGCGAACCGCGCGGCGATCTGCTCGTCGAGCTGCCGGGCCACCAGGTTTTGTCGTACGACATCACGCAGCCCGCCCAGTTTGCTGAGCCAGGCGTCCGCCGCGCCCCCGGAGAAAGACGTCGTGCTCAGGGCCGCTCTCCGCGCTTGACCTGCGGCTTCGGGAGCCTCAGGCGACGCATCTGGAGGGTGCGCATGAGCGCGTAGGCGACCGCGCCCTTCTTGGGCAGGTCGGGGAAGCGCGCGTTCAGCTGCTTCTTCAGGCGGATCGCGATACCGATCGAGTCGACCACGATCAGGGCGATCACCACGAGCCACAGCAGCAGCGCGATGTTCTGCAGTGCCCCGACCCGCACCATGCTCAGCACGAGGATGACCACGGCCAGCGGCAGGAAGAACTCGGCGATGCAGAACCGCGAGTCCACGAAGTCGCGGGCGAACCGGCGCACCGGGCCCTTGTCGCGGGCGGGCAGATAGCGCTCGTCACCACTGGCCAGCGCCTGGCGCTGCTTGTCCATCGCCTCACGGCGCGCGTCGCGCTGCCGCTTGGCCGCCTCCTTGCGCGTCGTCGGCGTATTGGCGACGCTGCGACGCTGGGTCTGGGCCTCACTGCGCTTGGGCGTGGGGCGGCCCTTGGGGGCCTGCGGGTCACGGGGCTGCTTGGAGTCGGTCACCTGCGCCTTGTCGGCGGGGGCCTTCTCTTCCTTGGCACGGCTACGGAACACAAAACCCAAGGGTACGGGGTTCTGGCGGTTGGACGACGTTCGAGTGGGGAACGATCCGGCAACACCGTACGTCTGTAATGGGACAGAGGGGACGTTGCGCACGGGGGACCCCGACGGTCACCTACTCCCTGCGCCGGAGCGGAGTCGTTCGCAGTCGTCCTTGGGGATGAGCGCATCCGTCCCCGAACAGTGCGGTAATGGATGCAGACCCCGTACCGTGGGTTCTGTTGCAGTACCTGGAGCTGGAGTCCGTCAGAAGGGGGCGCGCGAAGCCCATGAGCGGTGTCATGAAGCGTATGGGGATGATCTTCCGCGCGAAGGCGAACAGGGCCCTTGACCGGGCCGAGGACCCGCGCGAGACCCTCGATTACTCGTACCAGAAGCAGTTGGAGCTGCTCCAGAAGGTGCGCCGCGGTGTCGCGGACGTGGCGACCAGCCGCAAGCGCCTCGAACTGCAGCTGAACCAGCTCCAGAACCAGTCCACCAAGCTGGAGGACCAGGGCCGCAAGGCGCTCGCGCTCGGCCGCGAGGACCTGGCCCGTGAGGCGCTGTCGCGCCGTGCCGCGCTCCAGCAGCAGGTCACCGACCTGGAGACGCAGCACCAGACCCTCCAGGGTGAAGAGGAGAAGCTCACCCTCGCGGCCCAGCGTCTCCAGGCGAAGGTCGACGCCTTCCGCACCAGGAAGGAGACGATCAAGGCGACGTACACGGCGGCCCAGGCGCAGACCCGGATCGGGGAGGCCTTCTCCGGCATCTCCGAGGAGATGGGCGACGTCGGCCTCGCCATCCAGCGTGCCGAGGACAAGACCGCGCAGCTCCAGGCGCGGGCCGGCGCCATCGACGAACTGCTCGCCTCCGGGGCCCTCGACGACCAGTCCGGCATGGCCAAGGACGACATCCAGGCCGAGCTGGACCGGCTCTCCGGTGGTACGGATGTAGAGCTGGAACTGCAGCGCATGAAGGCGGAGCTGGCTGGGGGCACCTCCCAGGCTATTGGCTCTGGGGGAGGGTCCTCGCCGCAGCAGGCGATCGAGGGCGGCACGGGGCAGGACGAGTCGCAGTCCCAGCAGCAGGACACACCACGCTTCGACAAGCAGTGACCGACGGGTCCCACGCCTGAGGAGGGCGACATGATCGTACGGATCATGGGGGAGGGGCAGGTGAGGCTGGACGACGGCCACCTCACCGAGCTGAACAAACTGGACGACGAGCTGCTCACCGAGATGGAGAGCGGCGACGAGTCCGGCTTCCGCCGTACCCTGACCGCCCTCCTGGAGGAGGTCCGCCGCCTCGGCACGCCCCTTCCCGACGCCGCCTTGGAGCCGTCGGAACTGATCCTCCCGTCCCCGGACGCCACCCTCGAGGAGGTCCGGGAGATGCTGAGCGACGAGGGTCTGATCCCCGGCTGAAAGTTTCAGCCCGTCCGGCGTTTGAGGACGAGCGCGAAGCGCGACAAGGGGGGTCTGGGGGCGCTTTATCCATCAGCGGCTCCGCCGCGGGCCCCAGGTACGGGACGGGCAGGGGCGGAGGGGGCGAAACCCACCCGGCGGTACCGGTCCCGCACCGCCCGGTTCCAAGCCGCGCAGCGCCCCGTACCGTAAACGGGTGAGTACCCGAGACCGTACGAGGCACTGGCTGCGCGCCCACCCCCTCGCCCTGGACGCCGCCCTGGCCACCGGCGTCCTCGCCTGCATAGTCGCCGGCTCCTTCGTCGACCCGCACGGCGAGAACGGCGCCACCTGGGGTGCGCGCACCCCGAACGCCCTCAGCCTCACCCTGATGGTGCTCGGCGCCGCGGCCCTGGTCTTCCGCCGCCGCGCCCCGAGGACGGTCCTCGCGGCCACGGGCGCCCTCTCCCTGGTGGAGCTGGTGACCGGCGACCCCAGGGCCCCGGTGGTGATGTCCGCCGTCGTCGCCCTCTACACGGTGGCCTCGGCCACCGACCGCCCCACGACCTGGCGCGTCGGCCTGCTCACCATGACGGTGCTGACCGGGGTCGCGATGCTCGCGGGCCCGTTGCCCTGGTACGCCCAGGAGAACCTCGGCATCTTCGCCTGGACGGGCATGGCCGCCGCCGGCGGTGATGCCGTACGCAGCCGGCGCGCTGTTGTGCACGCCATACGGGAGCGTGCCGAGCGCGCCGAACGCACCCGCGAGGAAGAGGCCCGCCGCCGCGTCGCCGAGGAGCGGCTGCGGATCGCCCGCGATCTGCACGATGTCGTCGCCCACCACATCGCCCTGGTCAATGTGCAGGCCGGAGTCGCCGCCCATGTGATGGACAAGCGGCCCGACCAGGCCAAGGAGGCCCTCGCGCACGTACGCGAAGCCAGCCGCTCCGCGCTCAACGAACTGCGCGCCACCGTCGGCCTGCTGCGCCAGTCCGGCGACCCCGAGGCCCCCACCGAACCCGCCCCCGGCCTCGCCCGCCTCGACGAACTCGCCGACACCTTCCGCAACGCGGGCCTCCCGGTCGAGGTGGCCCGCAGCGACCACGGCACCAGCCTCCCCGCCGCCGTCGACCTCGCCGCGTACCGCGTCATCCAGGAAGCCCTCACCAATGTGCAGAAACACGCGGGCCAGGAGGCGAAGGCCGAGGTCAGCGTCGTACGCGTAGGACCGAATGTGGAAGTGACGGTCCTCGACAACGGGCCGGGGAAGGACGCCGGACCGGAGGGGGGCGGTGGACCGAAGGAGGGCGGTGGGCACGGGCTGCTCGGCATGCGGGAGCGGGTGACCGCGCTCGGCGGCACGTGCACGGCCGGTCCCCGATACGGAGGCGGCTTCCGGGTCCATGCGATCCTTCCGGTCAAGAACCGTACGCCCGCCCTGGGGGACTCCGTATGACCATCCGTGTCCTGCTCGCCGACGACCAGGCACTGCTGCGCAGCGCGTTCCGTGTGCTCGTCGACTCCGAGCCTGACATGGAGGTCGTGGGTGAGGCGTCCGACGGCGCGGAGGCCGTGCGGCTGACGCGGGACGAGCGCGCCGATGTCGTCCTCATGGACATCCGGATGCCGGGCACCGACGGGCTCACCGCCACGCGGCTGATCACGGCCGACCCGGGCCTCGCCCACGTACGGGTCGTCATGCTGACGACGTTCGAGGTCGACGAGTACGTGGTGCAGTCGCTGCGGGCGGGCGCGTCCGGGTTCCTCGGTAAGGGCGCCGAGCCCGAGGAACTGCTGAACGCCATCCGGATCGCCGCCGGTGGCGAGGCGCTGCTGTCACCCGCGGCCACCAAGGGGCTGATCGCCAAGTTCCTCGCGCAGGGCGACGGTTCGGACGAGCAGCGGGATCCCGCCCGCGCCGAACGGCTCGACGCGCTCACCGGGCGCGAGCGCGAGGTGCTCGTCCAGGTCGCGGGCGGGCACTCGAACGACGAGATCGCCGAGCGGCTGGAAGTCAGCCCGCTGACCGTGAAGACGCACGTCAACCGGGCCATGGCGAAACTCGGCGCGCGCGACCGCGCCCAGCTGGTGGTCATCGCGTACGAGTCAGGGCTGGTCCGTCCAAGGGTGGACTGAGCCCCGCCGGGGCGTACTGCGCCTGGAGTAGGTTCCGCGTAAGGAAATGGACCTGGGGGGCTACGGATCGGCTTCGTCTGATGGCCCAGTGTGTGAGGTGGGGTGCTCACACCGCACCACGTTCCGCTCGAGCCACAGAAGAGAGATCCACCACCCATGTCCTGGCTGTCCAGGTTCAGCCTCGCGCAACGGGCCCTCATAGGGCTGATGTCGATCATCGCGATCGTCTTCGGGGCCATCGCGATCCCCCAGCTCAAGCAGCAGCTGCTGCCCACCATCGAACTGCCCATGGTGTCCGTGCTCGCGCCGTACCAGGGTGCGTCTCCCGACGTGGTCGAGAAGCAGGTCGTCGAGCCCATCGAGGACAACCTCGAAGCGGTCGACGGCATCACCGGTGTCACCTCCACGGCCAGCGAGGGCAACGCCGTCATCATGGCGTCCTTCGACTACGGCAACGACACCCAGCAGCTCGTCGCCGACGTCCAGCAGGCCGTCAACCGGGCCCGCGTCCAGCTCCCGGACGACGTCGAACCGCAGGTCATCGCCGGTTCGACCGACGACATGCCCACGGTCGTCCTCGCCGTCACCTCGGACAAGGACCAGCAGGCCCTGGCCGACCAGATCGACCGGACCGTCGTCCCCGACCTGAAGGAGATCGACGGCGTCGGCCAGGTGACGGTCGACGGCGTCCGGGACCTCCAGGTCACCGTCACGCCCGACGACAAGAAGATGGCGAAGGCCCGCCTCACGTCCATGGCCCTCGGCGAGGCCCTGCAGGCGGGCGGCGCGACCGTCCCGGCCGGCTCCTTCGACGAGAACGGCGGCAACCGCACCGTCCAGGTCGGCGGCGGCTTCACCTCGCTGAAGCAGATCGAGGACCTGATGGTCACCGGCGCCGAGGGCAGCAAGCCCGTACGCCTCGGTGCCGTCGCCGACGTCGAGCAGGAGCAGGCCACGGCCGACTCCATCACACGTACGGACGGCAAGCCGAGCCTCGCGGTCATGGTCACCATGGACCACGACGGCAGCGCGGTCGCGATCTCGAACGCGGTCGAGGACAAGCTGCCGGACCTGCGCAAGGACCTCGGTTCCGGCGCGGAGGTCACCGTCGTCAGCGACCAGGGACCTGCGGTGTCGAAGGCCATCGACGGCCTGACCACGGAGGGCGCGCTCGGCCTGCTCTTCGCGGTCCTCGTCATCCTGGTCTTCCTGGCGTCGATCCGCTCGACCCTGGTCACCGCGGTCTCCATCCCGCTGTCCGTCGTGCTGGCCCTGATCGTGCTGTGGACGAGGGACCTGTCCCTCAACATGCTCACGCTGGGCGCGCTGACCATCGCCATCGGCCGGGTCGTCGACGACTCGATCGTGGTCCTGGAGAACATCAAGCGCCATCTCGGCTACGGCGAGGAGCGCCAGGAGGCGATCCTCAAGGCGGTCCGCGAGGTGGCGGGCGCGGTGACGTCCTCGACGCTCACCACGGTGGCCGTCTTCCTGCCGATCGGTCTGGTCGGCGGCATGGTGGGCCAGCTGTTCGGCTCGTTCAGCCTGACAGTGACGGCGGCCCTGCTGGCCTCGCTCCTGGTGTCGCTGACGGTCGTCCCGGTCCTGTCGTACTGGTTCCTGCGCGCACCGAGGAACACCCCCGCGGACGCCGACGAGGCGCGCCGCAATGCGGAGGAGAAGGAGGCGAGGAGCCGGCTCCAGCGCTTCTACGTCCCCGTGCTGCGCTTCGCGACCCGTCGCCGTCTGACGAGCGTGGCGATCGCGGTCGTCGTCCTCATCGGCACCTTCGGCATGGCGCCGCTGCTGAAGACGAACTTCTTCGACCAGGGCGAGCAGGAAGTCCTCACCGTCAAGCAGGAGTTGAAGCCGGGCACGAGCCTGGCGGCGACCGACGAGGCGGCCCAGAAGATCGAGAAGATGCTCGCCGGGGTGAAGGGCGTCAAGGACTACCAGGTGACGGTCGGCTCGTCCGGCTTCATGGCGGCCTTCGGCGGCGGTACGGACACCAACCAGGCGTCGTACTCGGTGATGCTGGACGACTCGGCCTCGTCCAAGGACGTCCAGGACAGCATCGAGGAGGGGCTCGGCAAGCTCTCCGGCATCGGCACGACCACGGTCGCGGCCGGTGACGGCTTCGGCAGCCAGGACCTGAGCGTGGTCGTGAAGGCCGCCGACGCGGACGTGCTGCGCACGGCCTCGGAGGAGGTCCGGGACACGGTGGCGGGCCTGGACGACGTCACGGACGTGACCAGCGACCTGGCGCAGAGCGTGCCGCGCATCTCCGTGAAGGCGAACGACAAGGCGGCCGCCGCTGGCTTCAACGACCAGACGCTGGGCGCTGCCGTCTCCCAGGCCGTACGGGGCACCCCCACCGCCAAGGCGATCCTGGACGACACCGAGCGCGACGTCGTCATCAAGTCGGCGAAGCCGGCCGAGACGCTGGCGCAGCTGAAGGCGCTTCGGCTCGGCTCGGTGAAGCTGGCCGACATCGCCACGGTGAAGCTGGTCGACGGCCCGGTCTCCATGACCCGCATCGACGGGCAGCGCGCGGCCACCATCACGGCGAAGCCGACCGGCGACAACACGGGTGCGGTGAGCGCGGAGCTGACGTCCAAGCTCGACGGGCTCAAGCTCCCGGCGGGTGCCACGGCCGAGATCGGCGGTGTCTCCCAGGACCAGGACGACGCGTTCAAGAACCTCGGCCTGGCGATGCTGGCGGCGATCGCGATCGTCTTCATGCTCCTGGTCGCGACCTTCCGCTCGCTGGCCCAGCCGCTGATCCTGCTCGTCTCGATCCCGTTCGCGGCCACGGGCGCGATCGGCCTCCTGATCGCCACGGGCACCCCGATGGGCGTCCCCGCGATGATCGGCATGCTGATGCTGATCGGCATCGTGGTGACGAACGCGATCGTGCTGATCGACCTGATCAACCAGTACAGGAAGCAGGGCTACGGGGTTGTCGAGGCGGTCGTCGAAGGCGGCCGTCACCGTCTGCGCCCGATCCTGATGACGGCCCTGGCGACCATCTTCGCCCTGCTGCCGATGGCGCTCGGTGTCACGGGCGAGGGCGGCTTCATCGCCCAGCCGCTCGCGGTGGTCGTGATCGGCGGTCTCATCACGTCAACTCTGCTGACGCTGCTGCTCGTTCCGACGCTGTACGCGATGCTGGAGCTCCGCAAGGAGCGGCGCGCGAAGAAGAAGGCGGCCAAGCGGGCGGCGAAGTCCGGCGCGGCCTCCGCCGCGGCTGGCAAGTCTGCGGGTGACGAGTCCGAGGGCGACGAGTCCGCAGGCGACGAGTCCGCGGGCGACGAGGACAAGTCCCCGGAGCCGGCCGGAGTCTGACACCACGAAACCCGGACCCTCGTCCCTGCGCACATGCGCCGGGACGAGGGTCCCGGCGTTTTCCGGCCAGTTCGAGCCCTCGCGCGCCGTGCGCCCGAAATTGGTCCATACCAAAACCTTGACGCCGTATTTGCTCGCGCCCTAGAACAAGCGGTGAGTGCGCCAACTCCCCACTTTCGACTCCCCACTTGAGCGCACAACGGCGAAAGGTATGGCATGAGCATGAAAACTCGTTGGAGGCGTGCGGCACGCGCCGCTGTCGGCACCCTTGTCGTGGGTCTGCTGAGCGTACTGCCCACGTCTCCCGCCCCGGCCGCCACCAGTGGCGCGTCGGCGGGCGGATTCGTGGTCTCCGAGGGGCAGTTCAACCAGATGTTCCCGAACCGGAACTCCTTCTACACGTACAACGGGCTCGTATCGGCGATGAGCGCCTACCCGGGCTTCGCCAACACCGGCAGCGACACGGTGAAGAAGCAGGAGGCCGCGGCCTTCCTCGCCAACGTCAACCACGAGACCGGCGGCCTGGTGCACGTGGTGGAGCAGAACACCGCCAACTACCCGCACTACTGCGACTGGAGCCAGTGGTACGGCTGCCCGGCCGGCCAGGCGGCCTACTACGGGCGCGGCCCGATCCAGCTCAGCTGGAACTTCAACTACAAGGCCGCGGGCGACGCGCTCGGCATCGATCTGCTCAACAACCCCTGGCTGGTGCAGAACAACTCGGCCGTGGCCTGGAAGACCGGCCTGTGGTACTGGAACACGCAGTCCGGCCCCGGCACCATGACCCCGCACAACGCCATGGTCAACAGCGCGGGCTTCGGCCAGACCATCCGCAGCATCAACGGTTCGCTGGAGTGCGACGGCAGGAACCCCGCGCAGGTGCAGAGCCGCGTGAACGCCTACAACCGGTTCACGTCGATCCTGGGCGTCTCGCCCGGAGGGAACCTGTACTGCTGACGGCTTCCCCGATGCGGTAAGGGGTGCCCCTCCGCGGAGGGGCACCCCTTACCGATGGCCGACGCAGGAACGACGGCAGGCCTACGGAGGGCCTGCAGAAGCCCTACGGCAGCGCCAGCATCCGCTCCAGCGCCAGCTTCGCGAACGCCTCCGTCTCTTTGTCCACCGCGATGCGGTTGACCAGGTTGCCCTCGGCGAGGGACTCCAGGGTCCACACCAGGTGCGGCAGGTCGATGCGGTTCATGGTCGAGCAGAAGCAGACCGTCTTGTCGAGGAAGACGATCTCCTTGTCCTCGGGCGCGAAACGGTTCGCCAGGCGGCGGACCAGGTTCAGCTCCGTACCGATCGCCCACTTGGAGCCGACCGGAGCCGCCTCCAGCGCCTTGATGATGTACTCCGTGGAACCCACGTAGTCCGCGGCGGCCACGACCTCGTGCTTGCACTCGGGGTGGACCAGGACGTTCACGCCGGGAATGCGCTCACGGACGTCGTTCACCGAGTCCAGGCTGAAGCGGCCGTGCACCGAACAGTGGCCGCGCCACAGGATCATCTTGGCGGCGCGCAGTTCGTCCGCCGTCAGCCCGCCGTTCGGCTTGTGCGGGTTGTAGACGACGCAGTCCCCGAGGGACATGCCCATGTCGCGGACGGCGGTGTTGCGGCCCAGGTGCTGGTCGGGCAGGAAAAGGACCTTCTCGCCCTGCTCGAAGGCCCAGTCCAGCGCGCGCTTGGCGTTGGACGACGTACAGATCGTGCCACCGTGCTTGCCCGTGAAGGCCTTGATGTCCGCCGACGAGTTCATGTACGAGACCGGCACGACCTGCTCGGCCACCCCGGCCTCGGTCAGCACGTCCCAGCACTCGGCGACCTGCTCGGCGGTGGCCATGTCGGCCATCGAGCAGCCGGCCGCGAGATCGGGCAGGACGACCTTCTGGTCGTCGCCCGTCAGGATGTCCGCCGACTCCGCCATGAAGTGCACACCGCAGAACACGATGTACTCGGCCTCCGGGCGTGCCGCCGCGTCCCGGGCCAGCTTGAAGGAGTCGCCCGTGACGTCCGCGAACTGGATGACCTCGTCGCGCTGGTAGTGGTGGCCGAGCACGAAGACCTTGTCCCCGAGCTTCTCCTTGGCCACGCGGGCGCGCTCCACCAGGTCCGGGTCGGACGGCGAGGGCAGGTCGCCGGGACACTCGACGCCACGCTCGCTCCTCGGGTCGGCCTCGCGGCCGAGCAGCAGCAGGGCGAGGGGCGTCGGCTGTACGTCGAGCTCCTGGGTCTGGGCGGTGGTCACGACACGCACCCTTTCTGTTCTGCGGCTCGCCGGGCTCGTAAGGAGGCGAGCCCGGCAGAACAATTCCTTTTCGTCGAATTGACGCTATCTATCATAACCGGATCACGTCACTTTGACGATGCCCATAGCGTCGATGTGACGTGAATCCCGGTCTCCTCGACAGCAGGTGACACAGAGGTGTCCGTGGGGTTGTCCACATGCCGGTGTTCGCGTCCAGGCGTATGTGCGAGCATGAAGTGAGAGAAAGCAGAAAAGACACGCGTTCGGCCCGGAATGAATCCGCGGCCCCGCCGGTTGCAACCGTCGGCAAGCAGTCTCCGTACAACCCGGGAGAGAAGCAGATGTCCGTATCGGACGAGACCACCACCGTGAACGACGGCATCATCCTGTCCGACGCCGCTGCGGCCAAGGTCAAGGCCCTGCTCGACCAGGAAGGCCGCGACGATCTGGCGCTGCGCGTCGCCGTTCAGCCCGGTGGCTGCTCCGGCCTGCGCTACCAGCTCTTCTTCGACGAGCGCTCCCTCGACGGCGATGTCGTCAAGGACTTCGGCGGCGTCAAGGTCGTCACCGACCGCATGAGCGCTCCGTACCTGGGCGGCGCGTCCATCGACTTCGTGGACACCATCGAGAAGCAGGGCTTCACGATCGACAACCCGAACGCGACGGGCTCCTGCGCCTGCGGCGACTCCTTCAGCTGAGCCCGCGACAGCCGGGCCTGCGCTAGCCAAGGCCGCGGCAGCCGAGCTCGCGGCAGCCGAGGCCGCGCCTCACGGCTGACCCCGCGCCTCACGGCCGCGCGCACGCATACGAAGGCGGCGTCCCCCTCCGACAGGGACGCCGCCTTCGCGTATCCGCGGCAGCTCGGCCGCCGGCCGCGGACGCCACAGTGCCTATCGAGGCTGCACGGACTCCGGCCCGGGGAGCTTCCCCTCGGGGATCTTCCTGCCGTCCGATCCCACGACCTCGCGGTCGCCCAGCGGCTGGTCCAGGTGCACGGTCTTCTCGTACACCATGGCGATCAGGATGCAGACCTTGTCCTTCCAGGGCTTCTCGGTCACCGTGACGGTCACCTTGTCCGAGGTCTCGCTCGCCGAGGCCGAGTAGTCCGCGCACACCCCGCCCGTGAAGCTGACCGTCAGGTCCTTCCCGTCGACGGTGTAGCCCTGCACCGTGACGTCCCGGGTGCTCGGCGCCGACGTCGGCTCGTCCCCCGGCGCGGTCGGCGAAGGGCTCGGCTGCGCGCTCGGGTCTCCGGGCGGTGCCGGCGTGGCCAGATACCGCGGGTCGACCGCCGGATGCGTCACCGTGAAGCTGTCGTCCGTGCCCGGCGTCTGTACGTCGAACAGCCACGACGGCACCAATGTCTGCCGCCCGTCGGCGAGGTGCGTCGCCAGCCCGAAGGTGGCCTTCTCGACGGTCAGCGACTGCGGTTTCGGCGGCGCCGTCGCCAACTCGCACGGCATCTCGCTCCCGTCCGTCAGCGGTACGGGGCTGGCGCAGCCGCCGACGCCCGTGCCCCCGCCGTCCGACGCCGACCGGTTGTTCATTAGGTCCAGGGTCTTCTGGGCGCCGATGACGGGGTACGTGTCGCCCTTCACCGGCGTCTTCAACCGGCCGCTGCCGCTGAAGACCTTGCCTTCGGAGTCGACCTGGAGGCCGGTCGTCCAGCCGTAGGTGGGCAGCCCGCCGATCACCGGGTCCGCGTTCACCACCCGTACCCGGTCGTCGTTCATGAGCTGGCTCGCGTCCAGCTTCGCGTCGTCCTGACCGATGGCCTTCAGTACGGGAGCGGCCGCCTTCCTGGCCTCCTCCTCGCTCACCGCCGCCGGGCGCATCCTCGCCAGACCGCTGGAGCCGACGGGGTTGCAGAGCTTGCCCTTGGGGCAGTTGTCGGCCCCGGGCAGATAGGAGCTGAACGTCCAGGTGCCCGGCGCGTTCCGGTTCACCCGCAGATGCGGCTGCGAACCGTCCTTCGTGGAGCCGACCGTCCAGCTGTCCCCGGCCGGCGTCGGCGTGCCCTTCAGGCCGAGGGCCTTCGCGAGCCGGGCCGCGTCGGCCTTCGTCACCTCGCCCTTCGCGCCGTACACGGGCGCCGCGTCCGGGCCGCCGGGCAGCTTGCCGTCCGCGCGGTAGGTCGCGCCGTACGGGTTGGGCTCGCCGGGCGCGATGCCGTTCGTACCGGTCGCACCGTCCGTGCCGCTGGTGCCGCCCTCGCCGCCGTAGCCCTCGAGGGCGAGCGGCGGGGGAGTGCCGGTGCCGCCAGGGGCCGAGGAGCGGTCGTTCCCGGAGCCGCCGGACACGGTCGCGGCGATGTACGCCCCGCCGCCCCCGACCAGCAGGACCGCGGCCGCGACGGAGGCGACGACCGCCGGGGAATGGCGACGGCGCGACGTGACCGGCTCGGCATTCCCGGCCGGACCCTGCGTGCCCTCGGCGGGACTCTGCGCACCCTCGGCGGGACTTTGCGCACCCTCTGCGGGACCCTCAGCGCGCTCCTTGGGACCGACGCCGCGCTCGTCCGAACCGACGCCGCGCTCATCGGGACCGACGCCGCCCTCGGACGGACCCTCGGGACCCTCTGCGCCCTCGGCGGGACCCTCGGAGGGATCGGTCGCGTCGTTGTCGGGTCGCTCGGTGCTCACCGCATCGCTCCTTCGGCTCCACTGCTGCTTCATGACCCGGCCCTGTCAAAAGAGGGCGCTGAAGGTCGTATACCGCATCCCCCTTACGGGGGACAGCAATGGGACGCAGCGGGGGAGCGCACGGTTCCCTGCGAGCGCTCTCCGTATTCCCCCGTTCGGCGCCGCCCGTTGGGCCGTACGGCCGATCAGTCGCCGTAGTCGGACATCGCGTCCAGCAGCCGTGCGGAGGCGGACGGCACGGTCACCCCGTGGATGCGTGAGGGAGAGACGGAGAGGGGAGGGACCGGTGCGGGGGCCGACCAGTGGGGAGCCATCCGGGCGCAGTCGCCGCGCAGTGACGCCAGGTCGCCTTCGAGATCGAGGCCGAGGTGGTGCGGAGCGGAGCTGTGGACCTTGAGGTTCGTCATACCGGAACCGTAGGCACCGTCGACGTCACGAAGAAAGATCTACTATCGGGTAGTTTTCTCCGCTTCGGTGCCCGCTTCCGTGTTCGTCAGTGCCCGCTTCCGTGTTCGCTTCGCCGTCCGCTTCAGCAGGTCCGCGCGGAACCGGTAGCGTGAACTGTCAATCCCCTCCCCTCGCAGGAGCGTGTCCTAGCCGTGCGTATCGCAGTCACCGGCTCCATCGCCACCGACCACCTCATGACCTTCCCCGGCCGTTTCGCCGACCAGCTGGTCGCGGACCAGCTGCACACGGTCTCCCTCTCCTTCCTGGTCGACAACCTCGACGTGCGCCGGGGCGGGGTCGGCGCGAACATCGCCTTCGGCATGGGTCAGCTCGGCACCCGGCCGATCCTGGTCGGTGCGGCCGGCTCCGACTTCGACGAGTACCGCGCGTGGCTGGACCGCCATGGCGTCGACACCGACTCGGTCCGCATCTCCGAGGTGCTGCACACCGCGCGCTTCGTGTGTACCACCGACGCCGACCACAACCAGATCGGCTCCTTCTACACGGGCGCGATGAGCGAGGCACGGCTCATCGAGCTCAAGGCCGTGGCGGACCGGGTCGGCGGTCTCGACCTCGTCCTGATCGGCGCGGACGACCCCGAGGCGATGCTGCGCCACACGGAGGAGTGCCGCTCCCGCTCGATTCCCTTCGCCGCCGACTTCTCGCAGCAGATCGCCCGGATGAACGGCGACGAGATCCGGATACTGCTCGACGGGGCGACCTACCTCTTCTCGAACGAGTACGAGAAGGGGCTCATCGAGTCGAAGACGGGCTGGACCGACGAGGAGATCCTGTCGAAGGTCGGCCACCGCGTGACGACCCTCGGCTCGCGCGGCGTCCGCGTCGAGCAGGCGGGCGAGGAGCCGATCGAGGTCGGCGTGCCGGAGGAGGAGCTCAAGGCCGACCCGACGGGCGTCGGCGACGCGTTCCGCGCCGGGTTCCTGTCCGGCCTCGCCTGGGGCGTCTCCCTGGAGCGCGCCGCCCAGGTCGGCTGCATGCTCGCCACGCTGGTCATCGAAACGGTCGGCACCCAGGAGTACCAGCTCAGCCGCGCCCACTTCATGGACCGCTTCACCAAGGCCTACGGCCACGAGGCCGCCACCGAGGTCCGGGCTCACCTGGCCTGATGGCCACTGCGGGAAGGCCCACCGCTCCGAGCGGTGGGCCTTCCCGCAGTGCCCCATCCCCTACTTCACCCGCCGCACCACATACCCCACGCCCCGTTCCGCCGCCTGCTCGCCTACGTACTCCTGCCCGCGCATCTCGCACCACGCCGGGATGTCCAGCCGGGCCGCCTCGTCGTCCGACAGGACGCGGACCGTGCCGCCGACCGGGACGTCGCCGATGACCTTGGCCAGCTCGATGACGGGGATCGGGCAGCGCCTGCCCAGGGCATCCACGACGAGGCTGTCGGAACCGGCGGGAGCCCTGGCCGGCTCCACCGGGACGCCCAGCTTTTCGCGGATCGCCGCGACCGTGCCAGGGAGGACCGACAGGAAGCGGTCGACGTCGGCGGACGGCGTGCCCGGTGGCAGCGAGACGCGGACGTTGCCCTCGCTCAGGACGCCCATGGCCTTCAGGACGTGGCTGGGGATGAGGGTGCTGCTCGTGCAGGACGAACCGGAGGAGACCGAGAAGCCCGCGCGGTCCAGTTCGTGGAGGAGGGCCTCTCCGTCGACGTAGAGGCAGGAGAAGGTGACGATCCCCGGCAGGCGGTGGGTGTCGTCGCCGACCACCTCCACGTCGGGGACGAGCGCGGGGACGCGTACGCGGATCCGGTCCGTCAGCTCCCGCAGACGCGCGGCCTCCGCGGCCGCTTCTGCGCGGACGGCGCGCAGCGAGGCCGCCGCGGCCACCACGGCGGGGATGTTCTCGAACCCGGCCGCTCGCCCCGACTCCCGCTCGTCCACGGGCCCTTGAGGAGCGAACCGCACCCCTTTGCGTACGACGAGCAGCCCGACGCCCGAAGGTCCGCCCCACTTGTGGGCGCTCGCCGTGAGGAGGGACCAGTCGCCCTCCACCCGGCCCCACACCAGTGACTGCGCCGCGTCCACCAGCAGCGGCACCCCCGCCGCCCGGCACACCTGCGCCACCTCAGCCACCGGCTGCTCCGTCCCCACCTCATGGTTGGCCGACTGGAGGCAGGCGAGCGCGGTGTCGGGGCGCAGGGCGTCGGCGTACGCGGAGGGGGACACCCTGCCCGTACGGTCGACCGGGATCTGTGTCACCGATCCGCCCGCGGCCTCGTGTACGTCCGCCGAATGGAGCACCGACGAATGTTCGACGGCAGACACGATCAGGTGGCGTCCGGCGCGCCGCCGGCCCGCGAGAGCGCCCTCGATCCCGGCGTGCACGGCCCGCGTCCCGGAGGTGGTGAAGACCAGCTCGTCCGGGCGGCAGCCCACCGCCTCGGCCGCCGCCTCACGCGCCGCGTCGAGCAGCAGCCGGGCCCGCCTCCCCTCGCGGTAGAGGCGGGCGGGGTCGGCCCACCCCTCGTCCAGCGAGGCCTGCAGGGCCTGGCGGGCGACGGGATGTAGGGGAGCGGCGGAGGCAGCGTCGAAGTAGACCACACAACAACGCTAAATCGTCCGGTCGGCGGAGTGCCCCATGGGGCGCGGGGCGGTCACATCGTGCGGCTCCGCCGCGCGGCACGTCACAGACGGCGCAGTCGCCTGATTCGCCGCGCCCTCCCCGAGCTGTAAGGCGCCCCAACCCTCCGTCAGAAGACACCCGGAGCCGGGCATTCCACCCCTTCGGGGTGCCTAGCGGCGCGTTGGGCACCCTCCCCGCGCGACCCCAAATAGCGTCCAGTAGGGTTTGGTCCGCATAAACATCCAAACCCCTGCCCGACGCAGGGCGGCGACCGACCCGCGAGAAGGCAGGCCGCAGCCAACCGCGCGGGCGAGACTCTCGGGAAGGCGCTACGTGAGTCCCAACGGCTCCGACCTCCCCCGCTGCCTGAAGGGCGCGGGTGGTACCCCCACGCCGCGGCGCCCGATGCGGCGGAAGCTGCTGCAGGCGCTGACTGCGGGCCTGGTCCTGGCGACAGCCACTGGTTGCTCGTACAACTGGGAAGACTTCCCCCGCCTTGGTATGCCCACACCGACCACGGAAGAGGCTCCGCGGATCCTCTCCCTGTGGCAGGGGTCCTGGGCGGCCGCGCTCGCCACCGGCGTGCTGGTCTGGGGCCTGATCCTGTGGAGTACGGTCTTCCACCGGCGCAGCCGCACCAAGGTCGAGGTTCCTCCGCAGACCCGGTACAACATGCCCATCGAGGCGCTGTACACGGTCGTCCCGCTCATCATCGTCTCGGTGCTGTTCTACTTCACCGCCCGCGACGAGTCGAGGCTCCTCAGCCTCGACAAGAAGCCCGACGTCACGGTCAACGTGGTCGGCTATCAGTGGAGCTGGGGCTTCAACTACATCGAGGACGTCCCCGGTTCCACCGGGAACGCCAAGACCGACAAGAACCTGGACGCCATTCCGGACCGGTTCAAGGACGACTTCCCGGCGAACGCCGGCGGTGTCTACGACGTCGGCACGCCCGGTACGCGGAACCCGCAGACGAACAACCCCGGCCCGACCCTCTGGCTCCCCAAGGGCAAGACGGTCCGCTTCGTTCTCACTTCGCGTGACGTCATCCACTCCTTCTGGGTGGTGCCGTTCCTCATGAAGCAGGACGTCATCCCGGGCCACACCAACTCCTTCCAGGTGACCCCCAACAAGGAGGGCACCTTCCTGGGCAAGTGCGCCGAACTCTGCGGCGTCGACCACTCCCGGATGCTGTTCAACGTGAAGGTCGTCTCCCCTGAGCGCTACGAACAGCACCTCAAGGACCTCGCCAAGAAGGGGCAGACCGGTTACGTTCCCGCCGGCATCGCGCAGACGAGCCACGAGAAGAACCGGGAGACGAACAACCTGTGAGCATCCTCAACGAACCCCAGGGTGCCGCCGAAGCAGCAGAGGACTCGTACGAGAACGAGCTGCCGGTACGGCGCAAGCAGCCCGGCAACGTCGTGGTCAAGTGGCTCACCACCACTGACCACAAGACGATCGGCACGCTCTATCTGATTACGTCGTTCGCGTTCTTCTGCATCGGCGGCGTGATGGCGCTGTTCATGCGCGCCGAACTCGCCCGTCCCGGCACGCAGATCATGTCGAACGAGCAGTTCAACCAGGCGTTCACGATGCATGGCACCGTGATGCTGCTGATGTTCGCGACGCCGCTGTTCGCCGGCTTCGCGAACTGGATCATGCCGTTGCAGATCGGCGCCCCCGACGTCGCGTTCCCGCGGCTGAACATGTTCGCCTACTGGCTGTACCTGTTCGGCTCGCTCATCGCGGTCGGCGGCTTCCTCACCCCGCAGGGCGCGGCCGACTTCGGCTGGTTCGCCTACAGCCCGCTGTCGGACGCGGTCCACTCGCCGGGTATCGGCGCCGACATGTGGATCATGGGTCTGGCCTTCTCCGGCTTCGGCACGATCCTCGGCTCGGTCAACTTCATCACCACGATCATCTGTATGCGTGCCCCCGGCATGACGATGTTCCGCATGCCGATCTTCGTGTGGAACACGCTGCTGACCGGTGTGCTGGTCCTGCTGGCCTTCCCGGTCCTCGCGGCCGCGCTGTTCGCCCTGGAGGCGGACCGCAAGTTCGGCGCCCACATCTTCGACGCGGCCAACGGCGGAGCCCTGCTCTGGCAGCACCTCTTCTGGTTCTTCGGCCATCCAGAGGTGTACATCATCGCGCTGCCGTTCTTCGGCATCGTTTCCGAGATCATCCCGGTGTTCTCGCGCAAGCCGATGTTCGGCTACATGGGCCTCATCGCCGCCACGATCTCGATTGCCGGCCTCTCCGTGACCGTGTGGGCCCACCACATGTACGTCACCGGCGGTGTGCTGCTTCCGTTCTTCTCCTTCATGACGTTCCTCATCGCCGTGCCAACCGGCGTGAAGTTCTTCAACTGGATCGGGACGATGTGGAAGGGCTCCTTGTCCTTCGAGACACCGATGCTCTGGGCGACCGGCTTCCTGATCACCTTCCTCTTCGGTGGTCTGACCGGTGTCATCCTGGCCTCGCCGCCGCTGGACTTCCACGTCTCGGACTCGTACTTCGTGGTGGCGCACTTCCACTACGTGGTGTTCGGCACGGTGGTGTTCGCGATGTTCGCCGGCTTCCACTTCTGGTGGCCGAAGATGACGGGCAAGATGCTCGACGAGCGCCTCGGAAAGATCACCTTCTGGACGCTGTTCGTGGGCTTCCACGGCACGTTCCTGGTGCAGCACTGGCTCGGTGCCGAGGGCATGCCGCGTCGTTACGCGGACTACCTCGCCGCCGACGGCTTCACCGCGCTGAACACGATCTCGACGATCAGCTCGTTCCTGCTCGGAATGTCGATCCTGCCGTTCTTCTACAACGTGTGGAAGACCGCCAAGTACGGCAAGAAGATCGAGGTCGACGACCCGTGGGGCTACGGCCGTTCACTGGAGTGGGCGACCTCCTGCCCGCCGCCGCGGCACAACTTCCTCACCCTGCCGCGGATCCGCAGTGAATCCCCGGCATTCGACCTGCACCACCCGGAGATCTCCGCTCTCGGCGAGCTCGAGACCGCTGGTCACGGTGGGTCCCTGGCTGGTGGCAAGGAGGCCGGCAAGTGAAGGTCCAAGGCAAGATGTTCATCTGGCTGGCCGTCTTCATCCTCGTCATGGCGATCGTCTATGGCGTGTGGTCGAAGGAGCCGGCCGGCACCACGGCGCTCTTCCTGGCCTTCGGCCTGAGCATCATGATCGGCTACTACCTGGCCTTCACGGCCCGGCGGGTCGACGCGCTGGCGCAGGACAACAAGAACGCGGACGTCGCGGACGAGGCCGGCGAGGTGGGCTTCTTCAGCCCGCACAGCTGGCAGCCGCTGTCCCTGGCCATCGGTGGCGCGCTCGCCTTCCTGGGCGTCGTCTTCGGCTGGTGGCTGCTGTACTTCTCGGTCCCGATCATCATGATCGGCCTGTGGGGCTGGGTCTTCGAGTACTACCACGGTGAGAACCGCACCCAGTAACACGCGAGGAACACCCGGGAGCCCGGACACTCCGCCAGGAGGGTCCGGGCTCCCTCGTTTGCCGCGCCGCATTACCCCGCACGGCTCACCCGCCGCGCCGTAGCTGACGTGCGTTCATAGCGTGAGGCCATGAACCACTCACCGCGCACCCGCACGGTCGTCAGCTGCACCACGCTGGTGGTCGCCCTCGGCGCGAGCGTCACCGCCTGCAGCTCCGACGGCCACCCGCTCTCGGCGAAGCCGTACGACGCCGCGGAACAGATCGCCTTCAACGGCTCCACGGGCGACAGCCCGAAGGTCGACCCCGACAAGCCCCTGGAGATCACCGCCGAGGGCGACGACGGGCGGATCACCGACGTCACGGCCACGGACGCCTCGGGGCGCTATGTGGCGGGCGAACTCTCCGCCGACGGCACCCGCTGGCACAGCACCTCACCGCTGGCCGCAGGGGCCCACTACACGGTGCGTGTGAGCACCGAGGACCAGGACGGAGCCCCCGGCCGCAAGACCATAGGCTTCGACACCACCACGCCCACCGCGAGGAAGCTGGTGGACGTGAAGTTCGGGCCCGAGGCGGGTGAGTACGGCGTCGGCCAGCCCGTCACGGCCGAACTCAGCCTCCCCGTCAAGGACAAGGCCGCCCGCGCGGTCGTCGAGCGCGCCCTCAAGGTCGACTCCGAGCCCGCCGTGGACGGCGGCTGGCACTGGGTGGACGACAAGACGCTGCACTACCGCCCCAAGGACTACTGGCCCACCCACGCCACCATCCAGGCGTACAGCAACCTTGCGGGCATCAAGATCGCCGAGCGCCTCTGGGGCGGCAACGCCAAGTCCCTGACCCTGACCACGGGCGACCGCCTCGTGGCCGTGACCGACGCCGCCACGCACGCCATGAAGGTCTTCCGCGACGACAAGCTGATCAAGCAAATACCCGTCACCACCGGCAAGCCCGGCTTCGAGACCCGCAACGGCGTCAAGGTCGTCCTGGCCAAGGAGTACTTCGTACGCATGCGCGGCACCACCGTCGGCATCGCCGAGGGCACCGCCGACTCGTACGACCTGCCGGTCTACTACGCCACCCGCGTCACCTGGAGCGGTGAGTACGTGCACGCGGCGCCCTGGTCCGTGGGCAACCAGGGGATCGCCAACGTCAGCCACGGCTGCACCGGGATGAGCACCGCCAACGCCAAGTGGTTCTTCGAGAACGTGCGCCTGGGCGACATCGTGAAGGTCGTCAACTCCAAGGGCGCCACCCTGGACCCGTTCGGCAACGGCTTCGGTGACTGGAACCTCGACTGGGCGAAGTGGCGCCTGGGCAGCGCCCTTGTTGAGGGACCCGAGGGCCCGAGCCCGGCGGAAAGGGCGAGACTGCGCCCGCAGAGCGTGTGAGACCGCGCCGCTCTCAGGCGCCCAGAAGAGCCTTCCTGCGCAGCAGAGAGGCCAGCGCGGAGGCGAACTCCACGGGATCCACCGGCAGCGTCACAGCGGCATCGGCACGGCTCCACGTGGCCAGCCACGCGTCCTGCGGCCGCCCGATGAGCACAAGCACCGGCGGGCAGTTGAACACCTCGTCCTTGATCTGGCGGCACACCCCCATGCCGCCCATGGGTACGGCCTCACCGTCCAGCACACAGACGTCGACGCCGCCCTTGTCCAGCTCCTTGATGACGGCGCCGGGCGTCGCGCACTCGACGAACTCGACGGCGGGAACGTCCGCGGCGGGCCTGCGCCCGGTAGCGAGCCGCACCTGCTCCCGGGTGTTGGAGTCGTCGCTGTAGACCAGCACCGTGGCGGTCGGCTGCATTGTTCCTCCACGCATCTGAGAAGCACAGGATCGGTCGGGAACCCGTGGTACCGATGGCGCGGATGCTACTCCCTTGAACACCTCGTCAACACCGGTTCGGACAGGGCTTCGATGGGCCATACGGGCTGGACACAGCCTGCAACACCCCGAACGGCACCCCCGGGCGTGAGGGCGGGATAAGGGACCGACATAATGTCGGACGTGGCGACAGCAACGACAGTAGAAACCGGGCACGCGCACCCGTCGGTCAATCGGCCGAACCTCGTCAGCGTCGGAACGATCATCTGGCTGAGTTCCGAGCTGATGTTCTTCGCGGCCCTCTTCGCGATGTACTTCACCCTGCGATCGGTGACCGGTCCCGACCACTGGAAGGAAATGGCGTCTGCCCTGAACTTCCCGTTCTCGGCGACGAATACCACCATCCTGGTGCTCTCCTCACTGACCTGTCAGCTCGGCGTGTTCGCCGCCGAGCGCGGGGATGTGAAGAAGCTCCGGGGCTGGTTCATCGTCACCTTCATCATGGGTGCGATCTTCGTCGGCGGTCAGGTCTTCGAGTACACCGAGCTGGTCAAGCACGAGGGTCTCTCGCTCTCGTCCGACCCGTACGGCTCGGCGTTCTACCTGACCACCGGCTTCCACGGACTGCACGTGACGGGCGGACTCATCGCCTTCCTGCTGGTCCTCGGCCGTACCTACGCGGCCCGGAGGTTCACCCATGAGCAGGCGACCGCCGCCATCGTCGTGTCCTACTACTGGCACTTCGTCGATGTCGTCTGGATCGGCCTCTTCGCCACGATCTACATGATCAAGTAATCGGGCGCACCGCCCGAAAACATCCAGAAGCATCGACGCAGAAGATCCTGACACCGGGGTAATCCGTGAAAAAGCTCTCCGCACGACGACGCCATCCGCTGGCGGCGGTCGTCGTCCTACTCCTCGCGCTGGCGGCCACCGGGGGGCTGTACACCGCGTTCGCACCCGCGAGCAAGGCGCAGGCCGATGAAACCGCCCAGTCCCTCGCCATCGAAGAGGGCAAGAAGCTCTACGCCGTGGGCTGCGCAAGCTGCCACGGAACCGGCGGTCAGGGCACCTCCGACGGGCCGAGCCTGGTGGGCGTCGGCGCCGCGGCGGTCGACTTCCAGGTCGGCACCGGACGCATGCCGGCCCAGCAGCCGGGCGCTCAGGTCCCGAAGAAGAAGGTCAGCTACTCGCAGACCGAGATCGACCAGCTCGCGGCGTACATCGCCTCCCTCGGTGCCGGTCCCTCGATCCCGACGAAGAGTCAGGTCAGCCCCGAGGGCGCGGACATCGCCGAGGGCGGCGAGCTCTTCCGCACCAACTGCGCGCAGTGCCACAACTTCACCGGCAAGGGTGGCGCGCTGACCAACGGCAAGTACGCGCCCAGCCTCGAGGGTGTCGACCCGAAGCACATCTACGAGGCCATGCAGACCGGCCCGCAGAACATGCCGTCCTTCCCCGACACCACGCTGACGGAGAAGAACAAGCAGGACATCATCGCGTACCTCGACGCGGTCAACAGCGACGACACGGAGAGCCCCGGTGGTCTGGAGCTGGGCGGCCTCGGGCCGGTCAGCGAGGGCCTCTTCGGCTGGGTCTTCGGTCTCGGCGGACTGATCGTCGTTGCCGTGTGGGTCGCCGCCCGGACCGCAAAGGCCAAGAAGTCATGAGTAGCCAAGACATTCCAGAAGAGAACGCGCCCGCCGAGCGGGCCGCCGACGAGCAGGCGCACGGCGCCGTGAGCGTCGCCGACGAGCAGCATCCGTTCGCGGATCCCGGTCTGCCGCCGCACGAGCACCGCATCCAGGACATCGACGAGCGGGCCGCCAAGCGCTCCGAGCGCACGGTCGCCCTGCTGTTCACGCTGTCGATGCTGGCCACGGTCGGCTTCATCGCCGCGTTCGTGACGATCCCGGCCGACGAGATCGTCTACATCTTCCCGCTCGGCCACATCAGCGCACTGAACTTCGCCCTGGGCATGACGCTGGGCGTGGCGCTGTTCTGCATCGGCGCGGGCGCGGTCCACTGGGCCCGGACCCTGATGTCCGACGTGGAGATCGCCGACGAGCGCCACGCGATCGAGGCGGCCCCCGAGGTCCGTGCCCAGGTCCACGCGGACTTCAAGCAGGGCGCCAAGGAGTCCGCGCTCGGCCGCCGCAAGCTGATCCGCAACACGATGTTCGGCGCGCTGACCCTGGTCCCGCTGTCCGGCATCGTCCTGCTGCGCGACCTCGGTCCGCTGCCGGAGGACAAGCTGCGGCACACGCTGTGGTCCAAGGGCAAGCTGCTCGTCAACGTGAACACCAACGAGCCGCTGCGTCCCTCCGACGTCGCCGTCGGCTCGCTGACCTTCGCCAAGCCCGAGGGCCTGGAGGAGCACGACCACGATTTCCAGAACGAGATCGCCAAGGCGGCCCTGATGATCGTCCGGATCCAGCCGGACAACATCAAGGACAAGCAGGAACTCGAGTGGTCCTACCAGGGCATCGTGGCCTACTCGAAGATCTGCACCCACGTCGGTTGCCCGATCTCCTTGTACGAGCAGCAGACGCACCACGTCCTCTGCCCGTGCCACCAGTCCACCTTCGACCTCTCCGACGGTGCCCGAGTCATCTTCGGCCCGGCCGGTCACGCCCTGCCGCAGCTGCGCATCGGCGTGAACGACGAGGGCTACCTCGAGGCGCTCGGCGACTTCGAAGAGCCCGTCGGTCCTGCATTCTGGGAGCGCGGATGAGCACTACGAACACTTCCACGAATCCCTCAGGCGCCGGCGCGCCGGGGCGCTCGCGCGAGGAGGCACCGGCCGGCGAGAAGATCGCCGACTGGGCCGACGGCCGGCTGGGGATCTACGCCCTGGCCAAGGCCAACATGCGCAAGATCTTCCCGGACCACTGGTCCTTCATGCTGGGTGAGATCTGCCTCTACAGCTTCCTGATCATCATCCTCACGGGTGTGTATCTGACGCTGTTCTTCCACCCCTCGATGAACGAGATCGAGTACCACGGAAGCTACGTCCCGCTCCAGGGGCAGCTGATGTCGGAGGCCTTCGCCTCCACGCTGAACATCAGCTTCGACGTGCGCGGCGGTCTGCTCATCCGGCAGATCCACCACTGGGCGGCCATCGTCTTCCTGGCCGGCATGTTCGTGCACATGATGCGCGTCTTCTTCACCGGCGCGTTCCGCAAGCCGCGTGAGGTCAACTGGCTGTTCGGCTTCCTGCTGTTCGTCCTGGGCATGTTCACCGGCTTCACCGGTTACTCGCTCCCGGACGATCTGCTCTCCGGCACCGGTGTCCGCTTCACCCAGGGCGCGATCCTGTCGACGCCGATCGTCGGCACGTACCTCTCGATGTTCCTGTTCGGCGGGGAGTTCCCGGGCGGCGAGTTCGTCGCGCGGTTCTACTCGATCCACATCCTGCTGCTGCCCGGCATCATGCTGGGTCTCGTGGTCGCCCACATGATCCTGGTCGTCTACCACAAGCACACGCAGTTCCCGGGCCCCGGAAAGACCAACAAGAACGTCGTCGGCATGCCGCTGCTGCCGGTCTACACGGCCAAGGCCGGAGGCTTCTTCTTCCTGGTCTTCGGCTTCATCGCGGTGCTCGCCGCGGTCGCGTCCATCAACCCGATCTGGGTGCTGGGGCCGTACCGGCCGGACCAGGTGTCCACGGGCGCCCAGCCCGACTGGTACATGGGCTTCGCCGAGGGTCTGATCCGTGCGATGCCGGGCTGGGAGATCGACTTCTGGGGCCACACGCTCGTCCTGGGTGTGTTCATCCCGCTGCTGCTCTTCGGTCTGTTCCTCGGGATGATCGCGCTCTACCCGTTCGTCGAGGCCTGGATCACCGGCGACAAGCGCGAGCACCACATCCTGGACCGGCCGCGCAACGCCCCGACCCGTACGGCCTTCGGTGTCGCCTGGGTCACCGCGTACATGATCATGCTGATCGGCGGTGGCAACGACATCGTCGCCACGCACTTCCATCTGTCGATCAACTCGGTCACCTGGTTCGTCCGCATCGGGTTCTTCGTCGGACCGGTCATCGCGTTCGTCGTCACCAAGCGGATCTGCCTCGGCCTGCAGCGCCGGGACCGGGACAAGGTGCTGCACGGCCGCGAGTCGGGCATCATCAAGCGCCTGCCGCACGGTGAGTTCATCGAGGTCCACCAGCCGCTCAGC
Organism: Streptomyces dengpaensis; assembly: GCF_002946835.1. Classification (NCBI taxonomy): domain Bacteria; kingdom Bacillati; phylum Actinomycetota; class Actinomycetes; order Kitasatosporales; family Streptomycetaceae; genus Streptomyces; species Streptomyces dengpaensis. Next base: position 6,391,384 of record NZ_CP026652.1, read on the forward strand.
CAGCAGGCACTGCACACCCTCACGGCGCACGAGCAGTACAAGCCGGCGGAGATCGGCCCGACGGTCGACGAGAACGGCGTCGAGCGCAAGGTGAAGGGCTCGGAGCGGCTGCGGGCCAAGCTCAGCGAGGCGTACTTCGGGGACGACAACCAGATCCCCAAGCCCACGGTCGAGGAGTACAAGGAGATCACGAGCGGCCACGGCCACCACTGATCACCTGACCGGTCCTTATTGATCGCCAATCGATCGCCACGGCAAGAGCCCCGTCCCGTGCACCTCGTGCATGGGACGGGGCTCTTCGCCGTCCGTCCTCCTCGATAGGGTGGACCCAGCTTGTACGTGTCTACGAACCCAGGAGCGGCATATGAGTGCTGTGACCCCCGCTGGAGGCAACATTGCGGCGGGCCGTTCCTGGCCCGCGGTACTGAACGGCCTGCTCGAAGGCCGTGACCAGAGCGCGGACGACACGGCCTGGGCGATGGACCGCATCATGCGCGGCGAGGCGACGGACGCGCAGATCGCCGGTTTCGCGGTGGCGCTGCGGGCCAAGGGCGAGACCGTACAGGAGATCACCGGGCTCGTCCGGGCGATGTACGAGCACGCGAACGTGATCGAGGTGCCGGGGGAGACCGTCGACATCGTCGGTACGGGCGGCGACGGCGCGAAGACGGTGAACATCTCCACGATGTCGTCGATCGTCGTCGCCGGTACGGGCGCGAAGGTCATCAAGCACGGCAACCGGGCCGCGTCCTCGGCGTCGGGCGCCTCGGACGTCCTGGAGAAGCTTGGCGTCAATCTGGAGCTGACCCCGAAGCGGGTGGCCGAGGTGGCCGAGGAGGCCGGGATCACCTTCTGCTTCGCGGTGAAGTTCCATCCGGCGCTGCGTCATGTGGCGGCGGCGCGTGGGCAGTTGGGCATCCGGACGACGTTCAACATCCTCGGGCCGCTGACGAACCCGGCGCGGGTGCGGGCGCAGGCGGTCGGTGTCGCGGACCCGCGCATGGCGCCGATCGTCGCGGGTGTCTTCGCCGAGCGCGGCAATTCCTCGCTCGTGTTCCGCGGCGACGACGGGCTCGACGAGCTGACCACCACGTCGACGTCCCGGGTCTGGGTCGTCCGGGACGGCAAGGTGACCGAGGAGCGGTTCGATCCGCAGGACGTCGGGATCGAGCTGGTGCCGGTGGAGGCGCTGCGGGGGGCCGACGCTTCGTACAACGCAGATGTCGCCCGGCGCCTCCTGAACGGTGAGACCGGGCCCGTGCGGGACGCGGTGCTCCTCAACTCGGCGGCGGCGCTGGTGGCGCTGTCGCCGGGTTCCATGCCCCTCGCCGAGCAGCTCCGGGCGGGGATGGCCCGGGCGGCCGAGGCCATTGACTCCGGGGCGGCGAAGAAGACCCTCGAGCGGTGGGTGGCGGCGAGCAACGCGTAGGCGGTCGGGCGGGGTGGGTTTTTCGCCCCCTCCGCCCCTACCCGTCCCGTACCTGGGGACTGCCGCCCCCAGACCCCCGCTGTCGCGCTTCGCGCTCGTCCTCAATCGCCGGACGGGCTGAAGCTTGTCCCGGGATCCGGACACCGGGTTGCGGGGCGAAGATCATGTGGCAGGATGCTGCGCAGGTCATGAGTGACAGCCATGTGGCCCCGGCCGGCTGTCCGGCAACCCTCCGTCCGTGGCGGGGTGCCCCGGGTGAAGACCAGGCCGTAGGCAGCGAGGTCTACGGCAAGCGCGGACCCCTCGCACTCTTTCGAGTGGACACACCAGGGGTCCTGGTCGTTCGAGGGAGCCTTCTGTGAGCCAGCGAATGCGCTAGGGCGTCGAGCCCCGCCTCCGCGTACCCCTTTTCACCTTCTCCTGCGCCGAGCCGTGCCCCCGCGTACCCGCCCGCGCAGCGACACCGCCTGCCTCTCACAGGAGCTCGCCATGTCTGTCTCCACCCTTGCCGCCGCCCCGTCCGTTTGCGCCCCGCTGCCCGTTCTGGGCCGGGATGTCACCGTCCCGCTCGTCACCGGCGGCGAGGTCACCTACGCCGCGCTCGACTACGCCGCCAGCGCCCCGGCCCTGCAGCGGGTGTGGGACGACGTGGCCGCGTACGCCCCGTACTACGGCAGCGTCCACCGCGGTGCCGGCTACCTCTCCCAGCTGTCCACCGACCTCTTCGAGAACGCCCGCAGGACCGTCGCGCGGTTCCTCGACTGCCGCGACGGAGACCAGGTCGTCTTCACCCGCTCCACCACCGACTCACTCAACCTGCTCGCCGCGACCCTTGCGGCCGACTGCCAGGTCTTCGTCTTCGAGACCGAACACCACGCCTCGCTGCTGCCCTGGCGGGACTCCCGGGTGACGTACCTGAACGCCCCGCACACACTCGGCGAGGCCGTCGACACCTTGGAGCGCGCCCTCGCCGGCCGCGACCCCCACGGCACGGCTCTTGTCTGCGTCACCGGCGCCTCGAACGTCACCGGCGAGCTGTGGCCCGTACGGGAGCTGGCCGCGGCAGCCCACGCGCACGACGCCCGTATCGTCCTGGACGCCGCCCAGCTGGCCCCGCACCACCCGGTGTCCGTCCGCGACCTGGACGTCGACTGGGTCGCCTTCTCCGGGCACAAGCTGTACGCGCCCTTCGGCTCCGGCGTCCTCGCGGGCCGCGCCGACTGGCTGCGCGAGGCCGAGCCGTACCTCGCGGGCGGCGGTGCCAGCCGTACGGTGTCGCGCCGTACGGACGGGGGAGTCGACGTGGAGTGGCACGAGAGCGCCGCCCGGCACGAGGCCGGGTCGCCCAACGTCATCGGCGCCTACGCGATCGCGTCCGCCTGCAAGACGCTCACCGAGGCCGGCTTCGAGACGCTGGTCGCCCGTGAGCGGTATCTGATCGAGACGGTCCGCGCGGGCCTCGCCGAGGTCCCCGAGGTGCGCGTGCTCTCGCTCTTCGGCGAGGACGCCCCGCGCGTCGGCGTCATCTCGTTCGTCGTCGAGGGCTGGAACAGCTCCCACTTCGCCGCCGCGCTCTCCGCCGAGTACGGCATCGGCGTCCGCGACGGCCTTTTCTGCGCCCACCCGCTCGTGCGCACCCTCCTCGGCAGCGACCCGCAGTCCCAGGGCGAGTGCGGAGCCCCCGAGGCGGCCCCCGGCGAGAAGTCACTCAACGCCATCCGCGTCAGCTTCGGCGCGGGCACCCCCGACGAGCACGTGGACCGCTTCGTACGCGCGGTGAGGGAACTGGTCCGCGACGGCGCGAAGTGGCAGTACAAGACCGAGGACGGCCGCTGCGTGCCGGCGGTCTGACCGGCCCCGTTGCTCAGGAGGCGGTGTTCACGCGTCGAGACCGATCGCGAACGCCGCCTCCAGGTCGTGCTGGGAGTACGTACGGAACGCGACGTGCGTGTCCGTGGCCTCGACACCGGGAATCTTGCTGATCTTGCCGGGGATGACGTCCGCCAGGTCGTCGTGGGCCTTCACGCGGACCATCGCGATCAGGTCGTAGGTGCCGGTGACGGAGAAGACCTCGCTGACGCTGTCCAGTGCCGCGATCGACTCGGCGATCTCGGGGATCCGGTCCACGCTGGTCTTGATGAGGACGATCGCGGTGATCACGGCTGGTTCTCTCCCTCGGGGGCCGATGCTGAGGGTCTCACCCTACTCGCGGTCCCACTGGCCTGATTGTTCTGCCGGGGGTCCGGCCCGCGGCGGAGCCGCTGTCGGGGGCGGTGTCCCCCGGGAGGACACAGTCGTACGGCCAAACCTCACCCACGCGTAGACGAACCCCAGCGAGAAGCCCACCAGGTGGGCCAGATACGCCACCCCCGGACCGGATGTGTCCCGGCCCGCCGCCAGCCACTGGAGGGACACCCAGAAGGGCAGTACCACCCAGGCCGGGAAGCGCAGCGGCAGGAAGAAGAGGAACGGGAAGAGACTGGTCACCCGGGCCTTGGGGAACAGGTACAGGAACGCGCCGAGGATCGCGGAGATCGCCCCGGAGGCGCCGACCAGGGACTGCTGCGACTCGGCGTTGGCGGCCGAGTAGCCGAGCAGGGCGAGATAGCCGCAGCCCACGTAGAAGAGGGCGAACTGCACGTGGCCCATGCGTTCCTCGGCCATCGCCCCGAAGACGTAGAAGAAGAGCATGTTGCCCAGGAGGTGGAGCCAGCTGCCGTGGATGAACAGGGCCGTGGCCGGGGTGAGCGCCGCGCGCGGGGCGCCGCCGAAGAGCTCGACGGGCACCACACCCCAGCGCCGGAAGTAGGCCCGCTGGGCGGCCAGGAGCTCGTCCCCGGTGCCGTACGCCGGGCTGAGCCCCGCCGCCGGGCCGATCAGGAAGATCAGGCAGCACAGGACGATCAGCCCGTAGGTCACCGGTGCCGATTGACCTCGCACCCTCTTGCCGGCCGTCGTGGTCCGCTTGTTGATCATGGTGCAGAGCATGACGTAACCGGACCGATGGGTGCGGACCGCCTCGCCGCCGTGGACGGCTGAGCGTCGAGTACCCGCCAGGCCGTAGGGTTACGAGCCACACGCACCAGGGAGACTGGCGCTGGACGGACACTGGAAGGAAAGCGACAGCCATATGACTGTTCCCCTGCCGGACGCCAAGACCCGCTGGCGCTGCACGCTCTGTGGCAACCTCACGCGTTTTGACGTCACCCGCTCGTCGAAGGTCGTCGAGTACGTGCACCTCGACCTGGCTGGTGAGCCGACGGTGGAGGAGCGCGAGGTGGTCAGTGAGACCATCGAGTCGGTGCGGTGCCGCTGGTGCAACGCGGTGGATCAGGTGGAACTCGTGGACAGGCCGGGCGCCGGCTCCTGAGGGAGCGGGCCCCGCACAGGTATGGGGGTGACGGATGGTGGCGGCCACAGGCGGGGAGCCGGACGACGGCGCCGCTGAGGTGCTCGACCGTCCGCTGCCCGACGGCGTACGCAGAAGAGTCGTCCAGATCGTCTCGGACGGGTTCGGCGGGCTGACCATCACGGAACTGCCCACCCAATTGCGGCAGTACGCCCGGTTCGCCCCCAATCGGCGTGCGAAGTTCGCCGGTAACGCCATGGCCGCGGCTCTGGAGACGGACCCGCTGTTCAGACAGCGCATCGCCGAGAAGCTGAGAGAGGCGCAGCCGGAGCTCACCGGTGCCCTCGACTCGGGCGCGCCGCCCCCGGCCGCGGATCCGCTGGACGTGGCGGCCGCGGCCTATGTGCTGCGCCCCACGGGCTGGGTGAAGCTGGTGACCGCAGCGGGCGAGGAGGCCCTGCGGGCGGATGCCGAGCGCGCCGACGAGGAGAGCCGGGCCGAGCTGGAGCGGCTGCGCGAGGAGCTCGCGGAGGCCCGCGGCCAGACCAGGGCCGAGACCGAACGGCTGCGTACGGAGCTGGAGTCGGCGAAGAAGGAAGCCGAATCGCTTCACCGCAAGCTGCGCGGAGCCCTCAGCGACGTCAAGCGCGGTGAGGCGGCGCTGCGCAAGCTCCGGGACGAGATGGACACCGTACGGGCGGAGGGGCAGGCCCAGGTGTCCGCCGCCGAGAGCGAGACCCGGCGGCTCAAGGCGCGCCTCGGGGAGGCCGAGGCGGCCCTGGAGGCGACGCGCAGAGCGGCGCGCGAGGGGCGCAGTGTCGAGGACATGCGCGTACGGCTGCTGCTCGACACGGTGCTGGACGCGGCTCAAGGGCTGCGGCGGGAGCTCGCGTTGCCGCCCGTCTCCGTACGGCCGGCGGAGACCGTGGACGCGGTCGAACCGGGACGGATGACGCCAAAAGACATCGCCGCTCGCGCGCTGTCCGAAAACGATCCGGCGATTCTCGACCAGTTGCTGGCGCTGCCGCAGGTGCATCTGGTCGTCGACGGCTACAACGTCACCAAGACCGGCTATCCGCAGATGCCGTTGGAGAAGCAGCGGCTGAGGCTGCTCGGGCAGCTCTCGCAGCTCGCCGCGCAGACCGGCGCCGAAGTGACCTGTGTCTTCGACGGGGCCGAGCTGGCGGCGCCCGTGCTGCTCGCGCCGCCGCGCGGGGTGCGGGTGCTGTTCTCCAAACCCGGCGTCACCGCGGACGAGTTGATCCGCCAGCTGGTGCGCGCCGAGCCGCCGGGGCGGCCGGTCATCGTCGTCTCGACCGACCGTGAGGTGGCCGACGGGGTCGCCAAGGCGGGTGCGCGGCCGGTCGCGTCGGTGGTGCTGCTCAAGCGATTTTCGCGCGGCTGACCTGGGGCTGACCAGCGCTTTTCTCCCGCCACTCGCCATCGCCCGCCCGCACCTTTGACCATCTGGGCCGTAAGCCTCATAGGCAACGAAAGTCCCATGCGTAACGTCCAGGCGTAATGCCCGAATTAGCGAGACCTTCACACGACGTAGCGTCAAAGCCGCATTACTGCAGGTGAGTTGTCGGTAAAGAATGCTCTCGGTGACTGAGATTTTTCCTATGAGGATTTGAAGTGATCACAGGAAGGTCGCTAGGTTCAGGTTTCGAACCTCCGCTCGGATGATCACTCATGGGGAGTGACGGTGGAGGGGCACCGCCCGTCGGCGCAATCGGCAGGCGGCTGGAGGAAGAAGGAGCTCGCCTTCGTGGCGTCCCACCGTCGACCCAAGCAGCCGAGCCGCACCCGTGTGACCGTGCTCACCACCGCCGCCGCGGCAGCCGTGGCCCTCAGTGCCAACGCCGCCAACGCCGCGCCCAGCGAGAAGCCGAGCAAGGACGAGGTCAAGGCCAAGGTCGACACGCTCTACGAAGAGGCGGAGCAGGCCACCGAGAAGTACAACGGCGCCAAGGAGAAGCAGGAGAAGCTCCAGAAGGAGATCTCCACGATCCAGGACAACGTCGCCCGCGGCCAGGAAGAGCTCAACGAGCTGCGCGACGGCCTCGGTTCGATGGCCAGCGCCCAGTACCGCACCGGAGGCATCGACCCCTCCGTGGCGCTCTTCCTCTCCTCCGACCCGGACGACTACCTCGACAAGGCGTCCGCGATGGACCAGCTGAGCACTCAGCAGGTCGACGCGCTGAAGAAGGTCCAGGAGAAGCAGCGTCTGCTCGCCCAGCAGCGCGAGGAAGCCTCCGACAAGCTCAAGGACCTCGCCTCCACCCGCACCGAACTGGGCAAGAAGAAGAAGGAAGTCCAGGGCAAGCTCGGCGAGGCGCAGAAGCTCCTCAACACCCTGACGGCCGCCGAGAAGGCGGCCCTGGACGCGGAGCAGGAGCGCGCCAACCGCACCAGCGAGCGCAGCGCCCTCAGCTCCGGCAAGGCGGCCTCAGGCCGTGTCGGCTCCGCGTACGCGGCCGCGCAGAGCAAGATCGGCTCGCCGTACGTCTACGGCGCCTCCGGCCCCAGTTCCTTCGACTGCTCGGGCCTCACCTCCTGGGCCTACGCCCAGGCCGGCGTCTCCATTCCCCGTACCTCGCAGGCACAGGCCAACGCCGGTACGCGCATCTACTCGCAGAGCGACCTGCAGGTCGGCGACCTGGTCATCTTCTACGCCGACCAGCACCACGTCGGCTTCTACGCGGGCAACGGCCAGGTGCTGCACGCCCCGCGCACCGGCACGGTCGTGCGCTACGAGTCGATCAACAACATGCCCTACCAGTTCGGCGTCCGCATCTGACGCACTCCTCCTGAGCGGGTCCCTCGCCACTGAGGCCGCCAAGGCCACTGAGGGACCCCTCGGGACGCCGCCCAAACGGGCGAATTGCGGCGCCTCCCCCAGACCCCACGCCCCGCCGGTGACCTGCGTCTCCGGCGGGGCGTCGCTTTGTGTGCCCGCAGAGCCCGTTGGTCGGTGCGTAGTCGCACGGCTAGCATCGCCGCGTCTGGCAACGGAGTTGTCGGACCTACCGCCGGACGGGCGGAAAGTCACGCCTGCGGAGGCCACGTAAGACCAACCCTCACGGGGCGGCGGAGGCCTGTGAAACAGGAACCCGCGGTGGCACCCCACAACGGTGCGGACCGGAATCTCTTGCCTGCGGGCAGGAGAGGGCGTCAATGTCTGGCGCGCTTCCCCCGGGTCCCCGGGGGAGACCGTCAGCGTCCGACGAGTGGAAGGAATGCGGCTTCCTGTGGGGTCCCATCGCCGTCTTGTACCGTCCGGGTTCCACCGGAGCACCGGCCTCGCCGTCTGCGTGATGTCCGCCGCGGTCGCGGCGCTCCACGCCCTCCCGGCGGCCGCGGCACCGCAGGACGACACCCGGGCCGAGGTGGACCGCCTGTACGCGCAGGCGGAGAAGGCCACCGAGGCGTACAACGAGGCCGACGAGCGTGCCGACTCCCTGCGCGAGGAGGTCGGCACCGCACAGGACGAGATCGCCCGGCAGCAGGAGCGCAGCAACACCATGCGGGACGCGCTCGGTTCGGTCGCCGGGGCCCAGTACCGGTCCGGCGGCCTCGACCCCTCCCTCGCGCTGCTGTTCTCCGACGACCCGGCCGACTACCTCGACAGGGCCGCCGCCCTCGACCGGATCACCGCCCGCCAGGCCGGTGAACTCAAGGACCTCCAGCGCGCGATGCGCGACCTCACCCAGAAACGCGAGGAGGTCTCTGGCAAGCTCGCCGAGCTGGAGAAGAGCCGCAAGGCCGTCGCCCGGCACAAGCGGACCGTCGAACGGAAACTGGCCAAGGCGCGGCAGCTGCTCAACGCGCTGCCGTACGCCGAGCGCGCCGCCTTCGACCGGGCGTCGCGTTCCTCGCGCTCCGGCCTGCCCGACCTCGGAGAAGCCGGTCCTTCCTCGGCCCGTGCGGCTGCCGCGATCGCCGCGGCCCGCTCGGCGGTCGGCCGCCCGTATGTGTGGGGCGCCAACGGGCCCGGCGGCTTCGACTGTTCGGGCCTGACGCAGTGGTCGTACGCACAGGCCGGAATCGGTCTGCCGCGCACCTCGCAGGCCCAGCAGTACGCGGGACGGCAGGTGTCGCTCTCCCAGGCGGAGCCCGGCGACCTGGTCACCTACCGCTCGGACGCGAGCCACATCGCCATGTACATGGGTAACGGTCAGGTGATCCACGCGCCCTACCCGGGCGCCCCGGTGCGCTACGACCCGGTGGGCATGATGCCGATCTCGTCCGTGACGCGGGTCTGACCTCCGGGCGAAGCCGCCGTACGATCGGGAACGTGGCTGGTCGAAGGCGTGCGTCGCGGACGGTGCTCTCCCTGGTGCTGCTGCTCGCCGTGCTCGTCGGCTGCGGCGGTGGTGCGCCGTCGGACACTGCGACGGCCGAGGTGCAGCGGGTGCTCGACCGGCGGGCGTCGGCGCTCCTCGACCGGGACGAGCCGGCGTACCGGGCGACCGGGCAACCGGCCGCCGTCGACGCCGAGTTCGGGAATCTGCGCGACGTCCCGCTCGCGGCCTGGTCGTACCGCCTGACCGAGCTGCGCCGCTCCGGCGACCTGGCCACGGCCGACGCGGAACTGCGCTACCGCATCAAGGGCTACGACACCGCCCCCGTCACCGCCGCCCGCACCCTGCGCCTGACCCGCTCCGACGGGACCTGGTACGTCACCTCCGACGAGCCCGCCAAGGAGGCGAGCGAGCAGATGTGGGAGCAGGGGGCCGTGCGGGTCGTCCGGGGTGAGCACAGCCTGGTCCTGGGGGTCGGACAGACCGGCGAGCGGCTGCGCGCGTACGCGGATCTCGCGGACCGCGCCGTGCCCGCCGTGTCGAACGCGTGGGGTACGGACTGGTCGGGGCACGTCGTCGTGCTCGTACCGAAGTCGCTGGAAGGGATGGCGGGACTGCTCGGCGCCCCGGCGTCCGGGTACCGGGGGATCGCGGCGGTCACCACGGGCGAGGCGGGGGGCTCGGCGAAGGCGCCCGCGGACCGGATCATCGTCAACCCCGACGCGTACGGCGTCCTCGGTGGCTTCGGCAAACAGGTCGTCCTCACCCACGAGACGACACATGTCGCGACCCGCACCCACACCACGCCCGCGACGCCCCTGTGGCTCTCCGAGGGCTACGCGGACTGGGTCGGCTACCGCGGCAGCGGGCGGACGCCCGCTCAGGTCGCCCCGGAGCTGGTGCGCGCCGTGGCGGAGGGGCGTGTCCCGGCCGCGCTGCCGGACGACGAGGACTTCGGGTTCTCCGGGGAGGCGGCCCGGCTGGCGCTGGCGTACGAGGGCGGCTGGCTGGCCTGCCGGATGATCGCCGACCGCTGGGGCGAGGTCCGGCTGAACGACTTCTACCGGGCGGTGGGCGACCACGAGAAGCGGGCCGGAGCGGTCGAGGACGCACTGCGGGACGTACTGCACACGACACCGGAGGAGTTCACCGCACAGTGGCGGGACTACCTCAGGGCTCAGCTCGGCTGAGGGGAGCCGCCGTCAGGACGACGCCAGGGTTTCCTCGGTGCGGGCGGCCTGAGAGGGGAGAGGTGGGGTGGGGCGGGAGACCGTGCCCCGCCACAGTCGCAGGGCGGCGAGCAGCGTGGCGACGACCAGCAGGCCGTTGCGTACGAAGAGCAGGGTGATGCCGAGCCGGTCGCTGGCGACGACGTGCGAGAACCAGACCGGGAACTCGAGGACGGTCACCAGGCACGCGCCCAGCACCAGACCGACGGGCAGCGTCATCCGGCTGCCCCGGAAGCACAGGCAGACCGCCGCGAGCCCGACCAGCCAGACCATGTACTGCGGGCTGATGACCCGGCTGGTGGTGGTGAACATCAGCACGGCCACGAACGCGGCGTCCGCGAGCGTGTGCGGCAGGAACTGCCTGGCGCGCAGCCGCCACAGCAGCAGCCAGCCGAAGGCCACCCCCGTGAGTACCAGGGCCGCCGTGCTCACGACGTCGACGTACGGGCCGAGGAATTCCACCGAGCCGTAGTTGAGCAGCACCTGACCGTCCCAGCCGTACTGCCGGGCCACATGGAAGACGAGGGAACCCAGCGACTCGACCTCGGTGCCGCGGTCGCGCTGGAAGGTCAGGAAGGCGACGGCACCCGGCATCGACACGGTGAACACCACCGCGATCCCCGCGGCTGTCACCGCCGCCGCGGCCCACACTCTGCGGCGGACGGCCCCGACGAGCAGCAGCACCGGCCACACCTTCAGCATCGCGCCGAAGCCCACGAGCGCCCCCATCACCCGCGGATGGCGCGTCCCGGCGAGCAGCGCCGCGACCGCGACGGCCGTCACCATCACGTCGTAGCGGGCATACACGGTCGGCCCGAGCAGCGGTACGCCGATCACCCACACCCAGCAGCCGCGCAGCGTCTTGCCGGAGCGCAGGCCCGCGTACTGGAGCAGGCCGAACACCACGAAGTCGGCGAGGAAGGCCAGCACGAAGAACGCCTGCGCGTAGCCGAGGAAGGGCAGCAGGCCGGGGGAGAGGATCGCCAGCGCGGCGGCCGGCGGGTACTGCCAGGTGACGTCGTCGAGCGGGAAGGTGCCGTGGCGCAGGACCTCGTACCAGCCCTGGTAGATCACGGAGACATCGCTCGTGACGTCAGGGCCGGGGAAGACGTACACCTTGAACACGAAAAGGAGCAGCACCAGCCTGGTCAGGCCCCAGGTTCCCAGCAGTCCGACGAGCCCGTACGGGAACCTCGCCCCCCTTGCGCCCGTCATGCCCACCTGGTCCTAGTCTGTCCGGAATTCGCATGCTGTGCGGATATGTCCGGCGCTGCTTCTTGCTGTGCTTCCAGCTCTTGCCCGCCGGCTGTATGTCCGCGGAGCCATTTTCGCGGAGCCATGATGGCGCGGCACCCAGTTCGCGAGCCATCAAGCGTGGCCGTGCGGAGCTGTGAGTATAGGTTCGATACTGTCGAACACGATGCACAAGACCCTGATCGTGACGAACGACTTCCCGCCCCGCACCGGCGGTATCCAGGCCTTCCTGCACAACATGGCGCTGCGCCTGGACCCCGAGCGGCTCGTTGTCTACGCCTCCACCTGGAAGCGCGGCCGTGAGGGCGTCGAGGCGACGGCCGACTTCGACGCCGAACAGCCCTTCACCGTCGTACGGGACCGCACGACGATGCTGCTGCCGACTCCGGGCGCCACCCGGCGTGCCGTCGGGCTGCTGCGCGAACACGGCTGTACGTCGGTGTGGTTCGGGGCGGCGGCGCCGCTCGGCCTGATGGCGCCCGCGCTGCGCAGGGCGGGCGCGCGGCGGATCGTGGCCACCACGCACGGGCACGAGGCCGGGTGGGCCCAACTGCCCGCCGCGCGCGGCCTGTTGCGCCGGATCGGCGAGTCCACGGACACCATCACCTATCTCGGCGAGTACACGCGCTCCCGGATCGCCTCCGCGCTGACCCCCGAGGCGGCCTCGCGGATGGTCCAACTCCCGCCCGGCGTCGACGAGAAGACCTTCCACCCCGGTTCGGGCGGCGACGTGGTCCGCGCCCGGCTCGGCCTGACGGACCGCCCGGTGGTGGTCTGCGTCTCCCGCCTGGTCCCGCGCAAGGGCCAGGACACCCTCATCCTCGCCATGCCACGCATCCTGGCCAAGGAGCCGGACGCGGTGCTGCTGATCGTCGGTGGCGGGCCGTACGAGCGTGACCTGCGCAAACTCGCGTACGAAACCGGGGTTGCCGGTGCGGTGCGGTTCACCGGGGCGGTGCCCTGGTCCGAGCTGCCCGCGCACTACGGCGCCGGTGACGTCTTCGCCATGCCCTGCCGGACCCGGCGGGGCGGGCTCGACGTCGAGGGGCTCGGAATCGTCTACCTCGAGGCCTCCGCGACCGGGCTGCCCGTCGTCGCCGGCGACTCCGGCGGGGCGCCGGACGCGGTCCTCGACGGTGAGACGGGCTGGGTGGTGCGGGGCGGCTCCGCCGAGGACACCGCCGACCGTGTCATCACCCTCCTCGGCGACTCCGAGCTGCGCCGCCGGATGGGCGAGCGGGGGCGGGAGTGGGTCGAGGAGAAGTGGCGCTGGGACCTGCTGGCGGAGCGGTTGAGGGAGCTGCTGTAGGGGGTTCTGGCCCGTCCGGCGTTTGAGGACGAGCGCGTCAGCGCGACAGCGGCGGTCTGGGGGCGGCAGCCCCCAGGGACGATGGGGGTCCCCCCGCTCTGGGGGTACCTCCCAGGCCCTTAAGGCACTGGGGGAGAAGCCGAGAGTGGGGGAGGGCAGAGGCGGAGGGGGGCGACCGCATCCATCAGCGGCTCCGTCGCGGGCGCCTTGGTCCGGCCCCCGGAAACGCCCCTGGCGCGGCCCCTCGCCATTGAGGGGCCGCGCCAGGAAGAAGTGCCCGGGGCTCAGCCCCGATAGATCGCCTCGATCTCGTAGGCGTAATCCTTCGCGACGACATTGCGCTTGAGCTTCAGCGACGGCGTCAGGTGCCCCGACTCCTCGGTGAACTGGGAGCCGAGGATACGGAACTTCCGCACCGACTCCGCCTTGGACACAGCAGCGTTGCCATCGTCGACCGCGTCCTGAATAGCGGCCAGCAGATCCGCATCGTCCCGCAACGACGCCACGCTCGCCCCCGCAGGCTTCCCGTGCTCCGAGGCCCACCGCGCCAGGAACTCATCGTCGACGGTGACCAGCGCACCGACGAAGGGACGCCCGTCGCCGACCACCATGCACTCCGCGACCAGCGCGTGCGCGCGGATGCGGTCCTCGATCACGGCCGGGGCGACGTTCTTGCCGCCCGCGGTGACGATGATCTCCTTCTTGCGGCCGGTGATGCGGAGGTAGCCGTCCTCGTCGAGGGTGCCGACGTCACCGGTGTGGAACCAGCCGTCGGCGAGGGCCTCGGCGGTCGCGCCCTCGTTGTTCCAGTACTCCTTGAACAGGTGCTCGCCGTGCAGCAGCACCTCGCCGTCGTCGGAGATCCGCACGACGGAACCGGGCAGCGGCTGCCCGACCGTACCGATCTTCTGCCGGTCCCACGGGTTGAACGCGGTGGCCGCACAGGACTCGGTCAGGCCGTAGCCCTCCAGAACCGTGAAGCCGATACCGCGGAAGAAGTGTCCGAGCCGCTCACCGAGCGGGGCGCCGCCGGAGATGGCGTACTCGCCACGACCGCCGAGGACGGCCCGCAGCTTGCTGTAGACCAGCTTGTCGAAGGCCTTGTGCTTGATCTTCAGGCCGATGGACGGGCCGGACGGCGTGTCCATCGCACGGCTGTAGGCGATCGCCGTGTCCGTCGCCTTGTCGAAGATCTTGCCCTTGCCGTCCGCCTGCGCCTTGGCACGCGCCGAGTTGTAGACCTTCTCGAAGACGCGCGGCACACCGAGGATCAACGTCGGCCGGAACGCGGCCAGTTCGTCGGTGAGGTTCTTGATGTCCGGCACACAGCCGAGCTTGATCGGCGCCATCATCGGTGCGACCTGGACGAGGCGGCCGAAGACGTGCGCCAGCGGCAGGAAGAGCAGCACGGAGCAGTCCGCGCGGAACAGCGGACGCAGCCGCTCCACGATGTTGCCGCACTCCGCGAAGAAGGCGCGGTGGGTGAGGACACATCCCTTGGGGCGGCCGGTCGTCCCGCTCGTGTAGACGATGGTCGCCGGGTCGTCGGCCTTGGCGAGCGAACTGCGCTCCTCGACCGTCTCGTCGGAGATGTCCTTGCCCGCGCGGCCCAGCGCGTCGACGCCGCCGCCCTCGATCTGCCAGACGTGCTTGAGGGCGGGCAGCCGGTCGCGCACCGACTCCACCGAGGCCGCGTGCGCGTCCAGTTCGACGATGCAGGCCGTCGCGCCCGAGTCGCCGAGGATCCACTGCACCTGCTCCGGAGAGCTGGTCTCGTACACCGGCACGGTGATCGCGCCCGCGCTCCAGATGGCGAAGTCGAGCAGCGTCCACTCGTAGCGGGTACGGGACATCAGGCCCACCCGTTCGCCCGGCTGGACGCCGGAGGCGATCAGGCCCTTGGCGGCGGCCACCACCTCGGCAAGGAAGGTGGCGGCGGTGACATCCGTCCAAGTGCCGCCCACCTTGCGGGCGATGACAGCAACGTCGGGATGCTGCGCGGCGTTTCTGCGGACGATGTCGGACAGATTGCCGTCCGCAGGGACCTCGTACAAAGCCGGAAGGCTGAACTCGCGCAAGACTGCTGCTCCTCATAGGGCGCCGACGCCACGACTTCGTGTGATGCGACGGTGCGGTCCAAGGCTTGGGCAGGTACTCAAGAGATCACTTGTTGAAAACCTGAGCACGACTGGACTGCCCGGACGTTACCCGCCGGTATGGCCTCTTCGACAGGGGGTCCCGACGAGATGTTCCGTGCGTCACACGTGTTGGCGTTCCTTCGCGCAGAGTAGTCCACGCGATTACGGTCCAGCCAGTAACCGCAGGTCCGGCCGCCTCTATTCACGTTTGCCTCACAGGCCTACGCTTGATCGTCATGGCATCCACACCGGTCGGTAACCCGAGGACGCGCATTCATGTGATCAGTGACGTGCATGGCAACGTCCGGGACCTGGCCAGAGCCGGCGACGGTGCGGACGCTCTGATCTGCCTCGGTGACCTGGTCCTGTTCCTCGACTACGCCGACCACTCGCGCGGCATCTTCCCTGACCTGTTCGGAGCGGAGAACGCGGACCGCATCGTGGAACTGCGCACCGCCCGCCGCTACGAGGAGGCGCGCGAGTTCGGCACCCGGCTGTGGTCCGGGATCGGCACGGACCGGGCCGCCGCCATCGAGAAGGCGGTCCGCAAGCAGTACGCCGAGATGTTCGCCGCGTTCCCGGCACCGACGTACGCGACATACGGCAATGTCGACATGCCGACCTTGTGGCCGGAGTACGCCGGACCCGGCACGACGGTCCTCGACGGCGAACGCGTCGAAATCGGCGGCAGGGTCTTCGGCTTCGTCGGCGGCGGACTGCGCACCCCCATGCGGACGCCGTATGAGATCGGCGACGAGGAGTACGCGGCGAAGATCGAGGCGGTCGGCGAGGTCGACGTGCTGTGCACGCATATCCCGCCGGAGGTGCCCGAGCTGGTGTACGACACGGTGGCGCGCCGTTTCGAACGCGGGTCCCGCGCCCTCCTGGACGCGATCCGCCGTACACGCCCGCGCTACTCACTCTTCGGCCATGTCCACCAGCCGCTCGTCCGCCGGATGCGGATCGGGGCGACGGAATGCGTGAATGTGGGCCACTTCGCGGGGTCGGGGCGGCCATGGGTCCTGGAGTGGTGAGCCGACGGCGGCCGTGAACCCCAGGTGGGGTGCTAGCACCCGCGGCCGTGCGCGGTAGCCTTCACGCTGCACACACGTGCGCACGACCCTCCCTCACCGGACCGCATCTGGAGGAGCCACGGCGATGGCGGAACACACCAGCTCGAGCATCACGATCGAGGCGGCACCGGCTGACGTCATGGCGGTGATCGCCGACTTCGCCCGCTATCCGGACTGGACCGGCGAGGTCAAGGAGGCGGAGGTGCTTGCCACGGACGAGCAGGGCCGCGCCGAGCAGGTCCGCCTCGTCATGGACGCCGGCGCCATCAAGGACGACCAGACCCTCGGCTACACCTGGACCGGCGACCACGAGGTCTCCTGGACCCTGGTCAAGTCCCAGATGCTCCGCTCCCTGGACGGCTCCTACATCCTCAAGCCCGCGGGCGCGGGCGCCACCGAGGTCACCTACCAGCTGACCGTCGACGTCAAGATCCCCATGCTCGGCATGATCAAGCGCAAGGCCGAGAAGGTCATCATCGACAGGGCGCTGGCGGGCTTGAAGAAGCGGGTCGAGGAAACCAACTAAGCCCCTTTCAGCCCGTCCGGCGTTTAGGACGAGCGCGAAGCGCGATACGGGGGGGCTGGGGGCCGAAGTCCCCCAGGTACGGGACGGGTAGGGGCGGAGGGGGCGAAAAAACCGCCCGGCCCCGCACCGGTACCGTTCACCCCCATGCGCACCATCCTGATCACCGGCCAAGGCGGCACAGGCCGTACGACGGTCGCCGCGGCCACGGCGCTGAAGGCGGCCGGCGAAGGCACCCGCACCCTGGTGCTCACCGCCGACCGCACGGACACCCTGGGCGCCGTCCTCGGCGTACGAACGGGACCGGACCCGGTGGAAGCGGGACCCCGCCTCACCGCCTGGCGCCCCGACGCGGCCGCCCGCTTCCGCGAGGACCTCACCGCCTTCCAGGAGCGCGCCACCACCGCCCTGGACCTGCTGGGCGCCACCCGCCTGGACGCCGAGGAAGTCACCCCTCTCCCCGGCGCCGAGGAACTCGCCCTGCTCCGCGCCCTGCGCGACGCGGCGATGTCGGAGACGTACGACCTCCTGGTCGTGGACCTCCCCCCGGCCCCCCAGGCCCTCGGCCTGCTCGCCCTGCCGGAGGAACTCCGTCGCTATCTGCGCCGTCTGCTTCCGCCGGAGCGCCAGGCGGCCCGCGCCCTGCGCCCCGTCCTCGGGCGGCTCGCGGGCGTCCCGATGCCCGCGGAGTGGCTGTACGAGACGGCGGCGCGCTGGGACCTCGAGCTGGCCGCCGTGGAGGCGGTCGTCGCGGACCGGGCCACGATCGTACGGCTGGTCGCCGAACCGGGCCCGGCCGGTGCCGACGCCGTACGCACCGCCGCCACCGCTTTCGCCCTGCGCGGACTGTCCGTCGACGCTCTGGTCGCGAACCGTGTGCTGCCCGGCGCCACGAACGACACCTGGCTGGCGGCCCTCGCGGCCCAGCAGCGCAAGGCGCTGGAGGAGTGGCGGGAGACGTACGACCTGCACGAGGTCCCGCACCTCGGTCACGACCCGCGCGGCACCCACGACCTCGCCGCGCTCCCGGTGCCCGGCGTCAACACGGCGCCCACCCCGGTCGAGTGGCCCGTCACCGACCAGCCGGCCGAGGACGGCGGCGAGCGGGTCCTCGTCTGGCACATCCCGCTGCCCGGCGCGATACGCGAGGAACTCGACCTCATCCGGCGCGGCGACGAACTTGTCGTCACCGTCGGGCAGTTCCGCCGGATCGTGCCGCTGCCGTCGGCTCTGCGCCGCTGCACCGTGGCCGGCGCGGCGCTGCGTGAGGGCGAGCTGCGGATCCGGTTCGCGCCTGACCCTGACCTGTGGCCGCGCAGCCGGTGACCGCGGTCCCGAGCTGCGGTCGAACTGTGGTCCCGGAGCCGGTGAACCGTGTACCCCCGTTCGGGTAACGTCGAAGGCACGAACCGTAGGCAGGAGTCCGCCATGAGCGAAGAGCGCCCCACGTCCGACGCCGCTCAGGAGAAGGCGGCCGACGAGGTGCACGTCGAAACCGACGACGTGCAGGTTGAAGCCGACGAAGTAGACGTTGATGAGGCGCGCGTCGAAGAGGTGCGCGTGGCCGACGCCGATGCCTGGGCGACGGCCTGTGAAGAGGACCTCGCGGCGGAGAAGGCCCGCCGCCGTGCCCAGTACGGACCGCCGCCGGGCTCGGCCGCCGAGGAGCTGCGCAGGCTTGTCGACGCCGTCACCGACAAGCTGTCCGGACTGCAGTCGCCGCTCTTCGGCGCGGTGGCCTCCGGCACGGCCCAGCAGATGGTCAACCAGGTCGTGCAGCAGGCCAAGGCCGCCGTCGAGCCGGTGATGGAGCGCAACCCGGACGTGTTCGACCACCTCGCGGCCGCGGGCTCCGAGCTGCTCGCCGCCTACCGCTCCGCCGTCGAGGCGCAGGAACGGCGCTGGACAGTCCGGGACAAGGGCCCCCGAGACGACGGGACCGGTCCCGGGGAGCGCATCGACTTGGACTGAATGTCCCTCGGGTACGGTTGGCCGTAGCGGGGCTCGACCGAAACTGAGGGATTCATGGGACTCACCATCGGCGTCGATATCGGCGGCACGAAGATCGCGGCCGGTGTGGTCGACGAGGAAGGCAACATCCTCTCGACCCACAAGGTGCCGACCCCCGGCACGCCGCAGGGCATCGTCGACGCCATCGCTTCCGCCGTGGAGGGTGCGCGGGCCGGTCACGACATCGTCGGCGTGGGCATCGGTGCCGCCGGTTACGTGAACCGCCAGCGCTCGACGGTCTACTTCGCGCCGAACATCGACTGGCGGCAGGAGCCGCTCAAGGCCGAGGTCGAGGAGCGCGTCGGCCTGCCGGTCGTCGTCGAGAACGACGCGAACGCGGCGGCGTGGGGCGAGTACAAGTTCGGCGCGGGCAAGGGTCATCGCAACGTCATCTGCATCACGCTGGGCACGGGGCTTGGCGGCGGCATCATCATCGGCAACAAGCTGCGCCGTGGGCACTTCGGTGTGGCCGCCGAGTTCGGGCACATCCGGATGGTGCCGGACGGTCTGCTGTGCGGTTGCGGCTCGCAGGGCTGCTGGGAGCAGTACGCCTCCGGGCGTGCCCTCGTCCGGTACGCCAAGCAGCGGGCCAACGCGACCCCCGAGAACGCGGAGATCCTGCTCGCGCTGGGCAACGGCACCCCCGACGGTATCGAGGGCAAGCACATCTCGGTGGCCGCGCGGCAGGGCGACCCGGTGGCGGTGGACTCCTACCGCGAGCTGGCCCGCTGGGCCGGCGCGGGGCTCGCCGATCTGGCCTCGCTCTTCGACCCGTCCGCGTTCATTGTCGGCGGCGGGCTGTCGGACGAGGGCGAGCTGGTCCTCGACCCGATTCGCAAGTCGTACAGGCGGTGGCTGGTGGGTGGCAACTGGCGGCCGGTGGCCGACGTCATCGCCGCGCAGTTGGGCAACAAGGCGGGGCTTGTGGGTGCGGCGGACCTGGCTCGGGAGCCGGATCCGATCATGTAGCGGCCGGTGTGTGGGGCGGGTAGCCGCCGGTTGGGTGGTTCGCCTGCTCGTCGTCGTGGGTCGGGGCCGTGCCGGTACATCCGCCCGCATCCGAACGGATCCACTGTGGGGCTCCAAGGAGCCGTTTCTGTTGATCCGCCCGGATGCGGGCATTTGATGTACCGGCACGGCCCCTTCCGTGCGTGGGCGGGTGCCGCCGTCCCGGGTGACGCCTGTCCCAGGAGCAGGCCGTCTCGGGTGCGGGTCGTGTGCTGGCTGTCGGCCGTCCCGAGTGACGGCTGTCCTGGGTGCGGGTCGTGCTCTGGCTGCGGGTTGTCCCGGGTGCGGGGTGTCCCGGTGTGGGGCTTCCGGGCCTGGGGTGTCGTATCTTGATCGCCATGCTGACTCAGCCGCTTCGCGCGATCAGTCCGCTGCCCAACTCCCGCACCGAGTCCGACGGTTCCGCCGTCATTCGGGTGCTCAGTTACAACATCCGGTCGATGCGGGACGACACGCTCGCGCTGGCGCGGATCATCAGTGCCTGCGAACCGGATCTCGTCCTGGTCCAGGAGGCTCCGCGGTTCTTTCGCTGGCGTAAGAAGCTGGCTCGGCTCGCTGCCGCCTCGGGGCAGGTGATCCTTTCCGGTGGGGCGCCCGCGTCAGGGCCCGCTCTGCTCTGCTCGCTGCGGGCGACCGTGGAACGGACCGAAGACGCTCTGCTGCCGCTCACGCCCGGGCTGCACCGGCGTGGCTTCGCGACGGCGGTTGTGCGGTTCGGGGGCGCTCGGCTCGGTGTGCTCAGCTGTCATCTGAGTCTGCAGAAGGCTGAGCGGTACAAGCAGGGCGGCATGCTGCTTGACCGGCTCGCCGGGCTCGGTGCCCCGTACGCCGTCGCGGGGGGTGACCTCAACGAACGGCCCGGTGGTCGCACCTTCCAGCGCCTTGCCGGCACCCTTCAGGACGCCTGGGCCACCCGCCCCTGGGGCTCGGAGTACACCTCCACGTCCACCGATCCCCATCAGCGCATCGACGCGATCTTCGCCAGTGAGGGTGTGGAGGTCCTGGGCTGTGGGGTGCCGCTGGGCCTTCCCGGTGTGACGGAGAGAGACCTGAGGGCGGCCACGGACCACTTGCCCGTGCTGGCCGCCCTCAGAGTGCCCGCGTCCTGAGATCAGACCACCGCGCCCCGGCCCGGGTCGTCGCCGTCCTCGTCGTCCGTCTTCATACGCATCACCAGCGTGGCGAAGCCGCCGAGGAAGCCGCCGATGCCGAGAGTGGCGAGCCACCAGGTCATGTCCCAGCCGAGGAGGACGGCCAGCAGGAGCAGGACGGGGCCGCCGATGACGGCGAGCCAGGCGAACTTGGCGGTGGTGTCGGCCGCCGGCAGCGGGGGCGGCTCGGGCGGTACGAAGTGGCCCTCGTCCTCCTCGTCGAAGTCGTCGTCGTTGGGCTCGGGCGCCTGGTAGTCGCGCGGGCCGCCGACACCGGGCGCGAAGGCGACCGAGCTGCCGAGGGGCTTGGTCACCGAGGGCTTGTCGCCGGCGCTGTCCGTCTTCTTGGCGCCGCCGTCCTCGTCGTTCGTCTCCGGCTCGAGCAGTGCCAGGTCCTCGACCGACTTGAACGGCTTCGCGCCGGGCGGGTCCGGCGGCTCGTCGCCGTACCCGTCGACGATCGCCTGCCACGCGGCCTTCTCGTCGAAGGGCACGCTCTGCTCCTCGCCGGGAGGTGCGCCCTTCTCCTCGGAATCGCCGCGGTCCGCGTCGTGCTCAGCCACCGGTGGCCGTCCCTTCCTGCTGACCCACCTGACCCGTGTCGGCCTCCTTGCCGGCACTGGGCGCGAGCCGGGCGATGAACGCGTGGCTCTCCTCGAAGATCCGGTCCGCGTCATGGTCCAACGTCGCGACGTGGTAGCTCTGTTCCAGCAGGATCTCCGTCACGTCCGTGGACGACACCCGGCTGAGGATGCGCGCCGAGTCGGCGGGGGACACCACATGGTCCTGGGGGCTGTGCAGCAGCAATAGCGGCTGGGTGACCTGCGGCAGCTCGCCGTCCACGATCCCGAGGAAACGCCGCAGCGAGTACGCGGCGTGCAGCGGCACCCGGTCGTACCCGAGCTCCTGGGCGCCCTCCTTCGCGATGTCGTTCGTGACGCCCTTCACGGACCGTACGAAGTGCCGGAGCACCGGCAGAGCGAACGCCGTGGGGTCATTCACCCTGTTCAGCGGGTTGACGACCACGATGCCGCTGATCTCGTCACCGTGCTTGGCCGCGAGCTGCAGCGTCAGCGCCGCACCCATCGACAGACCGAACACGAAGACCTGGGCACACTGCTCCCTCAGGGCGCGCAGCTCGCGGTCCACCTCCGCGTACCAGTCCTGCCAGCCGGTGAGCTGCATGTCCTCCCAGCGCGTGCCGTGACCGGGCAGCAGCGGCAGCGCGACGGTCAGGCCGCGCTCGGCGAGATACTCCGCCCAGGGGCGCAGCGACTGCGGGGACCCGGTGAAACCATGGCAGAGAAGGACGCCGACCTCTCCGCCCTCGTGGCGGAACGGCTCGGCTCCAGGAAGGACCGGCACCTTCGGTCTCCTGTTCATGAGGCGGGCGAAAACGGAACCCCCGAGGCTTCGAGGCGTACTTCACCGTACGCGACCGCACTGACACCGACCAGGGTCGTCGGGTCCATTGGCGGTGCTCCGGGTTAAGGTCTGATCAACGACACAGGAGGCACTCGGTTGATCTACGGCGCAATGAAGTTTTCCATCGGGGGGCCGCTGAAGCTCGCCTTCAGACCCTGGGTGGAAGGCCTCGAGAACATCCCCGCCGAGGGCCCCGCCATTCTGGCGAGCAATCACCTGTCGTTCTCGGACTCGTTCTTCCTGCCCGCGATCCTCGACCGCAAGGTGACCTTCATCGCGAAGGCCGAGTACTTCACGACGCCCGGCATCAAGGGCCGGATGACCGCCGCCTTCTTCAAGGGCGTCGGCCAGCTCCCCGTGGACCGCTCCGGAGCGCGCGGCGCGGGCGAGGCGGCCATCAAGAGCGGCATCGAGGTCATCGAGCGCGGTGAGCTGTTCGGCATCTACCCGGAGGGCACGCGCTCGCCGGACGGCCGCCTCTACCGCGGCAAGCCCGGCGGCCTCGCGCGCGTGGCGCTCGCCACCGGGGCGCCCGTCATCCCGGTCGCGATGATCGACACCGAGAAGATCCAGCCGCCGGGCAAGCTGATGCCCAGACTGATGCGGCCGGGCATCCGCATCGGCAAGCCGCTGGACTTCAGCCGGTACCACGGCATGGACCACGACCGTTTCGTGCTCCGCGCGGTGACCGACGAGGTCATGTACGAAATCATGAAGCTCTCCGGCCAGGAGTACGTCGACATGTACGCGATGGCCGCCAAGCGGCAGATCGCGGATGCGGCGAAGGCCGAGAAGGACGCCGAGAAGGTGGCGAAGGCCGCGCTCGCGCAGGCCGAGAAGCAAGCCGACAAGCAGGCCGCCAAGGAAGCCGAGCAGGCGGAAAAGGAACGGTCCGGCTCGTAGACGCGTCCGTCAGGGGTGGTGGGTGAGCGCCCGGGAGGCGAGCGAGCAAAAAAAGGGGGGCCATGGCGAAGCGCGAGCGCGTCATGAGGATGTCGGTCGAGCAGCCGCTGTGGCGTGCGCTCACCGCGTACCGCGTGCTGACCATGTTGTACGCGATCGGCCTCTTCGCCACCGGATACGACGAGTTCGCCCGCCCCTGGGTGGCCGTCGCGTTCTACGCGCTGCTGTGCGTGTGGACCCTGGCGACTCTCCCGAGGGTCGCGAACGCGGCCAAGTGCACCAAGCGGTTCCTCACCGCCGACCTCACCATCGCGCTCGTCGGCATCCTGCTCACCCGGGTCGCCGTCGACTCGTCGTGGATAGAGAACGACGGTCCGACGCTGCCGTCGATATGGACCGCGGGATCCGTCCTGGCCTTCGCGATCAAGGGCGGCTGGCGCTGGGCCGCCTTCGCCTCCACGCTGGTCGCGGCCGCCAACATCGTCGAGCGCGGCGCCCCGACCCGCGACACCGTCCACAACGTGATCCTCGTCTGGGTCGCCTCCATCGCCATCGGATACGTCGTCGAGGTCGCCCGCGCTTCGGAGCGCACCCTCGCCCGCGCCCTGGAGATCGAGGCCGCCACCCGTGAACGGGAGCGCCTGGCCCGCGACATCCACGACGGCGTACTCCAAGTCCTCGCCATGGTGCAGCGGCGCGGCTCTGCGCTCGGCGGCGAGGCGGAGGAGCTGGGCCGGATGGCCGGCGAGCAGGAGGTGGCGCTGCGCACGCTGGTCTCGGGCGGTCTGGTGCCCGTGTCCCGGGTGTCCGAGGACGCCGCGCAAGGTGCGGTCGTACGAGCCGTCGAGGAGCCGGACGACGACGAGGACGCCGGTCCCGTCGACGTGCGCGTGCTGCTCGCCCCGTACGCCACCGCGCGCGTGACCCTCGCCGAGCCCGGCGCACCGGTCCCGCTCGCGCCGGTGGCGGCCAAGGAGCTGACCGCCGCTGTCGGTGCCGCCCTGGACAATGTCCGCAAGCACGCGGGTACGGACGCCCGTGCCTGGATCCTGGTCGAGGACGAACCGGACGCGGTGATCGTGACCGTACGCGACGACGGCCCCGGCATCCCGGAAGGGCGGCTCGCGCAGGCCGAAGGCGAGGGGCGGCTCGGTGTCGCCCTGTCGATCCGCGGGCGGCTGCGCGACCTGGGCGGCACGGCGGAGCTGATCTCGGTCCCCGGCCAGGGCACCGAGGTCGAACTGAAGGTACCGAAGGACTCACGGGGGAAGGCGGAGAAGCGATGAGCGAGCAGCAGGTCCCGATCAAGGTCATGGTGGTGGACGACCACCCCATGTGGCGCGACGCCGTCGCCCGCGACCTGGCCGAGGCCGGCTTCGACGTGGTCGCCACGGCGGGAGACGGCGACCAGGCGGTGCGCCGTGCCCAGGCCGCCGCCCCCGATGTCCTCGTCCTGGACCTGAACCTGCCCGGCAAGCCCGGCGTCCAGGTGTGCAAGGAGCTGGTCGGCGCCAATCCGGCACTGCGCGTCCTCGTCCTGTCGGCCAGCGGCGAGCACGCCGACGTCCTGGAGGCGGTGAAGTCCGGCGCCACCGGCTATCTGCTCAAGTCGGCGTCCACGGAGGAGCTCATCGACGCGGTGCGCCTGACCGCCGTCGGCGACCCGGTGTTCACGCCGGGCCTCGCGGGCCTGGTCCTCGGCGAGTACCGCCGGCTGGCCTCCGAACCGGCCCCCGTCACCGGCCCCGACGAACCCAAGGCCCCCCAGCTCACCGACCGCGAGACCGAAGTGCTCCGCCTGGTCGCCAAGGGCCTGAGCTACAAGCAGATAGCCGAGCGCCTGGTCATCTCCCACCGCACGGTCCAGAACCACGTGCAGAACACCCTGGGCAAGCTCCAACTGCACAACCGCGTCGAGCTGGTGCGCTACGCCATAGAGCGTGGCCTTGACGAGGCGTAACCCTCGCCCATGTGGACGTAAACCTGACGCACCCCCACCATGGAGTGAAGGCGATTGATCAACACCCGCACAATTCACCGGAATTGACCTTCCGCACCATGCCGCAGTGACCTGGATCACTATTAGCGTGAGTCCAACAGGCAACCGCTGCGAAGGGACTTTCCATGCGGGTCGGAGTACTGACCGGAGGCGGCGACTGCCCCGGGCTCAACGCCGTCATCCGGGGCGTCGTCCGCAAGGGCGTGCAGGAGTACGGCTACGACTTCGTCGGCTTCCGGGACGGCTGGCGGGGACCGCTTGAGGGCGACGTCGTCCAGCTCGACATCCCCGCCGTGCGCGGCATCCTGCCGCGGGGCGGCACCATCCTCGGCTCCTCACGCACCAACCCCCTCAAGCAGGAGAACGGCATCCGCCGGATCAAGGAGAACCTCGCCAAGCAGGAGGTCGACGCGCTCATCGCGATCGGCGGCGAGGACACCCTGGGCGTCGCCGCGCGCCTCTCCGACGAGTACGGCATCCATGTCATCGGCGTACCGAAGACCATCGACAACGACCTTTCGGCCACCGACTACACCTTCGGCTTCGACACGGCTGTCGGCATCGCCACCGAGGCGATCGACCGCCTGCACACCACCGCCGAGTCGCACATGCGCGTCCTGGTCGTCGAGGTCATGGGCCGCCACGCGGGCTGGATCGCCATCCATTCGGGCCTGGCCGGCGGCGCGAACGTCATCCTCATCCCCGAGCGGCGCTTCGACGTGGACCAGGTCTGCGGCTGGGTGACCTCCCGCTTCAAGGCGTCGTACGCCCCGATCGTGGTCGTCGCCGAAGGGGCGATGCCCAAGGACGGCGACGTGGTCCTCAAGGATGGCTCGCTCGACTCCTTCGGACATGTCCGTCTCTCCGGCGTCGGCGAGTGGCTGGCCAAGGAGATCGAGAAGCGCACCGGCAAGGAAGCCCGCACCACGGTTCTCGGCCATGTCCAGCGTGGCGGCACCCCCAGCGCCTTCGACCGCTGGCTGGCCACCCGCTTCGGGCTGCACGCCATCGAGGCCGTCCGGGACGGGGACTTCGGCAAGATGGTCGCCCTGCGCGGCACGGATGTCATCCGCGTCCCCATCGCGGAGGCCACAGCCAAACTGAAGACGGTGGACCCGAAGCTGTACGAGGAGGTCGGCGTCTTCTTCGGCTGACCCCACTCCCGCAGCCGCATGGCAGGGGCTGCGGGCGGGTGGGTTTTTCGCCCCCTCCGCCCCTACCCTCCCCCACTCTCGGCTTCTCCCCCAGTGCCTTAAGGGCCTGGGAGGTACCCCCAGAGCGGGGGGGGACCCCCATCGTCCCTGGGGGCTGCCGCCCCCAGCCCCCCGCTTCGGCCTGAACGGCCTCGTCCTCAAACGCCGGACGGGCTGGGGGGCTGCACCCGCAGTCGCCAGTGCACGCGAGGGGCCGTGCCGGTACATCACATGCCCGTCGCCCCGTTCGGATCTGGAAACGGCTCCTGCAATCCAACGCCTGATCCACCGGCCACGACGGGCGGATGTACCGGCACGGCCCCGACCAACCCACCGGCGCAAAGCGCACCGGCGGCAGGCGAACCCGGCAGCAACAGCGGCAGCGACTACGCCCGGACCCCCCGAAGCTGACCGAGCAACTCCCGCACGACAGCCGTACCGTTCAGCGTCAGCACCGACTCCGGATGGAACTGCACCCCCGCGAACCCAGGCCCCCGCATCGCGTGCACCTCACCACTGTCGCTGCGGCTGACCTCGACGCCATGAGCCGACAGCTCCGCCAAGGCGTCCTCGTCGCACCGCGCCACGAAGCTGTTGTAGAACCCGACCACCTCCCCGCGCCCGAACAGATCGATCCGCGTCTGCGCACCCTGATACGGCACTTCCTTCCGCACGATCTCCAGCCCCAGCTCGGCCGCGATCAGCTCATGTCCAAGGCACACGCCGAGCACCCCATAGCCGTGCCCCCGGATCACCTCAGCGGTGAGAGCCCGCAGAACCCGCATCTTGGGATCCTGGACGTCGCTGGGATCACCGGGACCCGGCCCCAGCACGACAGGCCCCTCGTGCGCGAGCACAGCCTCCCGCAGCCCCGGCGAGTCGTACCGCCGCACCGTCACCTCCAGCCCCGACGACCGCAGTACATGCGCGAGCATCGCGGTGAAGGTGTCCTCACCGTCCACCACGAGCGCATGCCCGTGCAGCGCGTCCGACCTCTCCTGCATCCGCAGCCAGAAGGGCGCGAGCGAGCCCCGCCGCCCGTCCAGCGCCGCCCGCACCCGCGGATCGTCCGCCATCCGGGGCGGCCGTACGCCCTCCTCGCGCGCCCTCTTCCCGACGACCCCCAGCGCCGCCAGCACCCCCGCCGCCTTCGCGTGCGTCTCGGCGACCTCACCGGCCGGATC
This sequence comes from Streptomyces dengpaensis, assembly GCF_002946835.1. Taxonomy (NCBI): domain Bacteria; kingdom Bacillati; phylum Actinomycetota; class Actinomycetes; order Kitasatosporales; family Streptomycetaceae; genus Streptomyces; species Streptomyces dengpaensis. Next base: position 6,418,865 of record NZ_CP026652.1, read on the forward strand.
CGATCCGCGGACGAGCGTGGCGCCGACCGGCACCCGCAGCCGCCCGTCCGCGTCGATGTCGGCGGTCCGGATCAGGATGGGGGAGTCCAGGGTCTGCGCCCCGTTCGCGTCCCGCCCGACGAGGGCCAGCGCACCGGCGTAGTAGCCGCGCCCGCCCACCTCGTGCCGCTCGATCACCCGGCACGCGTTCTGCACCGGCGACCCGGTGACGGTCGCCGCGAACATGGTCTCCTTCAGGACCTCGCGCACATCCAGCGAGGAACGCCCCCGCAACTCGTACTCGGTGTGCGCGAGATGGGCCATCTCCTTGAGCCGCGGCCCGATGACGATCCCGCCCATGTCACCGACGGTGCACATCATCTTGAGCTCCTCGTCGACGACCATCGAGAGCTCCTCGATCTCCTTGCCGTCGGCGAGGAAGCCGAGCAGATCGTCCACGGTCGGCCCCTCGGCGGGGTACCGGTACGTCCCGCTGATCGGGTTCATCACGACGGTCCCGCCCGACATCCGGACATGCACCTCGGGGCTCGCCCCGACCAGCGTCCGCTCCCCGGTGTGCACGACGTACGTCCAGTACGCCCCCCGCTCACCGACGAGGAGCCGACGGAACAGAGCGAGGGCATCGGCCTTCGCGTACCCCGGGATCTCCCCCTCGTACGTCCGCCGGATCACGAAGTTCGCGCCCTCGCCCCGCCCGATCTCCTCGCGCAGCACCCGCCCGACGATCCCCGCGTACTCCTCGTCGGCGACGTCGAAGCCCCCGCCCTCGACCCGCACCTCGTGCGACGGCAGCTCCGCCAGGACCTGCTCCAGTGGCAGCTCGTACGTCTCCTCGGCGGTGAGTACCGCGAGGGGTGTGCCGTCGTCGCGGACGTCGAAGCCGCGCTCCCGGATCTGGCGGAACGGGACGAGGGCGAGGAAGGGGCGGGCGCCGACCGGGATGTCGGCGAGGCGGTCGTAAGAGGCGACCGGGCCGAGCAGGAGCTCGACGACCTCGTGGTCGTGGCCGGGGGTGCGGCGGCGCAGCAGGGCGAACGGACGGGGGTCGTCCAGCAGGTCGAGCAGGTTCATCGGTCTGTTCCTTCTCACTCACAGAGCTCATGGGGAGAGGCACTGGGAGAGGAACGACCCCGGGAAACACCGAAGGCCGCCCCTCGGGCGGCCTTCGCGAAGTCTTGCGTACGCGCAGTCAGTGGGCCGCCGGATGAGCGGGCCACCACCAGTTCTGGGTCGAGTGCGCGAACATGCGCCGCACCCTACCCGACGTCAGGGGTCGCGCAACAGCGTGAACCGTTCGCGCACCGCGTTCGGACGGCTCGGTCACCGGCCATGGATGGCCATGAATCCCGACCGAGGAGAGAGTCATTCACGCACCCCGTTCACCCCAGCTTCGCCGGCGCGGCGCACGCGCCCTCACGGCGGCCGTCGTGGCCGCCGCGGCCTTCGCCGCCGGCTCGTTCGAGGCCGCACGCTCGGCCCCCTTTTCCTCCGCAACCGAGAAGACCGGGAGCGCCGACCACACCGTCCGGGTCACCTATCTCGGCCACGAGTTCGTCGTCCCCGCCTCCTGGCAGATCGTGGACCTGGAGGAGGAGCCGGACGCCTGTGTCCGGTTCGACCGGCACGCCGTGTATCTCGGCACGCCCGGCGCCCGGCAGGACTGCCCGGCGCAGGCCAAGGGACGTACCGAAGCGCTCCTGATCCAGCCGGCCCCCGACCCCGCCGCCAGGAGCTCCGTCACCGAGAACCGCACGGCCCGCACCTACCGGGCCACCATGGGCAACATCACCGTGACCGCCGCGTACGGGGACGACGGCGACGACCGTATGACGATCCAGGACATCCTGAGCAGCGCCGGTCTGCCCGTCCCGGCCGAGGACGCCGAAGAGGCCGAGGAGACCGAGCAGACCGAGGACGCCGAGGAGACCGAGAAGACCGAGGACGCCGGGGAGAACGAGAAGATCCCCGGCGTGGCCGCCACGACGCCCCTCCCCGTCGATGCGACGTCCTACCGGGGCACGGGCTTCGACGCCTGCACCGCCCCGAGCCAGTCGTCGATGGACGCCTGGCGTTCCGCGTCCGGCTACCGCGCCGTGGGCATCTACATCGGCGGGATCAACCGCGCCTGCTCCCAGACGAGACTCACGGCGACATGGGTGCGCAAGCAGTACACGAACGGCTGGCGCTTCTTCCCGCTGTACGTCGGCCGGCAGCCCAGCTCCGACAGCGGCAGTTGCTTGGGCAGCTGCGCGGCGATCACCAATCCGGTGCCGCAGGGAACCGAGGCCGCCGACGACGCCGTCAAACAGGCCGCGGCGCTGGGGCTGGGCAAGGGCACGGTGCTGTACAGCGACGTGGAGCACTACACGCCCGGAGGTGCCGCCACCGACCAGGTGCTCGCCTACCTCGAGGCCTACACCGAACGCCTGCACAAGCTGGGCTACCGCTCCGGCGCGTACGGCGGCGCCTCGTCCCTGGTCGCCGACCTGGTGGCCCACCGGAACGAGGTCACCCTGCCCGACGTGATCCACTTCGCCAGCTGGAACTACCTGTCGACCACCGACGACCCGGCGATCCCAGCGAGCATGTGGGCCGCGCACCAGCGCATCCACCAGTACGTGGGCAACTCGACCGAGACGTACGGGGGTGTGACGATCAACATCGACCGCAACCGGCTGGACGTGGGCTAGCGCGCCCCTCTCCGGGCGGCCGCACGGACCTGCCCTGCGGCCGCCCGGAGCACCCCGATAGAGCGCCCCGTGTCTCAATTGATGAGCAAGTGAAGGGACGCCCGACATGACCCCGTAATGTTGGGGGGGTGACCGTGAACGCTAAGTCCAGCGCGAGCGCTGGCAACACCTGGCGAAACCTGCCCGCGGCGCAGCAGCCTGAGTACCCCGATGCCGAGGCTCTGCGCGATGTGATCGCGGACCTCGAGTCGTATCCGCCGCTCGTCTTCGCGGGTGAGTGCGACCAGCTGCGCGCCCGGTTGGGAGCCGTCGCCAAGGGCGAGGCGTTCCTGCTGCAGGGCGGCGACTGTGCCGAGGCCTTCGACGCCGTGTCGGCCGACCACATCCGTAACAAGCTCAAGACCCTGCTGCAGATGGGCGCTGTGCTCACGTACGCCGCCTCGGTGCCCGTGGTGAAGGTGGGCCGGATCGCCGGCCAGTACTCCAAGCCGCGCTCCAAGCCGACCGAGACCCGTGACGGGGTGACGCTGCCGACCTACCGCGGTGACTCCGTCAACGGTTTCGCCTTCACCGAAGAGGCCCGGATCCCGGACCCCGAGCGTCTGAAGCGGATGTACAACGCGTCCGCCTCGACGCTGAACCTGGTGCGCGCCTTCACCACCGGTGGTTACGCCGACCTGCGCCAGGTGCACGCCTGGAACCAGGACTTCGTGAAGTCGTCGCCGTCCGGCCAGCGCTACGAGCAGCTGGCGCGCGAGATCGACAACGCGCTGAACTTCATGCGGGCCTGCGGGACCGACCCGGAGGAGTTCAAGACGGTCGAGTTCTACGCCTCCCACGAGGCGCTGCTCCTGGACTACGAGTCGGCGCTGACCCGTGTCGACTCGCGGACCGGGCAGCTGTACGACGTGTCGGGGCACATGGTGTGGGTCGGTGAGCGCACCCGTCAGCTGGACGGCGCGCACATCGAGTTCGCCTCGAAGATCCGCAACCCGATCGGGGTCAAGCTGGGTCCGACAACGACGGCCGAGGAGGCGCTGCAGTACATCGAGCGCCTGGACCCGGAGCGCGAGCCGGGCCGTCTCACCTTCATCGTGCGGATGGGTGCGGACAAGGTCCGCGACAAGCTGCCGGAGCTGGTCGAGAAGGTCACCGCGTCCGGCGCGACCGTGGCCTGGGTGACCGACCCGATGCACGGCAACACCTTCGAGGCGGCCTCCGGTCACAAGACCCGCCGCTTCGACGACGTGCTCGACGAGGTCAAGGGCTTCTTCGAGGTCCACAAGGCGCTGGGCACGCACCCGGGCGGCATCCACGTGGAGCTCACCGGTGACGATGTCACCGAGTGCGTGGGCGGCGGCGACGAGATCTTCGTCGACGACCTGCACCAGCGCTACGAGACCGCCTGCGACCCGCGACTGAACCGCAGCCAGTCCCTTGACCTGGCCTTCCTCGTCGCCGAGATGTACCGGGACCAGTAGCGGACCGGTGGCCTTTCCACCTGTTACCGGCGCGTGAGGTGGGGTGCGGATCACATGCGATCCGCACCCCACCTCACTTTTGCGTGTCCTGCGCGGCGGGTAAGGTTAGGTTTGCCTCACCGATCAGCGGGCATCCGGTTCATCGGTACGGCACGAACCATGAACCCTGTCGGGAGGTGACCCGCGTGTACGTCTGCAACTGCTTCGGTGTGACCGAGGCGCAGGTGAGGCAGCATGCGGCGGACGGCGCCTGCACCCCCCGCCAGATAGCGTCGGCATGCAAGGCGGGCACGGACTGCGGTTCGTGCGTCCGCCGCATTCAGGCCCTGCTGGGCCGGGGCGCGTGCCCGCGCCGCGAGCTCGCGGACGAAGGGCGGCCGGTTCTCTCGGAGGTCCGGATGCCCGCGGCGCTGGAAGAGGCCGCCTAGCCGCCGACTGTGCGGTTGGCTGTCCGGCCGCTCGGCTCTGTCCGGCCGCTCAGCTGTCCGGCTGCTCGATCTGCTGCGCGATGTAGAGCGCCTCACCGAGCTTCTCGATCAGCTCCAGGTGCGTGTCCAGATAGTCGATGTGGTGCTCCTCGTCCGCGAGGATCGACTCGAAGATGTTCGCCGACGTGATGTCGCCCTTCGTACGCATCACCTCGATCCCGCGCCTGAGGCGGTCGATCGCCTCGACCTCCACCTGCCGGTCGGCCTGGAACATCTCGGTGACCGTCTGGCCGACCCGTACATGGAACAGCCGCTGGTAGTTCGGCAGGCCGTCCAGCATGAGGATGCGCTCGGTGAGCATGTCCGCGTGCTTCATCTCGTCGATGGATTCTTCACGCGTGTACTTGGCGAGCTTCGTCCAGCCCTTGTTGTCCTGGATGCGGTAGTGCAGCCAGTACTGGTTGATCGCCGTCAGCTCGCCGGTGAGCTGTTCGTTCAGAAACTCGAGGACCTCGGGGTCGCCCTGCATCGCAGCGGCTCCTTCCAAGCGGGGGACTGGGCAGGATGGGCCGCATCTTCGCACCGGCATACGAGGTCGTCCAGTAAGTGCACGCTTAGTAGGAGTTGTCCGAATCTGGCCAACGGCTGGTCATGTGCACTGTCCTGGGTCTGTCAGGATGGAGGCATGGGTCAGCCGGTGGAGCGTGAATCTGGACAAGCGGCACAGTCGGAGCTCCCGCCGGGGCAGCGACTGCAGCGCGGCTGGCCTGTCACGCACTACGGGCCCGTACCCAAGTTCCGCCCCGAACGCTGGGACTTCAGGGTCTTCGGCGCCGCCGCCGACGGCGAGAAGCACTCCTGGACCCACGAGGAATTCACGGCCCTGCCGTACGCCTCCGTCGTGGCCGATCTGCACTGCGTCACGAAGTTCAGCATGCTCGGGGCCGAATGGGGCGGCATCCCGGCCCGTACGATCCTGGAGATCGCCCCGCCCGCGCCCGACGTCACCCATGTGATGGTCTGGGCCGAGTACGGGTTCAGCTCGAACCTCAGCCTGTCGGACTTCGCCTCCGACCGCACGATCTTCGCCACCCACAAGGACGGCGAGCTCCTGACGGCGGAACACGGCTACCCGCTTCGCCTCATCGTCCCCCACCGGTACGCCTGGAAGGGCCCCAAGTGGGTCCGCGGCGTCGAGTACATGACGGCCGACCGCCGCGGCTTCTGGGAGGAGCGCGGCTACCACAACATCGGCGACCCCTGGCGCGAGCAGCGCTACTCGTACCAGGAGGAGCCCGGGGACGGGCCCGAGCTCTGACTCCCCGGGGCGCTCCGGCGTCAGTCGTACTCCTCGGGACGCTCCGGACGTCAGCCGTCGCGCAGCTTCTTCAGGCGCTCCACGTCCGAGGCGTGCCCCTCCTTCCCGCCCGGCGTCTCGATGATCAGGGGTACGCCCTCAGTGGCGGGGTGGGTCATCAGGGCGCGGAACGGGTCCTCGCCTATGTGGCCGGAGCCGATGTTGGCGTGCCGGTCCTTGTGGGCGCCGACCACGTCCTTGGAGTCGTTGGCGTGGATCAGCTTGAGCCGGCCCTCGCCGACCGTGTCGACCAGCAGGTCGAGGGTCTGGTGCATCCCGCTCGGCCCGGTCAGATCGTGGCCCGCCGCGAAGACGTGGCAGGTGTCGAGGCAGACGCCGAGCTTCGGATGGGCGTCGAGCGCCTCGAAGTACGGCCCGAAGTCCCAGGTGCGCGAGCACAGGGAGGCACCCTGACCGGCCGTCGACTCCAGGAGGAGGTACGGGTCGTCGTCGTGGGTCAGCTCGTCCAGCAGCGGCAGCATGTGCTCACGTACCTGCTTGAGGGCGACGCCCCGCTCCCGGCCGCCGGTGGCGCTCCCGGTGTGCACGACCACACCCAGGGCGCCGATCTCCCGCCCGCGCCGCAGTGAGTGCCGCAGCGACTCCACCGACTTCTCGACCGTCGCCTCGGTGTGTGAGCCGAAGTTGACCAGATACGGGGCATGGACGTACGCGGGGATCGACTCGGCGGCGCAGGCGGCGCGGAACTCCTCGTCCTGACGCGGGATTCCGGCGGGCGTCGCCCAGCCGCGCGGGTTGGCGACGAAGACCTGGACCGTCTCGGCCTTGAGTTCGCGGGCATAGGAGAGGCCGACAGAGTTGAGGCCGCCGGCCACGGGGACATGGCCGCCTACGGGGTTGCGGAGCTGCTTGCTGGTCACACCCTTCAGGGTGTCACGTGCTTTCGGGGGCCCGGTCGGCGGACCTCGTGGACGGCCTCAATGGACGTCGGACGGCCTCAGCGGATGTCGACGGACCGCCTCAGCGGACCTCGATGGTGATCGACGACCCCTTGGGCGCCGTCTCGCCGCCCTCCACCGACTGGCTCTTGACCTCGTCCCCGAAGAGCCCGAGCAGCCCGCGGTCCACGTCGACCACGAACCCGGCGGCCTCCAGCTCCTGCGTCGCGTCCTCCACGCTGTCGCCCACGACGTCCGGGACCTCGACCATCTCGGGGCCCTTGGAGACCGTCAGCGTCACCGTGTCGCCCTCGGCGGCCTCGCGGCCCGCGCCCGGCGACTGCTCGGCGACCTCGCCCCTGTCGAACTCCGAGGTGACCGTCTCCGGGGAGATCTTCACCCTCAGGCCCGATTCCCGGAGCTCCGCCGTGGCGTCCTCGACGGACGAGCCCGTGACCTCGGGCACCTCCACCGGGCTGCCCTTGCTGACGGTGAGGGCGACGGCCGAACCGGCACGCCGCTTCGTGCCCGAGTCCGGGTCCGTGCGGATCACGAAGCCCTTGGGGACGTCCTCGTCGAACTCCCGGGTGACCATGCCCGCGGCGAGGCCGTTGTCCTTCAGCACTTCCTTCGCCTTGAAGAGGGCGAAGCCCTTCAGATCGGGCACCTTCACCGTCTCCGGGCCGTCCGAGATGGTCAGCGTCACGGAGTCGTTGTCGCGGATCCGGGCGCCGATCTCCGGGTCGGTGCGGATGACGGTGCCGCGCTTCACGGTGTCGCTGTACTCGTGCTTGACCTCACCGACGTCGAGCCCGGCCTTCGCCAGCCGGTCCTCGGCCTCGGCCTGAGTCTTGGTGAGGATCGCCGGGACCCTGGTGAACTGGCCGGAGTTGATGTACCAGACGCCCGCGCCGAGGCCGAGCACCAGCACGATGGCGGCGACCACCGCGAGCACCCCGCGCTGGTGCCGCGGGGCGCGCCGCGAGGGGGCGACCGGCGCGGATTCGAACCGGCTGGTGTGCTCGAACCGGCTGGTCCGGCCGAGGCCGGAGTTGTCGTCCTCGTGCTCGTCCTCGTTCACCGGCAGCAGGCGCGGCACGGTCAGCGAGCGCGGGATCACGCTCGTACGGTCCTCGGCGATGTCGTGGCCCGCGGCAAGAGCCCCCGGCGGTACGGCGTCGAGCTGCTCGTCGGTGAGTCCGGCCCGCGCCCCCAGGACCTGGCCGAGCAGCGCCGCCGCGTCGTGCGGGCGCACCTCGGGATTGCGGGCGGTCGCCGTGGTGACCAGCTCGTCGAGCTCGTACGGCATCCCCGGCACGGCGGCCGACGGCGGCGGTACGTCCGCGTGGAGGTGCTGGTAGAGCACCTGCGCGGGGGAGTCGCCGGAGTGGGGCTTGTCGCCGGTGAGCATCTCGTAGAGGACGACCCCGCACGCGTAGACGTCGACGCGGGGGTCGGCGGTGCCGTGCTCGATCTGCTCGGGGGCGAGGTACGAAACGGTGCCGAGGACGGCTCCCGTCGTATGCGTCACGGTGTCCACGGCCCGTACGAGGCCGAAGTCCGCCACCTTGACCCGGCCGTCGTCCCCTATCAGGACGTTCTCCGGCTTCATGTCGCGGTGCACGAACCCGGCGCGGTGCGCGGCGCCGAGCGCGGCGAGTACCGGCTCCAGGATGTCGAGCGCGGCCCGCGGCTGCAGGGCGCCGCGCTCGCGCAGGACGTCACGCAGGGTGCATCCGGCGATGTACTCCATGGCCAGATAGACGTACGACCCGTCCGTCCCCTGGTCGAAGACCTGCACCACATTGGGGTGCGCGAGCCTGGCCACCGACTTGGCCTCGCGGATGAAGCGCTCGACGAAGGAACCGTCGGCGGCCAGCGACGGGTGCATCACCTTGAGCGCGAGCACGCGGTCGAGGCGGGTGTCCAGGGCCCTGTAGACCGTGGCCATCCCGCCGACCGCGATGCGTGCGTCGACGCGATACCGGCCGTCGAGCATCTGCCCGACAAGCGGGTCCTGAAGGGTCGTGTCCACGCAGGGGAGTCTACGAGCCGCCACTGTCACGACACCCCGTTCGCCCGATACCGGGGCGCGACTGCAGCGGACCTGTGACGCATGCCGCGGCCGCCCCTGGCGAGAACGCTTCCGGCCAAAGGCCGGCCGAAGGTCAGAACGCGGGCCGCTCCGGATCCAGCTGGGCCAGGCCCTCCGTGGGAGACGACGCCGAGGCGAAGTGCCGTCGGGGAATGCGCCCCGCACGCCGGGCGAGTCGCCCCGCCTCCACCGCGTGCTTCATGGCCTCCGCCATGAGAACAGGCTCCTGCGCCCGCGTCACGGCTGAGGCGAGCATCACACCCGCACACCCCAGTTCCATGGCGAACGCGGCATCGGACGCGGTCCCGGCCCCTGCGTCCAGAATCACCGGCACGCGCGCGTGCTCCACGATCAGCTGGAAGTTGTGCGGGTTCCGGATCCCGAGCCCGGACCCGATGGGCGACCCGAGCGGCATGATCGCGGCGCACCCGACGTCCTCCAGCTTCCGCGCCAGCACAGGATCGTCGTTCGTGTACGGCAGCACGGTGAAGCCGTCGTCGACCAGTGTCTCCGCCGCGTCGAGCAGTTCGATCGGATCGGGCAGCAGTGTCCGCTCGTCGGCGATGACCTCCAGCTTGACCAGATCCGTGCCGAGCGCTTCCCGCGCGAGCCAAGCCGTCAGCACGGCCTCACCCGCGGTGAAACAGCCCGCGGTGTTGGGCAGCACCCGAATGCCCAGCTTGTCGAGAACGGACAGCACCGAGCCGTGCACCGAGGCGTTCACACGCCGCATCGCGACCGTCGTCAGTTCCGTGCCGGACGCCACGAGCGAGCGCTCCAGCACGTCGAGGCTGGGCGCACCGCCCGTACCCATGATCAGACGGGACGAGAAGGACGTACCGCCGAGGACGAAGGGATCGTCGGCCATGGGTCAGCCTCCTTGGACGGCGGTGAGGACTTCGACACGGTCTCCCTCGGAGAGGGCGGTGGACGACCACTGCGCGCGCGGGACGACGGTTTCGTTGAGCGCGGCGGCGACACCGGACGGCGCGGCGGTGAGGGTGGCGACGAGCGCGTCGAGAGCGGTGCCCTCGGCGATGCGCTGTCGCTCTCCGTTGACGAAGACGTTCATGCGGGCTGCTCCGTGACGGCGGCGGCGCCGAAGCGCCGGGGCGTGAAGGGGCGGGCCTCGTCGGGGAGTTCGCCGGTGGTCAGGACGTGCGCCATCGCGTCGCCGGTAATGGGCGTGAGCAGGACGCCGTTGCGATAGTGCCCGGTGGCCAGCAGGAGGCCGTCCAGTTCGGTGGGGCCGAGCAGCGGCGCGTTGTCGGGCGAGCCGGGCCGCAGTCCCGCACGCGTCTCCGTGAGCGGCAGTTCGGTGATGCCCGGAACCAGCTCATGGGCGTCGCGCAGCAGCTGGTACACGCCGCCCGCGGTCACCGTCGTGTCCCAGCCCAGCTCCTCGCTGGTCGCGCCCACGACGAGCTCGCCGCTCTCGCGCGGCACCAGATAGACATGGCTTCCGCGGACGACGGCACGGACGGTACGGCTCAGGAAGGGCGCGTACCGCTTCGGCACGGTCAGCCGCAGCACCTGCCCCTTCACGGGGCGCACGGGTGGCAGTACGTCGTCGGGAACCCCCGCCAGACGCCCGCTGAGGCTGCCTCCGGCGAGCACCACCTGGTCCGCGGCGAGCTCGGTGCCGTCCGTGGTGACCACTCCGGCCGCCCGGTCCCGTACGACGGTCAGCCGCTCCGCCCACGTCCGGTGGAACACCACTCCGGCCCGCTCGCACGCCGTGACCAGGGCCTTGGCGAGCCGGCGCGGATCGACCTGGTGGTCGCCGTCGACCCGTAGACCGCCGCGTACGCCGGGCGCGAGCATCGGCTCCAGACGGCGGCACTCGCGACCGCTCAGCCACTCCGAGTCGAGCCCCGACCGGTGTTGCAGGGCATGCAGTTCCCGCAGATGGGCGCGGTCGTCGGCGTCCAGCGCGACGGCCAGCGTGCCGCACTGGCGGTAGCCGAGGTCCTGGCCCGTCGCCTCGGTGAGCTCGGCGGCGAAGTCCGGATAGCGGCGCGCAGAGGCGAGGTTGAGGCCCAGCAGGGTCTGCTCGCCGTAGTGCAGTTCGGTGACGGCGGCGAGCATTCCGGCGGCCACCTGGGCCGCGCCGCCGCCGGGTTCCGGGTCCACGAGAGCGGTGGTGAATCCGCGTTGCGCGGCCCGCCAGGCCGTCACCAGGCCGATGATCCCGCCCCCGATGACAAGGACGTCTGATCCGTCTGATGTCCGTGACGACTGCGACGGATGCGACAGACGTGACGGATGTGTAGGCGACATGGGCGTCCAGCCCCTCCCTTCGCCGGCATGACCCGGATCAGGTTCGTACGGTCGGAGGCCGCCCAGCCTCCCTCTCAGCCCGGTGCGTCCGGGCTCCCGCGAGTGCTTTACGTTGGCCACCCTAGCCCGCAGAGCGCCGACCTTGTAAGGGAGCCCCCGTCCATGGCCCGCCCTCTCGTCTCCCACCACCACGCTCAAACGAGGGGCTCCGCCCCGCCCCATCGATCTCTGGACGGTCTCGTCCTCGCCCCGGTCGCCGACCAGGCACCAGGTCAGGTGGGCACCCGTACCCGCTTCACCTACCACGAGAAGGACGGCGAGATCTGGGCCGAGTACGCGGGCGGCGATGTCGTACGTGGCCATCTCGTGGGTACCCGTGCGGGCGACCGCCTCGACGTCCGGTACGTGCAGCTGAAGCGCGACGGCGGCACCTCGTCGGGGCACTGCGTGTCCCGCGTGGTGGAGCTGCCCGACGGGCGCGTACGCCTGGAGGAGGCCTGGGAATGGGAGTCGCGGACGGGCAGCGGGACGAGCGTGGTGGAACAGGTCACCGAGCACGCCCCCTGACTGACGAATTGTCAGTTGTCTATGGTGATCAGGTGAACGAGCAGACGCAGGCGCAGTCACAGGCGAGTACGGCACAGCGGGTCGTCGTCGTGGGCGCCGGCATGGCCGGCGTGCAGACCGCGGTCGCCCTGCGCGAACAGGGCTTCACCGGGAGCGTGACCCTGATCGGGGCGGAGCCCCATCAGCCGTACGACAGGCCGCCGCTGTCCAAGGCCGTGCTGCTCGGCAAGGCCGAGGGTTCCGCCTTCGACGTCGACTTCGAGGCGCTGGACATCGACCTGCAGCTCGGGCGTGAGGCGCTCGGCGTGCGCTCTGGGGACCATGAGCTGGACACCGAGACCGGGCCCGTGCCGTACGACGTCCTGGTCATCGCGACCGGCGCGGAGCCCATCCGGCTGCCGGGCGCGGAGGGCGTGCCCGGGGTTCATCTGCTGCGCACCCTGGACGACGCCGAGCGGCTGCGTCCCGTCCTCGCCCAGCAGCACGACATCGTGGTCGTCGGGGCCGGCTGGATCGGCGCCGAGTTCGCCACGGCAGCGCGGGAGGCGGGGTGCGCGGTGACGGTCGTCGAGGCCGCCGACCGGCCGCTCGCCGGGGCGCTGCCCGCCGAGGTGGCCGCGCCGATGGTGTCCTGGTACGCGGACAGCGGGGCCTCGCTGCGAACGCACGCGCGCGTGGAACACGTCGAGCCGGGGGCCGTGGTCCTCGACGACGGCACCCGGGTGCCCGCGGGCGCGGTCGTCGTCGGCATCGGGGCACGCCCCGCGACATCCTGGCTCGCCGGGTCCGGGATCGTGCTGGGCGCCCACCGCGAGATCGTGGCCGACGACCACCTGCGCACCTCCGAACCGGACGTCTACGCCGTCGGCGACTGCGCCTCCTTCCCTTCGGGAAGGTATGAGGAACGCCTGCTGGTCCACCACTGGGACAACGCCCTCCAGGGCCCGCGCACGGTCGCCGCGAACATCATCGGCGAGGCCCCCCTCGCCTACGACCCCGTGCCGTACTTCTGGTCCGAGCAGTTCGGCCGCTTCGTGCAGTACGTAGGCCACCACGCGCCCGCCGACACGACCCTCTGGCGCGGCGACCCCACCGGCGCCGCCTGGACGGTTTGCTGGCTCCGCGAAACCCGCCTCGTCGCCCTTCTGGCGGTAGGCCGTCCCCGGGACCTGGCCCAGGGCCGCCGCCTGATCGAGTCGGGCACCCCGATGAACACGGAACTGCTGACGGACCCGTCGAGGCCTTTGAAGTCGGCCACGGCGTAGCCGAGCGCTGAAGTCGGACACGGCGTAGCCGAGCGGCGGCAGGCCCCGGTTCGCCGAAGGCGGAACCGCGCCCGGGGGAGCCGCACCCGGTGGACCCGGGCGTGTCCCCTCCCCGCCGCGACGGCGGGCCGAAACCCACCCGATCGCGGGAGCGAGGACCCCGCCCCAGGGGAGACTCGGGTACCGAGTGTCAGTCCGAGATGGCAGGCTTGTCCCGTGACCGAGATTGACGCAAAGATCGATGCTCTCGTCCCCGCCTGGCTCACCCTCCCCGACATCGCCGAACAGCTCGGCGTCGAGGTGACCCGCGTCCGGCAGCTGGTCAAGGAGGGCCAGCTGATCGCCGTACGCCGTGGTGAGAACCGCGCGCTGCACGTTCCCGCCGCCTTCATCGACGGGGACAAGGTCGTCAAGGGCCTGTCCGGCACCCTGACGCTCCTGCGGGACGACGGCTTCTCCGACGAAGAGGCGCTCGAGTGGCTCTTCACCCCCGACCCGACCCTGCCCGGCACCCCCGCGCAGGCCCTGAGCGAGAATCGCGGCACGGAGGTGAAGCGCCGCGCCCAGGCGCTCGCCGTCTGACCTGAGACAGACCGTCCGGCGTACGGACCACGCCCGCCACGGCCCCCGGCCCGGCCACCGTGGTCCGTACGCCACCGACAGACAAGGGGGGACACACGCGTGTCCGAGACCGCCGCCACCGCGCGCGCCCGGCTCGCCGACGCCCGCGTCTACCTGTGCACCGACGCCCGCAAGTGCCAGGGCGATCTCGCCGAGTTCCTGGACGCGGTCCTGGAGAGCGGCGTCGACATCGTGCAGCTGCGTGACAAGAGCCTGGAGGCGGCCGAGGAACTCGAATACCTGGAGCTGTTCGCCGACAAGTGCCACATGTACGGCACGCTGCTCGCGGTGAACGACCGGGCGGACGTAGCCCACGCGACCCGCGCCACGCACCCGACCGGAGCCGAGGTACTCCACCTGGGCCAGGGCGACCTCCCGGTTCCCGCCGCCCGCGCCATCCTCGGCGACGACATCCTGATAGGCCGCTCCACGCACTCCGAGTCCGAGGCCGCGGCCGCCGCCGTCCAGGAGGGCGTGGACTACTTCTGCACCGGCCCCTGCTGGCCGACCCCCACCAAGCCCGGCCGCCACGCGCCCGGCCTCGGCCTGGTCCGTTACACGGCCTCCCTCGGCACCGACCGCCCCTGGTTCGCGATCGGCGGCATCGACCTCGGCCATCTCGATGAGGTGCTGGAGGCGGGCGCCCGCCGCGTCGTCGTCGTACGGGCGATCACCGAGGCGGACGACCCGGGAGCGGCGGCGGAAGAGTTCGCGAAGCGGCTGCGTCACCTGTAGTCGTCACGACCGGTCGTCAGGGCAGATGTCGCGAGCAGCTGTCACGTAGCCGTCACGGCAGCTGCCACGTAGCCGTCACGAGCAGTTGTCGCGGGGAGCCGTCGCGCGGCACGGCTGTCCGGCAGGTGTCCGAGGGGTGGACAAGAAGTCGGCAAATCGGGCAATTCTCATTGGTTCGGTTGGGGGACCGGCGCACCCTGGCTAACCTGCGAGTATGGCCCTCGGATCTGCGTCCACCAGGACTGATCGCGCACGCACCGTGCGCGACATGCTCGCGACCGGCAAGACGACGTACTCGTTCGAGTTCTCCGCGCCGAAGACCCCCAAGGGCGAGCGGAACCTGTGGAACGCCCTCCGGAGAGTCGAGGCCGTCGCGCCCGACTTCGTCTCCGTCACCTACGGAGCCGGCGGCTCGACGCGCGCGGGCACGGTCAAGGAGACCGAGCAGATCGTCGCCGACACGACGCTCACTCCGGTCGCCCACCTCACCGCGGTCAACCACTCCATCGCGGAACTGCGCAACATCATCGGCCAGTACGCGGACGCCGGTATCCGCAATATGCTCGCGGTCCGCGGCGATCCGCCCGGCGACCCGATGGGCGCGTGGGTGCCGCACCCCAGCGGTCTGACCTACGCGGCCGAACTCGTCCGTCTCATCAAGGAGTCGGGCGACTTCTGCGTCGGCGTCGCGGCCTTCCCTGAGATGCACCCGCGCTCCGAGGACTGGGACCTGGACGTCGCGCACTTCGTCGACAAGTGCCGCGCCGGCGCCGACTACGCGATCACGCAGATGTTCTTCCACCCGGAGTCGTATCTGCGCCTGCGTGACCGGGTGGTGGCGGCCGGCTGTACGACACCTGTCATCCCGGAGGTCATGCCGGTGACGAGTGTGAAGATGCTGGAACGACTTCCACAGCTCAGCAACGCTTCGATCCCGGACGCCTTGAAAGAGCGGATCCTCACAGCCAAAGACGATCCGGCGGCTGTACGCTCCATTGGCATTGAGTTTGCGACGGAGTTCTGCGCGAGGTTGCTGGCCGAGGGAGTCCCCGGACTGCACTTCATTACACTCAACAACTCCACGGCGACGCTGGAAATCTACGAGAATCTGGGCCTGCACCACCCACAGCAGACCTAGACCCGTCGCACTCGCGTACGACACACTGCGTAGCGGGCACCTGGGAGAGGGGCGTACATGGGCTGGACGGTCCTCTATATCGCTTTCGGCATCGTCGCGCTGTGGCTGCTCGGCGAGGTGCTGCTGCAGTACAAGGCGCGGCTGCGCTACCGGCTACTCGCCTTCGCCGGCTTTCTCGGCGTGGTCCTCGGTGTGCTGATGCCCTCCGTGGTGGTCATCGGCCTGGGCGCGGCCGCCTTCGCCGTCGGCCAGACGTACGTCACCCTGTCGTTCCGCCGCGGCTTCGCTCAGGGCTGGGCTCTCAACGGCCACTCCGCGCCCGGCAAGCCCAGCAAGCGCCGCCGCGGCGAGCCGGACGAGCAGGACCCGATGCTGGAGGTCTCCGACCTCGAGGCGACCGGCGGCGCGTCCTACCGGCAGGACGACGAGTACGCCGAGGACGACGTCTTCGCGCCGGCGCAGTCCGACCGCTTCATGCCCTCGGGATCCGCCGAGCCCGCGGCCGCCGAGAGCACCGCCGTGTACGAGCCGCAGCCGCTGCCCGACGACACCGGCTCGTACGGCGTCTACAGCGACACCGCGTACGCGGCGGCCACCGACCAGTCCTACGCGTCCGCCGCCCAGTCCCAGGACCAGCAGGCCTACGCGTACGACGGCTACTCCGGGTACGACCAGCAGCAGTACGGCTACGACAACGGCCAGCAGCAGTACGCCGCCTACTCCGACCCGTACATCGGCACGCAGACGTACACCGGCGCCTCGTACGACACCACGTACGGCGGCGATCAGCAGCAGTACATGCAGCAGCAGGGCTACGGCCAGGACCAGTACGCCTCCGGCACCTACGGCGGCGAAACCCCGGCCGCGGGTTCCTGGGTGCCGCAGCAGCGCACCACCGACGACCCGTACGGCGGTGAACTCCCGCCCGAGCAGCCGTATCCGTACCAGGGCAACACCAACGGCAACGGCGCCGGGTACGACGAGCAGTACCGGTACTGACGGCGCCCGCCAGGGCCGTACGACCCCTCGTCGGGAGCGCACGCCCCCTCGTGCGGGCCGTACGCCCCCTCAGCGCGCCCGTGTGCTTACTGCGAGCCCCGGAACTCCGGTCCCTCCACGATCAGCCCGGCGACCAGCGCGCCCGACATGCCCGCGTGCGGGAGGCCGCCGCCGGGGTGCGCCCAGCCGCCCGCCGCGAACAGGCCCGGCATGCGCGTGCCGTTCGACGGGTGCAGCAGACGGCCGTCCGCCGCGGCGAGCGCCGGGGCGGGGACCGCGCCGCCGTCGGCCCCTGTCGTCTCCGCGATGTAGGCCGGGGTGCGGACCTCGTGCCACAGAAGGCGGTCGCGGAGCCCGGGTATGGCACGCTCGGTGACGCCGAGGACCCGCTCCACATCCGACTCGGACACCGGAAGACCCGAAGGCACGGACACGGTCAGCGTGACCGCCTCGTGCTCCGCGTCCGGTACGAGCGCGGGGTCGTCGGGGCGCGACACCGTGACCGTGGGCGCGGCCGGGAGTCCCGAGCGCTCACCGAAGAGCCGGTCCAACTCCTCCTCGCGGTCCCCCGCGTGGACCACCGTCCGATGCGCCACCCCCTCGGGCCGTCCACCGCGCAGCGCCAGCAGCACGGTCAGCCGGCTGGGCGCCCCGCGCCGCGGCGGGACCTCGCCCTCCGCGCGTATCGCCGTCCCTGGGGCGAGGCGGTCCAGCGCGCCGGGCGCCACCCCCGCCACGACGAAGTCGGCGTCCGCGACCGTGCCGTCCGTGAGTTCCACGCCCGCCGCCCGGCCGTCCTTCTCGACGATCCGCTCGACGCAGGTCTCGAAGCGGAACTCGACCTTGCGGGCGAGGCACCGCTCGTACACCGCGCGCGCCAACTCCCGTATGCCTCCGCGCACATACCAGCTGCCGAAGGCGTGCTCCATATAGGGCAGCACGGCGGCGCTCGCCGGGGTGACGCGTGGGTCGAGCCCGTACGCGAGGGCGGTGCCCTCCAGGAGGGCCGTCAGGCGCGGGTCGCGCAGCTCCCAGGCGGCGACCTCGGCGAGGGTGGTGGCCCGCCGGGTGCGCAGCAGCTTCTTGTGCGGCACCGAGGGGTAGGGCTCGCGCTCGGCGAGCACCGACCAGTTGGGCCACAGCGGCTCCTCCAGGAGCGGCCGGCGCGTGCGGTCCCACGCCTCGCGGGCCCGCACCAGGAAGTCGCCCCACCGCGCGCCCGCGGGCGCTCCGAGCGCCTCGTCCAGCGCGCCGACGACTCCGGCACGCGAGGCGTTCGGCAGCGACACCTCCGTGCCGTCGGCGAAGACATGCCGCGACGACGGGTCAACCTGGACCAGCTCGACGCACTCCTCCAGTGGCTGCTTGCCTGTCTTGATGAAGAGGTCGCGGTAGACCGCGGGCAGCGGCAGCAGTGCCGGGCCCATGTCGAACGCGAAGCCGTCGCGCTCGAAGCGGCGCACCGCACCGCCGTACGTCGCCCCACGCTCGTACACCACCACCCGGTGGCCCGCGACGGCCAGCCGGGCGGCGGCCGCCATCGCGCCCATCCCGGCGCCGATCACCGCAATCCGTCCCATGCCGGGGACTTTATCGGCCACCACTGACAGCCCCGAATCCGCAGGTACCCGGCCAGGGGGAGTACCGACACGGACGCGATCGTCACCAGCGCGCAACGGTCCGTTCTGGGCGTGAGTGCGCAGGTCTGAGTATCCGTACCTAGTGAGTGAGTTGAGTACGCGCGCGGATGGGGTCCGACCTGCGTGAACGAGAGAGTGGAGACACGGAAAGGGGCGCGGCTCCGGCACCGCCGACACGGGGCGGCGGAACGGCTCTCGCGCCCTTGACCGCTCCTTCCGCCGACGCTGTCGGCGGGAGCGAGGCACGGGGGAACCCGGGGGACGACCGCACGGGGGCCCAACGGGGGAGTACGGGGGAGCACGGCGAAGCGCCGGTTCGAGATGGCCCGTGGGGGATGCGGCCACGTCGGACCGGCGCTTTCGTGTGCGTCCGCCGGCGAGGGGCAGTGGCTGCCGTATCGGCTCCGCGTCCGCCTGCCCGGCTCCGCGTCTGCCGGCTCGGCTCCGCGTCTGCCGGCTCGGCTCCGCGTCTGCCGGCTCGGCTCCGCGTCTGCCGGCTCGGCTCCGCGTCCGCCGACCCGGGATCAACGGCTGTCGCCGGTCCCCGCCGGTCCGACCTCAGCGGCTGCCGCTCACGCGCCCCTGCAGCAGCCGCGACAGCGCCGCGTGGACGTCGTCCAGGGAACGCTCCGGCTGGAAGGCCTTCCAGTCCAGGGCGGCCACCAGGACCATGCCGACCAGCGCGGCCGCCGTCAGCGGGATGTCGATCTCGTCGCTGAGCTCGCCGTTCGCCACCCCGTCGCGCAGGACGCCCTCGACGACCGCGACCGCCTCCTGCCGGACCACCAGCAGCGTGGACTGCCAGGCCCGGTTGGTGCGCCACAGCTCGGCGACATACAGCTGCGTGAAGGCCGGATAGCGGTCGATGAAGACGAGCCCGGCCCGGATCATCGCGTCCAGCGCGTCGACCTTGCTGCCGCCGTTCCGCGCGGTCTCTTCCGCCGCCTCCCGTAGGGAGGCGGTCAGGAGCCCCACGCCGTGCCGCAGCAGCTCTTCGAAGAGAACCGATTTGCTCGCGAAGTTGTAGTAGACCGTGCCCTTCGCGACCCCGGCGCGCTCGGCGATCTCGTCCACGGTGGTGGCGGAGAAGCCCTGTTCGGCGATCAGGGTGACGGCCGCCTCGTAGAGTTTCTGCCGGGTCGCCTCGCGACGGCTGCCGCCGCCGATGGTGGTGCTGCTGCTTTCCATGGCCCCGATTGTCACAGGAGCCGTCGCCTGCGTGGTCACAGGCTCAGCTCCGGGTGCAGCCGGTCGAGGGTCCACACCTGCTTGCGGCGCGCCGACAGGGTGGTGAGCGCGAGGGCCCCCGCGGTGAAGGCCATCAGGACGGCGCACGCCTGCCAGACGGGCCCCAGGCCGCCGCCCGTGATGAGCCTCCTGAGGGCCTCGACGACGTAACTCATCGGCATGAAGGGGTGGATCGCGTTGAAGAAGCCCGGACTGGTCTGGACGGGGTACGTGCCGCCCGCCGACGTCAGCTGGAGCATCAGGAAGGCGAGGACGAGGATCCGGCCCGCGGCTCCGAAGCGCGCGTTCAGCCACTGCACGATCGCCGCGAAGCACGCCGTCACCAGGAACAGGAAGCCCACCGTCCCGGCCGCCCGCGCCATCTCCAGGCCGATCGCCCAGTGGAGCACGGCCATCAGGGCCGCCGTCTGCAGTACCCCCACGGCGGCCACCGGAAGCCAGCCCGCCAGCGCGATGCGCCAGGCCGAGGCACCCGCCGCGAGCGCGCGCCGGTTGAGCGGCTGGATCAGCATGTACGCCACCATCGCGCCCACCCACAGGGACAGCGGGATGAAGTACGGGGCGAAGCCCGTGCCGTAGTTGGGCGCCTTGTGCAGGTCCTGGGAGGCGAGCCGGACGGGGTTGGCCATGACCTGGGTGCGCTGGTCGCGGTCCCGCTTGCCGTAGTCGGGGATCTGGTCGGCGCCGTCGTGCAGCCCGCCGACGAGCTTCCCTGAGCCGCCGACGAGCTTGTAGATGCCCGTGTCGAGGTCGCCTGCGCCCGTCTTGAGCGCGCCGACGCCCGTGTCGAGGTCCGCCGCGCCGGTCTTGGCCGTGCCGAGCCCGGTGTGCAGCCGCTTGGCCCCCTTGGCGGCCTTCTCCGCGCCCTTGTTCAGCTGGTTGATCTCGGAGACGGCGTCGTCGAGGTCCTCGGAGAGGTGCGGCGAGCGGTCGGCGAGTGCCTGGGCCTGCTTCTGGAGGGTGGCCAGGTTCTTGTCGAGCGTGTCGAGGTCGCCGTCCTGGTCGTCGATCAGCGTGTTCACGTCGTCGGCGACCTTGGCCACGTCCGCGGCCGCCTCCTTGGCCTTCTTCAGGCCGGGACACGCGGGGTCGGGGACCGGCGGGGTCTCGCAGCGCGCCTTGTAGACGGTGTTCAGCGTGCCGGAGGCAGTGTGGGCTCCCTTGGCCGCGGCCGGAGCCGTCTCCACCAGGGTGTCGAGGTTGTGGCGGATCCCGGCGGCGGAGTCGGCGACGAGCTGGGCCGTGTCGCCGATCGACTTCTCGTTGTCCTTCAGGAAGGGGCCCACCTTGTCCGCGGCCCCGTTGACCTTGTCGGCCAGCGACTGCGTGCCCTCCGCGACCTGGCGTGAACCGTCCTCCAGGTCGCCCGCGCCCTTGTTGAGCTTCTTCAGGCCCCCGGAGAGCTTCCCGCTGCCCTTCTTGGCCTCCTCCAGACCGTCCGCGAGATCCTTGGCGCCCTGCTTCGCCTTGCCGATCCCGTCCTTGAGCCGGTCGGCCCCCTCGGCGGCCTTCACGGTCGCCCCGTGGATGTCCGAGAACGAGATGAAGATCTTGTCGAGGAACGACCGCGAGGCCTTCGTGGACGCGGCCGTGCGCACCTCGCTGAACACCGTCCGGGAGATCTGCCCGACGATGTAGTTGTTCGCGTCGTTCGTACGCACCTGGAGCGCGCCCGTCTCCGGCACGTCGCCGGAGCTGGACGCGATCCTCTCGCTGAAGTCGCCCGGCACCGTCAGCGACAGGTAGTACGTGCCGTCCTCGACGCCCCGGCGGGCCTCGGCGGCGCCCACCTCGTGCCACGCGAAGACGTCGCTGTCCCGCAGCCCCTTGGTGATGTCGTCGCCCGCCGAGACCTTCTTGCCCGCGGCCGTGGCCCCCTCGTCGTCGTTCACCAGCGCCACGGGGATGCGGTCGAGACGGGCGTACGGATCCCAGAACGACCACAAGTAGAGCGCGCCGTACAGCAGGGGCAGCAACAGGAGCGCGGCCAGCGCGGCGCGCGGCAGCCTGCCCCGGCCGAAGCGCCTGAGCTCAAGCGCGGCCAGTTTCGGCGAGCGCATCGGCCGTCTCCTTCCGCCCGCTCTTCTGGGGGTTGACGACGGTGGCGCCCTCGGGGGCCTCGCTGCACACCGCCACGACCGTGGTGCCGGACTCGGCGAGCGACTTCAACAGGGCCCAGGCTTCGGTCCGTTCGGCGTCCGAGAGCTTCAGGTCGGTGTCGTCGACGCCGAGGAGCTGAGGGCGGCCGATGAGCGCCAGCGCCAGGGACAGTCGCAGGGCTTCGAGCCGCTCCAGGTCGCGTACGGCGGTCCGGGAGCCCTTGGGCAGGGCCTCCCGGTCGAGACCGGCGGTGGCCAGCGCGGTGTCGATCCGCAGCTCGGTCTCCGTGACCCGCTCTCTGCGCGGTCGCAGAAACCCGCGCAGGGAGCCGCCGAACCGCCGCTGCAACAGCGCCCGTTCACGCAGGTGCTCTCCCACGGTCAGGGCCGGATCCAGATCGGTCACGCCGGGTACGTGCGCGAGCGCGCTCACGCGCCGCACGGCGGCCATCTGCTTCGGCAGCCTGGACGCACCCATGGTGGCCGTCCCCTCGGTGGGCTTCATCCGGCCCGTGAGCGCGAGCAGCAGGCACGTGCGGCCGGATCCGGACGGTCCCTCGATCGCGATCAGCGAGCCGGGCTCCGCGTCGAAGGAGACTCCGCGGAAAGCCCAGCCGCGGGGTCCCGCGAGCCCGAAGTCCTCGGCCGTGACGCCCAGTCCGCATGGACTGGCCATGACGCCCGGTCCATGCGGACTGTCCACAGCTTCCCCATCCCCTGGCACTGCCTGTGGCGGAACCACTTTTGAACTGACTGGTCAGTGCAAAATCTAGCCCGAACTTGCGATCGAAGCAAAAGGCCAGGTCAGAACGGATTGTCAGTGGCATACCTCACGATGGGCACATACGGCCACAGTGCCGTCACACAGACGACAGGAGGTTCGTCATGGCCAGCTCTTCCGCGGCCGCCGCCCGCCGGCGCCGCGCCACCGGCCCTGCCCCCTCACTGAACGGCCCGGCGAGCGACGTGCACCCCGTGCTGCGCCGGGCCACGGCCCCGCCCGCCGCCCTCGATCTGCTCGCCCAGGCCCGCGCCGGACTCGACGAGGCGACGGCACTCGACACGCCCAACGAGCGGTATGCGACAGCCCACTTGGCCGCGCTGCGCACCGCCGCCGCCGTCCTCGCCGCGCGCGGACGCCCGGAGACCACGCCCCGACGCAGGGCCCGCATCCGGAGCGCCTGGGAAGTGCTCCCCGAAATCGCGCCCGAACTCACCGAGTGGAGCGCGCTGTTCGCCTCGGGCGCGACCCGCCGCGCCCGCGCCGAGGCGGGCATACAGGGCGCGGCCAGCAGCCGCGACGCCGACGACCTGCTGCGCGACGTGGCGATGTTCCTGCGCCTCGTCGAGCGCATGCTCGTACTGCAGCCCGTCCTGCCGCAGCCACGACAGGAGCCACGACAGGAGGGAGACCAGCAGGTCCCGGACGCCGGCTGACCGGCAGCGGAGCCACCGCCCGCTGTGCTGGTGCCCCCGTCGCGCCCACCCGATCCGCCGGGTGGGACGGAGGATCGGCCACGGCCGCGGAGGCAATAGGGTGGAGGCGCCTGAAGCCTCCGCCCGGGAGGCCGCCCGATCGCTCCGCCGCGCAAGAGGCGGTGCCGCGCCGAGGAGTCAACTGCCGTGTCGGACCCGATGCGCCCACCCGTCTCCCACCACCACCCTCAACCGGCGTCGCTGCGCTCCGACCCCTCTCGACCTCGCGCTTCTCTTCGTACCGCCGTGGTCTGGGAGGTCCTCAAGGACGCCCTGGACCGCCGGGTCAAGGCCACGGGGCGGGAGTCCCTCGACGTACTCGACACCGGGGGCGGCAGCGGCAACTTCGCGGTGCCCGTGGCCCGCCTCGGCCACCGCGTCACCGTCGTCGACCCCAGCCCGAACGCGCTGTTCGCGCTGGAGCGCCGGGCCGCCGAGGCCGGCGTCGCCGACCGTGTGCAGGGCGTCCAGGGCGACGCACACGGCCTCTTCGACGTGGTCGAGCGCGGTGGCTACGACGTGGTGCTGTGCCACGGCGTGCTGGAGTACGTGGACGACCCGGCCGAGGGCGTGCGCAACGTGGTGGACGCGCTGCGCCCCGAGGGCGTCCTCAGCCTCCTCGCCGCGGGCCTGGGCGGAGCCGTGCTGGCCCGCGCCCTCGCCGGGCACTTCAAGGAGGCCAGGCAGGCACTCGATGACCCGGACGGACGCTGGGGCGAGGGCGATCCCGTACCCCACCGCTTCACCGCCGAACAGCTCACCGCCCTGGTCGAGGGCGCGGGCCTGCGTGTCGGTGCCGTGCACGGCGTGCGGGTCTTCGCCGACCTGGTGCCCGGGGTTCTCGTGGACACCGAGCCCGGGGCCGTGGAGGCGCTGCTGAAGTTGGAGGCCGCGGCGGCCGAGCTCCCCGCGTTCCAGTCCGTGGCGACGCAGCTCCATGTGCTCGGTGAGGCGCAGGGGCCGGCCGAGGGCTGAGCCGGCTCTCGTGAGAGAGAGCCGCAGGGGCGCGCCGGTTTCGAGAGGCCGAACGCGCGGAGGCCCGAAGGGTCGAGCACGATCGGCATCTCGAAACCGGCTGGGAGCGCCCCGGAGGTGAACGAGCCAAAAGAAGGGGGCGATGCGCTGATCAGGGGCTTGGCGGCAGATGGAGTACGCCACAGACCCCCCGATCGGGGGCCCGGCGCCGTATGATCGAGGGAGGCCGTCCGGCATGACGGACCGTTCGCTGGGGAATGCACGCCTCAGAGGATCGGGGTGCCATGGCGGGTTCCGGTTGGCGAATTGGCGTAGAGGGGCGGGTTTCACGGGGGCGATTCCCTGCCTATCCTGAAGGGGACCCCCGGTCGCCCCGGCGACTGCACGATGAGGAGGACTCCGTGCCGCTCTCGGAGCACGAGCAGCGAATGCTCGAGCAGATGGAGCGAGCGCTGTACGCCGAAGATCCCAAGTTCGCGACAGCGCTTGAGGGAAGCGGGCTGCGTACGTACACCCGGCGACGGGTCTACCAGGCGGTCGCCGGCTTCCTGGTGGGTATCGCGCTCCTCATGGCCGGAATGGTCGCACAGCAGATCTGGGTCAGCGTGGTGGGCTTCCTCGTCATGCTGGGCTGTGCGGTGCTCGCCGTCACCGGTTGGCGCAAGGCCCCCAAGCCGGGTGAACAGTCGGCCGCCGGTGCACCCGGCGCCCGTCGGCACCACCCGAGGCAACGCCGCTCCTTGATGGACCGCATCGAACAACGCTGGCAGCGCCGCCGCGACGAAGAGGGCCATTAGCCCCAGGGCGCCGCAGCCAAAGACACGCACCCACATGAGGGGGTGTCCGCCCAACCGGGTGGACACCCCTCCATCACGCCCTGAAACTCAGGGACGCCCTGAAACCGCGCATCGGCTGCCCGACCCGTGGCGGGGCCCGCGGGGAATCCAACGCGCGCCGTCATGTTGTGCGGCGGCATGTGGTTTCGCGGCGGCGTGCGGTTTCGCGGCGGCGTGCGGTTTCGCGGCGGCGTGTGAAGGGCCCGCACCCCGGCCGGGGTGCGGGCCCTTCACACGCCGCCGCTGACCGTCAGCTGTTGTGTCCCGAGGGGCGGCGCAGCAGTGTCTCCCTGCGGGCCGCGAGACGGGCCGTCAGGGCCGCCCAGCGGGTCGAGACCGCCCAGGCCACACGGACGGCCGAGCGGGGCGCGAGAAGCGCGCGGAGGCGGGCTGGGCGGCTCGCGGAGGTGCTCAGGGCCTCCGCGATACGGCGCGCGTCGTCCGCGAGGCCCGCCACCGGTCGGGGACGCGGGGCGTAGAGGACCTGCTCCACGGCCGCTGCGAGGTGGTGCACCGCATCCGAGGCCGTCGGATCGAGCTTCCCGAGACGGACGATTCGCGCGGCGGCCTTGCGCGGCGTCTGCGACTCCTCCGGCGCGATCCCGTAGTCCCACGCCGTATCGGTCACCTCCTGCCAGGCCCCCAGCGTGTACGCCGCCGCGTCCGCCTCGGTGCGGCCGTGCCCGCCGAGCCGGACGGCCCGTATCCGCATCCGCCACAGCATCGGCAGCAAGGGCACTCCCAGTACGAGGAGCCCCACCAGGGTCAGCCCGAGGATCTTGAACCACGGCCAGTCGTCGTCATGGGCGCTCGCCGCCGCCGGCGCGGACGTGCTCGGGCACGCTTCCAGCTTCCGCTGCTGCGCCGTGCAGCTCTCGCTCGCCGACGGGGCGGCGGAGGGCGCCGTGGACGCGGACTGCGTCGGCCTGGGCACGCTCGGTACGTCGACACCGGGCGTGTCCGTCTGGGTGTACTCCGGCACCGTGCCCCGGTTCGGGGTCGGCTCGAAGCGGGTCCAGCCCACGCCCTCGAAGTACAGCTCGGGCCAGGCGTGTGCGTCCCGCAGCATCACGCTCATCGAACCGTCCGCGTCCGGGGAGCCGGGTGTGAAGCCCACCGCCACACGGGCCGGTATCCCGAGCGTCCGGGCCATCGCGGCCATCGAGAAGGAGAAGTGGACGCAGAAGCCTTCCTTGTCCCTCAGGAAGCGGGCGATCGCGGCGGAGCCGCTGCCGACCTGGACCTGTGTGTCGTAGCGGAAATTGCCGGTGACGGCGAAGTAGTCCTGGAGCTTGACCGCCTGCTCGTAGTGGTTCGCCGAGCCCTCGGTGACCCTGCGCGCGGTCGTCTCCACCACCGCGGGCAACGACTCGGGCACCTGGGTGAACTCGCGCTTCAGCGCCGTCGGCGGTTCCGGCGCGTTCGCGAGCTGCTCCGCGGTCGGCTGCACTATCAGGCTGGTGACGTCGTACCGCATGCCGCGTGTGTTCTGGCCGTGGTCGCCGACGAGCGTGCGTCCCACGGGCTCGTACCGCCAGCTGCCCTTGATGTTCACCTTGCTGGCCGGGTACGGCATGGGGAGCCAGTCCTGCGCGTACCAGTCGGCCGCCTGGAGACTGGTCTGGACCGAGTTCCGCCGCACGTCGCCGCCCAGGCCGATCGGCGTCGGGAAAGTGTCCGGCACGCCCTCGATGTGCCGCTGGGCGGGCTTCCAGGCCGTGCCGTCGAACTCGTCCAGGGAGACGATCCGCAGATAGAGGTCCTGGGTGTCGTCGGTGTTGGTGCGGTACGACATGACCTCGCGGTCCTCGTCCACGTTCAGGCTGTCGCGGAGCGAGACCAGCGGGTTCACCGCGGAGATCGTGCCGCCGCCCCCGGGCCCGTTGCCGACACCCGTCCCCGTGCTGCCCAGCAGGCCGCCGTCGAGCGAGGGCAGGCCGAGCGGCATCACCAGGGCGATGCCCAGGGCGACCGCGCCGATGCGCCGCCCGGTGCGGACCGGCGCGACGGCGCCGCCCGCGGAGTCGGGGCCCGGTGCGCGAGGCGCCCCGCCGAAGACGCGGCCCCACTGCGAGAGCCGGTCGCGGCCCTCGGCCAGGAGCAGCATCAGATAGCCGGCGGCCGCGAGCAGGAACCACAGCCACGCGGCGCCGCCGCCGGAGAGCCCCGCGGCGACCGAGTACATCGCGAGCAGCGGCAGTCCCGCGGGCGCCGCGCTGCGGTACGTCACCGCGAGCGCGTCCACGGCGAGCCCGATCACCAGGACGCCGCCGATCAGCATCAGCCGGATGCCGTCGGACAGTGGTGCCGGAATCGAATACCGCTCGATGTCGTCGGTGCCCGCCTGGAACAGCAACCCGAAATGATCGAAGGCCTCGGGCCCCGGGACGATCCCGAAGACGGCCTGCTGCCGGGCGAAGGACAGCGTCACCAGCATCAGCGTCACCAGCGCCTGCACCGCCACGGTCAGCGGCCGGGCCAGCGGAACCCGCCGGGTCAGCGCGCCCACACCGGTCTGCACCGCCAGCAGGAACGCCGCCTGGAAGATCCAGGTCGCCGGGTCGACCAGCGGCAGCAGGGCGCAGGCAGCCATCAGCGTGGCCGCCGCCGCGCACAGTGCCAGTCGCGCGCGCCCGCTCATGAGCCGTCTCCCCCCGCCGAAGTCCCCGTCGACGCGACCTGCGTGCGCTGGCGGTCCGCCTCCCGCCACAGGTCGGCGAGCCCGGCCCCCCGCGGCACCGTCACGGCGGTCCAGCCCGCCTCGCGCAGCATGCGCAGTCGATCCTCGCTACTGTCCAACGCGCCGGGGGCGTCGGCCGGTTCCCGCACCCAGGTCTCGCTGTCCAGCAAGAAGGCGACAGCTCCGCCGCTGCGCTGGCGCATCTTGCCGAGCACCGTCGCCTGCTCCTCGTCGAGATCGCCGAGGAAGGCGATCAGCAGCCCCTCGTTCCCACCGCGCAGCACGTCGTACGCACGGGACAGGCCCGTGCCGTCCGAGTGGTCGATGACGGCGAGTGTGTCCATCATCATTCCGGCCGCGTCCGCCGACTCCTGGCTGGCGCCCGCGAACCCGTCGGCGCCCTCGCCGGGCACCGAGCTGCCGGTGTCGGTCAACAGCCGTACCGAAAAGCCTCGTTCGAGCATGTGCACCAGCGTCGACGCCGTACCCGAGACGGCCCACTCGAAGGCCGAGTCCGGGCCCGCGCCCTGGAAGGCGATGCCCCGGGTGTCGAGCAGCACCGTGCAGCGCGAGCGCTGCGGCTGCTCCTCGCGGCGGACCATCAACTCGCCGTAGCGCGCGGTCAGGCGCCAGTGCACCCGGCGCAGGTCGTCGCCGTAGCGGTACCCGCGCGGGATGATGTCGTCCTCGCCGGCCAGTGCGAGCGAGCGCTGCCGTCCGTCGCCGTACCCCTTCACCTCACCGGTCAGCCGCACCGGCGGCAGCGCCTCCACGCGCGGGATGACCGTCAGCGTGTCGTACGTCGAGAAGGAGCGGGTCAGTTCGCACATCCCGAACGGGTCGGTGAGCCGCAGCTGCAGCGGTCCCAGCGGGTAGCGGCCGCGCAGGTCCGAGCGCACGCGGTAGGACACCTCGCGCCGGCCGCCCGCCTCGACCCGGTCCAGGACGAACCGGGGCCGCGGACCGAGCACGTACGGCACCCGGTCCTGGAGCATCAGCAGTCCGGTGGGCAGCCGCGAGACGTTGTCCATCCGCAGATGGACGCGGGCCTCGGAACCGGCGGGCACGCGCCCGGGGGAGAGCCTGCGGCTGCCCGCGACCCGGTAGCGGGTGCGGTACAGCACCGTCGCGCAGACCAGCGGCAGGACCGCGAGGAGCAGGCCGACCCGGAGCAGATCGCTCTGTCCCAGGACGTACGCGCAGATCGCGGCGGCGACTCCGGCGGCCAGGAAGGAGCGCCCGCGCGTGGTGAGCCCGGCGAGCGCGGTGCGCAGCCCGCCCTTGTCCTCCTCGGCGGTGTGCCCGGTGCTCCCCGCCCCCCCTTGCGTCATCACAGCCTCCGGGGTGGCTGCTGGCCGTACGCGGGTGTGCCGCGGCCCATCGTGAAGCCGGCCTGCTGATGGGGAGCCGCGGGGACGGGGGTGCGCTGCAGGATCTCCTGGACGACCTGCTCGGACGTGCGGCGGTTCAACTGCGCCTGGGCCGTGGGCAGCAGGCGGTGGGCCAGGACCGCGACGGCGAGTGCCTGGACGTCGTCCGGCAGCGCGTACTCCCGGCCGCTCAGGGCTGCGGACGCCTTCGCCGCGCGCAGCAGGTGCAGCGTGGCGCGCGGCGAGGCGCCGAGTCTGAGGTCGGGGTGCGTGCGCGTGGCCGCGACCAGGTCCACCGCGTAGCGCCGCACCGGGTCGGCGACATGGACCGTGCGGACCGCGTCGATCAGTTTCACGATCTCGTGCGCGTGCGCCACCGGCTGGAGGTCGTCCAGCGGGTTCACCGCGCCGTGGATGTCCAGCATCTGCAACTCGGCGTCCGCGCTGGGGTAGCCGATGGAGACACGGGCCATGAAGCGGTCGCGCTGTGCCTCGGGCAGCGGGTAGGTGCCCTCCATCTCGACCGGGTTCTGCGTGGCCACCACCATGAAGGGGCTGGGCAGTTCGTAGGTCTGCCCGTCGATGGTGACCTGGCGCTCCTCCATCGACTCCAGGAGCGCGGACTGCGTCTTGGGCGACGCGCGGTTGATCTCGTCGCCGATCACGATCTGCGCGAAGATCGCGCCCGGCTTGAACTCGAAGTCCCGGCGCTGCTGGTCCCAGATGGACACACCCGTGATGTCCGAGGGCAGCAGGTCGGGCGTGAACTGGATGCGCCGCACCGAGCAGTCGATGGACCGCGCCAGTGCCTTGGCGAGCATGGTCTTGCCGACGCCCGGGACATCCTCGATGAGGAGATGTCCCTCGGCGAGCAGTACGGTCAGCGAAAGCCGTACGACCTCAGGCTTGCCTTCGATCACTCCTTCCACCGAACTGCGGACACGCTCCACAGTGGCGGTCAGATCTGTAAGGCTCGCTCGATCGTCATAGGTCGTCACCCGGCCCTCCTCGGCCCGTTCTCGGGCCGACGCCCTGTGCGGACCGGCCCACCCCGAAACACGGACACCACGCGTGAAAAGTTCCGCGTGACGCCACACCCGCATTCTTGTTGCCGTTACCGGTTCGTGTCACTCGCCTGTGGATAACTGGCCGCGATATGTCGGGTCTTACGGCCCTTTGGGCATCGGAAGGCTGGGGTTTTTCGTGAAGAGAGCGTCGCCCGAGTCTCCGGCGGACGGCGCCTGCGAGTCCTGCGGAGCCGGTCAGGCGGGGTCGATCTCGCGCAGAAGACCGGTCGTCACGTCGAAGACGAAGCCGCGTACGTCGTCGGTGTGCAGCAGGAACGGAGAGGTGCGCACGCGCTGCATCGACTGCCGTACGTCCTGGTCGACGTCCCGGAAGGCCTCCACCGCCCAGGCGGGACGCTGGCCGACCTCGTCCTCCAGCTCGTGCCGGAAGTCCTCGGTGAGGTTCTCCAGGCCGCAGCCGGTGTGGTGGATGAGGACCACGCTGCGGGTGCCGAGCGCCCGCTGGCTGATCGTGAGGGAACGGATCACGTCATCGGTGACGACCCCGCCGGCGTTGCGGATGGTGTGGCAGTCGCCCAGCGCCAGGCCGAGCGCGGCGTGCAGGTCGAGCCGGGCGTCCATGCACGCCACCACCGCGACGCGCAGCACGGGACGGGCGTCCATCCCGGGGTCGGTGAACGCGGAGGCGTACCGCTCGTTCGCGTCGACGAGGCGGTCGGTCACGGTGCCCTTGGTGGCTATGGCGCCTTCGGGCTCGGTGGGAACGGATGCGGAAGTCGTCATACCCATGACGGTAACGGTCACCTGGGGCGGAGGCCCGCTGTGAGACAGGGACAAAGAACGTCATGGTGGCTTGGTGTGAGGTAACCCACACGGGCAGTATCGGCCCACCCGTACGGGTGATTCTTACGGATTTGCCGCTTCATCGGGGGCGGGCCCGGCGACGCGCAAGCCGGTTGATTGACCGCGAGACAGCGTGGACTAAAGTGACGCGAAGCGGGAGGCGAGGCTCTCCCTGCTGGACTGTTTTCCCCTGGAGGCCCGGCGATTTTCCGGCGTCTCCCCCGCGTGCGCGGCGCGTACGTACGGCTCGGCCTCCTCCCGCTCCCGGTCGGCTGACGCCACTCACCCGGCGCCAGCAGGCCTCCCCTTCTCGAGCGGGTGGGGACCCGGCGGTGCGTACGGCGCGCCGGAACTGAGAGGGCCCCTTGAGCGAGAGTCGACACGTCCCGGTGATGCTCCAGCGGTGCCTGGACATGTTGGCCCCTGCCCTGGCCGAGCCGGGAGCCGTCGTCGTCGACTGCACCCTGGGGCTCGGCGGCCACAGCGAGGCGCTCCTCACCCACTTCCCCGAGGCCCGTCTGGTGGCCCTGGACCGCGACAAGGAGGCGCTGCGCCTCTCCGGGGAGCGGCTCGCCCCCTTCGGTGAGCGCGCCACCCTCGTGCACGCCGTCTACGACGAATTGCCCGATGTCCTCGACCGCCTGGGCATCCCGCGCGTCCAGGGGGTCCTGTTCGACCTCGGCGTCTCCTCCATGCAGCTCGACGAGGCGGAGCGCGGGTTCGCGTACGCGCAGGACGCCCCGCTCGACATGCGCATGGACCAGACGACCGGCATCAGCGCGGCCGAGGTGCTCAACACCTACCCGGCGGGCGAACTGGTGCGGATCCTGCGGGCGTACGGCGAGGAGAAGCAGGCCAAGCGGATCGTCTCCGCGATCGTGCGCGAACGCGAGAAGGAGCCCTTCAGCAACAGCGCGCGGCTGGTCGAGCTGATCCGCGACGCGCTCCCGCAGGCGGCCAAGCGCACCGGCGGCAACCCCGCCAAGCGCACCTTCCAGGCGTTGCGCATCGAGGTCAACGGCGAACTCAGCGTCCTGGAGAGGGCGATTCCCGCGGCCGTGAAGGAGCTCGCCGTGGGGGGCCGCATCGCCGTCCTGTCGTACCACTCGCTGGAGGACCGGCTGGTCAAGCAGGTGTTCGCGGCCGGCGCCGCCTCCACCGCGCCGCCCGGCCTGCCGGTCGTCCCCGAGCGCTACCAGCCGCGGCTCAAGCTGCTCACCCGCGGTGCCGAGCTGCCCACCGAGGAAGAGGTCGCCGAGAACCGGCGGGCGGCTCCCGCACGGCTGCGGGGGGCGCAGCGCATCCGTGAGGACGACGCCGAGTGAGGCAGGGTGAGGGCGGGGCGCGTGAGTCCGCACCGGGTTGGGGATCCAGACTCACCGGACGGTCGTGAGTCGGGAAACCAAACCCGCGGAAGACGAACCCACAGGGCCGGCGGAGAGCAGACCCCAGGCCCCCGGCGAACAAACCGACAGGGAGGGTGCGTGAGCAGGAAACCCGAACTCAGAGGGCGGGCCGCCCGGCTCGCACGGCTGCTGCCGGCCGGTGCCGGACAGGCAGCCCGCGCCCCCTTCGTCCTGCTGGTCGTCCTCCTGCTCGGCGGCGGTCTCATCGGGCTCCTCGTGCTGAACTCCGCGCTCAGCGAAGGCGCGTTCCGCCTCGATGACCTGCAGAAGGACACCAAGAGTCTCACCGACGAGGAGCAGGCCCTCCAGCGGGACGTGGACGCCTACGCCGCCCCCGACGCCCTGCAGCAGCGCGCCCGCGAACTGGGCATGGTCCCCGGCGGCGACCCGGCCTTCCTCAACCCCGACGGCACCGTCATGGGCGTCCCGGGAGCCGCCCGGCAGTCCGCCGCGCGACCCCCGAAGGTCCCCGCGCCCGAGGCTCTCGCCACGTCCCCGGGCCAGACCCTGTCGCCAGCCACGCAGCCGTCCACGCCTTCCACGCAGCCCTCCACACCCGCCCCGCGGCCGTCTCCATCCGCCACGGCGGGCCCCTCGGCTCAGGCCCCCACCCCGTCCGCACAGCCCTCCACGACCCCCGGCAGGTGACGGAAGTGTCCGACAGGGAACCGCCGCGCCGTCGCGTGCCCGGACCCGCCAGGCCCGTACGTCCCGGGGGCCAGCGGCGCCCGGGACCCGGTGCCCGCCCCGCGCGCCGCCCGGGCACATCCCGGCCGAACGGTCCGCGTGTCATCCGGCTCGGCAACCCACGCCCCCGCCTGCGGATGGTCAGCCTCGCGCTGACCCTGGTGATGATCGCCTTCGTCGTACGGCTGCTTCAGGTGCAGGCCGTGGACGCGAGCACCTACGCAGCGAAGGCCGAGCAGAACCGCTATGTCGGGCGCACGCTGGCCGCCGAGCGCGGCGGGATCACCGACCGCAACGGCGTCGAGCTGGCGACGAGCGTGGACGCGTACGACATCACGGCCGATCCGACGATGTTCACGCAGAAGGCGACGAAGGTGACGGACGCGCCCGAACAGGCCGCCGCGCTGCTCGCCCCGATGATCGGCCAGGACGTGGACACGATCGCGAAGAAGCTGCGGACGAAGAACACCCGCTACACCCTGCTCGCGCACCGGCAGACCCCCCAGGTGTGGACGCAGATCAAGGACCTGAAGAACACGTTCCTGGCGAAGGCGGAGACCGACCCCAGCACTGTCAATGTCCTCGCGGGCGTCCTCGCGGTCCCGGCCAGCAAGCGTGTGTACCCCAACGGTGATCTCGCCGCCGGGCTGCTGGGCTGGGTCAACGCCGACGGCAAGGGCGGCGGCGGACTCGAGCAGCAGCTGAACAAGGAGCTCGCCGGCAAGGACGGCAAGATCCGCTACGCCCAGTCCGGCGGCCGTCAGGTGCCGACGGCGGGCTCCACCGAGACGCCCGCCGTGGCCGGCTCCGACGTCGAGCTGACCATCGACCGCGACATCCAGTGGGCCGCGCAGAATGCCATCTCCGAGCAGGTGAAGAAGTCCGAGGCGGACCGCGGGTACGTGATAGTGCAGGACACCCGGACCGGCGAGATCCTCGCTATGGCCAACTCGCCCGGCTTCGACCCGAACGACCTCTCCGAGGCCGACGCGAACGCCCTGCACAACTGGAGCCTGGAAGACGCCTACGAGCCCGGCTCCACCGCCAAGCTGACCTCGATGGCCGCCGTCCTCGAGGAGAACGTGGCGACGCCGGACACGCACGTGGTCGTGCCCAACCGGCTGCATCGCGGCGACCGGCTTTTCCATGACGACATCGACCACCCGACCTGGTACCTGACGCTCAATGGCGTGCTCGCCAAGTCCAGCAACATCGGCACCATCCTGGCGACCGGCCAGCTCGGCAAGACGCAGAAGGAGGCCAACAAGGTCCTCTACTCGTATCTGCGCAAGTTCGGCATCGGCAGCCACACCGGGCTCGGCTTCCCCGGCGAGACGGCGGGCATCCTCGCCTCGCCCGACACATGGTCCACGTCGCAGCAGTACACGATTCCTTTCGGCCAGGGTGTGTCGATCAACGCGATGCAGGCGGCGTCCGTCTACTCGACGATCGCCAACGGCGGCGTACGGATCGAGCCGACGCTGGTGCGCGGCACGGAGGGGCCCGACGGCCGCTTCATCCCCGCCGGCCAGCCCAAGAAGACCAGGGTCGTGAGCGAGAAGACGGCGAAGACCCTCGCCCAGATGCTGGAGTCCGTCGTGGACGACGAGCAGGGCACCGGCGTCAAGGCGCGCATCCCCGGCTATCGCGTCGCGGGCAAGACGGGTACGGCCAACCGCGTGGATCCGGCCACCGGCAAGTACCGCGGCTACACGTCGTCGTTCGCCGGCTTCGCCCCCGCGGACAACCCGCGGATCACCGTCTACTGCGTGATCCAGAACGCCACCAAGGGCAGCTACTTCGGCGGCCAGATCTGCGGACCCATCTACAAGCAGGTCATGGAGTTCGCCCTGAAGACCCTCCAGGTCCCGCCCACCGGGGCCCAGCCCGTCAGACTGCCCGTCACGTTCAAGCCGTGACCCTCTGCGACAGACCTTGATCCACTCCGACCGTACGCCCTGACCGGCCCCCCAAGCACAACGGACCAGGAACAGCTCGTGACAACGATCACCCCGGCCTCCCGGAAACAGCCCCCGCCGAACCCCTCGCTTCGCTCCGGCGGGGGTACGCCCGGTACGCTCACCGCCGTGCCACACGCTGATCAGTCCCAAACCACCCAGAAGGGCGTTCCTGTGACATATCCGGGGCCGCCGCGACCGGTTCACGTCTCCGCCGCACCCCTCGCGGAGCTGGCCGGTCAGCTGGGTGCCACCGCCCCGGCGTCGACCGCGGAGGTCACGGGCATCACCCATGACTCCCGTGCCGTGCGCCCCGGCGACCTGTACGCCGCCCTGCCCGGCGCCCGCCTTCATGGCGCCGACTTCGTGACCCAGGCGGCCGGCCTCGGTGCCGTCGGCGTCCTGACCGACCCGGCCGGCGCCGAGCGCGCCGCGGCCACCGGCCTCCCGGTTCTCGTCGTCGACGACCCTCGCGGGCGGATGGGCGAGCTGGCGGCCACGATCTACGGCCACCCCGGCCGCGATCTGCTCCAGATCGGCATCACCGGCACCTCCGGCAAGACCACGACGGCCTACCTCATCGAGGGCGGCCTGAAGACGGTCCGGTCCACGGACGAGAGGGGCCGGCGCGAAGCGTCGTCGGTTGAGGGCGGTGGTGGGCGACGGGTGGGGCTCATCGGCACCGTCGAGACGCGCATCGGCGACGAGCGCATCAAGTCGGAGCGCACCACCCCCGAAGCCACCGACCTCCAGGCGCTGTTCGCGGTCATGCGTGAGCGCGGCGTCGACGCGGTCGCGATGGAGGTCTCCAGCCACGCGCTGGTCCTCGGCCGCGTCGACGGCTGTGTCTTCGACATCGCCGTCTTCAACAACCTCAGCCCGGAACACATGGAGTTCCACTCCGACATGGAGGACTACTTCCGGGCCAAGGCGCAGCTGTTCACACCGAAACGCAGCAGACTCGGCGTCATCAACCTCGACGACGAGTACGGCCGCAGGCTCACCGAGGAAGCGACCGTCCCGGTCGTCACCTTCTCCGCCGAGGGCCACCCGGACGCCGACTGGCGCGCCGAGGGCGTCGAAGTCGGCCCCATGGACTCGACGTTCACCGTGGTCGGCCCCAAGGGGGAGCGGATCACCGCCAGGTCGCCGCTCGCGGGCCCCTTCAACGTGGCGAACACGCTCGCCGCGATCGTCGCCCTCGCCGCCGCCGGGCTCGACCCGCAGACCGCCGCGGACGGCATCGCCGCCGTACCGGGCGTGCCGGGCCGCCTGGAGCGCGTGGACGCGGGCCAGCCCTACCTCGCCGTCGTCGACTACGCCCACAAGACGGACGCTGTCGAATCGGTCCTGCGCGCTCTGCGCAAGGTGACCAGCGGCCGCCTGCACGTGGTGCTCGGCTGCGGTGGCGACCGGGACACGACCAAGCGGATGCCGATGGGCGCGGCGGCGGCCCGGCTCGCCGACACCGCGGTACTGACCTCCGACAACCCCCGCTCAGAGGACCCCCTCGCGATCCTCGCGACCATGCTTCAGGGCGCGGCGTCCGTGCCCGCGCACGAGCGCGGCGAGGTCCAGGTCTTCGAGGACCGGGCCGCGGCCATCGCCGCCGCCGTCGCCCGCGCAGAGCCGGGTGACACGGTGCTGGTCGCCGGCAAGGGCCATGAGCAGGGCCAGGACATCGCCGGGGTGGTGCGTCCCTTCGACGACCGCCAGGTGCTTCGCGAAGCTATCCAGAAGACCCAGGGATGAACTTGTGATCGCCCTCTCTCTCGCCGAGATCGCAGCAGTCGTCGGCGGGCAGACCTACGACATACCGGATCTGTCGGTACAGATCACCGGACCGGTCGTCCGGGACTCCCGTGAGGTGGAGTCCGGCAGCCTCTTCGTCGCCTTCGTGGGCGAGCGGGTGGACGGCCATGACTTCGCCGAGGCGGTGATCGAGGCGGGCGCGGTCGCCCTCCTGGCGTCCCGCCCCGTCGGCGTGCCCGCGATCGTCGTCGCGGACGTGCGGGCAGCCCTCGGTGCCCTCGCCCGCCATGTCGTCGAACGGCTCGGCGCGACCCTCGTGGCCCTCACCGGCTCCGCGGGCAAGACCAGCACCAAGGACCTCATCGCGCAGGTGCTGCGGCGCAAGGCGCCGACCGTCTTCACGCCCGGTTCGCTCAACAACGAGATCGGACTGCCGCTCACCGCGCTCAGCGCCACCGAGGAGACCAGGTTCCTCGTGCTGGAGATGGGCGCCCGCGGCGTCGGCCACATCCGCTACCTCACGGATCTGACGCCTCCGAAGATCGGCCTCGTCCTCAACGTCGGCACCGCCCACATCGGCGAGTTCGGCGGCCGCGAACACATCGCACAGGCGAAGGGTGAGATCGTCGAGGCCCTCCCGGAGGACGGCACCGCGATCCTCAACGCCGACGATCCCCTCGTACGCGCCATGGCGTCCCGTACGAAGGCACGCGTGCTCCTCTTCGGGGAGTCCGACGAAGCGGACGTACGCGCCGAGAACGTCCGTCTCACGGACAATGGACAGCCCGCCTTCAGCCTTCGCACACCCTCCGGGTGCAGTGACGTGACCATGCGCCTGTACGGTGAGCATCACGTGTCGAACGCGCTCGCCGCGGCCGCCGTCGCCCATGAGCTGGGCATGTCCGCAGACGAGATCGCCGTGGCGCTCTCCGAGGCGGGCTCCCTCTCCCGCTGGCGGATGGAGGTCACCGAGCGCCCGGACGGCGTGACGGTCGTCAACGACGCCTACAACGCGAACCCCGAGTCCATGCGAGCCGCCCTGCGCGCGCTCGCGGCCATGGGCAAAGCCTCACAGGCGAAGGGGGGCCGTACGTGGGCGGTGCTCGGTGAGATGGCCGAGCTCGGTGACGAGGCGCTCGCCGAGCACGACGCGGTCGGACGGCTCGCCGTCCGGCTCAACGTCAGCAAGCTCGTCGCGGTCGGGGGCAGGGAAGCGTCCTGGCTCCAACTGGGCGCATATAACGAGGGTTCGTGGGGTGAGGAGTCGGTGCACGTGTCCGACGCACAGGCGGCTGTCGACCTGTTGCGCAGTGAACTGCGCCCAGGAGACGTCGTACTCGTGAAGGCGTCCAGGTCGGTCGGGCTCGAACGGGTGGCCCAGGCGCTGCTCGACAGCGGTGCCGAGGGTGAGGTTGCCGCCCGATGATGAAGCAGATCCTGTTCGCGGGAGTCATTGGTCTGTTCCTGACCTTGATCGGCACACCGCTGCTGATCAAGTTGCTGGCCCGCAAGGGCTACGGGCAGTACATCCGCGATGACGGCCCGCGCGAGCACCACAGCAAGCGCGGTACGCCGACCATGGGTGGTATCGCCTTCATCCTGGCGACGATCATCGCGTACTTCCTGTCGAAGGTGATCACGGGCTACCCGCCCACGTTCTCGGGCCTGCTGGTGCTCGGCCTGATGGCGGGCATGGGCCTGGTCGGCTTCCTGGACGACTACATCAAGATCGTCAAGCGGCGCTCGCTCGGTCTGCGGGCCAAGGCGAAGATGGCCGGCCAGCTGATCGTGGGTATCGCCTTCGCGGTCCTTGCCCTGCAGTTCGCCGACAACCGGGGCAACACCCCGGCCTCCACGAAGCTCTCCTTCGTCCAGGACTTCGGCTGGTCCATCGGCCCGGTGCTGTTCGTTGTCTGGGCGCTGTTCATGATTCTCGCCATGTCGAACGGCGTGAACCTGACGGACGGCCTGGACGGCCTCGCCACCGGCGCCGCGACGATGGTGTTCGGTGCCTACACCTTCATCGGTGTCTGGCAGTTCCAGGAGTCCTGCGCCAACGCGGCGACCCTGACCAACCCCGCCGCCTGTTACGAGGTGCGCGACCCACTGGACCTCGCGGTGGTCGCCTCCGCCCTGATGGGCGCCTGCTTCGGCTTCCTGTGGTGGAACACCTCGCCGGCCAAGATCTTCATGGGTGACACCGGTTCGCTGGCCCTCGGCGGTGCGCTCGCCGGTCTCGCGATCTGCTCCCGCACGGAGCTGCTCGTCGCGCTCCTCGGCGGCCTCTTCGTCCTGATCACCATGTCGGTCGTCATCCAGGTCGGCTCCTTCCGGCTGACCGGCAAGCGCGTCTTCCGCATGGCGCCACTCCAGCACCACTTCGAACTCAAGGGGTGGTCCGAAGTCCTTGTGGTGGTCCGCTTCTGGATCATTCAGGGCATGTGCGTCATTGTGGGACTGGGCCTCTTCTACGCAGGATGGGCAGCCAAGAAGTGACCGACTGGCAGGGCAAGAGCGTCACTGTCGCCGGGCTCGGCGTCTCGGGCATCCCGGCGGCCAAGGTGCTGCACGGCCTCGGAGCGGTCGTCA
This sequence comes from Streptomyces dengpaensis, assembly GCF_002946835.1. Classification (NCBI taxonomy): domain Bacteria; kingdom Bacillati; phylum Actinomycetota; class Actinomycetes; order Kitasatosporales; family Streptomycetaceae; genus Streptomyces; species Streptomyces dengpaensis. Next base: position 6,458,007 of record NZ_CP026652.1, read on the forward strand.
CCGTCGTCAACGACGGCGACGACGAGCGCTCCCGGGCCCAGGCCGCGGAATTGGAGGCGCTCGGCATCACCGTGCGCCTCGGTGACGCCCGCGGCGGAGCCGCTGAGGGATGCAGCACCCTGCCCGAGGGCACCGAGCTCATCGTGACCGCGCCCGGCTGGAAGCCGGACAAGCCGCTGTTCGCCGCGGCCGCCGCGGCGGGCGTCCCGGTCTGGGGCGACGTCGAACTCGCCTGGCGGCTGCGCGGTCCCGACGCCGCGCCGTGGCTCGCGGTCACCGGCACCAACGGCAAGACCACGACCGTCCAGATGCTCGCCTCCATCCTGAAGGCGGCGGGCCTGCGCACGGCGGCGGTCGGCAACATCGGCGTCTCGCTCCTCGACGCGGTCCTCGGCGACGAGCAGTACGACGTCCTCGCCGTCGAACTCTCCAGCTACCAGCTGCACTGGGCGCCCTCCCTGCGCGCCCACTCCGCCGCCGTACTGAATCTGGCGCCCGACCACCTCGACTGGCACGGCTCCATGGAGGCGTACGCCGCCGACAAGGGCCGTATCTACGAAGGGAATCGGGTCGCCTGCGTCTACAACGTGGCGGACAAGGCCACCGAGGACCTGGTGCGCGAGGCGGACGTCGAGGAGGGCTGCCGGGCGATCGGCTTCACGCTCGGCACGCCCGGTCCGTCCCAACTCGGCGTCGTGGAAGGCATCCTGGTCGACCGCGCCTTCGTCGAGAACCGGCAGAAGAACGCCCAGGAGCTGGCGGAGGTCTCGGACGTCCATCCGCCGGCTCCGCACAACATCGCCAACGCCCTTGCGGCGGCGGCCCTTGCGCGCGCCTACGGAGTGCCCGCCTCGGCCGTACGCGACGGGCTGCGGGCCTTCAGCCCCGACGCCCACCGCATCGCGCACGTCGCCGATGTGGACGGGGTCGCGTACGTAGACGACTCCAAAGCCACCAACACGCATGCCGCGGAAGCCTCTTTGGCGGCGTACGAGTCGATCGTCTGGATCGCGGGCGGGCTCGCCAAGGGCGCGACCTTCGACGAGCTGGTCGCCAAGTCGGCACCGCGGCTTCGGGGCGTCGTCCTGATCGGCGCGGATCGCGCGCTGATCGGCGAAGCGCTGGCGCGACACGCGCCGGAAGTCCCGGTCGTCGACCTCGACCGGAACGACACTGGGGCGATGCTCGCGGCGGTCCAGGAGGCGCGAGGGCTCGCTCAGGCCGGTGACACGGTGCTGCTGGCTCCGGCCTGCGCCTCCATGGACATGTTCGCCAACTACAACAAGCGCGGTGACGCTTTCGCGGAGGCGGTTCGCGAACTCGGCGCCGCGAGCGCCTGACGGCGGGACCCAGGCGCCTCGGGACCCTTGGGAGGGACGCGTGACGCCATCGTGGTCGGCGCATCGTCGGCGACTTCACGCCGGTGGCACAGCGGAAGCGGCACCGTCCGCCGGAGCGGGCGGAGCCGCTGATGCCCAGTAGCCGTACCGGCCGGCCTCCCGTACAGCGGGCCGCCCGGCGGCCCGCCGTCACGCGGACGCCACGCGACAACCCCGTACGCCGCGCCTACACCCGTGCCCGCAAGGCCTGGGACCGGCCGCTGACCGCCTACTACCTGATCCTCGGCGGCAGTCTGCTGATCACCGTGCTCGGCCTGGTGATGGTGTACTCGGCGTCGCAGATCACGGCGCTGCAGCTGTCCCTGCCCGGGTCGTACTTCTTCCGCAAGCAGTTCCTCGCCGCCGCGATCGGCGGTCTGCTCCTGCTCGTCGCCTCGCGGATGCCGGTGAAGCTGCACCGGGCGCTGGCGTATCCGATGCTGGCCGGCGCGGTCTTCCTGATGGTCCTGGTGCAGGTGCCCGGGATAGGGGTCGCGATCAACGGCAACCAGAACTGGATCTCCCTGGGCGGCTCCTTCCAGCTCCAGCCCAGCGAGTTCGGCAAGCTCGCCCTTGTGCTCTGGGGGGCCGACCTGATCGCCCGCAAGGAGGACAAGCGGCTGCTCACGCAGTGGAAGCACATGCTCGTGCCGCTCGTCCCGATGACGTTCCTGCTGCTCGGGCTGATCATGCTCGGTGGCGACATGGGCACGGCGATCATCCTCACCGCGATCCTGTTCGGACTGCTGTGGCTGGCGGGCGCGCCGACGCGGCTGTTCGTCGGCGTGCTGTCGATCGCCGCCGCGATCGGGATCCTTCTCATCAAGACCAGCCCCAACCGCATGGCCCGGTTCTCCTGCATCGGCGCCACCGAACCCGGTTCGGGCGTCACCTCGTGCTGGCAGGCCGTGCACGGCATCTACGCGCTCGCCTCCGGCGGACTCTTCGGATCCGGACTCGGTGCGAGTGTGGAAAAATGGGGCCAACTACCCGAAGCCCACACCGACTTCATCTTCGCCGTCACCGGTGAGGAACTGGGCCTCGCGGGGACGCTGTCGGTGCTCGCCCTCTTCGCGGCTCTAGGCTATGCGGGTATCCGCGTGGCCGGACGCACGGAGGACCCCTTCGTGAGGTATGCCGCGGGAGGCGTGACCACCTGGATCACGGCCCAGGCCGTGATCAACATCGGTGCGGTGCTCGGTCTGCTGCCGATCGCCGGTGTCCCGCTCCCGCTGTTCTCCTACGGGGGTTCCGCCCTGCTGCCGACCATGTTCGCCATCGGGCTGCTGATCGCCTTCGCGCGTGACGAGCCCGCTGCGCGGGCGGCCCTTGCGATGCGGCAACCTCGCTTTGGTAGAAAGCGGGCTGCGGTGAGAGGCTCCATGGGGGCCGCGGGGCCTCGGAGATGGAACACGATGCGACGACGCGCCGCGGCGCGTTCGTCCGGAGAGCGGTGAATTTCGGTGCATGTCGTACTCGCCGGCGGGGGGACCGCCGGCCACATCGAGCCCGCGCTCGCCCTCGCGGACGCCCTGCGCAGGCAGGACCCGACCGTGGGGATCACGGCCCTGGGCACGGAACGCGGACTTGAGACCCGACTCGTACCCGAGCGCGGCTACGAACTCGCGCTGATCCCTGCCGTCCCGCTGCCGCGCAAGCCCACGCCCGAGCTGATCACCGTCCCCGGGCGGCTGCGCGGCACGATCAAGGCGGCCGAGCAGGTCCTGGAGCGCACCAAGGCGGACGCGGTCGTCGGCTTCGGCGGCTATGTCGCCCTGCCCGGCTACCTCGCGGCCAAGCGCCTGGGCGTGCCGATCGTCATCCACGAGGCCAACGCCCGCCCGGGCCTGGCCAACAAGATCGGTTCGCGGTACGCGGCCCGGGTCGCCGTCTCGACGCCCGACAGCAAGCTCCGTGACGCCCGCTACATCGGCATCCCGCTGCGCCGCTCCATCGCCACCCTCGACCGGGCCGCCGTACGCCCCGAGGCGCGCGCCGCGTTCGGGCTCGACCCCGCGCTGCCGACGCTGCTCGTGTCGGGCGGCTCGCAGGGTGCCCGGCGCCTCAACGAGGTGGTCCAGCAGGCGGCTCCGTACCTCCAGCAGGCGGGCATCCAGATCCTGCACGCGGTCGGCCCGAAGAACGAACTGCCGCAGGTGCACCAGATGCCGGGTATGCCCCCGTACATCCCGGTGCCGTACGTGGACCGGATGGACCTCGCGTATGCCGCGGCCGACATGATGCTCTGCCGCGCGGGCGCGATGACCGTCGCCGAACTCTCCGCCGTCGGGCTGCCCGCCGCGTACGTCCCGCTGCCCATCGGCAACGGCGAACAGCGGCTCAACGCCCAGCCGGTGGTCAAGGCCGGCGGCGGACTGCTGGTCGACGACGCGGAACTCACACCCCAGTGGGTGCAGCAGAACGTGCTGCCCGTGCTCGCCGATCCGCACCGGCTGTACGAGATGTCCCGGGCCGCCAGTGAGTTCGGCCGCCGGGACGCCGACGACCTGCTCGTCGGCATGGTGTACGAGGCGATCGCCTCGCGTCACCACTAGTAACGCACCGGCGAGTGAGCCGAAGGGGTGCGCCGGTGTCGAGAGGTCATGGGGTCCCTCCCGCTCGAGCGAAGTCGAGAGTGGGGGAGCGCGGAGGCCCGAAGGGCTGAGCACGGTCGGGCTCTCGACACCGGCTCAGGCGCCCCGGAGGCGAACCGAGCCATGGAAAAGGAGTGCGCGTGGCCGGAGCTACCACCGCCGAGCGCGGCGAACGGCAGAAGCCGGAGTCCGACCCGCCCCGGCCGCCCCGTCTGGGGTGGCTGCGGCGCCCTCGTACGCTCATCATCCTTTTGATCGCGGGAGTGTTGGCGGGGGCGGCTTCGGTCTGGGTCCTCTACGGCTCGCCATGGCTGCGCGCGGAACGCGTATCGGCCTCCGGGATGCGGGTGCTGACGGCCGAGCAGGTGCGAGAAGCGGCCGATGTTCCGGTCGGATCCCCGCTGATTTCCGTCGACACCGGCGCCATTGCGGAACGACTGCGCGGGAAATTGCCCCGAATTGACTCGGTTGATGTCGTCCGTTCCTGGCCGCACGGAATCGGTCTGAAAGTGACCGAACGCACTCCGGTCCTGATGGTTGAAAAAGGCGCAAAGTTCATCGAAGTGGACGCCAATGGCGTGCGATTCGCGACGGTTTCCGTTGCTCCGAAGGGCGTGCCCACACTGGAATTGTCCGTGTCCCCGTCGGCGGGGTCGCGCCGCTTCGGCACCGACCGGCTGGTGCGCGAGGCGGTGCGCGTCGCCCGTGACATTCCGGCCGCCGTCGCCCGTGACACTCGTACCCTCAAGGTCCGTTCCTTCGACTCCATCTCGCTGGAGTTGAAGGGCGGCCGCACCGTCGACTGGGGCAGCGGAGAGAAGGGCCGCGCGAAGGCCAGGACACTCACCGCACTCATGAAAGCCGCCCCCAAGGCCCGGCACTTCGACGTGAGCGTCCCCACCGCCCCTGCGTCATCGGGGAGTTGACGCACATCTGCGCAGGCCAGCACCCTGGTTGGGCACTGCTACGCCTGATCACATAGGGTGAAAAGAAAAACGGGAGGTTCGGCGTGTTCGTTGAACGTGCGCCACTTGTCGACTTAGTGTCCTGTTCGGAAGAGTCCAAGGAACAGGCACACTGGTAACCCTAAACTTCAGCGTTAGGGTTCGGGTCGGCGTTCGGACCGTCCCAATTCGGCATCAGTCGTCGGATCGCGAGCGTGCGAGGCGGCGACACGTAACTCGAGGCGAGAGGCCTTCGACGTGGCAGCACCGCAGAACTACCTCGCAGTCATCAAAGTCATCGGTGTCGGCGGCGGTGGTGTCAATGCCATCAACCGGATGATCGAGGTCGGTCTCAAGGGTGTCGAGTTCATCGCCATCAACACCGACGCGCAGGCGCTGTTGATGAGCGACGCCGACGTCAAGCTCGACGTCGGCCGCGAACTTACGCGCGGACTCGGCGCCGGAGCCAACCCGGCCGTCGGCCGCAAGGCCGCCGAGGACCACCGCGAGGAGATCGAGGAAGTCCTCAAGGGGGCCGACATGGTCTTCGTGACGGCGGGCGAAGGCGGCGGCACCGGCACCGGCGGCGCGCCCGTCGTGGCCAACATCGCCCGGTCTCTCGGCGCCCTCACCATCGGCGTGGTCACGCGCCCGTTCACCTTCGAGGGGCGGCGCCGCGCCAACCAGGCCGAGGACGGCATCGCCGAGCTGCGCGAAGAGGTCGACACCCTCATCGTCATCCCGAACGACCGGCTGCTGTCCATCTCGGACCGCCAGGTCTCGGTCCTCGACGCCTTCAAGTCGGCCGACCAGGTTCTGCTCTCCGGTGTCCAGGGCATCACCGACCTCATCACCACGCCCGGTCTGATCAACCTCGACTTCGCCGACGTCAAGTCCGTGATGTCCGAGGCTGGTTCGGCGCTCATGGGCATCGGCTCCGCCCGCGGCGACGACCGCGCGGTGGCCGCGGCCGAGATGGCGATCTCCTCGCCGCTCCTCGAAGCCTCCATCGACGGCGCCCGTGGTGTGCTGCTCTCCATCTCCGGCGGCTCGGACCTCGGTCTGTTCGAGATCAACGAGGCCGCCCAGCTGGTGAGCGAGGCCGCCCACCCCGAGGCCAACATCATCTTCGGCGCGGTCATCGACGACGCCCTCGGCGACGAGGTGCGGGTCACCGTGATCGCGGCCGGTTTCGACGGCGGCCAGCCGCCGTCCAAGCGGGACAACATCCTCGGCTCGGCCTCGGCCAAGCAGCGCGAGGAGCCGGCGCCGGTACGTCCCTCCGAGAGCCGCCCGTCCTTCGGTTCGCTCGGCAGCGTCACGCCGAAGGAGGCGCCGGAGCCCGCCGCCCCGGAGCCGGTGAACGAACTGCCGGTCTCCCCGCCGGTCCCGCCGTCGCGCTCGTACTCGGACAGCGCGGCCGAGGAGCTGGACGTGCCGGACTTCCTGAAGTGATAGGACAGCGCGACACCGTGAGCGGCGCGCACTTCGCCTTCACCGACCGGTGGGGCGGGGTGAGCGCCGCTCCGTACGAGGAGCTCAATCTCGGCGGAGCGGTCGGCGACGCGGCCGAGTCCGTCCTGACCAACCGGGCGCTGGCCGCCAAGTCCCTGGGACTCGAAGCCGATCGCGTCGTGTGGATGAACCAGGTGCACGGCAATGACGTCGCCGAGGTCGACGGGCCGTGGACCACCCGGATCACCCCGCCCGTCGACGGTCTGGTGACCGCGACCCGGGGACTCGCCCTCGCTGTACTCACCGCCGACTGCGTGCCCGTCCTGCTGGCGGACCCGGTCGCCGGGGTGGTCGCCGCGGCCCACGCGGGACGGCCGGGCATGGTCGCCGGAATCGTTCCCGCCGCCATCGACGCCATGAAGTCGCTCGGCGCCGAGCCGTCCCGGATCGTCGCCCGCACCGGACCCGCCGTCTGCGGCGCGTGCTACGAGGTGCCCGAGGCGATGCGCGCCGAGGTGTCCGCCGTCGAGCCGGCGGCGTACGCCGAGACGAGTTGGGGCACACCGTCGGTCGATGTGAGCGCCGGAGTGCACGCGCAGTTGGAACGGCTCGGGGTGCGCGACCGGGTGCAGTCGCCGGTGTGCACGCTCGAGTCGGAGGACCACTTCTCGTACCGCCGCGACCGCACAACCGGGCGGCTCGCGGGTTATGTCTGGCTGGACTGATGGGGCATGACGGACCGTAAGACTCAACTCGCCGAAAATCTGGCGAAAGTGGAAGAGCGCATCACGGCGGCGTGCGTGGCCGCCGGGCGCAAGCGCGAAGAAGTGACCCTGATCGTGGTCACCAAGACCTATCCCGCGAGCGATGTGCGGATCCTTTCGGAACTCGGTGCGCGTCATGTCGCCGAGAACCGGGACCAGGACGCCGCCCCCAAGGCCGCGGCATGTTCGGATCTGCCTCTCTCGTGGCATTTTGTCGGTCAGTTGCAGACCAACAAGGTGCGTTCCGTGGTCGGTTACGCGGATTTTGTGCAGTCCGTCGATCGCTCCAAGCTCGTCACAGCTCTGTCGAAGGAGGCGGTGCGGGCGGAGCGCGAAGTCGGCTGTCTCATCCAGGTCGCGCTGGACGCGGAGGAGAGCGGGCGAGGGGAGCGGGGTGGCGTTGGGCCCGGCGGAATCGAAGAGTTGGGCGACCTGATCGCGCACGCTCCGGGTCTGCGGCTCGACGGGCTGATGACCGTCGCGCCGCTCACCGGACCGTACGCCGGGCGCCAACAGGCGGCGTTCGAGCGGCTGATGGATTTGTCGACTGTCCTGCGCCGCGCCCATCCGGCTGCGAACATGGTCTCGGCAGGGATGAGCTCGGACCTCGAACAGGCCGTGGCCGCCGGAGCGACACATGTACGCGTCGGTACTGCGGTACTCGGAGTCCGACCCAGGCTCGGGTAACGTCGCCAAGAAGTCGGACCACAGCAGAAAATATGGTCATTACCGCCACAGGCGGGCATAACGACCTCGTGGATCGCGGGCACTTGGCAAGTCGTCAGCCGATCCACCACAGAGCGGAGGACTCAGAGCATGGCCGGCGCGATGCGCAAGATGGCGGTCTACCTCGGCCTCGTGGAGGACGATGGGTACGACGGCAGGGGATTCGACCCCGACGACGACTTCGAGCCCGAGCTTGACCCGGAGCCCGAGCGGGACCGCCGGCGGCACGAGCCGCCGCACCAGTCACACCAGTCACATAAGCCGCAACGGGACGATTCGGTACGAGTGGTGCAGCCTCCGGCGCCGCGCGACCCGGTGTCGCATTCCGCTTCGCTCGCCGCTGATTCGGGGCGTCCGGCGCGGATCGCCCCCGTGGCATCCATCACACAAGAACGTCAAAGCCTGGAGAAGAACGCCCCGGTGATCATGCCCAAGGTCGTGTCTGAACGAGAGCCGTACCGGATCACCACGCTGCACCCCCGGACCTACAACGAGGCCCGTACCATCGGGGAACACTTCCGCGAGGGCACGCCGGTGATCATGAATCTGACCGAGATGGATGACACGGACGCGAAGCGACTTGTCGACTTTGCTGCCGGTTTGGTCTTCGGTCTCCATGGCAGTATCGAGCGGGTGACGCAGAAGGTGTTCCTGTTGTCGCCTGCTAACGTCGATGTCACGGCGGAGGACAAGGCCCGCATCGCAGAGGGCGGGTTCTTCAACCAGAGCTGAGACGCAGGACCGGAAACCAAGTAGGAAACAGGGGAGAGGGAAGCACGGATCATGAGCGTGGTCGGGCAGGTTCTCTACATCGCGCTGATGTGTTTCCTCATCGTGCTGATCTTCCGGTTGGTCATGGACTACGTCTTCCAGTTCGCCCGCTCATGGCAACCCGGCAAGGCGATGGTGGTCGTTCTCGAGGCCACCTACACTGTCACGGATCCACCGCTCAAGCTTCTGCGGCGGTTCATTCCACCGCTGCGTCTCGGGGGCGTGGCGCTCGACCTGTCCTTCTTCGTGCTGATGATCATCGTCTACATCCTGATCTCCGTCGTGAGCCGGCTGTGAGCGCGATGTCAACTACGTTCTTGCCGAATGCCGACGACTACGTTGAGGTGAAGAGATGCCGTTGACCCCCGAGGACGTGCGGAACAAGCAGTTCACGACCGTCCGCCTCCGAGAAGGCTATGACGAGGACGAGGTCGATGCCTTCCTCGATGAGGTCGAAGCCGAGCTGACCCGCCTGCTGCGCGAGAACGAGGACCTGCGCGCCAAGCTGGCCGCGGCCACGCGCGCGGCCGCCCAGAACCAGCAGCAGGGCATGCGCAAGCCGCCCGAGCCGCAGGACCAGCAGCAGGGCCCGCCGCAGGGCATGCGCGGTCCGGGCGCTCCTGTGCCCGCCGGCATATCGGGCCCGCCGCAGCAGCAGATGGGTGGCCCCATGGGTGGTCCGCCCCAGCTGCCGAGCGGTGCGCCGCAGCTGCCCGCCGGCCCCAGCGGTCAGGGCGGTCCGCAGGGTCAGGGCCCGATGGGTCAGGGGCCGATGGGTCAGGGGCCGATGGGTCAGGGCCCGATGGGGCAGGGTCCCGGCCAGATGCAGCCGCAGATGCAGCAGCAGATGGGTGGCCCGATGGGCGGTCCCATGGGTGGTCCCATGGGCGGCCACGGCCCGCAGATGCCGCAGCCCGGTCAGGGTCCCGGTGGCGACAGCGCCGCGCGTGTCCTCTCGCTGGCCCAGCAGACCGCCGACCAGGCGATCGCCGAGGCCCGTTCCGAGGCCAACAAGATCGTCGGCGAGGCCCGCAGCCGCGCCGAGGGTCTGGAGCGCGACGCCCGTGCCAAGGCCGACGCGCTGGAGCGGGACGCGCAGGAGAAGCACCGCGTCGCGATGGGCTCCCTGGAGTCCGCTCGCGCCACGCTGGAGCGCAAGGTCGAGGACCTGCGCGGCTTCGAGCGCGAGTACCGCACGCGCCTGAAGTCCTACCTGGAGTCGCAGCTGCGCCAGCTGGAAACGCAGGCGGACGACTCGCTCGCCCCGCCGCGTACCCCGGCCACGGCGTCCCTGCCGTCGCCTTCCGCGCCCTCGATGGCTCCGGCCGGCGCGAGTGCGCCGTCGTACGGCGGGAACCAGGGCATGGGTGGTGGGCCGGCGCCGGCCGGTCCCTCCTACGGCGGGCAGCAGCAGATGTCGCCTGCGATGACCCAGCCGATGGCTCCGGTGCGGCCGCAGGGGCCGTCGCCGATGCAGCAGGCTCCCTCGCCGATGCGTGGGTTCCTCATCGACGAGGACGACAACTGACGGCCTCCAGTACGCCTTAGGCGTCGGCAGCGTTCAGGGCGGAGCCCCCGGATTCCGGGGGCTCCGCCCTTTTGTGCGGTCGTTGGGGCACTTGTACGTGGGTACGCAACGCCGAAGGCCCGGGACCACCAGATTTCTCTGGCGGCCCCGGGCCTTCGGTGCGTCTGCGGCGGTCGGGGGTGGGTGGGTTTTCGCCCCCTCCGCCCCTTCCCGTCCCGTACCTGGGCCCGCGGCGGAGCCGCTGATGGATGCAGCGCCCCGGACCCCGCTCCTCAAACGCCGGAGGGGCTGATTCCTGGCGCTACGCCTTCCGGAGGCGGAACGTCAGGGACAGGGGCTCGTCCGTGAACGGGGTGCCGTAGGTGTCGTCCGGCTCGCCCTGGGCGAAGTCCGTGGCGAGGACCTCGTCGGCGATGAGGTCGGAGTGTTCGGACAGGGCCGCGATGACCGCCGGATCCGTGGAGGTCCAGCGCAGCGCGATGCGGTCGGCCACGTCGAGGCCGCTGTTCTTGCGGGCCTCCTGGATCAGGCGGATCGCGTCACGGGCGAGGCCCGCCCGGCGCAGCTCCTCCGTGATCTCCAGGTCCAGCGCGACCGTCGCGCCCGAGTCGGACGCCACCGACCAGCCCTCGCGCGGGGTCTCCGTGATGATCACCTCGTCGGGGGCCAGCGTCACGGTCTCGCCGTCGACCTCGACCGACGCCGTGCCCTCGCGCAGGGCCAGCGACAGCGCGGCCGCGTCCGTCTCGGCGATGGCCTTCGCGACCGCCTGGACGCCCTTGCCGAAGCGCTTGCCGAGCGCGCGGAAGTTCGCCTTGGCCATGGTGTCGACCAGCGAACCGCCGACCTCGGAGAGGGACGCGAGCGAGTTCACGTTCAACTCTTCGGTGATCTGCGCGTGCAGCTCGGGGTTCAGGGTCTCGAAGCCCGTCGCCGCCACCAGCGCGCGGCCCAGCGGCTGGCGCGTCTTGACGCCCGACTCCGCGCGCGTGGCACGGCCGAGCTCCACGAGACGGCGGACGAGCACCATCTGCCTCGACAGCTCCGGGTCGATGGCGGACAGGTCCGCCTCCGGCCACGACGACAGGTGGACGGACTCGGGGGCGCCCGGCGTCACCGGCACCACCAGGTCCTGCCAGACCCGCTCGGTGATGAACGGGGTCAGCGGGGCCATCAGGCGCGTGACCGTCTCCACGACCTCGTGCAGCGTGCGCAGCGCGGCCTTGTCGCCCTGCCAGAAGCGGCGACGCGAGCGGCGTACGTACCAGTTCGACAGGTCGTCGACGAACGCCGAGAGCAGCTTTCCGGCGCGCTGGGTGTCGTACGCATCCAGGGACTGGGTCACCTGGTCCACGAGCGCGTGCAGTTCGGACAGGAGCCAGCGGTCGAGAACGGGGCGCTCCGCCGGGGCCGGGTCGGCCTCGCTCGGCGCCCAGTTCGACGTGCGGGCGTACAGGGCCTGGAAGGCGACCGTGTTCCAGTAGGTGAGGAGCGTCTTGCGGACGACCTCCTGGATCGTGCCGTGGCCTACGCGGCGCGCCGCCCAGGGGGAGCCGCCGGCCGCCATGAACCAGCGGACCGCGTCCGCGCCGTGCTGGTCCATCAGCGGGATCGGCTGCAGGGTGTTGCCCAGGTGCTTGGACATCTTGCGGCCGTCCTCGGCGAGGATGTGGCCGAGGCAGACGACGTTCTCGTACGACGACTTGTCGAAGACGAGCGTGCCGACGGCCATCAGGGTGTAGAACCAGCCGCGGGTCTGGTCGATCGCCTCGGAGATGAACTGCGCCGGGTAGCGGTTCTCGAACAGCTCCTTGTTCTTGTGCGGGTAGCCCCACTGCGCGAACGGCATCGAACCCGAGTCGTACCAGGCGTCGATGACCTCCGGCACGCGTGTGGCCGTCTTGCCGCACTCGGGGCACGGGAAGCTGACCTCGTCGATGAACGGGCGGTGCGGGTCCAGCTGGGACTGGTCGGTGCCGGTCAGCTCGGTGAGCTCCGCGCGGGAGCCGACGACGGTGAGGTGGTCGTCCTCGCAGCGCCAGATGGGCAGCGGGGTGCCCCAGTAGCGGTTGCGGGACAGCGCCCAGTCGATGTTGTTGTTCAGCCAGTCGCCGAACCGGCCGTGCTTGACCGTCTCCGGGAACCAGTTGGTCTGCTCGTTCTCCTCGAGCAGCCGGTCCTTGACGGCCGTGGTGCGGATGTACCAGGACGGCTGCGCGTAGTAGAGAAGCGCGGTGTGGCAGCGCCAGCAGTGCGGGTAGCTGTGCTCGTACGGGACGTGCTTGAAGAGCAGGCCGCGATTGCCGAGGTCCTCCGTGAGCTTTTCGTCGGCCTTCTTGAAGAAGATGCCGCCGACCAGCGGGACGTCCTCATCGAAGGTGCCGTCCGGGCGGACCGGGTTCACGACCGGCAGGCCGTATGCGCGGCAGACCCGGAGGTCGTCCTCACCGAAGGCGGGGGACTGGTGGACCAGGCCCGTACCGTCGTCGGTCGTGACGTACTCGGCGTTCACCACGTAGTGGGCCGGCTCCGGGAACTCGACCAACTCGAACGGACGCTGATACGACCAGCGCTCCATCTCGGCGCCGGTGAAGGTCTGGCCCGTGGTCTCCCAGCCCTCGCCGAGTGCCTTCTCGACGAGCGGCTCGGCGACGACGAGCTTTTCCTCGCCGTTGGTCGCGACGACGTAGGTGACCTCGGGGTGCGCCGCGACCGCCGTGTTGGAGACCAGGGTCCAGGGGGTCGTCGTCCACACGAGGAGCGAGGCCTCGCCGGCGAGCGGACCGGAGGTGAGCGGGAAACGGATGTACACGGACGGGTCGACGACCGTCTCGTAGCCCTGCGCCAGCTCGTGGTCCGACAGGCCGGTGCCGCAGCGGGGGCACCATGGGGCGACGCGGTAGGCCTGGACCAGCAGACCCTTGTCGAAGATCTCCTTGAGCGACCACCAGACCGACTCGATGTACTCGGGGTCCATGGTGCGGTAGGGATCGTCGAGGTCGGTCCAGTACCCCATGCGGGTCGTCAGCTCGGCGAAGGCGTCGGTGTGACGGAGCACGGACTCGCGGCACTTGGCGTTGAACTCGGCGATGCCGTACGCCTCGATGTCCTGCTTGCCGCTGAAGCCGAGCTCCTTCTCGACCTCCAGCTCCACCGGGAGGCCGTGGCAGTCCCAGCCGGCCTTGCGGCCCACGTGGTAGCCGCGCATGGTGCGGAAGCGGGGGAAGACGTCCTTGAAGACGCGGGCCTCGATGTGATGGGCGCCCGGCATGCCGTTGGCCGTGGGCGGGCCCTCGTAGAACACCCACTCGGGGCGCCCCTCGGACTGCTCAAGGCTCTTGGCGAAGATCTTCTGCTCGCGCCAGAAGTCGAGCACGGCATGCTCGAGGGCGGGCAGGTCGACCTGGGCGGGCACCTGGCGGTACTGCGGCGGTTTCATCGGCGAGCTTCCTCCGGCGGACTTACTGCCTTCCGTCGGAGGGACGAGAGCCTTCTTGCTACGGACGCCGTCTGCGGCGCGCTCCCGCGGTACCACCCTCCTTGGCCCCCCGATGCCCGGTGTGCACCAGTGAGCCCCCTCATTGAGGTCGCGATGCCGGGTCTACTGGTCCGGGCTGCTGGGCCCGGGTTTTCTTCCGGCGGCTCCGGGGTGATCTTCGCGTCGCGCTCACCCCCGGGCTTCCACCGTCCCCGGGTCGCTCTTGGCTGCGTACGCCGCTACTCGTCCCCATCCACGCTTCTCGCTCCGCCCAGTGTACGGCGCCGCGGGGACAGCGGCCGACCGGTTTTCCGGGGTGCCCGGGTGGCCTGCGCGGTGACCCGAATGGCCAGGCGCGGGTGTCCGGATCCTGGGAGGCGGGGCGCGGCGGATTACCTGGCGGGTAGCTGGGCACAACGCATGCAGGCTTGTCACGCGGGACCGGCGGGGCGGGCGAATCGTTGGCGTGCCCCGTTGCCGCGAGCCGGAAGTCGATTTATCGTCCCAGCACGATTCGCGAGCAAGGTCACAATATGTGAAGGGGCCGCGGCCATGGTGGCGAAGAAGACCGCCGTACAGCACTCGGCGTCCGGTAGAACCACCGGCCCGGCGGCCAAGGACGTGGGCGGGAAGAAGAGCACGCACGGGGCGCCCACGACCGGCGCGGCCAAGCCGGTGAAGACGACTTCCAGGACGGCGACGAAGACGGCCACGACAGCGGATTCCAAGACGGCAACGAAGGCGGCCACGAAAGCGGCTACCAAGGCGGCGGCCACCAAGAAGACGGCCGCTACGAAGAAGGCGACCAAGAAAACGGCCCCTACTAAGGCGGCGACCACGAAGGCGGCCCCTGTGGAAGCTGTGACGGCCAAGGCGGCCACTTCGAAGACGGCGGTCACCAAGAAGACGGTGGCTGCGAAGACGGCTGCCACCAAGAAGACGGTGGCTGCGAAGACGGCTGCCACGAAAACGGCCTCTACGAAGGCGGCGGCTACGAAGACGGCCACCAAGAACGCCACCAAGAGGGCCACCGCGAAGAAGACCGTCGCCAAGGAAGCAGCGCCGAAGAAGGTGGTGGCCAAGAAGGCCGTCGGGAAGAAGGCCGCGGCCGAGAAGGGCACCAGTACGGCCAAGAAGGCGGTCGCTTCCGCGGCCGAGGGCGCGGCCCAGGCCGCGAAGACGACGGGAGCCACGACGGTGGTTGCGAAGAAGACTCCTGGCCCGGCCGCGGCAGCAAAGAAGCCCACCCCGGTCCCCAAGGCCCGGGTCGGCGCGGTGGAGCCCGGCGAGCTCGCGGTCCGCCCCGGTGAGGACCCCTGGACGTCGGAAGAGGTCGCGGAGGCACGCGCGGAGCTGCAGTCGGAGGCGCTGCGGCTGCGCACCGAGCTCTCGTCGTCCGAGGAGGCGCTGGTGGGCCTGATGCGCGAATCCGGCGACGGCGCGGGGGACGACCAGGCGGACACCGGCGCGAAGAACATCACGAGGGAGCACGAGCTGGCCCTCGCGGCCAACGCGCGCGAGATGCTCGTCCAGACCGAGCGCGCCCTGGAGAAGCTCGACGCGGGCTCGTACGGGCTCTGCGAGAACTGCGGCAACCCCATCGGCAAGGCGCGCATGCAGGCCTTCCCGCGCGCCACCCTGTGCGTCGAGTGCAAGCAGAAGCAGGAACGCCGCTACTGAACGGCGCGGGGGGGCTCCTGAGCACGTGGGGCCCGGGGGGCGTGCCGTACTCTCGTCCTCAGTCAGGAACCTAGGTCGAGGGACTCACTCACGTGACAGAGGCGGAGCGCATCATCGGTACGCCGGACATCCCAGGAGTGGCGGGGGCCGGGCCGGAGCAGTCCGACAAGGCGGCGTCGGGCGACCTGTCCGGATCCGACGAGTCGGCCCCGGCCGAACGGTCCGGCGGCGATTCCCGTGCCGATTCCGGCGCGGACTCCGGCGGTGACGGGACGCGAGCCACCGACGAGCGGCCGAAGGGCAAGCGCCGGGTCGCCGTGCTGTTCACGGTCGCCGCGCTGGCGTACGCCCTGGACCTGATCAGCAAGATGATCGTGGTCGCCAAGCTGGAGCACCACGACTCGATCGAGATCATCGGGGACTGGCTGAAGTTCGAGGCGATCCGCAACGCGGGCGCTGCCTTCGGTTTCGGTGAGGCCTTCACGGTCATCTTCACGGTGATCGCCGCGGCCGTGATCGTGGTCATCGCCCGGCTCGCCCGCAAGCTCTACAGCCTGCCCTGGGCGATCGCGCTGGGCATGCTGCTGGGCGGCGCGCTCGGCAACCTGACCGACCGGATCTTCCGCTCGCCCGGCGTCTTCCGGGGCGCGGTCGTCGACTTCATCGCGCCCAAGCACTTCGCGGTCTTCAACCTGGCCGACTCGGCGATCGTCTGCGGCGGCATCCTGATCGTGCTGCTGTCCTTCCGCGGGCTCGACCCGGACGGCACGGTCCACAAGGACTGAGCTCGCGGGGCCGAGGCGGGGCCCTCACGGGCACTGATGTTCGGGCCGTGGTCGGGGGGTGTCGGACCCGTCCGGCATACTCGACGGGTGAGCACGATTCCCGAGATCCGAACCCTGCCCGTGCCCGACGGTCTGGAGGGCGAGCGCGTCGACGCCGCCATCTCCCGCATGTTCGGCTTCTCCCGCACGAAGGCCGCCGAGCTCGCCGCGGCGGGGAAGGTCACGGTCGACGGCTCGGTGGCCGGCAAGTCCGAGCGGGTGCACGGCGGCGCCTGGCTCGAAGTCGAGATGCCTCAGGCCCCCGCGCCCGTCCAGATCGTCGCCGAGCCCGTCGAGGGCATGGAGATCGTGCACGACGACGATGACGTGGTCGTGATCGTCAAGCCGGTCGGCGTCGCCGCGCACCCCAGCCCCGGCTGGTCGGGCCCGACCGTGATCGGCGGTCTCGCGGCCGCCGGGTACCGCATCTCGACCTCGGGCGCCTCGGAGCGCCAGGGCATCGTGCACCGCCTCGACGTCGGCACATCGGGCCTGATGGTCGTGGCCAAGTCGGAGTACGCGTACACGTCGCTGAAGCGCCAGTTCAAGGAGCGCACGGTCGACAAGCGCTACCACACGCTCGTGCAGGGCCACCCCGACCCGACCAGCGGCACCATCGACGCGCCCATCGGCAGGCACCCGAACCACGACTACAAGTGGGCGGTCACGGCGGACGGCAAGCCGTCGGTCACGCACTACGACCTGATCGAGGCCTTCCGTGCCGCTTCGCTGCTCGACGTGAAGCTGGAGACCGGCCGCACCCACCAGATCCGCGTGCACATGGCCGCCCACCGCCACCCGTGCGTCGGCGACCTGACGTACGGCGCCGACCCGACGCTCGCCAAGCGGCTCCGCCTGACCCGCCAGTGGCTGCACGCCGTACGGCTCGGCTTCGAGCACCCCGGGGACGGGCAGTGGGTGGAATTCGCGTGCGACTACCCCGAGGACCTGCAGAACGCGCTCGACAAGGTGCGTGAGGAGAGCTACGCGTGAGCGGCTCGTACGGGATGCGGGACGGCTCCGACGAGGTGCCGAGCCGTTCGTACGTGCTGCGGGTGGCCGAGGACGTCGCCGACCGCGAGGCGTGCTTCGCGGTGCGCAAGGAGGTCTTCGTCGGCGAACAGGGCGTACCCGAGGACATCGAGTACGACGCCTATGACGCCGGTGCCCTGCATGTGCTGGCCGTCCGCGAGGACGGGGTGCCGCTGGGCACCGGACGGCTCCTGTCCGGCGAGGCGGCGGCCGCGAAGACCGACGGCGACCTGACGGTCGGCTCGCTCGGGCGGCTCGCCGTGACGCGCGAGGCGCGCGGGCTCGGCGTCGGCGCCGCGCTCGTACGCGCCATCGAGGACGCGGCACGCGCGCGTGGACTGGCCGCCGTGGACCTGCACGCGCAGACGCAGGCGCTGGGGTTCTACGAGCGGCTCGGGTACGTGGCGTACGGGGCGGAGTTCCCGGATGCCGGGATTCCGCACCGGGCGATGCGGCGCTCCCTGTGAGCGCGATGCGACGCTGCCCGTAAGCGGGGTGTCCGCGGCGGGGTCTTCCCCTCCGCGCGTGGCAGGCTGGGCGTCTGGCCGTCCTTGATCGCCTCGACCTCGCCGGAGCGCTGACCGTGGATCAGTTGGCCCTGCTGTTCATGCTGCTGCTCGGGGCCGTCGTGACCGTCCCGGTGGGCGAGCGGTTCGGGCTGCCCGCGCCGGTGCTGATGACGCTCCTCGGGATCGTGCTGGCGCTGCTGGAGTTCGTCCCGGACGTGGACATTCCCCCGGAGCTGATCCTCCCCTCGCTGCTGCCGCCCCTGCTGTACGCCGCGGCGCGGCGCACGTCGTGGAGACAGTTCGCCGCCAACAAACGGCCGATCTTCTTCCTCGCCGTGGCGCTGGTGTTCGTCACCACCTTCGCCGTCGCCGCGGCCGCCCAGGCGATCGTGCCGGGACTGCCGCTCGCCGCCGCCGTGGCGCTCGGCGCGCTCGTGGCGCCGCCCGACCCGGTCGCGGCGACGGCCGTGGCGGGACAGCTCAGTCTGCCGCGCCGCATGGTGTCGATCCTGGAGGGGGAGGGGCTCTTCAACGACGTGACGGCCATCGTGATCTACCACGTCGCGATCGCCGCCGCCGTCAGCGGCACCTTCTCGCCCTGGGGCGCCGGGCTCGACCTCGTGCTGTCCGCCGTCGTCGCGGTCGCCGTCGGGCTGGCGCTCGGCTGGGCCGCCGGCAAGCTGATGGACCTGCTCGGCGACGCCACGCTGCAGGTCGGGATGACGCTGCTCGTGCCGTACGCCTCGTACGTCCTGGCCGAGGAGCTGCACGGGTCCGGGGTGCTCGCCGTGCTCACCACCGCGCTGTTCCTGGCGGAGTACGCCACCGACGCCGACGCCGTCCTGGCCCGGCTCTCCAAGGCGACCTTCTGGGAAGTGGTGGAGACGCTCGTCACCGGGGTCGCGTTCGGGCTCATCGGGCTCGAGCTGCACAACGCCATCAGGACGGCGTCCGGGCGCTGGGGCGAGATGCTCGGCTGGGCCGGCACGATCGTGGCCGTCGTCGTGGTCGTACGGCTCGCGTGGCTGATTCCGGCGAGCTGGCTGACAAAGCGGCTCCACGAGACACGGGACTACGACGAGGAGTTCCCGGTCTCGTGGCGTGAGACCGTCGTGATGTGGTGGGCGGGGATGCGCGGCGTGGCCTCGGTGGCCCTCGCGCTGGCGATCCCGCTGACGATGGACGACGGGTCGCCGTTCCCCGACCGGGACGAGATCGTGTTCATCGCGTTCGGAGTGATCATGGCGACGCTCCTGCTCCAGGGGCTCACGCTGCCGTGGTTGGTCAAGAAGCTCGGGGTGCGGGCCGACATCAGCATCGAGAAGGCCTTCGAGAAGGAACTGGCGATCCGCGCCACGAAGGCGGCGAAGCGGCGGCTGCGGGAGATCGAGCAGGTGGAGGACCTGCCGGAGGAGGTGTCCGAGCAGCTGCTCCGGCGGGCCTTCGACATCGGGGTGCGGATCAGCCCTGACATGGCGGACGAGGAGCGTCGCGAGGCGTACGCGCAGCGGGCCCGGCGGATGAAGCGGATGCTGCGCATCCAGGGGGAGATGATGAGCGCGGCGCGGCACGAGGTGCTGTCCGCGCGGCGGGAACCGGGGGCGGATCCGGAGATCGTGGACCGGGTGCTGCGGCACCTTGATGTGCGCAGCCTGCGCTGAACCTGCCCGGATGTGCGCAGCCTGAGCTGAATCTGCCCGCGGGGGTTCTCGCCGTTCGCGCCCGCGCTTCCTAAGATCGCATCATGGCGCGCAATGTAGTCATCAGTGGTGGTGGTACGGGGATCGGGCTCGCGGCGGCACACGCCTTCGCGGCCGACGGGGATCGGGTCCTGCTGCTCGGGCGGCGGGCCGAGGTGCTGGAGAAGGCCGGGGTGCCGGGGGCGTTGGCCTACGCCGCCGATCTGAGTGATCCGCGCGGCGTGCGCGGCGTCGCCGAGTTCGTGGGGGACGAGTTCGGGACCGTGGACGTGCTGGTGCACAGTGCCGGGGGCGCCGGGAATCTGGAGCCGAAGGCCGAGACCGAGGACCCGCTCGAAGCCGTCGCGCACAACTGGACCGTCAACTTCCGGCTTAACACGCTGACCGCGGCCCTGCTCACCGAGGCCCTGCGGGACCGGCTCGCCTCGCCCGGCGGACGGGTGCTGTTCCTGAGCTCCATCGCCGCCTACCGGGGATCGGGCAGCGGTGCGTACGCCGCGTCCAAGGCCGCGTTGCACCCGTACGCCTTCGAACTGGCCCGGGAGTTGGGGCCGCGCGGCATCACCGTGAACGTGGTGGCGCCCGGGTATGTCGAGGACACCGGGTTCTTCGGCGGGGAGATGGAGCCGGCGCGGCGGGAGCGGCTCATCGCGGAGACGTCGACGGGGCGGGCCGGTACGCCGGGGGACATCGCCGCGACGCTGCACTGGCTGGCCTCCCCGGGGGCCGGGCATATCACCGCGCAGGTGATTCAGGTCAACGGGGGCGCGGAACGCGGGCATTGAGTCGCACGCTGGGGGGTTGAGGGGCGCGCCGAGCGTGGCCGAGAGGCTGTGCCTGAGCGGTCATGAGCTGGGTCCTGAGCGGCCGGGGGCGCCTCCTGAGCGGTGGCCCGTGGCTCTCAACCGCGGCCCGGCCCTACGTGGGGTGGCTCCTGCGCGGAGTGGCCGTGAGAGGAGCGGGTGGCCGCGGCGCCGTCCGCCCCGTCCTGCTCGCCGCGGCCCGCACCCGATGCCCGGTCCGCCGGCAGCACCGCTTCCGCCGTGTTGACCCGGGGGAGCGCGTAGGGGTGCTCCTCGGTCAGCCAGCGGATCATCTGCTCGCGCACCGTGACCCGTACCGTCCATATGTCGTCCGCGTCCTTCGCGGTGACCAGGGCGCGTACCTGCATGGTATTGGGCGTCGAGTCCGTGACCGCCAGGCCGTAGTCGCGGCCGTCCCAGGCCGGGCAGGCGCGCAGGATGTCGCGCAGTTTCTCGCGCATCGCCTCCACGGGCGCGGAGTGATCGACGTGCAAGAAGACGATGCCGGTCATCTGGGCGCTGCCGCGCGACCAGTTCTCGAAGGGTTTGGACGTGAAGTACGAGACGGGCATCGTGATCCGGCGTTCGTCCCACGTCCGCACCGTCAGGAACGTCAGCGTGATCTCCTCGACCGTCCCCCACTCGCCGTCCACCACGACGGTGTCGTCGAGGCGCACCATGTCGCCGAACGCGATCTGCAGCCCGGCGAAAAGGTTGGCGAGCGTGGACTGCGCGGCCACACCGGCGACGATGCCGAGGATGCCGGCCGAGGCCAGCAGGGAGGCACCGGCGGCGCGCATCGCGGGGAAGGTGAGCAGCATCGACGCGATCGCCACCACGGCGACGATCGCGGACACCACGCGCTGGATCAGCGTCACCTGCGTGCGCACCCGACGTACCCGTGCCTGATCGCGGTGGGCGGTCGCGTAACGGTTGTACGAGGTCTCGACGACCGCCGTCGCGATACGCACCACCAGCCACGCGGCTGAGCCGATGAGAATCAGCGTCAGGGCCCGGCCGACGCCGACCCGGTGGTCCACGAGCAGCTTCGCCTGGTCGTACGAGCCTCTCAACAGGGCCGCGAACAGCACGAGTTGGAAGGGGATGCGGCCGCGGCGGAGCAGGCCCCAGAGCGTGGTGACTTCGTGGTGCCGGTCGTCGGCACGGCGCAGCAGGTGGTCCACGGCCCACCCGATGAGCAGCGTGAGCACGACCGAGCCACCGATGACGAGCAGCGGGCGCAGCACGTTCTCCATGCCTCCGACCGTATCCGGCGCGAGGCGGTCATGAACATGCGGTCCCGGCACGGCGTCGCGGCCCGGCGTTGTCGGTCCCTGCTGGCACCATGGGGCTCATGAACATCATGCTCTTTCACTCGGCCTACGGGCTCAGGCCCGCGGTGCGTGCCGCGGCGGACCGGCTGCGCGCCGCGGGACACGAGGTGTGGACGCCCGACCTCTTCGAGGGGCGCACCTTCGACACCGTGGAGGAGGGCATGGCATTCAAGGATGAGATCGGCAAGGAGGAGCTGCTCAGACGCGCGGTCCTGGCCGCCGCGCCCTACTCCGACCGAGGCCTGGTGTTCGCGGGATTCTCCCTCGGTGCCTCCATCGCGCAGACCCTGGCGCTCGGCGACGAGAAGGCCCGCGGGCTGCTGCTCCTGCACGGCACGTCGGACATCGCCCAGAACGCGTCGGTGGACGAACTGCCCGTCCAGCTGCATGTCGCGGAGCCCGACGCGTTCGAGACGGACGACTGGCTGAGCGCCTGGTACCTCCAGATGCAGAGAGCCGGGGCCGACGTGGAGATCTACCGGTACCCCGGCGCCGGTCACGTGTACACCGACCCCGACCTGCCCGACTACGACGCCGAGGCGGCCGAGGCCACGTGGAAGGTGGCGCTCGGCTTCCTCGACCAGCTCGCGGACTGAGCCGGCGGCGTCAGGCCGTCAGGCCGCGCCGGACGGCGTCAAGCCGCCGGGTCGGACTGGGTCGGTCAGGTCGGTCGGGTCACACCGGGTCGTACGTCCGCTCCATCTTCTGCGTGCCGCTGCGGGTGCGGTACGAACGGCTCCAGGACGAGGTCGCGTCGGCCTTCGTGCGGCTGGACACGACGTAGTAGTCCATCTGCGCGCGGTCGGCGGTGATGTCCAGGACGCCGTAGCCGTGGCGGTCCGTGTCGACCCAGTGGACGTGCCGGTTGGCGGCGCGGATGACCGGCGAGGCGACCGCGGTGACGGTGCCCTCGGGGACCTTGACGAGGTCGTCGAGGTTGTCGGAGGTGACCGACGTGACGACGAACTCCGTGGCGGCCGACGCGGACAGCGGGTAGGTCCCGGCGTCCACCGGCACGTCGTTGGCCCACGCCATGTGGATGTCGCCGGTGAGGAAGACCGTGTTGCGGATGGCGTTCGAGCGCAGGTGCGCGAGCAGCTCCCGGCGGTCGTCCGTGTAGCCGTCCCACTGGTCGGTGTTGAGGGCCAGGCCCTCCTGCGGCAGACCGAGCAGCTTCGCGAGCGGCTTCAGCAGGTCGGCGGAGAGCGAGCCGATGGCGAACGGTGAGACCATCACCGAGTTGCCGACCAGCCGCCAGGTGGTGTCGGACGACGCGAGGCCCGCCTTCAGCCAGTCGAGCTGGGCGCGGCCGGTGAGCGTACGGTCCGGGTCGTCGACCTCGCCGTTGCCGACGGTGACCTGCTGCGAGCGGAAGGAGCGCAGGTCGAGGAGGGAGAGGTCGGCGAGCTTGCCGAAGCGCAGCCGGCGGTAGGTGGTGCCGGCGATCGCCGGACGGACCGGCATCCACTCGAAGTACGCCTGCTTGGCGGCCGCCTGGCGTGCGGCCCAGGCGCCCTCGGTTCCCTCGGTGTGGTTCTCGGCGCCACCCGACCATGTGTCGTTGGCGATCTCGTGGTCGTCCCAGATCGCGACGACCGGGGCGGTGGCGTGCAGCTTCTGCAGGTCAGGGTCGGTCTTGTAACGCCCGTGCCGGGTGCGGTAGTCGGCGAGCGTGAGGATCTCGTGGGCGGGCGCGTGCGGCCGTACGACCGTGCCGCGCGTCCCGTACTCGCCGCTCCCGTACTCGTAGATGTAGTCACCGAGGTGCAGCCAGGCGTCCAGGTCGCCGCGGGCCGCGAGATGGCGGTACGACGAGAAGTAGCCGGCCTCCCAGTTGGCGCAGGAGACCACGCCGAAGCGGAGGCCCGCGACGGCCGCGTCGGCGGCGGGCGCCGTGCGGGTGCGTGCGACGGGCGAGTCGGTCCCGCCGGCGGAGAAGCGGAACCAGTAGTCGGTGGCGGGCTGGAGGCCGCGGATGTCCGCCTTGACGGTGTGGTCGGAGGCGGCCGACGCGGTGGTGGAACCCTTGGCGACAACCGTGTTGAACGCCTTGTCCTTGGCGACGGTCCAGCTCACCTCGGTGTCCGGGCCGAGCCCGGAGCCGGGTATCGCCTCGGAGGTGGGCGTCACCCGGGTCCACAGCAGGATGCCGTCGGGCAGCGGATCGCCGGAGGCGACACTGTGCAGGAAGGCCGGTGCCTCGTCGGCGGCCCGAGCGGGCAGGGCGGCCGCGAGCGGGGCGGCGAGGACGGCGGTGGCGGCCGCGGCCTTGACGACCGTACGGCGGCGCGGGGCGCGGGAGTTGACGGCGCCCGAGGAGTCGGATGATCGGAAACGACTGGTCACGAGCGGTCAGGCTACCGACGTGTACACGCCAAGAGCGGGCGAACTGACAAAGTTCGCCCGCTCTTTCACTCCTGGTCGGCTAGCGCGTCGGCACAGCGCCGCTCGGCGTGTCGGTTCAGCGCGACCGCCCAGCGCGTCCGCTCAGCGCGTCCGCCGCACCGGTCAGGCCTTGAGGGCCGCCTCGATCGCCGTGGTGAACTCGGCAACCGTCATGGGCGCGTTCTGACCGTCGGAGCCGGTGAGCTTCTTGCCGTCCATGACGAGGCTCGGGGTTCCGGCCACCTCGTCCTTGTTCGTGTCGAACGTCTTCGACATCGCCAGCGCCCACGCGTCGTACGTGCCGTCCTTGACGGCCTTCTGGAACTTCGCGTTGTTCTTCAGCGCGTCGACGCTGTCCGCCACCTCGATCAGGTAGTCGTCGCTCTTGAACTTGTCGTCCGACTCCTCGGGGTGGAACTTGGCCGAGTAGAGCGCGGTCTTGTACTCCAGGAAGGCTTCCGGGCTCACGTTCAGTGCGGCGCCCAGGGCGCTCATCGCGTTCTTGGAGCCCTCGCCCCGCGAGCCGACGTTGCCCTCGCCGAGGGAGTCGCCGTCCAGGAACGTGCCGCCGACGAACTGGATCTTGTACTTGCCGGCGTCGAAGTCCTTCTTCAGGGTCGGGCCGACGGTCTGCTCGAACTGCGCGCAGATCGGGCAGCGCGGGTCCTCGTACAGCTTCAGGGTCTTCTTCGCGGTGCTCTTGCCGACCACGACGGTGGTGCCGTTCGTGCCCGTGGTGTTGGCCGGCGCGACGACCTTGGCGTCCTTGGCGGACTCCCAGTGGGTGGGCTTGTTGCTCTGCACGACGGCGTAACCGATGCCACCGGCTATCGCGAGGACGCCGACGAGCGAACCGGCCACGATGGCCTGCCGCTTGACCTTGTCGCGCTTGGCCTGGCGCTCGCGTTCGAGGCGCAGCCTCTCGCGCGCCGCCGTCTTCGCCGCCTGGCTGTTCCGCTTGCTCATTGTGGTGATCTCCATGGGGGACGCGCACATGCCGTACGCGGGATACGTATGGGGGACTGCTGTTGCTCAGGTGCCGATCTCGGGCGTACAGAACCGTTCTCGGGGAACAGGTGCCGTTCTCCGGCGAACAGGTGCTGTTCTCAGGCGAGAGCGACCGAGCGGGGCGGTCCACGCCGTCCCAGGGCGTGCACGAACAGGCGCGTACGGGCGGAGGCCGTCCGGCGCGCGGTGCGCGGCAGCCGGCGGACCGGAGCGAGCCGTACGGTCACCGAGGCGACCGCGATCAGCAGCGGCCGGAAGGTCGCCGCGGCCACCGCGCGCAGCAGCTGGTCCAGGGCCCGCTCGCCGCGGCGCAGCCAGGCTGCCGCGAGGAGCCCGACGCCGACATGCGCGCCGAGCAGCAGCCAGGCGGCGGCCGGGTCGGCGTGCGCGAGCAGGGCGCCCGCGCGGTCGCCGCCGCTCCCGGTCACCCGGGCCAGCGGCGTGCCCACACTGCCGTTGCCGCACAGGAGGTCGAAGCCGACCGAGCGCAGCGGGCCCGCGACCGGGCCGCCCGCCTTGCCGTAACAGACGTGCTGGCCCGCGGTGAACACGGTGTCGGCGGCCAGCTCCAGCGGGATCAGCAGGGCCGCGATCCGCCCGAAGCCGCGCTCGCGGCCGGCCAGCGCGTACGCGATGACGAAGACGGCGGCGGCGATCGCGGCCACGGTGGTCAGGGGCAGCGGGACCCGGGACAGCAGCACGTGCGACGCGGTGGAGAGCGTCACGACGACAGCCGTGAACAGTGCCGCGCGCACGGCTCTGAGCTGGGTCCCGGATATGTCCATAGCGGTGGAGAGTCTCCCACGCGCTCCCGTAAGGGCCCCCTAAAGGGTTCCCATGCGTTACGGGAGCGTTGTGAGAGCGGTCTGGAGGCCGGTCTGCCAGGGCTTACAGACCGGGGATCCGGCCGTTGCGGAACAGGTCCACGAAGATCTGGTGGTCGGCACGCGCGCGTGCGCCGTAGCTGTGCGCGAAGTCCACCAGGAGGTTCGCGAAGCCGTCCTCGTCGGCGGCGATGGCCGCGTCGATGGCCCGCTCCGTGGAGAACGGCACCAGCTCCGAGTGGCCGCTCTCGTCGTCCGCCGCCGCGTGCATCGTGGCCGTGGCCCGGCCGAGGTCCGCGACGACCGAGGCGATCTCCTCGGGGTCGTCGATGTCTCCCCAGTCCAGGTCCACCGCGTACGGCGACACCTCGGCGACCAGCTGACCCGCGGCGTCCAGTTCGGTCCAGCCCAGCCACGGGTCGGCGTGCGCCTGGAGGGCGCGCTGCGAGATCACCGTGCGGTGGCCCTCGTGCTCGAAGTACTCGCGGATCGCGGCGTCCGTGATGTGCCGGGAGACGGCCGGGGTCTGGGCCTGCTTGATGTAGATCACGACATCGTTCTCCAGGGCGTCGCTGTTGCCCTCCAGAAGGATGTTGTACGACGGCAGGCCGGCTGAGCCGATGCCGATGCCGCGGCGGCCCACGACGTCCTTCACGCGGTACGAGTCCGGGCGGGCCAGCGACGACTCCGGCAGCGTCTCCAGATAGCCGTCGAAGGCCGCGAGCACCTTGTAGCGGGTGGCGGCGTCCAGCTCGATGGAGCCGCCGCCGGGCGCGAAGCGGCGCTCGAAGTCACGGATCTCGGTCATCGAGTCGAGCAGCCCGAAACGCGTCAGGGAGCGGGCGTCACGCAGGGCGTCCAGGAGCGGGCCCTCGGCGGTCTCCAGCGTGAAGGGCGGCACCTCGTCGCTCTTGGCGCCGGCGGCGAGGGCGTGGATCCGCTCGCGGTAGGCGGCCGCGTACACCGTGACCAGCTCGGTGATCTGCTCGTCGCTGAGCGCCTTCGCGTACCCGATGAGCGCCACGGAGGCCGCGAAGCGCTTGAGGTCCCAGGTGAAGGGCCCGACGTACGCCTCGTCGAAGTCGTTCACGTTGAAGATCAGGCGGCCCTGGGAGTCCATGTACGTGCCGAAGTTCTCGGCGTGCAGGTCGCCGTGGATCCAGACCCGGGAGGTCCGCTCGTCCAGGTACGGTCCGCCCCGCCTCTCCTGGTCGAGGTCGTGGTAGAAGAGGCCCGCCGCGCCCCGGTAGAACGCGAACGCGGAGGCCGCCATCTTGCGGAACTTCACGCGGAACGCTGCCGGGTCGGCGGCCAGGAGCTCGCCGAAGGCGGTGTCGAAGACGGCGAGGATCTGCTCGCCGCGTTGCTCGGCGCTGAGCTGCGGGACCGACATCGCTGGGTGCCTCCTGGTGCAGGTGGTGCGGGACGGATGGGACGGGCGCGCCATCCCTGGTCAGACCGTCCGCCCAGGTCGACGGACGGGTCCGTTGACTTCCAACGGACGACGGTACGCCGGAGTGCCCGGATCCCGTCGGCGACGGTATGCCCGGGATCCGAGTACCCGCACGACGGTACGTGTGATCCTCCGCGGAGTGTCAGTCCCGCGTCATAGACTTCGACGCTGTCCCCCCAGACTGTCCGCAGCCTGTCGACGATTGCCCACCCGTCACCCGACCACCGCCCCTCATCGAGGCTCCCCCAGAGCTGAACGCCTGGGGGGACCCCCATCGCGCCGCAGTAACTATTTGGAGGCCGAAGCCGTGTCAAAGCCGCCGTTCACGCACCTGCACGTCCACACCCAGTACTCGCTGCTGGACGGTGCCGCGCGGCTCAAGGACATGTTCAATGCCTGCAATGAGATGGGCATGACACACATCGCCATGAGCGACCACGGCAACCTCCACGGGGCGTACGACTTCTTCCACTCGGCCCAGAAGGCGGGCGTCACTCCGATCATCGGCATCGAGGCGTACGTCGCCCCGGAGTCCCGGCGCAACAAGCGCAAGATCCAGTGGGGCCAGCCGCACCAGAAGCGCGACGACGTGTCCGGTTCGGGTGGTTATACGCACAAGACGATCTGGGCGGCGAACAAGACGGGCCTGCACAACCTCTTCCGGCTCTCCTCGGACGCGTACGCCGAGGGCTGGCTGCAGAAGTGGCCCCGCATGGACAAGGAGACCATCTCCCAGTGGTCCGAGGGGCTCATCGCCTCCACCGGCTGCCCCTCCGGCGAGCTCCAGACGCGCCTGCGCCTCGGCCAGTTCGACGAGGCCCTGAAGTCGGCCGCCGAATACCAGGACATCTTCGGCAAGGACCGGTACTTCCTGGAGCTGATGGACCACGGCATCGAGATCGAGCGCCGGGTCCGCGACGGCCTCCTGGAGATCGGCAAGAAGCTCGGCATCCCGCCCCTGGTGACGAACGACTCGCACTACACGTACGCGCACGAGGCGACCGCGCACGACGCCCTGCTCTGCATCCAGACCGGCAAGAACCTCTCCGACCCGGACCGCTTCAAGTTCGACGGCACCGGCTACTACCTGAAGTCCACGGACGAGATGTACGCCATCGACTCCTCGGACGCCTGGCAGGAGGGCTGCGCCAACACCCTCCTGGTCGCCGAGCAGATCGACACCACGGGGATGTTCGAGAAGCGCGACCTGATGCCCAAGTTCGACATCCCGGAGGATGGCTACACCGAGGTCACCTGGTTCAAGGAGGAGGTCCGGCGCGGCATGGCGCGCCGCTACCCCGGAGGTGTCCCCGAGGACCGCCAGAAGCAGGCGGACTACGAGATGGACGTCATCATCCAGATGGGGTTCCCGGGCTACTTCCTCGTCGTCGCCGACTTCATCATGTGGGCCAAGAAGAACGGCATCGCGGTCGGCCCCGGCCGAGGCTCCGCCGCCGGCTCGATCGTCGCGTACGCCATGGGCATCACCGACCTCGACCCGATCGAGCACGGACTGATCTTCGAGCGGTTCCTCAACCCCGAGCGTGTCTCCATGCCCGACGTCGACATCGACTTCGACGAGCGCAGGCGCGTCGAAGTGATCAGGTACGTGACCGAGAAATACGGCGCCGACAAGGTCGCCATGATCGGCACCTACGGCAAGATCAAGGCAAAGAACGCGATCAAGGACTCCGCGCGCGTGCTGGGCTACCCGTACGCGATGGGCGACCGCCTCACCAAGGCCATGCCCGCCGACGTCCTCGGCAAGGGCATCGACCTCGACGGCATCACCAACTCCTCGCACCCGCGCTACAGCGAGGCGGGCGAGATCCGGGGGATGTACGAGAACGAGCCGGACGTGAAGAAGGTCATCGACACCGCCAAGGGCGTGGAGGGCCTGGTCCGGCAGATGGGCGTGCACGCGGCCGGCGTGATCATGTCCAGCGAGCCCATCGTCGACCACGCCCCGATCTGGGTCCGCCACACCGACGGCGTCACCATCACACAGTGGGACTACCCGCAGTGCGAGTCGCTCGGCCTGCTGAAGATGGACTTCCTGGGCCTGCGCAACCTGACCATCATGGACGACGCCGTCAAGATGGTGGAGGCCAACAAGGGCATCAAGCTGGAGCTCCTCGACGTCCCGCTCGACGACCCCAAGACGTACGAGATGCTCTGCCGCGGTGACACGCTCGGCGTGTTCCAGTTCGACGGCGGCCCGATGCGTTCGCTGCTGCGCCAGATGCAGCCCGACAACTTCGAGGACATTTCCGCCGTCTCGGCCCTGTACCGGCCGGGCCCGATGGGCATGAACTCGCACATCAACTACGCGGAGCGCAAGAACGGCCGCCAGGAGATCACCCCGATCCACCCGGAGCTCGAAGAGCCCCTGAAGGAGACGCTCGGCCTCACCTACGGCCTCATCGTCTACCAGGAGCAGGTGCAGAAGGCCGCCCAGATCATCGCCGGCTACTCGCTCGGCGAGGCCGACATCCTGCGTCGCGTGATGGGCAAGAAGAAGCCCGAGGAACTGGCGAAGAACTTCACCATCTTCCAGGAGGGCGCCAAGAAGAACGGCTTCAGCGACGCGGCGATCCAGGCCCTGTGGGACGTACTGGTCCCCTTCGCCGGATACGCGTTCAACAAGGCGCACTCCTCCGCGTACGGCCTGGTCACCTACTGGACCGCGTACCTGAAGGCGAACTACCCGGCCGAGTACATGGCGGCGCTGCTGACCTCGGTCAAGGACGACAAGGACAAGTCGGCGGTCTACCTCAACGAATGCCGCCGCATGGGCATCAGGGTGCTCCCGCCGAACGTCAACGAGTCGGTGCACAACTTCGCCGCCCAGGGCGACGACGTGATCCTCTTCGGCCTGGAGGCCGTGCGCAACGTCGGCACGAACGTGGTCGAGTCGATCATCCGCTCCCGCAAGGCGAAGGGGAAGTACGCCTCCTTCCCCGACTACCTGGACAAGGTCGAGGCCACCGCCTGCAACAAGCGCACCACCGAATCGCTCATCAAGGCGGGCGCGTTCGACACCCTGGGGCACACCCGCAAGGGCCTCACCGCGCAGTACGAGCCGATGATCGACAACGTGGTGGCGGTCAAGCGCAAGGAGGCCGAGGGGCAGTTCGACCTCTTCGGCGGGATGGACGAGGACAGCGACGAGCCGGGCTTCGGGCTCGACGTCGAGTTCACCGCCGACGAGTGGGACAAGACGTATCTGCTCGCCCAGGAGCGGGAGATGCTCGGCCTGTACGTCTCCGACCACCCGCTCTTCGGCCTGGAGAACGTGCTGTCCGACAAGGCGGACGCCGGTATCGGGCAGTTGACCGGCGGTGACTTCTCGGACGGCGCCGTGGTGACCGTCGGCGGCATCATCTCGGGCCTGCAGCGCAAGATGACCAAGCAGGGCAACGCCTGGGCCATCGCCACGGTGGAGGACCTCGCGGGCTCCATCGAGTGCATGTTCTTCCCGGCGACCTACCAGCTGGTGTCGACCCAACTCGTCGAGGACGCGGTCGTGTTCGTCAAGGGACGCCTCGACAAGCGCGAGGACGTGCCGCGGCTCGTGGCGATGGAGATGCAGGTCCCGGACCTGTCGAACGCGGGCACCAACGCGCCCGTGATCCTCACCATCCCGGCGGTCAAGGTCACCCCGCCCATGGTCAGCCGCCTCGGCGAGATCCTCGGCCACCACAAGGGCGAGAGCGAGGTCCGCATCAGGCTCCAGGGCCCGCGCAAGACCACGGTGCTCCGGCTCGACCGGCACCGCGTGAAGCCGGATCCGGCGCTCTTCGGCGACCTGAAGGTGCTGCTGGGCCCGTCCTGCCTGGCGGGCTGACACACACCCGTCGGCCGCGCACCGCACCCGTCGGCTTCATACCCGTCGGCTTCACACCGTCGGCCGCGCACACGTCGACACGGCCGTACGCACGTCAACAGACGTACGCGAGGGGCGCATCCGTCATTGGATGCGCCCCTCGGTGTGTGCCTGGGCCTCACGAGCCCTGTCGGGCCTCAAATGCCCTATAGGGCTTCAACGGCCCGCGCGACGGCCTCAGTTGTGGCCGAAGCGCTTCTGCTGCTTACGGGCAACATCGGCGGGGCTGCCCTGGGCGTGCGTCATCGGCGACTGCGTTGCTTCCGCCGAGGACCGCTGCGCCTGCTCCTGCGCACGCTCGGCCTGCGAGGAGCGGTCCTGCTGGCCGCCCTGCTTGCGGTTCTTGTTTTTGGCCATGGTGATCTGCCTCCTGAAGGGGGTCTAGGGGCCAGGGCCGCGACCAGATTCACATAGGCTGACAAGCAGCGCATTTCAGAGAATTACCGTGTGTAATGAGCCCTGTCGGAGCGTCCCTGCCGGGGCACGATCCTTCGATCCGCCACGCCGAAGATCGAGTTCCGGCCGTTAA
This sequence comes from Streptomyces dengpaensis, assembly GCF_002946835.1. Classification (NCBI taxonomy): domain Bacteria; kingdom Bacillati; phylum Actinomycetota; class Actinomycetes; order Kitasatosporales; family Streptomycetaceae; genus Streptomyces; species Streptomyces dengpaensis. Next base: position 6,489,613 of record NZ_CP026652.1, read on the forward strand.
CCTCCGCACGGTCGGGCAGACTCGAAGGAAGCCCGAAGCAAACCTCCCGGAAAGAGGGTGGATCGCGTGGACCGCTGCATCGTCCTGGTGGACGCCGGGTATCTGCTCGGGGCTGCTGCCAGTCTCCTCGCCGGGGAGCCCTCGCGGTCCCGGATCACCGTCGACCACGCCGCCCTCATCCAGGGCCTGCGCGAGCGCGCCGAGTCCGACACGGAGCGGCCCCTGTTGCGCATCTACTGGTTCGACGGCGCACCCGACCGCGTACCGCAACCGGAGCACCGCAGGCTGCGCGTGATGCCGCGCGTGACGGTGCGCCTGGGCGCGCTGACCCGCAGCGACGGACGCTGGGCCCAGAAGGGCGTGGACGCCGCCATGCACGCCGAGCTGACCGAGCTGGCCCGTAACCGCGCCTGCTCCGACGTGGTCCTGGTGACCGGCGACGGGGATCTGCTGCCGGGCATGATGGCAGCCAAGGAGCACGGGGTCGCCGTACACCTGTGGGCCGTACAGGCCGCGGACGGTGACTACAACCAGTCCGAGGACCTCGTCGCCGAGGCCGACGAGCGGCGCGTGCTCGACCGGGCCTGGATCACCCAGGCCGTGCGCGCCAAGGATCTCGGCGGGATCTGCGCGCCGCCGCCCGCGCCGCGCCCCGAGATCGCCGCGATCCTCTCCGCGCCGCTGCCGGACTCGGCGCTCGCCTCGGCCGCCGAGCGGCCCGGGCAGGAGGCCGAACACGCCACGGCGGCCGAGTCGCAGAACGGCACCGAGGAGCGGGTGCCCGCGCCCAAGGGCGTTCCCACGCCGAAGGACCTGGCGGCGCTGCGCGGCCCCGGCACGCAGCCCGCCCAGCACCCCGCGAGCGCCACGCTGCGCTGGTCCTCCGACAAGGGCTGGATCGAGCGGCCCGGGGGCCCCACGGAGTCCGCGGAGGCCGCCTTGCTGCCCACCCTCGCCCAGCTCACCACCGCCGAGCAGCGGTGGGCGGACCGCGAGGAGGACATCACCACGGTCGGCGGCGATCCGTACGAGGTGGGGCAGGTCTTCGCGCGCCGCTGGATGGAGCGGCTCACCGACCCGAGCCACCTGCAGAAGCTGTCCACGATGTACCCGCGCATCCCGCACCGGGTCGACGGCGAGCTCCTGCGCTACGCGGCCCGCTTCGGCCTGCTCGCCCACAAGGACGACCAGATCGACGAGCACGACCGGTACGCGATCCGGGCGGGCTTCTGGCGCGAGATCGACGTGCGCACGGCGGCGGAACACGTGCCGGCGGGGGAGTGAGCGCACCCGCCGAGCGGTGGGACGAGGTCCCCGGGCGCATCGGGTGAGCGGTGGGACGAGGTCCCCGGGCGCATCGGCTGAGCGGTGAGGCGGGGGCCCCCGGGCGCACCGGGTGAGCCGTGAGGCGGGGTCCCCGGGGGGCCCGCGCGGCGTGGGGCCGGGGCCTCGCGCGGCGTGGAGCCGAGGCCCCGGGCGCATAACGGGGCATCGGACCCCGTAGGCTCGTCCCTCGTGAGTACGCGCACCGCACAGACAGTCCGGAACGGACACAGAGGCGATGTCGTGTGCGCGGTGCGCGGTCTGAGCAAGACCTATCCGGCGGTACGCGGACGCCGGGGCGCCCCCGGAACGCCCGAGGTGCGGGCCACCGACGGTGTACGGCTGGACATCCGGCGCGGTGAGATCTTCGGGCTGCTCGGGCCGAACGGCGCGGGCAAGTCGACCCTCGTACGGCAGTTGACCGGGCTCATGCGCCCCGACAGCGGCAGCGTGGAGATCCTCGGGCACGACATCGTGCGCCACCCGGAGCGGGCGGCGCGCATCCTCGCGTACCTCGGGCAGGAGTCCACCGCCCTCGACGAGCTGACCGTGTCGCTCGCCGCCGAGACGACCGCGCGGCTGCGCGGGCTCAACCTCCGCGAGGCCCGGGCCGAGCGGGACGCCGTCCTCGACGAACTGGGCCTCACCCACCTCGCCGCCCGCCCCCTGAACAAGCTGTCCGGCGGGCAGCGGCGGCTCGCGTGCCTCGCCGCCGCCCTCGTGGGGGAGCGGCCGCTGCTCGTCCTCGACGAGCCGACCACCGGCATGGACCCTGTCGCCCGCCGCGCCGTCTGGTCCGCGATCGACCGGCGCCGGGCCGAGCGCGGCACGACCGTGCTGCTGGTCACCCACAACGTGATCGAGGCCGAGACCGTCCTCGACCGGGTCGCCGTCCTCGACCGGGGCCGCGTCATCGCCTGCGACACCCCGGCCGGGCTGAAGGAGCGGGTCGCGGGCGAGGTGCGGGTCGAACTCGTCTGGCGCGCGAGCGCTCCGCTCCACGTCCCCGAGGTCGCCGCGCTGCGCGCCCGCGCCGTCGAGTCGGGCCGCAGCTGGACCCTGCGGCTCGCCCCCGAGGAGGCCCGTGCGGCCGTCGCCACGGTCACTGGTGGCGCCGCCTTCGCCGCCCTCGACGACTTCACACTGACCACACCGAGCCTGGAGGACGTGTACCTCGCGCTCGGGGGCGATACGCAGGGGCTGGTGAAGGCGTGAGTAACTGGGACGCGGAATCCGTACGTAGGCGGCGAGAGCCGGTGTGCGTTCGGAACCCGAGGGCGGCTGTGGGTGTACGGAACTCGCGGGTGGCTGTGGGTGTACGGAACTCGCGGGTGGCTGTGGGTGTACGGAACGCGCGGGTGGCCGTGGGTGTACGGAACGCGCGGGTGGCTGTGGGTGTACGGAACGCGCGGGTGGCCGTGGGTGTACGGAACCCGCGGGTGGCCGCAGGCTTCGGGAACGAGATGGCTGCCGGAGTGAAGAACAGGACGGCTGCCGGAGTGAAGGGGAGCAGCTCGACGTGAGTGTCGTACCCGCTGGAGTTCTGCCGGGCAGTGCGCTGCCCGTGGCCGAGGACGCCGGTGACGCCGCGGAGCTGGGGCCGCGCGCGCGGCTGTGGCCGTCGCTCGGCGCCGTGTACCGCGCGCAGCTCTCCCGGGCCCGCGTCGCGCGGATCCCGCTGCTGTTCGTGGCCACCTTCCAGTCCATCGGGATCATGATCCTGATGCGGGGCGTGGTGGACGACGGAGGCGAGGCCCGGGCCGTGGTGGCCGGGTCGTCGGTCCTCGTGGTGGCCTTCGTCGCCCTCAACCTCCTCGCGCAGTACTTCGGGCAGCTGCGTGCCAGCGGCGGGCTCGACCACTACGCGACGCTGCCCGTGCCGCCGGCCGCCGTGGTGCTCGGCGCCGCCGGCGCGTACGCGTCCTTCACGGTGCCCGGGACGATCGCCACCGCCGTGTTCGGCTCCGTGCTCTTCGGGCTGCCGCTGGCCCACCTGTGGGTGCTCGCCGCGGTCATCCCGCTCGCGGGTGCCGCGCTCGCCGGGCTCGGCGCCGCACTCGGGCTGCTCGCGCCACGGCCCGAACTCGCCACGCTGCTCGGGCAGTTGGGGATGTCGGCCGCGCTGCTGCTCGGGGTGCTGCCGGCGGACCGGCTGCCCACCTTCGTGCAGTACGGCCGTGATCTGCTGCCCTCGACCTATGGCGTCGAGGCCTTCGCCCGCACCTTCGGGGCGCACCCCGACTGGACCGCTGTCCTCGGTGACCTGGCCGTCTGCGCCGGTGTCGGGGTGGCCTCGCTGGCCCTCGCGACCTGGGCGTACCGTCGGGCAGCCGTCCGGTGACGCGGCTGACAGCTGGGCCTGGCACGATGTCAGGGTGACCGCTCCGTTGACTCCGCCTCCGCCGCCGCATGAACAGTCCTCGAACCGTGCCTGGCAGGCTTCGCCCGTTTCCGGGCCGGGGGCTCCCGCCCCGTATCAGGCCGCGTACGCCGCGTATGACGTCTCGTATGGACAGGACGGCCCCGGGATGAAGACCGAAGTGCGGGAGGCCGCCGTGATCACGGTGGTGATGGCGCTCGCGGGGGCGCTGCTCGGGGTGTTGTGGTGGCGGCTGGCGCCGCATGTGCCGTTGGTCGCGGACGACAGCGCGGTGTATCTGAAGGACACCGAGGGGGAGCAGGCCATCGGGGTCGATGGGACGTTCACTCTGCTGGCGTTGGCGTTCGGTGCGGTGAGTGCGCTGGTCGTGTTCCTGGTGCGGCGGCGTGGGGGTGTGCCGCTGGTGGTCGCGCTCGCGGTGGGCGGGCTTCTGGGGTCGTTGCTCGCGTGGCGGGTCGGGATGTGGCTCGGGCCCACGCAGGACGTGGTCGCGCACGCCAAGGCCGTGGGCAAGGGGGTGACGTTCTCCGCGCCGCTCAAGCTCGGGGCGAAGGGGGCGTTGCTGGCCTGGTCGCTCGCGGGTCTGGTGGTGCACCTCGGGCTCACGGCGCTCTTCGGGCCCCGGGATCCCGACCCGTACGAGCAGAGCTCGTACGGCGGCGGGCCGCCGGCTCCGGTCGCCTAGGCAGGCGTTTTTCGCCCCCGCCGCCCCTCCTACCCATTCCCATCACTTGGGGGCTCCGCCCCCAAACCCCCCGCTCCTCAAACGCCGGAGGGGCTGATTCCCAGCCCCTCCGGCGTGCGGGGTCATGCCGGGCGGCGGCCGTGGTTTGCGCGGCCCTTTCGGATGCGCCACTTGCGTTTGCGGGTTTTCTTCGACATGTCCCTCGTGCTTAGCCGAGGACGGGACACACGTCGAGGGGTCACGCACGGGCGACGGGCGCCAGCACCGCTTCCGTGAGCTTCGCGAGGTCGTCGGGGGCGAGCTCGACCTCAAGACCCCGGCGGCCCGCCGACACGCAGACCGTGGTGTGCCGGCCGGCGGACGAGTCCAGCACCGTGCGCAGCTTCTTGCGCTGGCCCAGGGGCGAGATGCCGCCGCGGACGTAGCCCGTGGTGCGCTCGGCCGCCGCCGGATCCGCCATCGCCGCGCGCTTCCCGCCCACCGCCGTGGCCAGGGCCTTCAGGTCCAGGGAGCCGGCCACCGGGACCACCGCGACGACGAGCGAGCCGTCCACGTCCGCCACCAGGGTCTTGAAGACCCGGTCCGGCGAGACGCCCATCGCCTCGGCGGCCTCCTCGCCGTAGGAGGGGTGGGACGGGTCGTGCTCGTAGGAGTGCACCGTGTACGGGACGCCCGCCTCCGTCAGCGCCACCGTGGCCGGGGTGCCCCCGGGCTGCTGCTTCTTCGGCTTCTTCGCCATCGGCCTTCTCGAATACGTCAGTTGAGACTCGTCGTTCGGGACTCGTCCTTCGAGACTCATCGTTTGAGACTCGTCGTTCAGTTGAGGCTCGTCGGGCCGCGCGTCAGGTCCGACGCCGGCAACGACGGCAGATTACGGATGATCGCGGTCTCGGCGCGCAGCAGTTTCAGCTCGGCGCGCAGGCGCGACGCCGTGTCCGGGGCCTGGAGCAGCAGCTGCCTCGCCGGGATGTCCAGCATCACGGCGGCCGCCACCAGGTAGGAGACCACCGCGGGCTCGTCCGGCAGATCGGCGCCGGTCGACAGTGAGCGCTCCGACGCGCCCGCCAGGCGCTTCTGGTACTGGCGGAAGGCCCGCAGGACCCCCTCGGCGAGCGCGCCCGCCTCCTCGCCGGGCTCCTCCGGCAGTTCCTCCAGCTCGGCCGTGAGGAACGCCCCGGAGGCGTCCACCGAAAGGAGCCGTACGCGCGTGGTTCCGGTGGCCAGCACCTCGAAGCTGCCGTCGGCGCGCTCCCGGATGGTCGCCGCGTCCGCGATGCAGCCCACCTCGTGGAAGGCCTTCGCCGGATCGTCGCCGAACCCGGCGGCGGGCCCGCGCTCGGGCACGGCGGTCTGGTCCGGCAGGCCGGGCAAGGAGGGCGCGACCTCGTAGCCGTCGCGGATGGCGACGACGGCGAACCGGCGCGGTTCGTCCTCGGGGGTCTTGAGCAGATCGCGCATCATGGCGCGATAGCGCTCCTCGAACACGTTCAGAGGAAGCACGAGCCCCGGGAAGAGCACCGAGTTCAGGGGGAAGAGCGGGAGCCGGACGGTGGTCACGACGGGCAAGCCTAATGGCCGGCGGAGTGGGCGCGTCCGTCGCGCCCGCTCTCCGGGCGCGGATCGGGACCTGGCGGACGCGGCGGGAGGCCCGAAGCGGCCGCCAGACGGACGCGGTCGCGCAGCTCCAGGAACCGGCCGAGCGGGTCGTCCGACCCCCGGTCCCAGGGGAACGAGGTCGCGTACGGGCCGATCAGGCGGAGCTGTTCCAGGGCTTCCGTCCAGCGTTCCAGCCTGATCAGGACGTACGCGAGGAGATTGCGGACCTCCGCGGGCCACGGGTCGACGGCGCGGTACGTCGCGGAGACGGCGATCGCCAGGTCGGCCGCCGCGTCGAGGCGCTCGCGCGGCACCGCCGCCCCGCCGCCCTCGGTCAGGTACGCGAAGGCCGCGCGCACCGGCAGCACCTGCACCAGGGAGCCCGGCAGAGCGTCCTGGGCGGCCCGCTCGGCGAAGTCGAAGCACTCGCGGTGGGAGCGCCGACTGGTCTGAGGGGTGTCCTCGCAGGAAGCACAGCACGCGGCCGGCAGATCGCAGCACGCGGCCGACAGATACTGCAGGGCGGCCACATGGCAGCCGTAGTGGTGCGGAGAGCGTCGTACGGCCTCGCCCCACAGCTTCTCGAACTCGGCGTGCCCGACGTTCGTGCCGCGGGCGTGGTCGAGCGCGATCCGCCAGGGCACCGGATCGCGGGGATCGCCCTCGGCGGCGGCGGTGATCAGCGGGCCGATCTGGCGCAGCAGTTCGACGCGGGCGGGCGACTCCCAGGCGCGGCGCACCGCGAGCTCGGCCCTGACGAGCAGCACGTCCGGGTCGTGCGGGCTGGCGGCCTGCCACTTCCGGAGCCACTCGTCGCGGGAGCGCGCGAAGGTCGCGAGGCCTGTCGCGTACCGGTCGCGGCTCTCCCACTCGGCGGCCTCGCGCGTGGTGGCGAGCAGCTCGGCGGCGGGGCCGTACTCGCCGCGGCCCGCCGCGACGAGCGCGGGGCCGAGGCGTTCGTCCGGGGCGTCGAGCAGTATCTCGTCGTCGGCGGGCAGTCCGGCGGCGAGACGCGAAGTGGTCCGTTCCATCCGTGCCGTACGGAGGAACGCGCGCAGCAGAGCCATGGTGAAGACCATTGAAAGCTGCAGGTCGGAGCTGTGCCAGGGGGTGAAGTGTGACGCTTTTGTAACCATCTCTTGGTTGTACGGCCAACAGTCAAGGCATGGCAAAAGGTGACTGCTGTTCTACTGTTCGTACGTCAGCCGCGCCGCAGCATCCGCGTGGCCCCCGCCGCCACCGTCGTCGCCAGGATCCAGCCGACGAGGATCACCATCGCGGCCAGCCACTGCCAGCCGCCGCGCAGTTGCCAGAAGCCGACCTGGCCGAGGTCGATGACCGGCAGCAGCAGGTCCAGGGCGAACAGCGAGGCGTTCCACGGCGGATGCTCGCCGCTCTTGATCGGCGGATGGCTGGCATGCGAGAACGCCACCGACGTCGCCGCCCACAGCACCGCCATCCACAGGGCGGCCCGCCCGGGCCGGTACCCGTAGGCGACCGTCCAGTCCTGCGCGTATCCCCAGAGTTTGGCAGCGAGCGGCAGGGTCTCGCGGCGGCGGCGCTGCTTGGCGAGCAGCACCTCGCGCGCGTCCTCGTCCTCGCCGGAGTTGCGCAGCACGGTGGCGAGGCGCTCGTACGGCTCCGGGTTGTACTCGGGCGTCGCCGCCGCCACCCACTCCAGGCGCCGGGTCAGCGGGAACGCGCCCTGCGGTACGAGGTTCTCGTAACCGAAGCCGCCCATGTGCAGGCTGCCGGGCCCCGGCCAACTCGACGCCCTGTCCACCAGGTTGACGACCTTCGCGCCCGACAGCACGACCTTGCCGCGCTCGGGCCGCTCCCCGAGGAAGCGCAGCTCGGGCGTCTGGACCCGGCGCAGCGACAGCTCCTGGTCGTCGTCGAAGGCGAACCGGGCCCGCTCGAAGTCGACGGCGTCCCCGAATCGCCCGTCGTCCAGGCGGATTCCGCCCTGGCACTCGAACCGCTGCACCAGCGTGCCGCGCGCCGGGGTGGTGCCGCTGGTCAGCAGGGGATTGCCGACGGCCGCGGGGGTCATGTACAGCGTCCGGTTGACGGTCAGCTGGGGCGCGTTCAGGGCGAGCCGCGTGTACGGGTTGCTCAGCTTGCTGCCGCGCAGGCTGAGCGACACGCCGACGGTGGCGCCGCGCAGGCTCAGCTCGCCGTGCGACTCCAGCATCTCCGCCTGGAGGTCCTGCCCGACGGTCATGCCGTCGCCGGTGATCGAGCGCCCGCGCCGGTCGCGGTAGACCACGGCCTGGTTGAGCAGCAGATCCGTGCCGATGCGCGCGTCGGTCAGCCGTACCCCGTTGTGGAAGCGGCAGCGCGGCAGATGCAGATCGCCCTCGGTGTGCAGCCGGGCCGCCTCCAGACGCGGCACCGAGCAGTCCACCAGGCGTACGGTCGCGAACCGGGCCTCCGGCAGCAGGATCTCCTTCTCGAACCGGCACCCCTTCATCTCGACGTACGGCTCCACCGTGCCGCCCGCGAGATCGAGGACGTCGGTGATCTGCACGCCGGTCAGTTTCAGGGAAGGGACGCGGCCCGGGAGCGGGGGAGGGCCGTCGAGCAGCAGCCACGCCACGATCCGTGCCCGGACGCTGCGCTCCGGGCCCCAGGGATGGCCGCCGTGCGGATCGTCGACGGTCGCGTCCCCGCTGCGCAGGTCGTACACGCTGCCGTTGCGGAAGGCCTGCCACATCCCGGCTTCGGCGGCGGTCAGTTCGTCCGGCAGGTCCCCATCGCGGATGCCGGCACCCTCGGTCACGGCACTTTCCTTCCTCCCCAGCTACTCGCGGGTTTCGTACATCCGTCCCATGCCCGCTCAGTGACTGCGCGAACGCTATCGGTGAAGCGGATCTTCCGCGGAACCGAAGGTGGCTTGTATCAGCCATTGATACAGGCGTCCAGCGCGTTGTCGCCGTCTGAGAGAATTGGGACCGTGATCTCCCGAATCGATCTGCGCGGCGACGCCCTCCCCGAGGGCCCGGCCCTGCGCGACCTGCTGCCCCGAGCCGACTTCGACGTTCAGGCCGCCCTGGAGAAGGTGCGTCCGATCTGCGAGGCGGTTCATCATCGGGGAGACGCGGCGCTGATCGACTACGCGGAGAAGTTCGATGGGGTACGGCTGGATTCCGTCCGTGTGCCGGCCCGGGCGCTCAAGGACGCCCTGGAGCAGCTCGACCCGGCCGTGCGCGCGGCCCTGGAGGAGTCCATCCGCCGCGCCCGTCTGGTCCACCGCGAGCAGCGCCGTACGACGCACACCACCCAGGTCGTGCCCGGCGGCTCGGTCACCGAGAAGTGGGTGCCGGTCGAGCGCGTCGGCCTGTACGCGCCGGGTGGCCGCTCGGTCTACCCGTCGTCCGTGGTCATGAACGTCGTGCCCGCGCAGGAGGCAGGCGTCGAGTCGATCGCGCTCGCCTCACCGGCGCAGGCCGATTTCAACGGCCTGCCGCACCCGACGATCCTCGCCGCGTGCGCCCTGCTCGGCGTCGGCGAGGTGTACGCCGCCGGCGGCGCGACGGCCGTGGCGATGTTCGCGTACGGCACCGAGTCCTGCCCGCCCGCCAACATGGTCACCGGCCCCGGCAACATCTGGGTCGCCGCCGCCAAGCGTTACTTCACCGGCAAGATCGGCATCGACGCCGAGGCCGGCCCGACCGAGATCGCGATCCTCGCCGACTCCACCGCCGACCCGGTGTACGTCGCCTCCGACCTGATCAGCCAGGCCGAGCACGATCCGCTGGCGGCGGCGGTGCTGGTCACCGACTCCGCCGAGCTGGCGGACGCGGTGGAGAAGGAGCTGGAGCCGCAGGTCGCCGCGACCAAGCACATCGACGACCGGATCGTCCCGGCCCTCAAGGGCAAGCAGTCCGCGATCGTCCTCGTCGACGGCGTCGACGAGGGCCTGCGGGTGGTCGACGCGTACGGCGCCGAGCACCTGGAGATCCAGACGGCCGACGCCGCCGCGGTGGCCGACCGGGTCCGCAACGCCGGCGCGATCTTCATCGGCCCCTGGGCGCCGGTCTCGCTGGGCGACTACGCGGCCGGGTCCAACCATGTCCTGCCCACCGGCGGCTGCGCCTGCCACTCCTCGGGCCTGTCCGTACAGTCCTTCCTGCGCGGCATCCACATCGTGGACTACACGCGCGATGCCCTCGCCGACGTGGCGCATCACGTGGTGACGCTGGCGGAGGCGGAGGACCTGCCGGCCCACGGTGCGGCAATCAAGGCTCGTTTTGCCGGAGGCGAACGAATCGGGCACAGCGGGTGGAAGGTTCCTGAAGGCAAGTGACTGGCATCGACGATCTCCCCGTACGGGACGAGCTGCGCGGCAAGACCCCCTATGGCGCGCCCCAACTCGATGTCCCCGTACGGCTGAACACCAACGAGAACCCGTACTCGCTGCCGGAGCCGCTCGTCGAGCGGATCGCCGAGCGGGTGCGCGAGGCCGCCCGCGACCTCAACCGCTACCCCGACCGGGACGCGGTGGAGCTGCGCACCGAGCTGGCCAAGTACCTGACGAGGACCGGCAAGCACCAGGTCGGCATCGAGAACGTCTGGGCCGCCAACGGTTCGAACGAGATCATCCAGCAGCTGCTGCAGACCTTCGGCGGACCGGGCCGTGCGGCCATCGGTTTCGAGCCGTCGTACTCGATGCACGCGCTCATCGCGCGCGGCACCGGCACGGGATGGATCTCGGGTCCCCGCAACGAGGACTTCACGATCGACCTGGCCGCCGCCGCGAAGGCGATCGCCGAGAACCGCCCCGACGTCGTCTTCATCACCACCCCCAACAACCCCACGGGCAACGCGGTCCCGCGCGAGACGGTTCTCGCGCTGTACGAGGCCGCGCAGGCGGCGAAGCCGTCGATGGTGATCGTGGACGAGGCGTACATCGAGTTCAGCCACGGCGACTCGCTGCTGCCCCTGATCGAAGGCCGGCCGAATCTCGTCGTCTCGCGGACGATGTCGAAGGCGTTCGGCGCGGCGGGTCTGCGGCTCGGCTATCTTGCCGCCCATCCCGCCGTCGTGGACGCCGTCCAGCTCGTCCGGCTGCCGTACCACCTGTCGGCCGTCGCGCAGGCGACCGCGCTGGCGGCCCTGGAGCACACCGACACGCTGCTGAAGTACGTCGAGCAGCTGAAGGCGGAGCGGGACCGCCTGGTCGCCGAACTGCGGGCGATCGGCTGCGAAGTGACCGAGTCGGACGCCAACTTCGTGCAGTTCGGGCGCTTCGCCGACGCGCACACGGCCTGGCAGAAGATCCTCGACCGGGGTGTCCTGGTCCGCGACAACGGCGTACCGGGGTGGCTGCGGGTGAGCGCCGGAACCCCTGCCGAAAACGACGCGTTCCTCGACGCGGTACGTGAACTGAAGAAGGAGCAGAGCGCATGAACCGCGTAGGACGCGTGGAACGAGTGACGAAGGAGACGTCGGTCCTCGTCGAGATCGATCTCGACGGGTCCGGCAAGGTCGATGTGTCGACAGGCGTCGGCTTCTACGACCACATGCTGGACCAGCTCGGCCGGCACGGTCTGTTCGACCTGACCGTGAAGACCGAGGGCGACCTGCACATCGACTCGCACCACACCATCGAGGACACCGCCCTCGCGCTGGGCGCCGCCTTCAAGCAGGCGCTCGGCGACAAGGTGGGGATTTATCGATTCGGCAACTGCACGGTCCCGCTGGACGAGTCGCTCGCCCAGGTGACCGTCGACCTGTCCGGCCGCCCGTACCTCGTGCACACCGAGCCCGAGAAGATGGCGCCGATGATCGGCGAGTACGACACGACGATGACCCGGCACATCCTGGAGTCCTTCGTCGCCCAGGCCCAGATCGCATTGCACGTGCACGTGCCCTACGGGCGCAACGCGCACCACATCGTGGAGTGCCAGTTCAAGGCGCTGGCCCGCGCGCTGCGCTACGCCTCCGAGCGCGACCCGCGCGCTGCCGGAATCCTCCCCTCCACGAAGGGCGCGCTGTGACAGGCCTGTCGAGCATCCTGATCGTCGTCGGACTCTTCCTCCTCGGCGGCGTCTACTCCTTCGTCAAGCAGAAGATGCCGAAGGGGCTCATCGTGCTGCTCTCCATCGGCGCCGCGATGTGTCTCGTCGCGGGCATCGTGAGGCTGGAGGTCTGGAATTGAGTACCTCTACGAACGTGGTCGTCTTCGACTACGGCTTCGGCAATGTGCGGTCCGCCGAGCGCGCCCTCGCGCGCGCGGGCGCGGACGTCGAGATCACGCGTGACTTCGACAAGGCCATGAACGCGGACGGGCTGCTGGTGCCGGGCGTCGGCGCCTTCGCCGCCTGCATGCACGGCCTCAAGGAAGCACGCGGCGACTGGATCATCGACCGCCGTCTCGCCGGTGGCCGCCCGGTCATGGGCATCTGCGTCGGCATGCAGATCCTCTTCGCGCGGGGCATCGAGCACGGCGTGGAGACCAAGGGCCTCGACGAGTGGCCCGGCTCGGTCGAGCCGCTCCAGGCGGACATCGTGCCCCACATGGGCTGGAACACGGTCGACGCGCCGCCCGCGTCGGAGCTCTTCGCCGGGGTCGACGCCGACGCGCGCTTCTACTTCGTTCACTCGTACGGGGTCCACGACTGGACCCTCGAAGCGACGAACCCCACGATGCAGGCGCCGCTGGTGACCTGGTCGACGTACGGCAAGCCCTTCGTGGCGGCCGTTGAGAACGGTCCCCTGTCGGCCACCCAGTTCCACCCCGAGAAGTCCGGCGACGCCGGAGCCCAGCTCCTCACCAACTGGATCGGAACACTGTGAGCAAGCTCGAACTCCTCCCCGCCGTCGACGTCCGCGACGGCCAGGCCGTCCGCCTCGTGCACGGCGAGTCCGGTTCGGAGACCTCGTACGGGTCTCCCCTGGAGGCCGCTCTTGCCTGGCAGAGCGCGGGCGCCGAGTGGCTGCACCTCGTCGACCTGGACGCCGCGTTCGGCACCGGCGACAACAGGGCGCTGATCTCCGAGGTCACCCGGGCGATGGACATCAAGGTGGAGCTGTCCGGCGGCATCCGGGACGACGCGTCGCTGGCGGCCGCCCTCGCCACCGGCTGCACCCGGGTGAATCTGGGAACCGCCGCGCTGGAGACCCCGGAGTGGGTCGCCAAGGTCATCGCCGAGTTCGGCGACAAGATCGCGGTCGGTCTCGACGTACGCGGTACGACCCTGCGCGGCCGCGGCTGGACCCGCGACGGCGGCGACCTCTACGAGACGCTGGAGCGCCTCAACAAGGAGGGCTGCGCGCGGTACGTCGTCACCGACATCGCCAAGGACGGCACGCTCCAGGGCCCGAACCTGGAGCTGCTGCGCAACGTGTGCGCGGCGACGGACCGGCCGGTCGTCGCCTCCGGCGGCGTGTCGTCGCTCGACGACCTGCGCGCCATCGCCGAGCTGGTGCCCCTCGGTGTCGAGGGCTCCATCGTCGGGAAGGCCCTGTACGCGAAGGCGTTCACCCTCGAAGAGGCCCTGGAGGCGGTGGCCCAGTGAGCGACGTACGACGCGTCACGACGGGCGCGCCCTGGGAGGATGCCTTCGGCTACTCCCGCGCGGTGGAGCTGCCGAACGGCCTGGTGCTGGTGGCCGGCTGCAACTCAGTGGTCGACGGAGCGATCGTCGGCGGCGACCCGTACGAGCAGGCGGTCAACTCCTTCAACGTCGCGCTCGCGGCGCTGGAGCAGATCGGCCTCGGCCGCGACGACGTCGTCCGTACGCGCATGTACATCACCCACGCCCGGGACGTGGAGGAGGTCGGCCGCGCCCACAAGGAGCTGTTCGACTCCGTGCGTCCCGTCTCATCCATGATCATCGTCTCCGGCTTCGTGGACCCGCGTCTGGTCGTCGAGGTCGAGGTGGAGGCGAGCCGCCCCGGCGGAGAATACGGAGCTTCGTCAGCATGACCCTTGCCGTACGAGTCATCCCCTGCCTGGACGTGGACAACGGCCGGGTCGTCAAGGGTGTCAACTTCCAGAACCTGCGCGACGCGGGCGACCCCGTCGAGATGGCCAAGGTGTACGACGCCGAGGGCGCCGACGAGCTGACGTTCCTGGACATCACCGCGTCCTCCGGCGACCGCGAGACCACGTACGACGTGGTGCGCCGTACGGCCGAGCAGGTCTTCATCCCGCTGACGGTGGGCGGCGGTGTCCGCACCGCCGAGGACGTGGACAAGCTGCTGCGGGCGGGCGCGGACAAGGTCGGCGTCAACACGGCCGCGATCGCCCGGCCCGACCTCATCCGTGAGATCGCGGAGCGGTTCGGTCGGCAGGTGCTGGTCCTGTCGGTGGACGCGCGGCGGACTCCGACCGGGAGCTTCGAGGTCACCACCCACGGCGGCCGCAAGGGCACCGGCATCGACGCCGTCGAGTGGGCGCACCGGGCCGCCGAGCTGGGCGCGGGCGAGATCTTGCTCAACTCGATGGACGCGGACGGCACGAAGGACGGGTACGACATCGAGATGATCGAGGCCGTACGCAAGCACGTGACCGTGCCGCTCATCGCGAGCGGCGGCGCGGGGCGGCTCGCCGACTTCCCGCCGGCCGTCGCCGCCGGCGCCGACGCGGTGCTCGCCGCGTCCGTCTTCCACTTCGGGGATCTGCGGATCGGTGAGGTGAAGGAGACGTTGCGGGGGGCGGGGCATCCCGTTCGCTGAGGGTTCAGGCGTGTAAGCCCCGGCCGCCCGAGAGGACTGCTGGGCCCCGTCGGGCGCGCCCACCGTGACGAACAGTGTGCCGCCGCCCAGGTCCATGTGGGTGCGGGTCTCGAAGCCGAGGATGTTCGTGTAGAAGGCGTGCGCCCTCGCCACGTCGTCGACGTACACACCGGTCATCGCCACCCTGATCATGGGAAGCCTCTCAGAGTCCCAGCTGCTTCGTCTCGTGCAGCGTGGCGACGGCGTCCTTGTCGCCATCCAGCTGGACATCGGCCACGTTCTGCCGCCCGTTCACGAACATCAGCAGCTCCGAGGGCTCGCCGGTCACCGTCACGACCGGCGTGCCCTTGTGCGCGACCACCGTCTGGCCGTCCGGGCGGCGCAGGACGAGACCGGTCGGGGCGCTGCGGCCGGTCAGCCGGGCCGTGCGCTCCAGCAGGGACCACAGGGCGTCCTGGAAGACCGGGTCCAGTTCGCGCGGCGTCCAGTCGGGCTGAGCGCGCCGTACGTCCTCGGTGTGAACGTAGAACTCGACCGTGTTCGACGCTTCGTCGATCTGCTTCAGCGCGAAGGGCGAGAAGCGGGGCGGACCCGTACGGATCAGCTGGATCAGCTCCTCGTACGGCTTCTGCGTGAACTCCGCCATCACCCTCTCCAGGCGTGGTGCGAGCTGCTTGATCAGGATTCCGCCCGCGGCGTCGGCGCGGCGCTCGCGGACCACCACGTGCGCGGCGAGATCCCGGGTGTTCCAGCCCTCGCACAGGGTCGGGGCGTCCGGTCCCACGGCTTCCAACAGGTCGGCGAGGAGGAGTCGTTCACGCTTCGCATGGGTCGACATGTCCCACAGCCTACGACCGCCCGATCGGTCCGCCCAGTGGAGAACGGCGGGGTCGGGCCTGTGGAAAACGGCCTCACCCAGCAGGGGCCTGCGCGTTCCGGCCTGTGGACAACCGCGGGGCAGCCGGCGCGGCGGGGCACAATGGCACCCATGACCAGCACGCCTTCGCCCAGCAGGCCCAGCAGCCTGGACCCCGAGATCGCCGCGCGTCTCAAGCGCAGCGCCGACGGGCTCGTCCCCGCCATCGCCCAGCAGTACGACACCGGCGAGGTGCTCATGCTCGGCTGGATGGACGACGAGGCGCTGCATCGCACGCTCACCACGGGCCGCTGCACCTACTGGTCGCGCAGCCGCCAGGAGTACTGGGTCAAGGGCGACACCTCCGGCCACGTCCAGCACGTGAAGTCCGTGGCCCTGGACTGCGACGCCGACACGATCCTCGTGAGGGTCGACCAGGTGGGCGCCGCCTGCCACACCGGGGCCCGCACCTGTTTCGACGCCGACGTGCTGCTCAAGGACGCCGACGTACAGCTCATCAATGCCGACGTACAGCTCAAGGACGCCGATGCGGGCGTACCGGCACGGGATCAGTAAGGTCAGCCGCCATGGACCTCGAGACGTTCCGCAAGCTCGCCACCGATCGCCGCGTGATCCCCGTCAGCCGCAAGCTTCTCGCGGACGGCGACACGCCGGTCGCGCTCTACCGCAAGCTCGCCGCCGAGCGTCCCGGCACCTTCCTCCTGGAATCCGCGGAGAACGGCCGCTCGTGGTCCCGCTACTCCTTCGTGGGCGTCCGCTCCGCCGCGACCCTCACCGAGCGGGACGGCCAGGCGCACTGGCTCGGCACCCCGCCCGTCGGCGTCCCCGTCGACGGGGACCCGCTCGCGGCCCTGCGCGCCACCCTAGAGGCGCTGCACACGCCCCACGGCGAGGGCCTGCCCCCGTTCACCGGCGGCATGGTCGGCTATCTCGGCTACGACATCGTGCGCCGCCTGGAGAAGATCGGACCCGGCGAGCGCGACGACCTCAAGCTGCCCGAGCTGACCATGCTGCTCACCAGCGACCTCGCGGTCATGGACCACTGGGAAGGCTCGGTCCAGCTGATCGCCAACGCGATCAACCACAACGACCTCGACACGGGCGTCGACGAGGCCTACGCGGATGCCGTCGCCCGCCTCGACGCCATGGAGGCCGACCTCTCACGCGCCGTCTCGCAGCCCCCGGCAGCGCTCCCGCCCTCCGAACTCCCCGAGTACACCGCGCTCTGGGGCGGCCCCGACTTCCAGGCCGCCGTCGAGGACGTCAAGGAGCGCATCCGGGCGGGCGAGGCCTTCCAGGTCGTCCCCTCCCAGCGCTTCGAAACGCCGTGCACCGCAAGTGCGTTGGACGTCTACCGCGTGCTCAGGGCGACTAATCCCTCGCCGTACATGTACCTCTTCCGCTTCGACGGCTTCGACGTCGTCGGCTCCTCCCCGGAGGCCCTGGTCAAGGTCGAGGACGGCCAGGCGATGGTGCACCCCATCGCCGGTACCCGGCCGCGCGGCGCCACCGTCCAGGAGGACCAGGCCCTCGCCGACGAGCTGATCGCCGACCCCAAGGAGCGCGCCGAGCACCTGATGCTCGTCGACCTGGGACGCAACGACCTCGGCCGGGTCTGCGAGCCCGGCTCCGTCGAGGTCGTCGACTTCATGTCCATCGAGCGGTACTCGCACGTGATGCACATCGTCTCGACGGTGACCGGGCGCGTCGCGCAAGGACGTACGGCCTTCGACGTGCTCACCGCCTGCTTCCCGGCCGGCACCCTCTCCGGTGCCCCCAAGCCGCGCGCGATGCAGATCATCGACGAACTGGAGCCGTCCAGAAGGGGGTTGTACGGCGGCTGCGTCGGCTACCTCGACTTCGCCGGTGACTCCGACACCGCCATCGCCATCCGCACCGCGCTGCTGCGCGACGGCACGGCGTACGTCCAGGCGGGCGCGGGCATCGTCGCCGACTCGGACCCGCTCGCCGAGGACCACGAGTGCCGCAACAAGGCGGCGGCGGTCCTGCGCGCAGTGCACACGGCGAACCGGCTTGGGCGGTAGGACGGCAGGGAGCAGGACGCCGGGCAGCCGGGCCATGGACCGTACCGACTTCGGGCCATAGGACGAGGCTCACGTGAACCCCGGGTGACGGTTCGCCCGGGGTTCAAGCGATAGTGGAGGATGTGACTGCTGTACCTCACCCGCGATCCCAAGCCGCCGGACCCGCCCGGTCCGGCCGCCGCAGCCTCGCCGTCGCCCTGCTCTGCGGTGCGCTCGGCGCGGCCGTGGCCCTGCTGTCCACCCGGCAGAGCTGGTCGGAGGGCACCGCCACGGTGGCCGGTGGAGACTTCCCGCTGACCGCCACGGGCAGCGACGTCACGGGCGTGCCCGCGGCGCTCGCCATAGTGGGCCTCGCCGCGCTCGTCGCCGTCTTCGCCGTAGGCCGCTCAGGCCGCCTCCTGGTCTCCGCGCTGCTCGCCCTCTCCGGCGTGGGCACGGTCGTCGCGGCCGTGCTGGGCGCCGGCGACAGCTCCGCGCTCGACGAGAAGGCCGCGGCGGCCTCCGGCAACACCGCCGCCACCGCCGAAGCGCTCAGCCACACCGTCTGGCCGTACATCGCGGCCGCCGGCGGGGCGTTGATCCTCCTCGCGGGCCTGCTCGCGCTGCGCTACGGCCGGCTGTGGCCCGCCATGTCGGGCCGCTACGAACGCGACGGGACGCCCCGGCCGCGCAAGGTCAAGCCGGTCGATCCGGACCGCCCCGAGGACCTCTGGAAGGCGCTCGACCGCGGCGAGGACCCGACGGGGCCGGATACCGCGGGGACCTGAGCCCTGTCGCTCACCGGGGTCTCGGCCCCGGGACTTTCGTCGTGGGACGGCGGAACCGACGCGCGAGCGGTGACCCCCCGCTCACGGCGCACCCGCTTGTGCGGGACAATGGACGGTGAGCGTCCGGCTCACACACGCATAGAGCAAACGAGGAGCAAGTCATGGCGGGCAGCAACCACGGTCACACCACGGCCGCCTGGACCGGTGTCATCATCGCGTTCATCGGTTTCTGCGTTGCGGGTGCCTTCATGGTGATGGCCAACCCGCTGGGCTTCTGGGCCGGCATGATCGTCGTCGTTCTCGGCGGTGTCGTCGGCTGGGCCATGCGGGCGGCGGGCCTGGGACAGCCGAAGGCCACGGGCACGCAGCAGGTCCGCGAGACCGCGGGCGCCCAGAGCTGACCACTCGCTTCGCAGGGCTACGTGAGAGGCGGTCCCGGCACACCCGCCGGGGCCGCCTCTCACGCGTTCGCGGCGGGCGTGGGATCCGGGGGAGGGGCAGAATGCGTGGGGTGAACGCCGAAACCCAGAGGGCGGCGCGGGCCGCGAGCGCGCGCGGCGCGTCCGGTGCCGGTGGTGCGCTGCGGCGGCTCGTCGTCCCCGGTGGGGTGCTCGCGGCCGTCGTCGGCGCCTTCGCGTACGTCGGTGCCGTGGACCCAAACCAGCCCGGGCACTACCCCGTCTGCCCGCTGCTGCGCTTCGCAGGCGTGTACTGCCCCGGCTGCGGCGGCCTGCGCAGCGCGCACGCCTTCGTGCACGGGGACTTCGCGGCGGCGCTCACCGACAACGCCCTCGCTGTCGCGGGATACCTGGTCTTCGCGGTGGTGTGGACCGTCTGGGCAGTCCGTTCGGTGCGCGGACGGCCCCTGCGCCTGGATCTCGGGCCGGTCCACCTGTGGAGCGTGGGCGCGTTCGTGGTGGTCTTCACCGTTGTCCGGAACTTGCCCTTCGGTGGCTGGTTGCATCCTTGATCAAATGGCGAATGTCCAGGTAGTGGGACTGGCGTCAACCGGATGCGAGGCCTACGCCTTCCTCCGGATACCATCGCAGTGAGGCGTCTTACCGTCCGAGGCGATGAACCCGGGTCAGATGCTCGACCGCTTCGACGTCCACCGCAGGGAAGGGGGCCGCTCGCGTGAGTGTGCTCGACGAGATCATCGACGGAGTCCGTGCCGACCTCGCGGAACGGCAGGCGCGCGTCAGCCTCGACGAGCTCAAGGAGCGCGCGGCGAAGGCTCGTGCCGCCAAGGACGGCGTGGCCGCCCTGCGCGGTGAGGGCGTCAAGGTCATCTGCGAGGTCAAGCGCTCCAGCCCGTCCAAGGGCGCGCTCGCCGCGATCGCCGACCCGGCCGCGCTCGCCGCGGACTACGAGGCGGGTGGCGCGGCCGTCATCTCCGTCCTCACCGAACAGCGCCGCTTCGGCGGCTCGCTCGCGGACCTGGAGGCCGTCCGCGCCCGCGTGGACATCCCGGTCCTGCGCAAGGACTTCATCGTGACGTCGTACCAGCTGTGGGAGGCCCGCGCGTACGGCGCCGACCTCGCGCTGCTGATCGTGGCCGCCCTGGACCAGCCCGCCCTCGAGTCCCTCATCGAGCGCGCCGAGTCCATCGGGCTCACGCCCCTCGTCGAGGTGCACAACGAGGACGAGGTCGAGCGCGCGGTGGAGGCCGGCGCGAAGGTGATCGGCGTGAACGCGCGCGACCTGAAGACACTCAAGGTCGACCGCACGACCTTCGAGCGGGTCGCCCCGGAGATCCCCGACAGCATCGTCAAGGTCGCCGAGTCCGGTGTCCGCGGGCCGCACGACCTCATCGCCTACGCCAACGCCGGCGCCGACGCGGTCCTGGTGGGCGAGTCGCTCGTCACCGGCCGCGACCCGAAGACGGCGGTTTCCGACCTCGTGGCGGCCGGGGCGCACCCCGCGCTGCGCCACGGACGGGACTGACCCGCCAGTGCCCGCTCCGGCTCACGCCTCCACCGCTCTCCGTCCGGTCCTGTGCCCCGACGGTGAGCCGTCGGGTGCGCCGGGCCCTAAACGACCCCGGGGAAGTTCAGGCACGCCCCCACGCCGCCCGGCACTCACTCTCGCCGCACCGGACGAAGGCCCAAGTAGCTCCGCTACGAGGGCCTTCGTCCGGCACGCGGAGAGCACGCACCGAACGACGCGGGAACGCACCCGCACTTCCCCGGAGCCGCTCAGCCGCGGGGACACATACGCCGGGCGCCCCCGCGTGCGGTCCGCCGTGCCGCTCCAGGTCGCCTCGGCGGCCCGGGACCCCTACGCCCGCCTCGCTCGCGGCTGCCGTCCGCGGGGGTGCCGCGCGCCCGCGCGGCGTGTGCACGGGCGCCGGGTTCGGTACGTCATCGGGGATGAGCCGGGACAGGTGAACGGCATGCGATGGCCCGAGCGCGTACGCGCGCTCGCTCTCTCTTCTCCGGCCCGGCTCACCCTGCGGGTGGGCTGAGCCGGGCCCGGCACCGCCGGTCGGCGCCACTCGGCTTCTCGCCGTCGCGGCGGGGACAACCACCCGGGCACGCCCGGTTCCCTGGCGGGTGGTCCCGGCCGGTCCGGCACCGCCGATCTGCGCCGCTCGGCTTCTCGCCGTCGCGGCGGGGAGAACCCAGCCCGGCTGGGGAGAACCCAACGCGGGCGTGGGAGAACCCGACCCGGGCAGGGGGACCCCGACCCAGGTAGGGAGAACCCACCCCAGTGGCCGGGAGAGCCCGCAGTGGGGCGAGTACGGCCCCGCGCCGGAGGCGTTTCGCGTGCGTACGTGGTTAACGTGACCCCAGTCCGACCTGTAACCGGGGCTGTCGCCCCTGCGAGGTAACCGCATGCCCAGCGAGTTCTTCATTCCCGACCCGGAGGGTCAAGTTCCCAGCGCCGAGGGATACTTCGGCGCGTTCGGCGGCAAGTTCATCCCGGAGGCGCTGGTCGCCGCCGTGGACGAGGTCGCCGTCGAGTACGACAAGGCGAAGGCGGATCCCGAGTTCGCCCGTGAGCTCGACGACCTGCTCGTCAACTACACCGGGCGGCCTAGCTCACTCGCCGAGGTACCCCGGTTCGCCGAACACGCCGGTGGCGCCCGCGTCTTCCTCAAGCGGGAAGACCTCAACCACACCGGCTCCCACAAGATCAACAACGTGCTCGGTCAGGCCCTCCTCACCAAGAGGATGGGCAAGAAGCGGGTGATCGCCGAGACCGGCGCCGGTCAGCACGGCGTCGCCACGGCCACCGCCTGTGCGCTCTTCGGGCTCGAATGCACCATCTACATGGGCGAGATCGACACGCAGCGCCAAGCCCTCAACGTCGCCCGCATGCGCATGCTCGGCGCCGAGGTCATCGCCGTGAAGTCCGGCTCCCGTACCCTCAAGGACGCCATCAACGAGGCCTTCCGGGACTGGGTCGCCAACGTCGATCACACCCACTATCTGTTCGGGACCGTCGCGGGGCCCCACCCCTTCCCCGCCATGGTGCGTGACTTCCACCGGGTGATCGGGGTCGAGGCGCGGCGGCAGATCCTCGAGCGCGCCGGCCGGCTTCCCGACGCCGCCATCGCCTGCGTCGGCGGCGGTTCGAACGCCATCGGCCTCTTCCACGCCTTCATCCCCGACAGCGACGTACGCCTCATCGGCTGCGAGCCCGCCGGGCACGGCGTCGAGAGCGGGGAGCACGCCGCGACCCTGACCGCCGGTGAACCCGGCATCCTGCACGGGTCGCGGTCGTATGTCCTCCAGGACGACGAGGGGCAGATCACCGAGCCTTACTCCATCTCGGCGGGGCTCGACTACCCGGGCATCGGGCCCGAGCACTCCTTCCTCAAGGACAGCGGGCGCGCCGAGTACCGCGCGGTCACCGACGACGCGGCCATGCAGGCCCTGCTCCTGCTGTCGCGCACCGAGGGCGTCATTCCGGCGATCGAGAGCGCGCACGCGCTGGCCGGTGCCCTGGAGGTCGGCAAGGAGCTGGGCAAGGACGGGCTGATCGTCGTCAACCTGTCGGGCCGCGGCGACAAGGACATGGACACGGCCGCCCGTTACTTCGGCCTCTACGACACCGACGCCGACACGGGTGCCGATGTCGACGCCGTCGTCGAGGCGGACGCCGGCAGCGAGAACGCCGAGATCCAGGGGGACGCCAAGTGAGCGGCAACATCCAGCTGTTGAGCGACACCCTCGCCGGGGCGAAGGAGGAGGGGCGGTCCGCCCTCATCGCCTACCTGCCGGCCGGGTTCCCGACCGTCGACGGGGGCATCGCCGCCGTCAAGGCCGTCTTCGACGGCGGCGCGGACATCGTCGAGGTCGGGCTGCCGCACAGCGACCCCGTCCTCGACGGCCCCGTCATCCAGACCGCCGACGACATCGCCCTGCGCGGCGGCGTCAAGATCGCGGACGTGATGCGGACGGTGCGGGAGGCTTACCAGGCCACCGGCAAGCCCGTCCTCGTGATGACGTACTGGAACCCCATCGACCGCTACGGCGTCGAGCGCTTCACGGCCGAACTCGCCGAGGCGGGCGGCGCGGGCTGCATCCTGCCCGACCTGCCCGTCCAGGAGTCGGCGCTGTGGCGGGAGCACGCCGACAAGCACGGCCTCGCGACCGTCTTCGTCGTCGCGCCCAGCAGCAAGGACGCCCGGCTCGCCGAGATCACCGCGGCGGGCAGCGGCTTCGTGTACGCGGCCTCGCTGATGGGCGTCACCGGCACGCGGGAGTCGGTGGGTGCCCAGGCCCAGGACCTGGTGCGGCGCACCAAGGCCACCACCGAGCTGCCCGTCTGCGTCGGCCTCGGCGTCTCCAACGCCGCCCAGGCCGCCGAGGTGGCCGGCTTCGCCGACGGCGTGATCGTCGGCTCGGCCTTCGTGAAGCGGATGCTGGACGCGCCCGACGAGCAGGCGGGCCTGGACGCCGTACGCGCCCTCGCGGCCGACCTGGCGAAGGGCGTGCGCGGGACGGCGTAACGCCCGTGATGCCCGTGACGCGGAGTCCGTCCAGGCACCTACGCCTGCGACGCGGAGTCCGTACAGCCACGTAACGCGGAATCCGCTCACTCGAAGGGGTGGACCTGGGACCGGGGAGGCGCGCTGCGCCTCCCCGGTTCGTTCTGCCGGATGTGAGCGAGAAGAACCGTGACGGAAAGCGCACCGCCCGCGAGCGGCTTGCGGTCGAGCGAGAGAAGCAGAAGGCCGCGGAGAAGCGCCGACGGGCGCTGATCGTGGGGGCGTCGGTCGTCTGCGTCCTCGCCCTGGCCGCGGTGATCGGCGTGCTGGCCGCCAACGCCAGCAAGGAAAAGAAGGGCGACACAGCGGGCCCGGTCGTGTCGCCCTCGGGCGCGACCGGCAAGGGCGCTCTCGCGATCCCCGTCGGCAAGGACGGCGCCAAGTCGACCCTCACGGTGTGGGAGGACTTCCGCTGCCCGGCCTGCCAGTCCTACGAGGCGAAGTACCGCTCGACGATCCAGGAACTGGTCGACGCGGGCCAACTGAAGGTGGAGTACCGCCTCGTCACCCTCATCGACGAGATCGCCGGCGGCAGCGGCTCCCTCCGCGCGGCCAACGCCGCCGCCTGCGCCCAGGACGCCGGGAAGTTCACCGCATACCACGACGTGCTGTACGAGAACCAGCCCCAGGAGGCCGACGACGCCTTCGCCGACAACAGCAAGCTCATCGAGCTGGCCGGCAAGGTCGAAGGGCTGGACACCCCGGCGTTCCAGAAGTGCGTCAACGACGGCACGCATGACAGCTGGGTCGTGAAGTCGAACGCCGCCCGCCAGAGCAGCGGCGTCAATTCCACGCCGACCGTGCTGTTCGGCGGCAAGAACATCTACGCGGACCAGACGATGACCCCCGCCAAGCTGAAGCAGTTGGTGGAGGCGGAGAACAAGGGCTGAGCCCTTCGCGGGCATCGGTGCCCCCGGCCGTCGGCACGCCGGGGGCACCGCACGTTATGGACCCGTTGCCGGGCCACATGCCGTCGGCGGCGTCCGGCACGGTAGCGTCGACCTTGCCATGGAACTTGCCTACATTCCCAGCCCCTCGCGCGGTGTGCTGTACCTCGGCCCCATTCCGCTGCGCGGCTACGCGTTCTGCATCATCATCGGCGTCTTCGTAGCCGTCTGGCTCGGCAACAAGCGCTGGATCGCCCGGGGAGGGCGGGCCGGCACGGTGGCCGACATCGCCGTCTGGGCCGTCCCCTTCGGCCTCGTCGGCGGCCGGCTCTACCACGTGATCACGGACTACCAGCTGTACTTCAGCGAGGGCCGTGACTGGGTGGACGCCTTCAAGATCTGGGAGGGCGGCCTCGGCATCTGGGGCGCCATCGCGTTTGGCGCGCTGGGCGCGTGGATCGGATGCCGCCGCCGTGGCATCCCGCTTCCCGCGTACGCCGACGCCGTCGCGCCCGGCATCGCCTTCGCGCAGGCGATCGGACGCTGGGGCAACTGGTTCAACCAGGAGCTGTACGGCAAGGAGACGGACGTCCCCTGGGCGCTGCACATCACCTCCGCCACGGACGGACGGGTGCCGGGGTACTACCACCCGACGTTCCTGTACGAGTCCCTGTGGTGCATCGGCGTCGCCGTCCTCGTCATCTGGGCGGACCGCCGCTTCAAGCTCGGCCACGGCCGTGCGTTCGCGCTGTACGTCGCCGCGTACTGTGTGGGCCGCGCCTGGATCGAGTACCTGCGCGTCGACGACGCCCACCACATCCTGGGCCTGCGCCTCAACGTCTGGACCGCGATGGCGGTCTTCCTCCTCGCCGTGATCTACATCGTCCTGTCCGCGCGCAGCCGTCCGGGGCGCGAGGAGATCGTGGAACCGGGAGCGGTCGCCTCCGGCGATGGTGACAGTGAGGCCGGTTCCAGCGAGGCTGCGGATGAGGCCGACGGTGACTCGGTCGACCTCGGCAAGCCGGCTGACGCCGAGCCCGCGGAGTCGGCAGTGGAGGACGAGGCCGAGTCGGCCAAGAAGAGCTGAGTTCTTCCGGTACGTCGATGGGGGCGCCGCGACTTGCGATGCGGCGCCCCCATCGACGTACCCGAGCAGGGTTCGGGTGGGCTCGGCACCGCCGAAGACGACCGTCGTGGCTGAGCGCCGTCTGGGCGGAGAAGAGGTGCCCGCCGGGAGAACGGGCACCTTTTCTCCCACGAACGCGGTCGGCGGTGCCGAACCCTTCGCAACCCGCTCGGGTCTGGAGCCCCAGGGGACGGCTCAGCCCAGGCGGCGGGCCAGCGCGAGGGTGCGGTGGGCGCCCGTGACCACTGCCGCGTCGATGAAGCGGCCGTCGGGGAGGGCCTGGGCGCCGGGTGCGCCGGCGGCGGCCTTGATGACGGCCTCGGCAGACTCGATCTCCGCGGGGGTGGGGAGGTAGGCCCGCTCGATGATGGGGAGCTGGCGGGGGTGGATAGCCGCGCGGCCGAGGAAGCCCAGGGTGCGGCCGTGGGCGCAGGACGCGGCGAGGCCCTCGACGTCGCGGATGTCCGGGTAGACCGACTGGGCCGGCGGCGGCAGTCCTGCCGCGCGGGCGGCCACGATCACGCGGGCGCGGCACCAGTCCAGGCCCGCGTCCTCCCGTACGCCCAGGTCCGCCCGCAGATCCGCCTCGCCGAGCGAGATACCGCGCAGCGCCCGGTGAGCGGAGGCGATGGCGAAGGCATGTTCCACGCCGAGGGCCGACTCCAGAAGGGCGAACAGCGGGATCGCGCCCCCCTCCGCGGGGGTGACGCCCTCCGCGACCCGGACGACCTCGTCGGGCGAGGTCACCTTGGGCAGGCGGATACCGGACAGGCCGCGGAGCGGGGAGAGGGTCTTGAGGTCGGCCTCCGCCAGGGGGCTGTCGAGGGGGTTCACGCGGACGTGGACCGGGACGGGCGGCGGCTCGGAGAGGAGGTCCGCCGTGGCCGCGCGGGCGTACTCCTTGCGGTCCGGGGCGACCGCGTCCTCCAGGTCGATGAGGACGACGTCGGCCCCGGATGCGAGGGCCTTGAGCACGACGTCGGGGTGGTCCCCGGGGACGTACAGCCACGTGAGGGGGAATTCCGCGGTCATAGCGCGCCCTCCGCTCGCAGCGCGTCGATCTCGGGCCCCGTCAGGCCGAG
The DNA here is from genome assembly GCF_002946835.1 of Streptomyces dengpaensis. Classification (NCBI taxonomy): domain Bacteria; kingdom Bacillati; phylum Actinomycetota; class Actinomycetes; order Kitasatosporales; family Streptomycetaceae; genus Streptomyces; species Streptomyces dengpaensis. The sequence goes on from NZ_CP026652.1 coordinate 6,516,062, forward strand.
TTCGGTGAGTACCGCGTCCGTGTCCGCGCCGTGCGGGCGGCCCGCCCAGTGGATCGCGCCGGGGGTGGCGGAGAGCCGGAAGAGGACGTTCTGCATGCGCAGGGGGCCCAGCTCGGGGTCGTCGATCGTGGTGATCGAGTCCAGGGCGTCGTACTGCGGGTCGGCCATGACATCGCGTACGTCCTGGATGGGGGCCACCGCCGCCTCCGCCTTCTCGAAGGCTTCCAGGACCTCGGCGCGGGTGTGGCGGGCGACCCAGGAGCCGACCGCCTCGTCCAGGATGTCGGTGTGGCGTGCCCGGTCCGCGCCCGTGGCGAACCACGGCTCGGCGATTACGTCCGGGCGTCCTACCAGCCGCATCACCCGTTCCGCGATCGACTGCGCCGAGGTGGAGACCGCGACCCAGGAACCGTCCGCCGTGCGATAGGTGTTGCGGGGCGCGTTGTTCGCGGAGCGGTTGCCGGTACGGGGCTGGACGTGGCCCAACTGGTCGTACCAGATGGGCTGGGGACCGAGCACGGTCAGGATCGGTTCGATGATCGCCATGTCGACCACCTGGCCCTCGCCGGTGCGGTCGCGTGCCGTCAGCGCGGTCATCACGGCGTACGCCGTCGCCAGGCCCGCGATCGAGTCGGCCAGGCCGAAGGGCGGCAGGGTCGGCGGGGCGTCCGGTTCGCCGGTGATCGCGGCGAAGCCGCTCATCGCCTCCGCGAGTGTGCCGAAGCCGGGGCGGTGCGCGTACGGGCCGAACTGGCCGAAGCCGGTGACGCGGGCGAGGACGAGACGCGGGTTCGCGGCCGACAGTTCCGCCCAGCCCAGGTCCCACTTCTCCAGCGTGCCGGGACGGAAGTTCTCGATGATCACGTCGGCGGTGGCGGCGAGGCGGAGCAGGGTGTCGTGGCCGCCGGGCTTCGACAGGTCGAGGGTGATCGTGCGCTTGTTGCGGCCCAGCAGTTTCCACCACAGGCCGACGCCGTCCTTCGACGGGCCGTGGCCCCGGGACGGGTCCGGCTTGGCCGGATGCTCGACCTTGATGACCTCCGCGCCGAAGTCGCCGAGCATCGTGGCGGCGAGCGGCCCGGCGAAGAGGGTGGCGAGGTCGAGGACGCGCAGGCCGGTGAGGGGGCCGCTCTCCGTGTGCACGTTCATGAGCCGGCCTCGGCGTCGATCTCGGAGCGGTACGGCATCGAGGACGACGCCCCGGGCCGCTGCACCGACAGCGCCGCCGCCGCCGATGCCCACGCGAGCGCCTCCGGCATCTCCCGGCCCTCGCCGAGCGCCACCGCGAGGGTGCCGACGAAGGTGTCGCCCGCGCCGGTCGAGTCCACGGCGGTCACCCGGGGCGCGGGCACGGCCAGCGGTGCGGCGCCCCGGGCCGCGTACAGGCAGCCGGCGGCGCCCAGGGTGACGACGACTTCCTGGACCTGGTCGAGCAGGGCGGCGGCCGCCTCGCGGGGGTCGGTGACACCGGTGAGCGCGGCGGCCTCGTGCTCGTTGGGCACCAACAGGTCTACGGATGTGAGGAGTTGGGGTGGAAGAGCTTGCGCGGGTGACGGGGTCAGGATCGTACGGACACCGTGCCTGCGTGCGGCCTCGGCGCCCGCGATGACGGCGTCCAGCGGGATTTCGAGCTGGAGCAGCAGCGCGTCGGCGGCGGCGATGAGGCCCTCGTCGCCGGGGGCGAGGGCGGTGACCGTGCCGTTCGCGCCGGGGATGACGACGATCGCGTTGCCGCCCTCGTCGTCCACGACAATGTGCGCGGTGCCGGACGGGCCCTCGATGGTGCGCAGATGGCCGGTGTCCACGCCCGAGTGCTCCAGCGTGGAGCGGAGCTGGGTGCCGAAGGCGTCCGCGCCCACCGCGCCGATCAGCGAGACGTCGGCGCCCGCGTGGGCCGCGGCCACCGCCTGGTTGGCGCCCTTGCCGCCGGGGATCGTACGGAACTCCCGTCCCGTCACGGTCTCTCCGCGCTGCGGGGCCTTGGCGACGTACGCGACGAGGTCCATGTTCGTGCTGCCGAGTACGGCGATGTGGGTCATGGTCGACGGGTCTCCCGATGCGTGAGGTGGGCGAGGGTGTCGAAGCCGATGCCGTTGAAGTCGGCGATCGAGGTGGCCAGCCGGTTCTTGAGGGGGCTGGTCCAGCGGTCGGGAAGGGCGGCGGGGCCGCCCGCGAGCAGTCCCGCGATGCTCCCCGCCGTCGCGCCGTTCGAGTCGGTGTCGAGGCCGCCCGACACCGCACGGCAGATGGAGCCGGTGAAGTCGCCGTCCGCGTGGGTGAGGGCTGCGGCGATCAGGGCGGTGTTGGGGATGGCGTGGACCCAGTGGTAGGCGCGGTGGGTGGTGTGCAGTTCGTCGACGACCGTGTCGAAGTCGTCCGTCGTACGGGCGAGGTGCACGGCGTGGCGGACCGCCTGGGCCAGCCGGGAGGCGGGCGGGACGACGGTGAGCCCGGTGCGCAGGCACGCGTGGACGTCACTCGTTCCGGTGGCCGCGGTGGCGATGGTGGCCGCCGTGAACATCGCCGCGTAGACGCCGTTACCCGTGTGGGTGAGGGTAGCGTCGCGGTGGGCTTGCGCCGCGGCGGCGGCCGGGTCGCCGGGGTTCGTCCAGCCGTGTACGTCCGCGCGGATCAGGGCGCCGATCCACTCGCGGAACGGGTTGCGGTGGCGGGCCGTGCGTGGGGGTTCGATGCCGGTGAGGAGGTTGCGGTAGGCGATGCGCTCCGCGGTGAAGGTGCGGCCCGCGGGGAGTTCGTCCAGCCAGAGGCCGGCTACGTCCGTGGTGGTGAAGTTCCTGCCGTGGCGCTGGAGCAACAGGATGTTCAGGAGGGGGTAGTTGAGGTCGTCGTCCTCCGGCATGCCGTCGATGTTCTCAGCGAGGGAGGTTGGGGCGGAGCGATTGTTCCACGGGTACGTGGTCTTGATCGCGTCGGGGACGCCGCGTGCCGTGAACCAGGTGTGGAGGGGCCAGTTGCCCGCGGCTCGGGCGAGCGCTCGGATCCCTTCCAGGGGGAGTTTTTCCACCGGTTTGCCGAGGAGGCACCCTACGGCTCGGCCCAGCCAGGCTGCTTCCAGGCGGGGCTGGGTGGGGGCTGGGGTGCGGGTGGGTGCGCAGCCCGGCGCCGACGGGGTGCCGCTCTCGTTGGGATGGGCGCCGCCCCTAGTGGCACGCATGCCCACAGCTACGACGGACGGCCAGTTCGGGCAGTGGGCCCTGATTCTTGCCAGGTCCGTTGGTTCCTGGTCCGCCAAACTGCTGGGCAGGTCTGCCAGTTCGTCGAGGAGGTCTTCCGCCAGGACCCGGAGGTACGGGGATGCCGGGGTCGGGGACGCTCCCGCGCGGAGGGGGGCCTCCTGGCCGCCTGCCGCGCGCCAGCGGGAGGCGATGGCGCCGGGTTCGCGGCCGTCCTGGGCGGCCTGGTGGAGTTCGTGGCCGACGAGGTCTTCCGGTTGGACCCAGGTCAGTCGGAGCCCCGGAGTCGTCGGTCTGTCGGCGCAGGTCATCGTGTTCCCGTCAGGACGGCGTACGCCGACTCGTGGGCCCGGCGGCGGCGTACGTCCCGTTCGAAGATCTCGCGGGTCACCTCGGTGAGCGTCCTCGCCGGGGCGGCCAGGTCGAGGCGGCTCGACTCCGCCACCGTTTTCGCCCAGTCGTGGGGGACCTCGGAGCCGAGGGCGCCGGCGAGGGCGCCGGACATCGTGGCGATGGAGTCGCAGTCGCGGCCGTAGTTCACCGAGCCGGTGACCGCGTGGCGGTAGTCGCCGCCGGAGACCACCAGCATGCCCAGGGCGACGGGCAGTTCCTCGGTGGAGTGGAGGCGGGAGGGGCGGCGGGCGCCGAGGGACGGGGAGCGGTAGTCGGGGCCGACCGTGTCGTAGGGGGCCACCGCCTTCCGGAGCGGGGTCAGCGCCGACTCGAAGTCCGTGTGGCGGGCGGCGACTTCGCAGACCGCCTGGATGGCCGAGCGCGTGCCGTCCTTCGCCGCGGCCAGGCAGGCGGCCACGACGGAGTCCGGGGTCGCCCCGGGGGCGCAGGCCGCCGCCACCGCCGCCGCGAAGACTCCCGCTGCCTCACGCCCGTACGACGACTGGTGGGCGCCCGCGATGTCGAGCGCCTCGGCGTACGCGCCCGCCGGGTTCGCCGCGTTGACCAGGCCGACCGGGGCCATGTACATCGCGGCACCGCAGTTGACGATGTTGCCGACGCCCGCCTCGCGGGGGTCCACGTGGCCGTAGTGGAGGCGGGCCACCAGCCACTTCTCCGCGAGGAAGATCCGCTGGAGGGGGAGGGCCTCGGCCTCCAGCTCGGGGATCCAGCGGGGGGTGCCCATGAGGTCGGGGACCAGGTGCTCGGCGACGGCGTACGCGTCGAGGTGGTCGCGGACGGTGGCATACACCCGTACCAGCGCATGGGTCATCAAGGTGTCGTCGGTGACGTGCCCGTCGCCCTTGTGGTACGGGGCGATGGGACGGGCGGTACGCCATTCCGCGCCGTTCCAGGGGCCGACGATGCCGTGGACGCGGCCGCCGTGGCGTTCGGTGATCTGCTCGGGGGAGTACCCCTCGACGGGGCCGCCGAGCGCGTCACCGACGGCGGCTCCGACGAGGGCTCCGGTGATCCGTTCGTCGAGGGTTCCTGTTCCTTCTCCTTTGGGCGTCATGCCCGAATCATCCCTCTGGGGCGGCCAGGTCTGTAGCTTCCAGCAGATCGGCGAGTCCGATGAGGTCCGTCCCGGTCAGACGGGGCAGCGCGCAGCCGGAGAGGGTGCGGCAGGCGTCGCGCCAGGCTGCGGGGATGGCGTCGCCGCCGCCGAGGGCGCCGGTGAGCGCGCCCGCGAGGGCCGGGGCCGAGTCGGCGACCCGGGACAGACACGCGGCGGCGGGCACCGCCTCGGCGATCCGGCCGCGGGCGGCGGTGGCGAGGGCGAGGGCGACCGGGACGGTTTCCGCTGCCGCGATGCCGTAGCTGTAGACGTGGTCGACGATCTGATGCTCGAGGAGCGGGACGAGGGCGAAGGTGCTCCCGCTGTCGCGGGCTAGCCTCAGCGCGTGCCGGGCGTTGCGGCCGATCTCGGTCGACTCGGGGAGTTCGGCGAGCGCGGCGTCCGCGCAGGCGTCGACGTCGGCCCCGGCGAGGGCGAGCGCCACGGCGGCGGCCATGGCGCGGGCGCCGTGCACGCCATCGCCGTCCTGGGTGTAGCGGGCGTCGAACTCGGCGAGTTCCGCGGCCGGCCGGGGGTCGCCCGGGTGGGCCACGGCGAGTACGCAGGCCCGTACGCAGGCCGCGTCGTCGAAGTAGTGCGGGTTGTCGTGGCCGGTGGCGGGTGGGCGCAGGCCGGTGGCGAGGTTGCCGAGCCCTGCCCGTACGGAGATGCGGGCGCGCAGCGGGAGGAGCGCGGACTCGACCTCGGGGGCGAGTTCGGCCGCCGCGGCGACCTCGCTGGCGATGGCGTTCCACGACAGGTCGATGGACGCCCGCATCCGCCGGTCCCGGCTCAGGTCCCCGAGGGCGGCGCTCTCGCCGGCCCGCAGCACGGCCTCGGCCGCGAACGCCGCCCACTCCGCGTCGTCCGACGGCCCCAGCTTGAGCGGTTCCGGCGGCTGATTCAACGCGATCGGCACCGGCAACGTCGTCGTCGCGTTCTGCTCCGCGAACGTGTCCAGCTCCCGCGTCAGCCGCCGCGTCCACTCAGGCATACGCGCGGCCCGATGCCTCGCGGCAGGCCACCCGGCGGCGTCACCCGCGGCGAGCCCGAGAAGCAGCCCCTCGATACGCCGGGCGCGCGCCCGCGCGGGCGCCGCCACCTCCGGGAGCGACGCCGCGCTCGGGGTCGCGGGGGTGGGGGGCGCGGCGATGTCGGGCTCCGCTGGGCAGGGTGCCGCCGTGCCGAGCGCCCTCGCGAGGCGTTCCTCCATCCCGGGCATCTTCCTGAGGAGGTCCTCCACGGTGGGCTCCGCCGTGCCGGGTTCCTCCGAGCCGGGCGCAGCGGCGCCGGTCGCCCCCGTGTCGGGCTCCGCCGTGGACGGCGTCGCCGTGCCGGGTCCCGTCGTGGAGGTCGCCCCCGCGTCCGGCTCTGTTGTGGAGGTCGTCCCCGTGTCGGGCTCCGTCGTGGAGGTCATCTCCGTGCCGGGTCCCGTCGTGGAGGTCGCCCCCGCGTCCGGCTCTGTTGTGGAGGTCGTCCCCGTGTCGGGCTCCGTCGTGGAGGTCATCTCCGTGCCGGGTCCCGTCGTGGAGGTCGCCCCCGCGTCCGGCTCTGTTGTGGAGGTCGTCCCCGTGTCGGGCTCCGTCGTGGAGGTCATCTCCGTGTCGGGCTCCGTCGTGGAGGTCGCCCCCGCGTCCGGCTCCGCCGTAGACGCCACCCCCGCGCCGGCCCCCTCGGCGGGTTCCTCCCCGGCCAAGCCGGGCCTCACGGGCGGACCTCCTCGTCGTCGGCGGAGTACACGTAGGCGTCCGCGTAGGGGAGGGCGTTCGTATCCGGGGCGGGAAGCGGGGCGTAGGGCAGTGCGGGCGTGTCCGGGGTCGGGGGCGCCCACTTGCCCGCCGGATCTCGTACGAGACCGCCCGCGCCCCCACCCGGGTGGGCATCTCGTGCGAGTCCGCCGGCCGCCCACTTGCCGTCGTCGCCCGGGGTCAGCAGTTCCGCCACGTCCAGTACGTGGTGGCCCTCCATCGAGGGCAGGCAGCTGCCGCGTGCCGGGCCGATGGCCGCTGACCAGGTGGGCGGGATCGAGGAGGCGCCGTGTGTCGCTCCGGCGAGGGCGCCCGCGACCGCGGCGGTCGTGTCCGCGTCGCGGCCCATGTTCACGGCGGTGAGGACGGACTCGGTGAAGTCGCCGTCGGCGGCCGCGTACGCGCCGAAGGCGAGGGCGACGGCCTCCGGGGCGAGGTCCGTCCAGGGGTAGCCGCCGATGACGACCGCCGAGCGGACCGCCCGCTCGCCCCGGTGGGCCACCGCGACCGCCCGGCGCAGTGAGCGGGCCGTCCAGGAGTCGTCCGGGATCACCGCGAGCGCGGAGGCGACCACCGCGATGGTGGGGGCGCCCGCCATCGCCGCCGCGACCCCCGCCGCCACCGCCTGGCCGCCGTAGATGCCCTCCCCGTCGTGGCTCACCGAGCCGTCGATCGCCACGAGCCGGGCGGCTTCGGCGGGGCGGCCGGCGGCGAACACGCCGAAGGGGGCCGCGCGCATGGCCAGGCCGTCGCTCCAGGCGTGTCGGTGCTGCGCCGAGATCGGGGCCGCCAGGCCGCGGCGGAGGTTCTCCAGCGTGCCGCGCTCGCTGAAGCCCGCGCCCCGGAACGAGCCCTCGTCCCGGTCCGCGATCCACTGGTGCCAGGCGGATTCGACATGCGCCACGGTGAGCGCCGAGCCGTGCCGGGCCAGCAGCAGCCCGGAGAAGATCGCGTACTCGGTGTCGTCCGTCCCGGCCGGATGCTCGACGACGAACCCCGTGATCCGGCCCCACTTCGCACGGATCTCCGACGGCTTCATGTTCTCGGCGGGCGCGCCCAGCGCGTCCCCGACGGCGAGTCCGAGCAGCGCGCCGCGCGCCCGTTCGCGGAGACCGGCGGCGTCCCCGGGCGCCGGGACCGAGGGAATGCAGGCGATGGAAGCCATACGTGCCTCTCCTCTCAGGGCCCCTGTCAGTGCCCGGACCTAGGCCCTGTCGTCAAACTCTCGTCTGCCCCGCGACGCCATCCCCCACTGCCTTAAGGGCGTGGGAGGTGCCCCCACTCGCCGCACCGGGCCCAGGCCCATGTACATCCAGTACGAGGGCCGGGGCCCGGCACGCCGAGAGTACGCACCTGACGCCGCGGGCCCGCCCTCCGGGCGAACGACGGGAGTTTGACGACAGGACCTAGGCGCGCGGAACCCTTTGCGGATCCCTCCCACATTGGCGGTTGACAAGAGCCTCAGCGGCCCTCGTATCACCCGGTCGACATCTGTGCGTTGATCATCTCGAATGAGCGATACCCGGTAAAAGCGCAGGTTAGCGCAGCCTTTCCTTGCTGGCGGGCGGGAAATGATCGGCGTACTTTTGTGGTTGTCGAAAAGTGGAAGCAGTCCAACCAAGTGCCCTGGGGGACAGGTATGGCCATCATCGAGACCGAAGCGGCACTGCACGTGGCGCACCGCGACAACCACACCCACCGGGATGTGAACGGCGGTTGGCTGCGCCCGGCGGTGTTCGGGGCGATGGACGGGCTCGTGTCCAACCTCGCCCTCATGACCGGTGTCGCGGGTGGATCCGTGTCGCACCAGACCATCGTCATCGCCGGGCTCGCCGGTCTCGCCGCCGGCGCCTTCTCCATGGCGGCGGGTGAGTACACCTCCGTCGCCTCGCAGCGCGAACTCGTCGAGGCGGAACTCGAGGTGGAAAGGAGGGAGTTGCGCAAGCACCCGGGCGACGAGGAGCGCGAGCTCGCCGCGCTCTACGAAGCCCGCGGTGTCGACCCCGAGCTGGCGAGCGCGGTCGCCGAGCAGCTCTCGCGCGACCCCGAGCAGGCCCTGGAGATCCATGCGCGCGAAGAGCTCGGCATAGACCCGGGAGACCTGCCCTCCCCGACCGTCGCCGCCGTCTCCAGCTTCGGCTCCTTCGCGCTCGGCGCCCTGCTCCCCGTGCTGCCGTATCTCCTTGGCGCGACCACACTGTGGCCCGCGGTGGTGCTCGCGCTCCTGGGGCTCTTCGGGTGCGGCGCGATCGTGGCCAAGGTGACCGCGCGGTCCTGGTGGTTCAGCGGGCTGCGACAGCTCGCTCTCGGGGGTGCCGCGGCGGGTGTGACGTACGTCCTGGGCAGCTTGTTCGGTACGGCCGTAGGATGATGCGCTGAGCACCTATGCAAGGGACTGCATAAGTAGCTGTTACTCGGCGGTTTCGATTCCTTAACCACCGGGCATGAGCCGTAAGCGCCGCTGGCAATGACGCCTGCTCCGCACCACCTCGCGACGGACGACGAAGCCTGCCGCGATCCGGGCCGACGGTCACCGATCTGTCCGCTTCGGTCCCCTAACTCCACCGCCGTGCGCGTACCCCCGCTGCGACACCTGCGGTGTCCGCATGCTGGAACGCCGTATCCGGTTTCCGAGAACGGTCCCATCATGTAACCTGCACGAAATTTTGCACTCCAGCAGAGGGCCAACGTCGTCCCTCGGCACTCGCATATGCCACTTGACGACGACGGGAGAGCCGATGCGTACACCGCGCCAGCCGTCCCAGCACTCCACGAACGGCCAGAACTGGTCCTTCATGGATGCTCGCCCTGCTGCGCAGGGTATGTACGACCCCCGTAACGAGCACGACGCCTGCGGCGTCGGTTTCGTGGCCACCCTCACCGGCGAGGCGAGCCACGCGCTGGTCGAGCAGGCGCTCACCGTTCTGCGCAACCTGGAGCACCGCGGTGCGACCGGCTCCGAGCCCGACTCGGGTGATGGCGCGGGCATCCTGTCCCAGGTCCCGGACGCCTTCTTCCGCGAGGTGGCCGCATTCGACCTGCCGCAGGCCGGTGCGTACGCCGTCGGTATCGCCTTCCTGCCGGGGGACGGCACCGCGGACGCCGTCTCACACATCGAGACGATCGCTGCCGACGAGGACCTCACCGTCCTCGGCTGGCGCGAAGTCCCGGTCGCCCCCGAGCTGCTCGGCGCCACCGCCCGCTCCACGATGCCCGTCTTCCGCCAGATCTTCGTGGCCGACGGCGTCAGCGAGGGCATCGCGCTCGACCGCAAGGCGTTCGTGCTGCGCAAGCGCGCCGAGCGCGAGGCCGGCGTCTACTTCCCGTCGCTCTCCGCGCGCACCATCGTCTACAAGGGCATGCTGACCACCGGTCAGCTGGAGCCCTTCTTCCCGGACCTGTCCGACCGCCGCTTCGCCTCCGCGATCGCGCTCGTGCACTCCCGGTTCTCCACGAACACCTTCCCGAGCTGGCCGCTCGCCCACCCGTACCGCTTCGTCGCGCACAACGGCGAGATCAACACGGTCAAGGGCAACCGCAACTGGATGCGGGCACGTGAGTCGCAGCTGGTCTCCGACCTGTTCGGCTCCTCGGACAAGGACCTCGAGCGCATGTTCCCGGTCTGTACGCCGGGCGCCTCCGACTCCGCCTCCTTCGACGAGGTCCTCGAACTCCTGCACCTGGGCGGCCGTTCGCTGCCGCACTCCGTGCTGATGATGATCCCGGAGGCGTGGGAGAACCACGACTCCATGGACCCGGCCCGGCGCGCCTTCTACCAGTTCCACGCCACGATGATGGAGCCCTGGGACGGCCCCGCCTGTGTCACCTTCACCGACGGCACCCAGGTCGGCGCGGTCCTCGACCGCAACGGCCTGCGCCCCGGCCGCTACTGGGTCACCGACGAGGGCCTCGTCGTCCTCGGCTCCGAGGTCGGCGTCCTCGACATCGACCCCGCGAAGGTCGTCCGCAAGGGCCGCCTGCAGCCCGGCAAGATGTTCCTCGTCGACACCGCCGAGCACCGCATCATCGAGGACGACGAGATCAAGGCGTCCCTCGCCGCCGAGCAGCCCTACCCGGAGTGGCTGGAGGCCGGCGAGATCGAGCTCTCCGACCTGCCCGAGCGCGAGCACATCGTGCACACCCACGCCTCGGTCACCCGTCGCCAGCAGACCTTCGGCTACACCGAGGAAGAGCTACGCGTCATCCTCGCGCCCATGGCCAAGGCCGCCGCCGAGCCGATCGGCTCGATGGGTACGGACTCGCCGATCGCCGCGCTGTCCTCGCGCCCGCGGCTGCTCTTCGACTACTTCACCCAGCTGTTCGCGCAGGTCACCAACCCGCCGCTGGACGCCATCCGCGAGGAGCTCGTCACCTCGCTGCGCTCGTCCCTCGGCCCGCAGGGCAACCTCCTCGAGCCGACGGCCGCTTCGTGCCGTTCGGTCACCCTGCCCTTCCCGGTGATCGACAACGACGAGCTGGCCAAGCTCATCCACATCAACGCCGACGGCGACATGCCCGGCATGAAGGCCGCGACGCTGTCCGGCCTGTACCGGGTCTCCGGCGGCGGCGACTCCCTCGCCGCGCGCATCGAGGAGATCTGCGCCGAGGCCGACGCCGCCATCGGCAACGGCGCCCGCCTGATCGTCCTGTCGGACCGCCACTCGGACGCCGAGCACGCGCCGATCCCGTCGCTGCTGCTCACCTCGGCCGTCCACCACCACCTCATCCGCACCAAGCAGCGCACCCAGGTGGGCCTGCTGGTCGAGGCGGGCGACGTCCGCGAGGTCCACCACGTGGCCCTCCTCATCGGCTTCGGCGCCGCGGCGGTCAACCCGTACCTGGCGATGGAGTCCGTCGAGGACCTGGTCCGCGCGGGCACCTTCCTGCAGGGCATCGAGCCCGAGCAGGCCATCCGCAACCTGATCTACGCGCTCGGCAAGGGCGTCCTCAAGGTCATGTCCAAGATGGGCATCTCGACCGTCGCCTCCTACCGCGGCGCCCAGGTCTTCGAGGCCGTCGGTCTCGACGAGGCCTTCGTCGAGAAGTACTTCAACGGCACGGCGACGAAGATCGGCGGCGCCGGTCTCGACGTCATCGCCCAGGAGGTCGCCGCCCGGCACGCCAAGGCCTACCCGGCCTCCGGCATCGCGCCCGCGCACCGCGCGCTGGAGATCGGCGGCGAGTACCAGTGGCGCCGCGAGGGCGAGCCGCACCTGTTCGACCCGGAGACGGTCTTCCGCCTCCAGCACTCGACGCGCACCGGCCGCTACGACATCTTCAAGAAGTACACGGACCGGGTGAACGAGCAGTCCGAGCGCCTCATGACGCTGCGCGGCCTGTTCGGCTTCACGTCCGACCGCGAGCCGATCTCCATCGACGAGGTCGAGCCCGTCTCCGAGATCGTCAAGCGGTTCTCCACCGGCGCCATGTCGTACGGTTCCATCTCCAAGGAGGCGCACGAGACCCTCGCCATCGCCATGAACCAGATGGGCGGCAAGTCCAACACCGGTGAGGGCGGCGAGGACCCTGAGCGTCTGTACGACCCGGCGCGCCGTTCGTCGATCAAGCAGGTCGCCTCCGGCCGCTTCGGTGTGACCAGCGAATACCTCGTCAACGCCGACGACATCCAGATCAAGATGGCGCAGGGCGCCAAGCCCGGCGAGGGCGGCCAGCTGCCCGGCCACAAGGTGTACCCCTGGGTCGCCAAGACCCGGCACAGCACCCCGGGCGTGGGCCTCATCTCCCCGCCGCCGCACCACGACATCTACTCCATCGAGGACCTGGCTCAGCTGATCCACGACCTCAAGAACGCGAACCCGCAGGCGCGGATTCACGTGAAGCTGGTCTCCGAGGTCGGGGTCGGCACGGTGGCCGCGGGTGTGTCCAAGGCGCACGCGGACGTCGTACTCATCTCGGGTCACGACGGTGGTACGGGTGCCTCCCCGCTGACGTCGCTGAAGCACGCGGGCGGCCCCTGGGAGCTGGGCCTCGCCGAGACCCAGCAGACCCTGCTGCTCAACGGCCTGCGCGACCGCATCGTCGTCCAGACCGACGGCCAGCTCAAGACCGGCCGTGACGTCGTCATCGCCGCGCTGCTCGGCGCCGAGGAGTTCGGCTTCGCGACCGCGCCGCTCGTCGTCTCCGGCTGCATCATGATGCGTGTCTGCCACCTGGACACCTGCCCGGTCGGTATCGCCACGCAGAACCCGGTGCTGCGCGACCGGTTCGCCGGCAAGGCCGAGCACGTCGTGAACTTCTTCCGGTTCATCGCCGAAGAGGTCCGCGAGATCCTCGCCGAGCTGGGCTTCCGCTCGATCGAGGAGGCCGTCGGCCACGCCGAGAACCTCGACGTGCACCGGGCCGTCGACCACTGGAAGGCGCAGGGCCTGGACCTGTCCCCGCTCTTCCACGTGCCCGAGCTGCCCGAGGGCGCCGTACGCCACCAGGCCGTCGGGCAGGACCACGGCCTGGAGAAGGCGCTCGACAACGAGCTGATCAAGCTCGCCGCCGACGCGCTGGCCGCGGACTCCGCGACCGACGCCCAGCCGGTCCGCGCCCAGGTCGCGATCCGCAACATCAACCGCACGGTCGGCACCATGCTCGGCCACGAGGTGACGAAGAAGTTCGGCGGCGCGGGTCTGCCCGACGACACCATCGACATCACCTTCACGGGTTCCGCCGGCCAGTCCTTCGGCGCCTTCCTCCCGCGCGGTGTCACGCTGCGCCTGGAGGGCGACGCCAACGACTACGTCGGCAAGGGCCTCTCCGGCGGCCGGGTGATCGTCCGTCCCGACCGGGGCGCCGACCACCTCGCCGAGTACTCGACGATCGCGGGCAACACCATCGCGTACGGCGCGACGGGCGGCGAACTGTTCCTGCGTGGCAGGACAGGGGAACGTTTCTGTGTCCGCAACTCCGGTGCGACGGTCGTCTCCGAGGGCGTGGGCGACCACGGCTGCGAGTACATGACCGGCGGTCACGCGGTGGTCCTCGGCGAGACGGGCCGCAACTTCGCGGCCGGTATGTCCGGCGGCATCGCGTACGTCATCGACCTGAACCGTGACAACGTGAACGCCGGCAACGTCAGCGCCGTCGAGGAGCTCGACGACACCGACAAGCAGTGGCTGCACGACGTGGTGCGCCGGCACGCCGAGGAGACCGGTTCCACGGTCGCCGAGAAGCTCCTCGCCGAGTGGTCCGTGTCCGTGGACCGCTTCAGCAAGATCATCCCCTGCACGTACAAGGCAGTGCTCGCCGCCAAGGACGCCGCCGAGCGAGCCGGACTCCCCGAGTCCGAGATCACCGAGAAGATGATGGAGGCGGCGACCAATGGCTGACCCCAAGGGCTTTCTCCACCACGGCCGTGAGGTCGCCACGTCCCGCCCGGTGGGCGAGCGCGTCAAGGACTGGAACGAGGTCTACGTTCCGGGCTCGCTCCTCCCGATCATCTCCAAGCAGGCCAGCCGCTGTATGGACTGTGGCATCCCGTTCTGCCACAACGGCTGTCCGCTGGGGAACCTGATCCCCGAGTGGAACGACTACGCCTACCGCGAGGACTGGCAGGCCGCCTCCGAGCGCCTGCACGCCACGAACAACTTCCCGGAGTTCACGGGCCGCCTGTGCCCCGCTCCGTGTGAGTCGGCGTGTGTGCTCGGCATCAACCAGTCCGCCGTGACCATCAAGAACGTCGAGGTCGCGATCATCGACAAGGCCTGGGACAGCGGCGATGTCGCGCCCCAGGCCCCGGAGCGCCTCTCCGGCAAGACGGTCGCGGTCATCGGCTCGGGTCCGGCGGGCCTGGCCGCCGCCCAGCAGCTCACGCGGGCGGGCCACACCGTCGCCGTATACGAGCGCGCCGACCGCGTCGGCGGCCTGCTCCGCTACGGCATCCCCGAGTTCAAGATGGAGAAGCGGCACATCAACCGCCGTATCGAGCAGATGCGCGCGGAGGGCACCAAGTTCCGTACGGGCGTGGAGGTCGGCCGCGACATCGACGCGGCCAACCTGCGCAAGCGGTACGACGCCGTGGTCGTCGCCGCGGGCGCGACCACCGCCCGCGACCTGCCGGTCCCCGGCCGCGAGCTGGCCGGCATCTACCAGGCGATGGAGTACCTGCCGCTGTCCAACAAGGTGCAGGAGGGCGACTTCGTGGCGCCCCCCATCACCGCCGAGGGCAAGCACGTCGTGGTGATCGGCGGCGGCGACACGGGCGCGGACTGCGTGGGCACCGCCCACCGCCAGGGCGCGGCCTCCGTGACGCAGCTGGAGATCATGCCGCGCCCGGGCGAGGAGCGGAACCCGGGCCAGCCCTGGCCGACGTTCCCGATGCTGTACAAGGTCACCTCCGCGCACGAGGAGGGGGGCGAGCGGGTCTACTCCGTGTCGACCACCCACTTCGAGGGCGACGAGGACGGCAACGTCCAGTGGCTGCACCTCGTCGAGGTCGAGTTCACCGACGGCAAGCTGAACCAGAAGCCGGGCACGGAGCGCAAGATCCCCGCCCAGCTGGTCACGCTGGCCATGGGCTTCACGGGGACGGACGTCGAGAACGGCCTCGTCTCCCAGTTCGGCCTGGAGCTCGACGCCCGCGGCAACATCGCCCGCGACGCCGACTTCGCGACGAACGTCCCCGGCGTGTACGTTGCGGGTGACGCCGGCCGCGGCCAGTCGCTCATCGTCTGGGCCATCGCGGAGGGCCGCTCGGCCGCCCGCGGAGTCGACCGCTTCCTGACCGGCGCGAGCGACCTGCCGGCCCCGATCCGCCCGACGGACCGCTCGCTGATGGTCTGAGCACACCTCAAGAGACGTCCCGTACAACGGCGTACGGAACACAGACGGCGCCTGCCCGCCAGTCCCCGACCGGACGACTGGGCAGGCGCTGTCGCACGTGCGCTACTTGCCGGGGGCAACCCAGGTGACGATGACGGCGGCGGCCACGGCCAGCACGCCGAGGAGGGCGAGCCAGCGGGCGGCCTCGACCAGGCGCCAGATCCGCCGGGTTCGCTGCTTCTCGTAGCGCAGCAGCCGCGTGGGTTCCGCGTAGACCTGCTCGCCCGGTCGGCCGTGCACGGCGAGGACGCTGCACCAGGATGCGGAGATCAGGGCGAGGAAGCCCAGAATGAGCAAGGAGATCACCGCCCAGCGCGGTCCGTGCGGGAGCTTGCTCAGGTTTTCCTGCCCCTTGAGGACGAAGACGGCGGTCAGCAACCCGGTCAGTGAGGAGAGGTACGTGCGGTAGCCCTCCGCCTGCTGGAGTGCGAGCCGCAACTGCTGGTGCGGGTCGCCCAGGGCGTCCGCTCTGGCTTCCGCCTCGCGCAACTGCTCGTCGGTGAAGGTCATGTCGTTCGGTCAGCTCCCGCCGGTCAGGCCGGCCGGCGGCGGCGCGAGCGTCAGCAGGGCCCCACAGCCCCGTGCGTTCGCCGGCCGTGGCTGGTGGTAGCTCTCGCACCGGCAGGAGGTCGTCCAGGGCTCGGGCCCGGGGTCCTGACGGCGGCCGAGGAAGCCGCCCTTGGATATCAGGGGCTGGACGGGGCCGAAGGAGCGCTTCATCGGGCAGTGGCACACCGGGCAGTCCCCGCTGGCGACGAGTTCCCTGTCGCCCTCGTTGTCCACGGCCGCCCAGGTGAAGGTGACGATGCCGGAATGGCGCTCGCGCCGGTACTCCGTGACGGGGCTCATGAGGGCTCGTCCTTCCTCTCGTCGTTCGTTCCGGAAACGGTGAGATCGAAGAGGGCGGCGTAGCGGCCGAGCCGCTCGCGGACCTTGTCCTCGTCGAGCCCCGTCTCCTCGGCGCAGAGGGCGATGTGGTCCTCCGTCACCTCTCCGGACAGCACGGGCGCGCGACCGGTCAGCTGCGCGGTGAGCAGGATGACGTCCTCCCAGTGGGGTTGCAGCTTCGTCTCCTCGGCGTCCGGCTCCCGCACGGTGACGCTCAGCCCGAGGCAGCGGAACGGCGCGTAGCGCTCGTACGTCCGGCCGAGCGGCCAGCCGAAACGGCCTGCCACCAGAACGAGTTCGAGGGGGCCGAGCGCGCCCGGTCCGAGCAGGCCACGGTCGAAGGCGGCGTGGTCGAAACGGTCCGGCTCGAAAGCGGCGAGCCGGTCGGCGTCGGGGCCGGTGAAATCGCCAGGGAGCCGTGGCGCACCCAGCGCGGTGAAACCGGCGAGGCGGGCGACGGACTCGGCCAGCGGGATGTGGCAGCGCGCGGCGTGGGCGAGCACGTCACCGATCGTGAGCTCGGAGCGGAACCGCACGATGGTGAGCACCGAGGTGTCCACACAGAGCGTCCGGATGTCCTCCGCGGTCGGACGCAGGGCGCGGGCCACGGGGGGAATGTGTGCGATCTGCAGCGGAAGGGGCGTGGCGAGCTCCTTCAGTTCGTCGGCGACCGACCCGAGGTCCCTTCCCTCGTCGGCCGCGAGGGCCGCGAGATAGGCGGCCGAGGCGCCTTCCTCGTCGAGGTCGCCGCTGAAGCTGAGGTATGGGCTGGTGGACAACCTGGAACTGTCGGGGTCCGGGATGAGCAGCCGGTGTGGCGGGCTTGTGGCCTGACGCTCCAGCGACTCGATGCCGGCCTCGCCCCAGTCGATCAGACGGCAGTGGTCGAGCATGGTGAGGCTCTCCCGGAGGTCGCCGATCTCGCCTCCCTGACTGATGAACCCGCCGGTCAGCTGCCACGGCCGCAGGGGAACGCCCGTCGACCCCACCGTGAGGTCCTGTACCGTGTCGGCGACCCACTCCGGCACCTGCCAGTCGGCGGCCTGCTCGGGAATGGCGGGAGCCCGTGCACCTGTGATCTCCGTGCCCGCATTGATGCGCTCGGCCACCGCACCCAGGGGCACCTTGAGGAGGTGTGAGGCTCTCAGCAGGTGATAGAGAGGGACATCCCCCTCGTTCCACGGTGCTGAACGGTCCAGGTCCTCGGCGAGCAACAGTTGCTGATCAGGGGGCAGTGCGCCGAGGCGGCACGCCGCTTCTGTGGGTGGGCTGTCGAGGCTGAGACCGAACGCGTGCAGCGACTCGATGAGTCGTGCCAGCCGGTCAGGTGTGAACGGCCGCGCGGTCCTGCTGAGCAGATCGGCTTGGCCCACGGTGCCCGCCAGCCACTGCACTTCGTCGGACCAGGGGGTTCGGAAAGAGGTGCCCTTGACGGCGAGCGCCATCACCTCGGACATGGTCAGGCACTTCTCGGCAAGTCCGGGATCGAGCGGCGGAGGGACCGGCAGGGAGGGATCCAATCGGTGCAGGCTGTCGAGCAGTTCGGTGACCTCGCCCAGGGCGAGTCCGTGCAGGGCGGATATGACGAGGAGGGGTGCGTGCTCGGCCGCCGGCCGCCTCCTGCGCAGTTCGTGGTCACGCATGAGGAACCGGTGCGGCGCGGTGTCCTGCAGCGCCCGGACATGGTCGCTGAGGCTGGTGTAGGCGGAGTACAGGTCTGCTTCGGCCTGGGAGACCGTCAGCTCGTTCAAGGACTCCAGGTCTTCGACCGACGGGACCGCAAGCCCGGTGACCGCGTAGCGGCGCAGTGCGCGCAGAGCCCCACGGACCGAGGTCTGCGCATAGGCGGCGGCCTGAAGCACGGTGGCCAACGCATTCGGGGTGCCCTTCATGAAGATCAACGAGTCGAGACCGATGGGCCGGGGATAACTCTCGGGAGCGAAGCGGTCCTTGGCCTGGCGCAGGCCCAGCCGGGTGGCCTGCCAGTCGTGGAACAGCTTGCTCTCTTCCGGCCGCTTCTCGTCGAGCTCCGGCGGTGCCCAGTAACCGTTCAGCCAAGCGCTGTCATAGGGAAGGCATCCGGCCTGGTCCAGCCGCACCTGCCCCACGCCCAAGCGCCTGCCCGTGGTCGACTCCAGCGTCGCGGTGACCTGAGGGGGCAGAGCATCCAGTACGGCCACGGCCACCGAGGGAGCCGCTCGGGTGAGCTGCCACAGCCACGGGAGGGACACCTCCGTGCAGTCGGCGACGGCCTCCGCCACCCCGTCCAGGAACTCTTGAGTGACCAACTCCTCGTCGTACGACAGAAGTTTGTTACGGTCCACGCTGGGCGCGGGACTGTGCCGCTCCCGCAGATTGATCACGCGCCCGAACACAGTCGGGGCTTCGGGCATGCGCACGCCGTCCAGGAGGAGTTGCCCCGGCCCCTGGACCAGCCACAGGTCGCCGTCCACGCCGACTGGCAGGGGGTCGCCCCGCCAGCCGTCCCGCCCCTCCAGCCGCCCCGGCGGCCACGCGAGTTCCCCGGCCAACTCCCCGGCCTCGCTGAGCTCCGCGGCCGTCACCCGGTGCTCCGTCACCCACAACAGTTCCCGTAGCGTCTCCACCAGCGACGGATGCTTCTCGCCCTCCCGCGACTCGGCCAGATACAGCCGGACCCTGGTGCCGCCGTCCTCGGGCACCTCGGCGTCGTGCGAGCCACCGATCTGCAGCATCCCGGAACCCGACTGGATGTCGGCCCGCAGCGCGGGCTCCGCGCTCACCCGGCCGAACCGGTCCACCGCTCGGGTCCACACGACGACCTCGTCGGCGAGCATGAAGTAGCTGAACACCCCGATCCCGAAACGAGAGTTCATGGCCGGCACGCTGATGCCCTCGCGGCGCCAGTTGCGCCGTTCCTGGACGAACTCGGGGTCCTGCTCGTAGCGCTTGCCTGCGCGCGCGAACATCGAGGTGAGCTTGGCGCGGGTCATGCCGGAGCCGTTGTCGA
The DNA here is from genome assembly GCF_002946835.1 of Streptomyces dengpaensis. NCBI lineage: Bacteria > Bacillati > Actinomycetota > Actinomycetes > Kitasatosporales > Streptomycetaceae > Streptomyces > Streptomyces dengpaensis. Next base: position 6,535,220 of record NZ_CP026652.1, read on the forward strand.
GGCACTCGATGTACGGCCGCCCCTCGTGCCAGCCCTGGGTCAGGGTGATCGTGCCGTCCCAGGTGGTGCGGAGTCGGCCGTACCGGCGGCGCACGTCCCGGTAGCGGCAGGCGTCCAGGGCGTTCTGATACAGCTCGCGGACCGCCAGCATCCGGTCGCCGTACAGTTGGGTGCCCATGAGGAGCGGACGGATCTCGTCCTCGGCGAGGCGGAAGCGCTCCAGCGGCTCCTTGTACCGGCCGGGCAGGGGCCTTAGCTCATCGGCCGTGACCCGGCTGGGCAGACCCCGCAGCAGCGGCTGGGCCCTGGCATCCGCGCCGAACGCACGCACCGTGGCATCGGCCGCGAGCGTCAGCTCCTCGAGCGCCGCGTGCAGTGCGGGGTGCGGGCAGTTGAAGCGCACGGCGAGTCCGTAGGAGTCGGCGGAGGGTCCCTCCGTGATCTCGTAGTCGAATCCGCCGAGCGCCGCGCCGATCTGCCTGGCCACGATGGGTTCGTGCGCGCCGAGGTGGTCGACCAGCACGCTGGAGAGTCTGCGAGGATCGGCGGCGAGCAGACCCGCCGTCCACAGCAGACGGGCGATCTGGTGCCCACGCCACTGATTGCCGCGCACCGGCTTGGTGTCGATCCATTCCTCGCCGTGGGCCGTGTCGCTGATCCGCGGGCCGCGGTCCGGCTTGACCGTGAGGTGACCGAGAACCTGACGGACCTGCCGGTCGACCTCCCGTCGCTCCTCGTCGCTGCGCGGTCCCGCGGCGGGACTGTCGGCCGCCGCCTCGATCGCCTTCACGACGAGGTCGATCAGCTCGTCGACCGCCGGATAGCCGCCGGGCGGCTCCCACTCCCACAGCCGGTCCCAGTCGGCGATGAAGCGGTGCCGCAGCCAGTGGTCCGCGGCGGCGGTGGCCTCCTTCAGGTTGCGGCGGCGGAGGGTCTCCGTGGCCCGCAGCACCTGCGGATGAGCGCGGCAGACGTCACGAGCGGCCTCGCGGACCAGCCCATTGTGGTCGTCGGCCCGCCTGTCCCCGCCACGCGGGCCGGGATCGAGACGGCCGGGCAGCAGTCGGCGCAGTTCGTCCAGGGCGATGGTCACGACGCCCTCCTGCACCACAGCGGCGGCCAGCAGACAGGCGGTCTCGGCGGGGGAGAGCGACTCGTCGTGCTGCAGCTCCGCCCGGGCCACCAGCGCGGAGAGCCGCTCCTCCACCCGGGCCGGGTAGCGCGGATCGGACCAGGGGTCGTCCCGGTGGGCGGCGGTGCCCTCGCTGCTCTCCACGACCCAGCGCACCAGCTCCACCAGGCGTTCCTTGACCCGCTCGTGCACGGCAGCCTGGCCGGACGTGTGCCGCCACAGCTCCGACTCCCGGACGATCCGGGTCCACTCCAGGGTCTGCTCCGACCCCTCGCACACCACCGGGTCGCGGTGTTCGGCATCGCCGGACGGCCAGGGGAGCTGCTTGGCGACGGTGGGCGGCTCGACGTGCGCGTACTCGTCCGCGATGCGGATCAGTTCCGTGGCCGTGTACCGGGCGACCTCGTGGAAGGTGGTCGGCGGAGTCACCCGGGACAGCGCCTCGGCGAAGGCCTGCGCGAACCAGCTTCCGGCCACCGGGTCCGCGTAGGAGCGCTGGCCGGCACCGCAGCTGTAGAGCCAGTACGCCTCGTGGTCGGAGAGCCATCCACCGGCCTCGTCCCGCTCGTGCCGTTGCGGGCCGCTGGTCCGGCAGATGTCGAGACAGACGACCGCGGTGACGCCCTGCGGGAGACGACGCAGCAGTTCGCTCGGATCGGCCCTGAGCAGCGTGTTGGTGTCCAGGGCCGGACTTCCGTCCGCGGACGGCCAGTCGGCCTGGCTGTCGGCGAGGACCAGGTGGTCCCGGTTGTTCACCGTCTCGCCGTGCCCGGAGAAGTACAGGAGAGCCGTGTCGCCCGGCTCGCAGGAGGCGAGGAACCGCGACACGGTCCCGATGACGGGCCCGCGACCGGTGTCGTCGGACTTGACCTCGACCTCGTAGTCCGACTCCTCCAGGGCGGTGCGGACCAGCGACAGGTCGCGGTCGACGAAGTCGAGGCTGCCGTAGCGGACGGCCAGTTCGGGATGCTCCGCGAGATACGGCGTCTCCCGCACGCCGATCAGCAGTGCGCGCCTTCTGCCGCCGGCCGCCTTGTCCCCCGTCATCGGCACCGTCCCCTCCGAGCTGAACCGGACCCACATCATGACAGCAAAGAGCCGGTGACAAAGGGGAGTTGGTGCTGGCCTACGGCACCTTGTACGTCTCCCCGTACACGCTCCACACCAGCGGCGTGTCCAGGTTCAGGTTCCCGTCGTACAGGAACCGCCGCTGGGCCGTGTCGATGCGGGTGGTGTCGCGGTGGGCGTCCTTGGACTTCATGGCTTCTCGGCGGACGTCGAGGAAGATGTCGAGGTAGGCCTTCTCGGAGCCGCCCTCGGCGGGGGTGTCGGCCTGGGCCATGGCGTGGGTGCGCAGGCCGTAGAAGCCGTCCGCACTTGTGCCAGGTCCGTGCATGACCATGGCGTCGTAGTAGATGAACTGGCCCAGCGTGCCGAGGCCGTCGAGTCCGGCGCGGCGGACCGCGGGGTCGAAGTAGACGCGGTCCCGCTCGGCGTCCTGGGCCCTGCGGAAGGCCGGCACCGAGGCCTCCTTGCGCCACGCGGTGGGGAAGCCCGGGTCGAGACCCTCATGGGAGTCCGTGCCGTCGACCTCGCGCAGGGCGGGCAGGTAGCGGGCGAGCCCGTTGTCCGGGTGGTCCTCCGTGTACGCCTCGACCACGGTGAGCAGGTCGTGGGTGCCGGTGCAGAAGCCGATGATGCCCGCCGTGTATCCCTGGCCGTCGCCGATGTCCTCGATGTAGGCGTACGCGCTGCGCCAGTTCAGCGTCGAGTTCTCCGCGCTCGCCACGATCTGCTGGGCCAGCTCCTTCTTCTCCGGGGCGGCGAGGCCCTCGCCGTCCCGGCGCTCCGCGTCCTGGCCCGTCCGTGGACGCTCGTCGGCCGGGCCCGGGTCCTCCGAGGACCCGGGGGTGATGAAGAAGACCGCCGTCGCGACCAGGGGGACGGCCGACAGCAGCAGGAGACGACCACGCTTCATGGGCCCAGCGTAGGGACCGGCTACGCCGCCCCGTTCCTCAGTGCCGCGACCTTCAGCACCGCGAGGACCATGAGGAGTACGAAGAGGCCCGCGCATACCGCCCCCTGGACCAGCGTGCGACGGCGGTCGCGGGGTGCGTACGCGTACGCGACCGTCACGACACCGCCGGCCAGCAGACCGCCGAGGTGGCCCTGCCATGAGGTGACCGCCGCCGAGATCACCAGCCACAGCAGCAGACCCGCGAGGAAACGGTTGACGTTCCGCATGTCCGCGCCCAGCCGGCGGGCCATCACGTAGTACGCGGCGCCGAGGCCGAAGATCGCGCCGGACGCGCCGACGGTGGGGGTGTCCGGGGCGATCAGCAGGACGAGGACCGAGCCGCCGAGCGCCGAGAGGAGATACAGGGTGAGGTAGCGGGCCCGGCCGAGCTGGGCCTCCACGGCCCGGCCGATGTTCCACAGCGACACCATGTTCATCACGATGTGCAGGATCCCGAACGTGCCCTCGGTGGGCGGCAGATGGAGGAAGGCGCCGGTCAGCATCCGGTACCACTCGCCGTCGACGACGCCCTCCGGGTGGAAGCCGGACGGGTAGACGTCCTGCCACAGATAGTGCCCGCCGTCCGGCCCCGCGAGGCCGGCGCCCAGCATCTCGAACCGGTCCACGATCGCCGGGCGGACCAACTCGCCGAGGTAGGCGAGGACGTTGAGACCGATGAGGACGTACGTCACCACGGGTGCCGTCGTGATCTTGCCGCCGAAGGCCGTGCGCGCCTGGCGTATCGACCGGGCGCCCTCCTTCACGCAGTCCGGGCACTGGTGGCCGACGGCCGCCTCGCGCATGCAGTTCGGGCAGATGTAGCGGTCGCACCGGGTGCAGCGCACATGGGACTCCACCTTGGGATGGCGATAGCAGGTGGTGACGGCGGACTCGGGCTCCACGGCCGGCTCCTCGGGAGGTACGTGAGTGATGTGACTGACGTGCGATGACTGCCGGGGGGCGGCGGCGAACAAAATAGCGAACGCGGGTGTACGGGTGGGACGGCAGGGCCTGTGGTGACGTAACCTCGGCGTTCCCGCAACCCTCGCGTGTGCGGGGCGCCGCCCCAGATTTCCAGCCCGTCCGGCGCTTGTGGACGAGCGCGAAGCGCGACAGCGGGGGTCTGGGGGCGGCAGCCCCCAGTACGGGACGGGTAGGGGCGGAGGGGGCGAAAGAACCTCACCCGCACAGGACCTCCGCCCGGCACGCGGCCGGGGTCCCCCACGCCGCCCGCAGGGCGCGCGCCTTGGTCAGCCACAGGGACAGGTCGTACTCGTCGGTGTAGCCGACCGCCCCGTGCAACTGGAGCGCGGTACGCGCGGCGACGTACGCCGCCTCGCAGGCCGCGACCTTGGCGGCGGCGACATGGGCGGGGGCCATGGACAGAGCGGCCCCGAAGAGCAGCGGTCGAGCGAACTCCAGGCCGATCAGCGCGTCGGCGAGCCGATGCTTGACGGCCTGGAACGAGCCGACGGGCACCCCGAACTGCCGGCGCTGCTTCACGTAGCCGACGGTCCGGTCGAGAAGGGCGAGCCCGACACCGAGGGCTTGGGCGGCGGTGGCGAGGCGTGCCCAGATGAGCGCGTGGGCGGCGGCACGGGCCACGTGAGGGCCGGCGGCAAGGAGTTCACCGCCGGAATGGGGGAGAACCAGCCGCCGCGCGGGGTCGAGGGAGGCACGCGGGGCGGAGGAGGCACCGACCGGTGTAGGTGTCAGGTGCAGGCCGGCCGTCGCGGACGTCGCGGCTCGCACCGTCAGATGGACGTCCGCCACGTCCCCGTCCAGCACGTACGTCCCCCCGCCCGGCAGGGCCACCGTCGCCATCGTCTCACCGGACGCGAGGGAAGGCAGGAGCCGCTTGGCCGGCCCCGACTCGTCGAGGCCGGAGAGCAGCGCGGCGGCCGCCACCGTCTCCACCAGGGGGCCCGGTACGCCATGGCGGCCCAGTTCCACGAAGGCGACGGCCAGTTCGACGGGCAGGGGGCCCACCCCGTCGTACGCCCCGGGCACCGCCAGCGCGAAGACGCCCGCGCCGGCGAGGCGGGACCACAGGGCGCGGCCGGGGGCGTGATCGCCGGTGGCCCAGGCCCGTACGACGGACGGGGTGTCCGCCGAGGTCAGCATCGCGTCCAGGGAGGCGGCGAAGGCGCGCTGCTCGGTGTCGAGGAGGAAGCGCATCAGCGGCGGCCCTTCGGGAGGCCGAGCAGGCGCTCGGCGATGATGTCGCGCTGGATCTCGTTGGTGCCCGCGTAGAGGGGACCGGCGAGGGAGAAGACGTACCCCTCGGACCAGTCGGTGTCCGCCAATTCGCCCTCCGGGCCGAGGAGGTCGAGCGCCGTCTCGTGCAGCGCGATGTCGTACTCGGACCAGAAGACCTTGTTCAGGCTGGCCTCCGCGCCGATGCTCTCGCCGTCGAGGAAGCGGGAGGCGTTGGCGTAGGTGAACAGCTGGTAGGCGCGGGCGCCGATCACCGCGTCGGCGACCCGGTCGCGCAGGGCCGTGTCCGCAGGGTCCGCGCGGCTGCGCCACAGGTCCACCAGCCGGTCGGCAGAGGCCAGGAACCGGCCCGGTGAGCGCAGCGTCAGCCCTCGTTCGTTGCCCGCCGTCGACATGGCGACCCGCCAGCCCCGGCTCGGCTCGCCGATCACATCCTCGTCCTGGACGAACACGTCGTCCAGGAACAGCTCCGCGAAGGCCGGTTTGCCGTCCAGGCGCCCGATCGGGCGGACCGTCACGCCCGGCGCGCGCAGGTCGAACATCAGGTAGGTCAGGCCCTGATGGGGTTTCGGGGTGTCCGGCTCGCTGCGGAACAGGCCGAACGCGCGGTCGGCGAACGCGGCCCGCGACGACCAGGTCTTCTGCCCGCTGAGCAGCCAGCCGCCGTCCGTACGCACCGCGCGGGACGTCAGCGAGGCCAGGTCGGAACCCGCCTCCGGCTCGGACCACGCCTGCGCCCAGATGACCTCGCCCGAGGCCATCGACGGCAGCACGCGCGCGCGTTGCTCCAGCGTCCCGTGCTCGAAGAGCGTCGGCGCGAGCAGGCTGATGCCGTTCTGGCTGACCCGTCCGGGCGCGCCCGCCGCGTAGTACTCCTCCTCGAAGACCAGCCACCGGACGATGTCCGCGTCCCGCCCGCCGTACGCCGCCGGCCAGGACACCACCGACCAGCGGTCCGCGGCCAGTTCGGCCTCCCACGCGCGGTGGGCGGCGAAGCCCTCCTCGGTCTCCAGCGAGGGGAGGGCAACGCGCGGGACATGGGCGTCGAGCCAGGCCCGCGCCTCGGCACGGAACGCCTCGTCGGCGGGGGAGTGGGCGAGATCCATCGGCGGCACCTTCCGGGGCGACCTGCGGCGACAACCTTCCCTAACAAGTGTTTGGTAGGTTAGCGTCAGGTCATGAGCGACGTCGAGAGCCCGGCGTACGTACCCGGGCACGGGCTGCTGAAGGACCGCACCGCCGTGATCACCGCGGCGGCGGGCGCGGGCATCGGCGGCGCCACGGCACGCAGGTTCCTGGAAGAGGGCGCGCGCGTGCTGATCAGCGACGCCCACGCGCGCAGACTCAAGGAGACCGAGCGGGCACTCGCCGAGGAGTTCGGCACCAGCCGCGTCACCTCACTCCCCTGCGAGGTCACGGACGAGGACCAGGTCCAGGCCCTCTTCGACACAGCGGCCCAGCTGCACGGCGGCCTGGACATAGTCGTCAACAACGCGGGCCTGGGCGGCACTTCACCGCTCGTCGACATGACCGACGAGCAGTGGACGAAGGTCATCGACGTCACGCTGAACGGCACCTTCCGGTGTACGCGGGCGGCCCTGCGGCTCCTGAAGGACAAGGGCGGCGGAGGCGTCCTCGTCAACAACGCCTCCGTCGTCGGCTGGCGCGCTCAGACCGGGCAGGCGCACTACGCCGCGGCCAAGGCCGGGGTCATGGCGCTCACCCGGTGCGCGGCCGTCGAGGCCGCCGCGTACGGGGTGCGCGTCAACGCCGTGTCGCCGAGCCTCGCCATGCACCCGCACCTCGTGAAGGTGACCACGCCCGAGCTCCTCGAGGAGCTGACCGCGCGTGAGGCCTTCGGGCGGTACGCCGAGCCCTGGGAGGTGGCCAACGTGATCGTGTTCCTGGCCTCCGGCTACTCCTCGTACATGACCGGAGAAGTCGTCTCCGTCAGCAGCCAGCGTGCGTAGGGGAGCAGCCGACAGGTGCAGGCGAGCAGCTGGCATGTGCAGGCGGGCAGCCGGCATGCGCAGGCGGGCAGCCGGCATGCGCAGGCGCGAGACAGTGGTCGCCGCCATGCCTGGCCCTGAGGGCGGGAGGACCACAATGGACCCGTGCCTACCAAGAAGAAGCCCCAGGTGACCGCCTCGCCGGAGCGGCGCCGTGAACTGCTCGACACCGCCGCCGAGGTCTTCGCCGAGCAGGGCTACAACGCCACCACCGTACGCAAGATCGCGGACGAGGCCGGGATGCTCGCGGGCAGTCTCTACTACCACTTCGACTCCAAGGAATCGATGCTGGAGGAGATCCTGCGGACCTTCCTCGACGAGCTGTGGAATGGATACGACGCTGTCCTGGACGCCGAACTCGGGCCCCGGGAGACCCTGGAGGCCCTGGTCACCGAGTCCTTCCGGGAGATCGACCGGCACCGTGCCGCCGTCGCCATCTACCAGAAGGAGTCCAGACACCTCGCGGCCCAGCAGCGCTTCGCGTTCCTCGCCGAGTCGCAGCGCAACTTCGAGAAGGCGTGGCTGAGCACGCTGGAGCGCGGTGTCGGCGCCGAGGTCTTCCGGCCCGACCTCGACATCCGGCTCACCTACCGGTTCGTGCGCGACACCGTGTGGGTCGCCGCGTCCTGGTACCGCCCGGGCGGGCAGCACAGCCCGGAGGAGATCGCCCGCCAGTACCTGACGATGGTGCTCGACGGGATCGCCGTACGTACGTAACCCACGTAACTCACGGGATGCACTGGGGAGTTGACATGGCCGAGGCCTACATCATCGAAGCGGTCCGCACACCCGTCGGACGGCGCGGGGGAGGCCTGAGCGGTGTCCACCCGGCCGACCTGGGAGCGCATGTCCTGAAGGCCCTGGTCGAGCGGTCCGGTGTGGACCCGGCCGCCGTCGAGGACGTGGTCTTCGGCTGCCTGGACACGGTGGGACCGCAGGCCGGGGACATCGCCCGCACCAGCTGGCTGGCGGCCGGGATGCCCGAGGAGGTGCCGGGCGTCACCATCGACCGGCAGTGCGGGTCCTCCCAGCAGGCCGTGCACTTCGCCGCCCAGGGCGTCCTGTCCGGCACACAGGACCTGGTGGTCGCCGGCGGCGTCCAGAACATGTCCCAGATACCCATCGCCTTCGCCTCCCGCCGGGCGACGGAGCCGCTGGGGCTGACGGTCGGCCCCTTCGCGGGCAGCGAGGGCTGGCGGGCGCGCTACGGCGACCGGCCCGTCAGCCAGTTCCACGGCGCCGAGCTGATCGCCGCCAAGTGGGGCATCAGCCGCCGCGACCAGGAGGAGTTCGCGCTCCGCTCCCACCAGCGGGCGATCCGCGCCATCAACGAGGGCCGCTTCATGCGCGAGACGGTCGCGTACGGGGAGGTCACGGTCGACGAGGGTCCGCGCCGCGACACCTCGCTGGAGAAAATGGCGGGCCTGAAACCGGTCGTCGAGGGCGGCACCATCACCGCCGCCTGCTCCTCCCAGGTCTCCGACGGCGCCGCCGCGATGCTGCTCGCCTCCGAGCGGGCGGTACGGGAGCACGGGCTGACCCCGCGCGCCCGCGTCCACCACCTCTCCGTGCGCGGCGAGGACCCCATCCGCATGCTGTCCGCGCCCATTCCGGCCACCGCGTACGCCCTGAAGAAGACCGGCATGTCCCTCGACGACATCGACCTCGTCGAGATCAACGAGGCCTTCGCCCCGGTCGTCCTCGCCTGGCTCAAGGAAACCGGCGCCGATCCCTCGAAGGTCAACGTCAACGGCGGCGCCATCGCGCTGGGCCATCCGCTCGGCGCCACCGGCGTGAAGCTCATGACCACCCTCCTCCACGAACTGGAGCGCACGGGCGGCCGGTTCGGCCTCCAGACCATGTGCGAGGGCGGCGGCCAGGCGAACGTGACGATCATCGAGAGGCTCTGAGGAGCCGTCAGGGGCGAACGCCCGCGTTACCCGAGGGTGTCGCGGGCGTTCGCCCCTGACGATGTGCGGGTCAGCGGCTGAGCGAGAAGCCCAGCATCACGCCGGCGTGGACCTCCACCATGCCTGGTGCCAGATCACCCTCGGAGCTGCCGCCACCGCCGCCGTGCCCCCGGTGACCGCGGAACTCCCACGACTCGGCGTCCACGTCCTGCACATGGAGCACCGTGCCCAGCGAGACGCCCGCCGCCTCCGCGTAGACCTCCGCCTTGCGGCGGGCCGCGGCCACCGCCTTGCGCCGGGCCTCGTCGCGCATCGCGGGCTTGTCGCGCACGTCGAAGACGACGTCGTCGACACGGTTGGCGCCCGCGTCGACCGCGTCGACGATGAGCTGCTGCAGGTCATCGATCGTCCCGGTCTCGATGACGTACGACGCCTGACAGCGGTAGCCGAGGAACTTCCGGCCCGTTCCGTAGCCGTCGTACTCGGAGTTGAGCGAGAGCTTGGATCCGGAGACCGACGCGTCCGGTATCCCGTGCCGGCGCAGTGTCTCGCGCAGTCGGGACACCGCCGTGCCCGCCTCCTGGAACGCCTTGTCGGGCGACGGTTGCAGCACGTCCACCGCCAGCTTCACACGCACCAGCTGGGGTTCCGCCCGCACGCTTCCCGCACCGAACACGCTGAGGCCCCACGGCTCTCTGATGGATTGACTCATCCGGGCATTGAATCATCCGGGACGGCAAGGGACTTGAGGGTTTCCCCGGCCTCGGCCATCACGCGGTCGATCAGCTCCTGGCATGACGGCAGATCCCCGATCACCCCAACGACCTGCCCCGACGCCATCACCCCCACATCCGTCCGCCCGTCCACCATCGAGGACTTGAGAAGCATCGGCGTATTGGCCGCGAGCAGCACCTGGCTCCAGGAAAGGTGCCTGCCATGCCTCCCACGCTTCATGGCGAGCCCCTCCCGAACCATCTGCGGCCAGGAGAGGCCGGATATCTTCCTGAAACCGGCGGCCCGGCGCACGGCCTGGACAAGGGCCCTCGTACGGCCGGACTTCTCGAGGGAACCGACCAGCTCCGTACGGAGCATGCGGTGCGGAAGTCCGTCGACGGCCGTCGTGACCGTGACGTCCCTGACCGTCGCCGCCAGGTACCTCGCCTTCACCGCGTCGGGGACGGTGGAGTCGGAGGTGAGCAGGAAGCGTGTGCCCATGGCGATGCCCGCCGCCCCGTACGCCAGCGCCGCCACCAGCCCCCGCCCGTCGCAGAAACCGCCCGCCGCCACCACCGGAATGTCCACCGCGTCCACCACCTGCGGCAACAGCACGGTAGTCGCCACCTCGCCGGTGTGCCCGCCGCCCTCGCCGCCCTGCACGATCACCGCGTCGGCCCCCCAGGCTGCCACCTTCTCCGCGTGCCGGCGCGCCCCGACGGACGGGACGACGACCACGCCCGCCTCCTTCAACTCGGCGATCAGCTCGCGCGAGGGGGCGAGGGCGAACGACGCGACGCGCACGCCCTCGTCGATGATGATCCGCACCCGGTCGCCCGCGTCCCCGGCATCCGCGCGCAGATTCACGCCGAACGGCTCGTCCGTACGGGACTTGACCTCCCGTACGGCGTCCCGCAGCCGGTCGAGCGTCATCGTCGCGGAGGCCAGGATGCCCAGCGCGCCCGCGTTCGCCGTGGCGGAGACCAGGCGCGGGCCCGCCACCCAGCCCATGCCGGTCTGCACGATGGGATGGCGGACACCGACGAGCCTGGTCAGCGCGGTCTCCATCAGCGCCGGGCCGCGTCTGCCGCGGGGACCTCGCGATCCCGCGTGCCCTTCGGGTCGATGACCTCACGGATCAACTTCAGCTCCTCATCCGTTGGTTCACGTGTGTACGGCACCTCGTCGGGGACGGTCAGTTCGAAGCCCGTGGCCTGTCGCACCTGATCGACCGTGACGCCCGGGTGCAGCGAGGCGAGGCGCATCGAGTGGTCGGGCGTGGCGAAGTCGAGGACTGCGAGGTCGGTCACCACGCGCGGGATGCGGTGGAAGCGCGTGGCGCTCGGCCCCGCGGCGGCGGCACGGTCGTACCCCACCCCGCACACCATGTCGACCCGCTCGACGAACACGCGCGGCGAATGCCTCGGGACCCAGTAACTGGTCTGGTTGTTCAGGGTGTTGACCGGAGCGCCGCGCACGCCCAGGAGCTGGCGGTCGGGCCTGGCCCAGTCGCCTATGCAGGAGATGTTCTGGTTGCCGAAGCGGTCGAGCTGGCTCGCGCCCATCATCACGTGCCGACGCCCGCCGGTGACCATCGTCAGATGCTGCCGGTACGGCAGCCAGCCCTCCGGTGTGCCGTCGAGGCCGACGAGCATCGCCTCGCCGTCCGTCAACAGCAGGTCGGGCGAGAAGGTGCGCTTGGCGAGGCGCGCGCCGATGGACGGGATCGGGCCCATGGGGCTGGCGAGCACCTCGCCGTTGTCCCGCCAGGCCTCGGCGCAGGCGATCACGCAGTACTCAGGCCGGGTGGGCGGGGAAGAAGGCGCGCGGGTGGGCGCGGGAGACGACGGGTGGGTGGGGGCGGGAGACGACGGGTGGGTGGGGGCGGGAGACGACGGGTGGGTGGGGGCGGGAGACGACGTACGGCGGACACTCACTGGCGCTGCTCCTTCCGCCAGGCCTGGACGGCGCTCTGGTAGGCGTGTTCGCCGCCGTCGAGGAAGCGGTCGGCGAACTCGGCGTACGGCGTGGTGGCGTACAGCTTCTGGAAGGCCTCGTCGCGCCCGTGGTCGGGGACGCACGAGGTGAAGTGCGCGCCGTTCGGTGCCTCGACGACGGCCGTCACGCTCGACCGCTTGAGCAGCAGCGTCTGCGGCGCGGCCTCCTTGGTCAGCTCCGCCGTGTCGACGACGCGCTCGCAGGAGACATACGCCGCGTCGGCCGCCTCGCAGAACAGGTCGTCGAAGTACGGGTCCGGGCCCAGATACTGGCCGTTGCCGGCACGGTCCGCGCGGTTCATGTGCACCAGGGCCGCGTCCAGACGCAGAGCGGGCATGGCGACGAACTCTTCCCGTATCCCCGAGGCCTCGTCGGCGTACGGCGAAGTGACCGTCCGCAGGGCCGGATTGACCCGCATCACGTCCGAGCCGATGCCCGCCCGCACCGGCAGGAAGGGCAGCCGGTTCGCGGCGGCGTGCAACCCCCACATGAACATCGCCTCGTCGACCTCCATCAGCTCGAAGGCGCCGCTCTCGCGCGCCGCGCGGTAGTGCGGTTCGAGCGGGATGGAATCCAGCGTGACGAAGGCGGTGACGAGCTTCCGTATCCGTCCGGCGGCGGCGAGCAGACCCACGTCCGGGCCGCCGTACGAGACCACCGTGAGATCGGTGATCCCGGTGCGGAGCAGTGCTCTCACCAGCGCCATCGGCTTGCGGCGCGAGCCCCACCCGCCGATACCGATCGTCATGCCGCTGCGCAGGCGCGCGACGACGTCCTCGGCGGTCATGGTCTTGTCGGTCACGGGCGCTGCTCCTTTCCGGGGGTGCCGGACGTGTCGTTTCCGGGTGCGCCGGAGGCGGCGCGTCCGGGTGCCCCGAAGGTGTCGCGTACGCGGCCGGCGACGCCGCTCAGGTTCGCCTCGAAGGTGAAGCCCTGCTCGAAGCGGTAGCTGCGGCGCACGTCGACGGGGTCGATGCCGTTGATCGCGGCCTTGGCCAGCCGGATCAGGACGCCGTCCTTGGCGGCTATCTCGTGCGCCAACCCGAGGGCCTCGACGAGAAGTTGCTCTCGGGGTACGACCTTCCACACCGAGCCGTGCGCGTGCAGCTCGGCGGCCGTGGCGGTGCGCGAGGTGTAGTACAGGGCGCGCATCAGGTGCTGAGGGACCAGCCGGGCCAGATGCGTGGCCGCGCCGAGCGCGCCGCGGTCCAGTTCGGGCAGCCCGAAGGCCGCGTCCTCGCTCGCCACGATCGCGTCCGCGTTCCCCACGAGCCCGATCCCGCCGCCCAGGCAGAAGCCCTGCACCGCCGCGACGACGGGCACCTCGCACTCGTACACCGCGGCGAAGGCCTCGAAGCAGCCGCGGTTTGCGCCTATGAGGGCGCGATGACCCTCCGCGTCGCGCCCCATCTCCGTATCGCGCCGCATCTCCTTGATGTCGACGCCCGCGTTGAAACCGCGCCCCTCGGCCCTCAGCACGACGCAGCGGATCTCCGGGTCGCGGCCCGCCGCGCGGACGGCGTCGGCGAGGTCGAACCAGCCCCGCACCGGCAGCGCGTTCACCGGCGGGAAGTCGACTGTGACGACCGAAATCCCCTTTTCCGGGGACGAGGTGGAGACACCCATGGGCGCATCAGCTACCTTTCCACCAAACGTTTGTTAGGCGATGTCTCGAAGCTAGCAGCGAACGCATCCGCGCGGGAGGCCCTGTGGACAACGCGGACACCACGGATTTCGGAGGCAGCAGGAACGCGGATCTCGGAGGAAGGACCGTCGTCGTCACAGGCGGCACCCGAGGGGTCGGCGCCGGGATCGCGTGGGCATTCGCGCGGGCGGGCGCCCAGGTCGTGGTCTGCGCGCGCAGGCCTCCCGAGAAGCCGCAGGCCGGCATCGGGTTCGCGGCGCTCGACCTGCGGGACCCGACGGCCGTCGGCTCGTTCTTCGACGGGCTGGCCCGCGTCGACGTCCTGGTCAACAACGCCGGCGGCACGCCCTACCGCTCGCTGGCACAGGCGGACGCCGTACGCCACGCGCGCGTGATCGAACTCAACCTCACCGCGCCGCTCACCGCGTCGATCGCCGCGTACGAGCACCTCAAGCGGGCCCAGGGCTCGATCGTGATGATCGGCAGTGTCAGCGGGACGCGGCCGTCGCCCGGCTCGGCGGCCTACGGGGCGGCCAAGGCGGGCCTGGAGAACCTGGCCCGTTCGATGGCCGTCGAATGGGCCCCCGACATCCGGGTCAACACCCTCGTCGTCGGCATGGTCCGCACCGAACTGGCGCACCTCCACTACGGCGACGAGGACGGCATCGCCGCCGTCGCGCGCACCGTCCCGCTGGGCCGCCTCGCCCAGCCGTCCGACATCGGCGAGGCCGCCGTCTTCCTCGCCTCGGATGCCGCCGCGTACATCAGCGGGGCCTCGCTGCTCGTCCACGGGGGCGGGGAGCGGCCCGCCTTCCTCGACGCCGCAACCGCCAACAAGCAGAAGTGACAACAAGGAGAGAGGTGAGATGAGCGCACCGTTGCTGTGCCAGGGGCGTGTCGTGATCGTCACGGGCGCGGGCCGCGGACTCGGCAGGGCGCACGCGCTCGCGTACGCCGTCGAGGGCGCGAGCGTCGTCGTCAACGACCTCGGCGTCGGCCTCGACGGCACGCCGGGACCGGACAGCCCCGCCCGGCAGGTCGTCGACGAGATCCGCGCGGCGGGCGGCGAAGCCGTGGCCCACGGCGGGGACATCGCGACGGCCGAGGGCGCCGCGTCGCTCATACGCGCCGCCCTGGAGACGTACGGCCGCCTCGACACCCTCGTCAACAACGCCGGGTTCCTGCGCGACCGGATGCTGGTCAGCCTCGACGAGGACGACTGGGACGCGGTGACGCGCGTCCATCTGAAGGGTCACTTCTTGCCGCTCAAGCACGCGGCGGCACACTGGCGCGCGGAGGCGAAGGCAGGCCGCACACCCTCGGCCCGGGTCGTCAACACCAGCAGCGGAGCGGGCCTGTTGGGCTCGGTCGGGCAGGGCAACTACAGCGCCGCGAAGGCCGGGATCATCGCTCTGACCCTGGTCGCGGCGGCCGAGCTGGGCCGGTACGGCGTCCAGGTCAACGCGGTCGCTCCCGCGGCCCGTACCCGGATGACCGAGCGCATCTTCGCCGACACCATGGCGGCACCCGGCACCGGCTTCGACACCATGGCACCCGAGAACGTCTCTCCCCTGGTGGTCTGGCTCGGCTCGCCCGCGAGCACGGGCGTCACCGGGCGCGTCTTCGCCACCGAGGGCGGCCGGATCACCGTCATGGAGGGCTGGCGACCGGGCCCGAGCGCGGACAAGGGCGCCCGGTGGACGCCGTCGGAGGCGGGCGAGACGACATTGAAGCTGCTGGCGGACGCGGAGGATCCGGGGCCGGTGTATGGGGCGGGGGAGTAGTTTCAGCCCGTCCGGCGCTTGAGCTTTTCAGCCCGTCCGGCGCTTGAGGACGAGCGCGAAGCGCGATACGGGGGGTCTGGGGGCGGAGCCCCCAGGTACGGGACGGGTAGGGGCGGAGGGGGCGAAAACAGCTCTCACGTGTCGCACTCCAGCACCGTCCGGCACAGCGTGCAGCGTGCCCGTACCCGGCCCCGTACCGGCACCCTGATCCGCTGGTGACAGGTCGGGCAGGGAAAGGACACGCGCAGAGGCCCCCGGCCGTCCGGGGTGAAGGTGTACGGGACACCGGGGTGCTGGCCGGGACCGTGATGGTCCTGGGCATAGCGGCGGTCCTTCGCGTAGCGGCGGCGCCCCGCCCAGCCCGCCGCGGTCAGCGGAGGCTGCTGCTCGTCGCGGCGCGCCTGCGCCATGCCCTTGGTGTACGCGGTGTACGCCTGCGGGCTGGTGAACCAGACCGAGGGGTCCTCACCGAAGACGAGCGCCCGCTTGGCGAGGACGTAGCCGAACTCCTCGGGGGTCAGATAGCCCAGCTTCTGCGAGGAGGCCCCGTCCTCGCGGTAGGCGTCCAGGAGCAGCCAGCCCGCGCCGAGGTAGGCCGCCGCGGTGTCGGTGAGGATCTCGTTGTCGCGGGTGCCCGGGAAGGAGAGGTCGAGGCGGTGCAGATACACGTGCATCACCTCGTGGGCCAGGGCGGCGCCGATGTCCCTGCGATGGGTGCGGAAGCGGTCGTTGAGTTCGATGAAGTACTCGGGGCCCGCGGCGAGTTCGACGTTCGCCGCGTGCGTCATCTCGCGGAAACTGACGATCAACCGGGCGTCCGGCAGCCGGTAGTGCCGCACCATCTCGCGGGCCACGCGCTGCGAGCCCAGGTACAGGTCGTCGGCGTCGGCGAAGGCCACATCGGCGGGCATCACGCTGGTCGCGAAGGTGTGGATGGTGTCGTACGAGAGCCGCTTGTAGAGCGCGGTGATCGACGCCCGCACCGTGTCCAGATGCGGGTAGCCGTGCTCGACGGGTCCGCCGTTCGCCACGTCCGTACCCCCTGAAGACGCCAGAACTGTTTTCCACTCTAAGCGGGGTTCCGCCCGGCGGCGGGGGGTGCGCGGGCACGCGGAGCCGCGTCTGGCCGGAATGCGGCCCTTGCCCCGGGTGTGCGGCACTCCCCATAATCCGCTCCAGCTTGGCAGGGGCATGCCAGACCATGTCTTCGCGCCCTTCGCCTCGCGTTCAACCCCCCACGAAAGGAAGCGCGTTGAAGTCTCCCAAAAAGCTCAGCGGCAGAAGAGGCACACGAACCGCCAGGATCACGCGAGCCGTGAGGAGGGCGCTCGCCGTCGGCGCGGTCGCACTCGCCGCGGTATCTCTCCAGCCGCTGTCCGCGCAGGCCGCGCCCGCGCCCGTCGTCGGCGGGACCCGGGCCGCACAGGGCGAGTTCCCGTTCATGGTGCGGCTGTCCATGGGCTGCGGCGGCGCCCTGTACGCCCCGGACATCGTCCTGACCGCCGCCCACTGCGTGAACGGCTCCGGCAACAACACCTCCATCACCGCCACCGCCGGCGTCGTCGACCTGCAGAGCAGCAGCGCGATCAAGGTCAGGTCGACGAAGGTCCTCCAAGCACCCGGCTACAACGGCACGGGCAAGGACTGGGCACTGATCAAGCTCGCCGCCCCGGTCAACCAGCCCACCCTGAAGATCGCCACCACCACCGCGTACAACAACGGAAACTTCACCGTCGCCGGCTGGGGAGCCGCACGTGAGGGCGGCCCCCAGCAGCGCTACCTCCTCAAGGCCACCGTGCCCTTCGTCAGCGACGCCGGCTGCCAGCAGTCCTACGGCGGCGACCTCGTCCCCGGCGAGGAGATCTGCGCCGGATTCCCGCAGGGCGGCGTCGACACCTGCCAGGGCGACTCCGGCGGCCCCATGTTCCGCAAGGACGACACCGGCGCCTACATCCAGGTCGGGATCGTCAGCTGGGGCGAGGGCTGCGCCCGGCCCGGATACCCCGGCGTGTACACCGAGGTCTCGACCTTCGCGGCCGACATAGCCCAGGCGGCGTCCGGCCTGTAGCGCCACCATCACCGCACGACACGCAGGACGACAACGGAGCGGGTGCCCGTGACCACGGTCGCGGGCACCCCACCCGCCCCCGCCCGCCGCGTCGGCCACTGACAATCCGCCCGAAATCGCGCACCGGCACGCCCCGTAGAAGCCCCCGCACGCCCCGTAGAAGCCCCCGCACGCCACGTAGGGTTGGATGTCATGACCACCAGCAAGCCCCAGGAAGTCGACCCCGCCGTCAGCGCCGAACTCGCCCGGCTGCGCGACAGCATCGACAACATCGACGCCGCCGTCGTCCACATGCTCGCCGAGCGCTTCAAATGCACCCAGCAGGTCGGCCACCTCAAGGCCGCCCACCAGCTCCCGCCCGCCGACCCGTCCCGCGAGGCCCACCAGATCGCCCGGCTGCGCTGCCTCGCCGAGAACGCCAAACTGGACCCGGCCTTCGCGGAAAAACTCCTCAATTTCATCATCGCCGAGGTCATCCGCCACCACGAGCGCATCGCCGACGACGCGGGCAGCGGCACGGCCGACCCGGGGGAGTGACACCGCGCCCACGCGCCCACGCGCCCACGCGCCCACGCCCCGCGCAGGAACGAACTCCCCGAGGGCATCACGACAGGACCCCGTCAGGACAAAGGCCGCACAGGGGACCACCCCTGTGCCCTGTCAGCGGCATCAGGCAGCATGTCCCCATGTCCGTACTGACGCGCGACGAAGCGCAGACCCGTGCCAAGCTCCTCGACGTCCACCACTACGGGATCGAACTCGACCTGACCCGCGGGGACGAGACCTTCGACTCCCGCACCGTCATCCGGTTCACCGCCCGCACCGACGCGGACACCTTCGTCGAGCTGAAGCCCGCCGACCTGCGCTCCGTCACCCTCGACGGACAACCCCTCGACCCCGCAACCCTCACCGAGAACCGCCTGCCCCTGCGCGACCTGACCGCGGGCGAACACGAACTGCGCGTCGACGCCGCCATGCGCTACTCCCGCACCGGCGAGGGCATGCACCGCTTCACCGACCCCACCGACGGCGAGACCTACCTCTACACCCAGCTCTTCATGGAAGACGTCCAGCGCGTCTTCACCGCCTTCGACCAGCCCGACCTGAAGGCCGTCTTCGACCTGACCGTCACCGCCCCCGACGGCTGGACCGTCCTCGCCAACGGCATCACCGAACACCTCGGCGAAGGCCGCTGGAAGGCCGCCCCCACCCCGCTGATCTCGACCTACCTCGTCGCCATCGCCGCCGGCCCCTGGCACTCCGTACGCACCGAACACCGCGGCCTGCCCTTCGGCATCCACTGCCGCCGCTCCCTGGCCCCCCACATGGAAGCCGACGCCGACGAAATCCTCGACGTCACCCGCGCCTGCTTCGACCGCTACCACGAGAAGTTCGACGAGCCCTACCCCTTCGACTCCTACGACCAGGCGTTCGTCCCCGAATTCAACGCCGGCGCCATGGAAAACCCCGGACTCGTCACCTTCCGCGACGAATTCATCTACCGCTCCGCCGTCACCGACACCGAGCGGCAGACCCGCGCCATGGTCATCGCCCACGAAATGGCCCACATGTGGTTCGGCGACCTCGTCACCCTGCGCTGGTGGGACGACATCTGGCTCAACGAGTCCTTCGCCGAATACATGGGCTACCAGACCCTCACCGAAGCCACCCGCTTCACCGACACCTGGACCGACTTCGGCGTCGCCCGCAAATCCTGGGGCTACGACGCCGACCAGCGCCCCTCCACCCACCCCGTCGCCCCCGACCCGGACGCCGTCCCCGACACCGCGTCCGCCATGCTCAACTTCGACGGCATCTCCTACGCCAAGGGCGCCTCCGCCCTGCGCCAACTCGTCACCTGGCTCGGCGAAAAAGACTTCCTCACCGGCATCAACACCCACTTCGCCCGCCACAAGTTCGCCAACGCCACCCTCGCCGACTTCATCGACTCCCTCGCCGCAGCCACCGAACGCGACGTCCACGCCTGGGCCGACGCCTGGCTGCGCACCACCGGCGTCGACACCCTCAAGCCCACCATCGCCGAGACCGACGGCCACGGGCACCTCACCGTCGAACGCGACGGCAGCCGCCCGCACCGCATCGCCGTCGGCACCTACGACACCGTCCCCGGCGACGACGGCCACCTCGTCCTGCGCGACCGCCTCGAACTCGACGTACCGCACGCCGACCCCATCGACCTCGGCCCCGGCCGCCGCCCCGCCCTGCTCCTCCTCAACGACGGCGACCTCACCTACGCCAAGGTCCGCTTCGACCCCGCATCCTTCGAAACCGTCCGCGCGGCACTCTCCGGCCTGCCCGACCCGCTCACCCGCGCCGTCATCTGGAACGCCCTGCGCGACGCCGTACGCGACGGCGAACTCCCCGCCATGACCTACATCCACGCCGCCCGCACCCACCTCCCACGCGAAACCGACCTCGCCCTCGTCCAAGGCGTCCTGTCCTTCGCCACCGCCCACATCGCCGACCGCTACCTCGCCCCCGAAGACCGGCCCACCGCCCTCGCCACCCTCACCGACCTGTGCCGCGACCTCATCCGCCGCACCGAGGACGGCTCCCACCCCGGCCTGCGCCTCACCGCCGTACGCCACTACATCGACGTCGCCGCCCACCCCGACACCATCAGCGCCTGGTTCTCCGAAGGCACCGTCCCCGGCGGCCCCGAACTCGACCCCGAACTGCGCTGGCGCATCCTCGGCCGCCTCGCCGTCCTCGGCGCCGTCGACGACGCCGTCATCGACGCCGAACTCGTCCAGGACCCCAGCGCCACCGGCCAGGAAGGCGCCGCCCGCTGCCGCGCCGCCCTGCCCGACCCGGACGCCAAGCGCCGCGCCTGGCACGACATGTTCGAGAGCGACGACCTCTCCAACTACCTCTTCACCGCCACCGCCCAAGGCTTCTGGCAGCCCGAACAGGCCGACCTCGTACGGGAGTACGTCGAGCGCTACTGGGCAGACGCCGTGGCCGTCGCCGCCCGGCGCGGGCCCGCCATCGCCGAAGCCGCCGGACGCTGGGCCTTCCCCGCGTACGCCGTCGCCCCCTCAACCCTCGACCTCGGCGAGACCTGCCTCCGCGACGCCGAGCCCATCCCCGCCCTCCGCCGCAAACTCGCCGACCAGCTCGACGACCTGGGCCGCGCCCTGCGGGTCCGGGAGGCCTAGGTTTTTTCGCCCCCTCCGCCCCTACCCGTCCCGTACCTGGGGCTCCGCCCCAGACCCCGCTCCTCAAACGCCGGAGGGGCTGATTTTCCTTGGGGGCGGACGGGGCGGACGGGGCGGAGAGGGCGAAAAACCCACATTCCCTCCGTACAGCAGTACCCCTTTCGGGTCGGATCGTTGTCCCCCACGGGTGCGCCGACCCGAAACGCGTACAGGCTTGAACCACCTGCCGCGCGCCCACCGGAGGACCACTCATGAGTTTCCTGAGTCAACCTCTATGCCGCCAGAGGCTCGTCGGCGGGTGCGTTGATCTTGTCGTTGGCTTGGTGGATGGCGGGGTCGTAGCAGGTTCCGTCGCGCCAGCAGGCCCACATCACGCGCAGCCAGGCACGGGCCAGGATGCGGATGGCGTGGGGGTGTCGCTTCTTGCGGGCTCTGGCGTCGTTGTAGATCTTGGCGGCCCAAGCGCTGCCGTGGCGGCTGTTGTCGACGAAGGTGGTCAGCGCGACGCGGGCCCTGCGGTTGGTCGCGAAGCGGAAGGCGACCGTGCGGGACTTGCCCGAGGCGCGGGTGACGGGGACGACGCCGGCCTCGGCGATGAGCTGTTCGCAGCTCTGGGCGCGTTCCAGGATCGGGCCGATCTCCCCGATGACCTGGCCGAGGCTGACCTTGCCGATGCGCGGCATGGTGGCGAACAATGGCGCGTAGGGATGCGTCCCGGTGGCCTCGGTGATGGCCTTGTCCAGCGTGCGGATGGTCGCGCGTATGCCCTGCACGAGCTGGATTTGGACGCGGACGAGTTGTTCGGCGACGGCATCGCTCAGGCGGGACGCGGCCTTCGGGGCCGAGCGCAGGCGTTCGATGAGGACACTGCCGGGCTTCTTGCCGGAGTAGCCGCGGCGTTTGCACCACGCTTCGAGGCGTCCAGCGGTGAGCTTGGCCGCTTTGGTGGGGGTGGGGTAACGCTCCAGGAAAGCCATGGCGATGTCGCTGTCGAGGTCGGCGAAGACGGCCTTGCCGCCGGGCCAGTGCTCGTCCAGCAGCGAGGCGAGCTGGTTGACAGCGGCGACCTTGGCTTCGATGTGGTCGGCCCGCTGCCGGGTGAGTGCCTGCAGGTCCAAGGTAGCCTGCTCAGTGGGCTCCAGCCGGGGCAGGAGATGCCCGTCGGTGCGCAGGTAGTCGGCGAGTTTCATGCTGTCGCCGGCGTCCGTCTTGGCCTTGGAGGCACCCCAGCGTGCCCGCATCGCGTTGAAGGCGTTGGGGTGGACCGGCACGACGGGGTGGCCGGCGGCGAGCAGTCTGTCGACGGCCAGGCCGCGGCTGGTCTTGATGGCCACGGGCAGATCCGCCGGGGCTCCGTGCTTGCGCAGCCGGGCCAGGGTCTTGGTGAACCCTTCTTCGGTATGGGCGAGTTCCCACCGATCGATGCGCTTGCCGGTGGCGTCCATGACCGTCACGTCATGGGTCTCAGTCGCCCAGTCCCATCCGATGAACACGTGCGTCGTACTCCAAGGCGGTTCGAGGAGCACCTGCCCGGTGGTGAGGTCGTCTGCCGGGAGCTCATTAATCGGCCCTCAGCGGGGCGTGTCCCTGAAGCCGATCAGACGGCCTCGGCCCGGCAGGGCTGGCGGAACTCATGCTGGGCGTCGAACGGCTCGCACACTTGGCCATGCACCCACCGGGACCGAGAGGTCACAACCCTACTCGTGAGGGCTGCAGAAGGGATGGTCCTCTAATGAGCACGCCGCCCCTCGCCTCAGGCCCCGAAGGCCCCGACGCACTGCGGCCCCTGCTCGACACCGTCCTCGACGCCCTCCGCGAAGGCACCGCGGCACGCCACGGACCCCTCCCCGCCGGCGGACCCGAAACCGTGGCCCGGCAGGTACAGGACGCCATCGGCGACGTACTGCCCCCGCACGGAGACGAGAACGCCCTACGACTCGTCGTACGCACCCTCGCCGAAGGCTCCGCCGACCCAGCCGACCCCCTGTGCGCCGCCCACTTGCACTGCCCACCCCTCGCCGTCGCCACCGCCGCCGACCTCGCCGCCTCCGCCCTCAACCCCTCCCTCGACTCCTGGGACCAAGCCCCCGCCGCCTCCGAACTGGAAACACTCGTCACCCGCGCCCTCGCCCGCGAGGTATACGCCGATGGTGACCAAGGCGACGCCCTGATCACCACCGGCGGCACCGAATCCAACCTCCTCGCCCTCCTCCTCGCCCGAGAAGCCCACAGCAGCCCACAACTCGTCTGCGGCGCGAGCGCCCACCACTCCCTGCACCGCGCCACCTGGCTGCTCGGCCTCCCCGACCCCGTCGTCGTCCCCGCCCCCGCCGGCACCCTGGACCCCGCCGCCCTCGACGAAGCCCTCACCCGCTGTGCCGACCAGCGGCTCCGCCGCGGGCACGGCCCGCGCGGATCCCTCCTCGTAGCCGCCACCGCAGGCACCACCGACGCCGGACTCATCGACCCACTCCCCGACATCGCCGACCTCTGCGAAGCCCACGGCGCCCGCCTCCACATCGACGCCGCCTACGGCGGAGGCCTCCTCTTCAGCGACCGCCACCGCGACCGACTCCACGGACTCGACCGCGCCCACACCGTCACCCTCGACCTGCACAAACTCGGCTGGCAGCCCATCGCCGCCGGACTCCTCGCCGTACGCGACACAAACAACCTCGCCGTAATCCACCACCACGCCGACTACCTCAACGCCGACGACGACACCGAAGCAGGCCTCCCCGACCTCCTCGGCCGCTCCCTGCGCACCACCCGGCGCCCCGACATCCTCAAAATCGCCGCCACCCTCAAAACCCTCGGCAGACAAGGCATCGGCGCACTCGTCGACCAAGTCTGCGACCACGCCCAGGAACTGGCCGACCTCATAGCCGGCCACCCCCGCTTCGAGCTCTACGACCGGCCCGCCATCAGCACCGTCCTCTTCCGGCCCGCCGGGGCCACCGACGACACCGTCGCCGCCGTACGCCGCACCCTCCTCAACCAAGGCCGCGCCGTCCTCGGCCGCGCCACACTCGACGGCCGCCTCTGGCTCAAAGCCACCCTCCTCAACCCCCACACCCGCCCCGGCGACCTCGCCACCCTCCTGAAACTGGTGGAAGGACACACACCCGCATGATCCCGACGCCCCACCCCCCACGCCCCGCCGCCGAAGCACCCCGCGACCTGGTGGGCATCGGCATCGGCCCCTTCAACCTCTCCCTCGCCGCCCTCGCCCACCCCCTCACCGAACTCGACACCGTCTTCTACGAACAACGCCCCGGCTTCGACTGGCACCCCGGCCTCCTCATCGACGGCGCCACCCTCCAAGTCCCCTTCCTCGCCGACCTGGTCACCCTCGCCGACCCCGCCAACCCCTGGTCCTTCCTCAACTACCTCAAAGCCCGCGAACGCCTCTTCCCCTTCTACTTCGCCGAGCGCTTCCACATCCAACGCGCCGAATACGACGCCTACTGCCGCTGGGTCGCCGACAACCTCCCCGGACTCCACTTCGCCCACCAAGTCGACGCCGCCCGCTGGAACCCCGAACGCACCCTGTTCGAAGTCGACTTCACCCAACTCGACACCGAAGGCCAAGCCGAAGCCCTCAGCCGCACCTACACCCGCAACATCGTCCTCGGCGTCGGCACCGAACCCAACATCCCCGAACCCCTCAAACCCCTCGTCGAAGCCCCCGGCGTGCCCGTCATCCACGCCGCCGACTACCTCCAGCACCGCGAACAACTCCTCACCGCCGACCACATCACCGTCATCGGCGCCGGACAATCAGGCGCCGAAGTCTTCCTCGACCTCCTGCGCAACCGCCCCACCGGACACGAAAAAATCCACTGGCTCGCCCGCACCGAAGCGTTCGCCCCCATGGAGTACTCCAAACTCGGCCTCGAACACTTCACCCCCGACTACACCCACTACTTCCACGCCCTCACCGAACCCGTCCGCGACCGCCTCGTCGCCGCCCAATGGCAACTCCACAAAGGCATCGACGCCGACACCATCGCCGCCATCCACGACGAGCTCTACCGCCGCACCCTCCACGGCGGCTGGCCCGACGCCGTCCTCACCCCCGCCGTCACCGTCCGCACCGCCGGACGCGTCGCCACCACCAAAGTCGAACTCCACCTCGAACACACCCAACAAGGCGCCCGCACCCGCCTCACCACCGACGCCGTCATCCTCGCCACCGGCTACCGCGAACGCCCCCTCGACCGCATCCTCGCCGGACTCGACCCCCACCTACGCCGCGACAGCAGCGACCGCCCACGCATCGACGACCAGTTCCGCATGATCCTCGACCCCACCGTCACCGGCACCGGCTGCAACGTCTACGTACAGAACGCCGAACTCCACACCCACGGCGTCGGCGCCCCCGACCTCGGCCTCGCCGCCTGGCGCAGCGCCACCATCCTCAACGCCCTCACCGGCAAAGACCCCTACCCCCTCCCACACCGAACCGCCTTCACCACCTTCGGACTCGAACCCCACCCACCCATCCCACCCGCACGCCACACCGCCCACACCCTCACACCCCTCATCGAGGAACGGTAAAGAACCCCTCCGAACCCCGCCGACGGCTGCCCCGCGGGCACCCCAACCGGCGCTCCCGGTGACAGAGTGGAACGTATGGCCTCCACCTCAGATACCACCGCCGGTACGAGCGCCCACTCAAGCGCCGAGGGACCCCACCCCGCCGTCCCGTACGGCACCCCTGAAGCACCCCGCATCGCCGTCTGCGGCGAAGCCCACCTCGAAGTCGACCCCGAAATCGCCCGCATCGGCATCACCGTCACCGCCCGCGGAACCAACAGACGAGACGCCCTCACCGACCTCACCCGCCGCAACGCAGCCGCCCTGGACCTGGTGAAAACCTACGGCGACGCCGTCGAACACGTCGAAACCGGCGCCTTCTCCATCAGCCCCGAACTCACCAAACACGGCCACGGCGAACGCATCCGCGCCTACCACGGCCGCGTCCACATCACCGCCGAACTCACCGACTTCACCGCACTCGGCGAACTCACCACACGACTCGCCGACATGGAACTCACCCGAGTCGACGGCCCCTGGTGGGCACTCCGCCCCGACTCACCCTCCCACCGCCAAGCCCGCCAACAAGCCGTCCACGAAGCCGTCCAACGCGCCCGCGAATACGCCGAAGCCCTCGGCACCACCCTCACAGCCCTCGTCGAACTCGCCGACATCGGCGCCGAAAACCCCCAGCCCTACCCCGCCGCCACCGGCCGCGCCATGCGCTCCATGGCCTACGCCGAAGCCGCCCCCGACGAAGCCGCACCCCTCGACCTCGAACCCCAACGCCAACACGTCTACGCCCAAGTCAACGCCCGATTCACCATGGCACCACCCCGGCTGTAGATAATTCCACGCTCATCAGAGCAGCCATACGCACAATTCAACACTTGTCAATAACCCTTCACGCAAAGGTTGTTGAGTAGACATGCACGACCAATTCTCTACCCGCCGGTAAGGCCTAGGCTCAAACCATGCGCCGAGCAAAGATCGTCTGCACACTGGGCCCCGCCACCGACTCGTACGACCAGATCAACGCCCTGGTCGAAGCCGGAATGGACGTAGCCCGCTTCAACCTCAGCCACGGCACCTACGCCGAACACGAGGAGCGCTACCAGCGCGTACGCAAGGCCTCCGACGAGACCGGCCACAGCGTCGGCATCCTCGCCGACCTTCAAGGCCCGAAGATCCGACTCGGCCGCTTCACCGAAGGCCCCGTACTCCTTGAACGCGGAGACACCTTCACCATCACCGTCGAAGAAGGCGCCGAAGGCGACCGCCACACCTGCGGAACCACCCACGCAGGCCTCGCAGCCGACGTCACCAAAGGCGAACGCATCCTCGTCGACGACGGCAAAGTCTGCCTCGAAGTCACCGACGTCGACGGCCCCCGCGTCCACACCGTCGTCATCGAAGGCGGCATGGTCTCCGACCACAAAGGACTCAACCTCCCCGGAGTCGCCGTCTCCGTCCCCGCACTCTCCGACAAAGACGAAGCAGACCTCCGCTGGGCCCTGCGCATGGGCTTCGACGTCATCGCACTCTCCTTCGTCCGAAACGGACGCGACATCGCCGACGTCCACCGCATCATGGACGAAGAAGGCCGCCGCCTCCCCGTCATCGCCAAAGTCGAAAAACCCCAAGCCGTCGACAACATCGACGACATCGTCGCCGCCTTCGACGGCATCATGGTCGCCCGCGGCGACCTCGGCGTAGAAATGCCACTGGAACAAGTCCCCATCGTCCAAAAGCGCGCCATCAAACTCGCCAAACGCAACGCCAAGCCCGTCATCGTCGCCACCCAAATGCTCGACTCGATGATCGACAACTCCCGCCCCACCCGCGCGGAGGCATCGGACGTCGCGAACGCGGTGATCGACGGCACGGACGCCGTGATGCTGTCGGGCGAGACCAGCGTAGGCAAGTACCCCGTCGAGACGGTCAAGACCATGGCCCGCATCGTCGAAGCGGCCGAGGAAGACATCCTCACCAACGGCCTCCCGCCCCTGACCGAACGCAACAAGCCCCGCACCCAGGGCGGCGCCGTAGCCCGCGCAGCGGCCGAGATGGGCGACTTCCTGGGCGCCAAATTCCTCGTCGCCTTCACCCAGTCGGGCGACACCGTCCGCCGCCTGTCCCGCTACCGCTCCCCGATCCCGCTCCTGGCCTTCACCCCGACCCCGGAAACCCGCTCCCAGCTGAACCTGACCTGGGGCGTCGAAACCTTCCTCGGCCCCCACGTCGACTCCACCGACGCCATGGTCCAGCAGGTCGACGAACTCCTCCTCAAGTACGGCCGCTGCCAGAAGGGCGACATCGTGGTGATCACGGCGGGCTCACCGCCCGGAGTCTCCGGCTCGACGAACCTCGTACGCGTGCACCACATCGGGGAGGACGACAGCCCTATGTAGGCCGGGGCCAGCGGACGCGGCAGACGGAGTTGTCGGGGAAGACCGCGCGCATCGCTTGCTCACAGTCGTCCATGAGGCCAGGCCACGATTCGGCGCAGGTGATCATGAGGTTGGGCACGCGGTGCTCGGAGTAGCGGCTGATGTGGCCATCCCCTAAATACAGGCCGAGCAGGTAGCTGTATGCGGGCTCGTCCAGCTCTCGTCCGTCACACTGGGGACACTTCGGGTCGTGCTTTCCTGGGCACTCGCCACGTTTCGCTCGGTCCATGTGCTTCCAGTAGCCGACCGTGCCGAGCGGGACGTTGAACGTCCGCGCCATATCCGCGTTCCTCGCGCCGCCGCGCAGCAGCGTGAGCGCCTGCTGTCGAACCTCAGTTCCGTGAAAGATCATGCGGCCACTCTGTGTCACTGATCGTGACCGTGTGCAGCAAAAAGCGGATGTTCACGAGAACGTGGACATCCGCTTCTGGTTCAAAGGTGCCCGGTGTGGGATTCGAACCCACACGCCCAAAAAGGGCACGGCGGTTTGAGCGCCGCGTGTCTCGCCTGTTCCACCAACCGGGCTGGTCGTGTAGCTGCTCGGAAGCATACCGGGTCACCGCAGCTCGCTGCAGCTAGGTAGGCTCTGGAGCAGCAGTACATGCCCGGCCCGTAATGAGGAGCCCCCGTGACCGCCCCCGAGTCGCCCCAGCCCGTAGACGCGCCCGACGACGACAAGGCGCACGTGCCTCCGCTGACGACCCGTGTTGTCATCGCTGAGGACGAGGCGCTGATTCGTCTCGACCTCAAAGAGATGCTGGAGGAGGAGGGCTACTCCGTCGTCGGTGAGGCGGGTGACGGTGAGGAGGCCGTCGAGCTGGCCCGGGAGCACAAGCCGGACCTCGTGATCCTTGACGTGAAGATGCCGAAGCTGGATGGGATCTCGGCGGCGGAGAAGATCGCCGAGGAGTCCATCGCTCCGGTGCTCATGCTGACCGCGTTCTCGCAGCGCGACCTGGTGGAGCGTGCGCGTGACGCGGGTGCGATGGCGTACCTGGTGAAGCCGTTCAGCAAGAGTGACGTCGTACCGGCGATCGAGATGGCGGTGTCGCGGTTCACGGAGCTGAAGGCGCTGGAGAAGGAGATCGCGGATCTCTCGCAGCGGTTGGAGACGCGGAAGCTGGTGGACCGTGCGAAGTCGGTGCTTCAGACGGAGTACGGGCTGACTGAGCCGGCTGCCTTCCGGTGGATTCAGAAGACGTCGATGGACCGTCGTATGTCGATGCAGCAGGTTGCTGAGGCGGTCATTCAGGACGCTCAGGAGAAGAAGTCCTCGAAGGGCTAGTCCCGGCCCCAAGATCGGCGAGAGGCCCGCACCCCGGCGAGGGGTGCGGGCCTCTTCGTGTGACCGTGCGGCCGTTCGGCCACGGGGGCCTAGTCCTCGCCGAGGTAGGCCTTCCGTACGGATTCGTCGTGCAGGAGGTCCTGTCCGGTGCCGGAGAGGACGATGTTGCCGACCTCCATGACGTGTCCTTGGTCGGCGAGGGAGAGCGCGGCTTGGGCGTTCTGCTCGACGAGGAGGATGGTCGTGCCGGAGGCTTTGAGCTCGGTGATGGTGGACATGATCTTCTGCATCATGATCGGCGAGAGGCCCATGGAGGGTTCGTCGAGCATGAGCAGCTTGGGCTGGGACATGAGGGCGCGGCCCATGGCCAGCATCTGCTGTTCGCCGCCGGAGAGGGTTCCGGCGGCTTGCTTACGGCGTTCGCCCAGGATGGGGAAGAGGTCGTAGGCGCGCTGGATGTCCTTCTCGATGCCTGCCTTGTCGGTGCGCAGGAAGGCTCCGAGTTGGAGGTTTTCGGCGATGGTGAGCCGGGGGAAGATGTGGCGTCCCTCGGGGGAGTGGGCGAGGCCGAGGGCGACGATTTTGTGGGCGGGGACGCCGCTGAGTGGTTGTCCGTCGAAGAGGATGCGGCCGCTGTTGGGCTTGAGGAGTCCGGACAGGGTGCGCAGGGTGGTCGTCTTGCCGGCGCCGTTGGTGCCGATGAGGGTGACGATCTGGCCTGCTTCGACGGTGAAGGAGATGCCCTTGACGGCTTCGATCTTGCCGTAGGCGACCTTGAGGTCTTCGACCTCCAGCAGTGCGGTCACTGGGCGTTTCCTTCCTTGCGGGTGCTGCTCTGCGCGTCGTCGGCGTCGGACGCGTCGGAGGACTCGGCGGCGTCCGAGGCCTCTGCGGCGTCCGTCGCCGCTGCCTCTGCCGCCTCCGCGGCTTCGACTTCGGCGACTTCCTCGGCGCCGGGGGCGCCTTCGAACGGTTCGCCGAGGTACGCGGCGATGACGCGTTCGTCGCCCTGGACGACTTCCGACGTTCCCTCGACGAGCTTTTCGCCCTGGACGAGGCAGGCGACGCGGTCCGAGAGGTTGAAGATGAAGCGCATGTCGTGCTCGATGACGAGGACGGCGATGCCCCTGTCGCGGATGGCGAAGACCAACTCTTCGGTTGCCCGTGTTTCTTGGGGGTTCATGCCGGCGGTGGGCTCGTCGAGCAGGAGCAGTCCCGGTTCGCTGGCCATGGCGCGGGCGATTTCGAGCTTGCGCTGTTCGCCGTAGGGGAGGTTGCGGGAGAGGTGGTCGGCCTTGTGGTCGAGGCCGATGAACTCCAGCAGTTCCATGGCGCGTTCGCGGGAGGCCGCTTCGGCTTTGCGGAAGCCGGGGCCGCGAAGGAGGGCGGACCAGAGGCCTTCCTTGGTGCGGGTGTGGCGGCCGACGAGCACGTTTTCGAGGACGGTCATGTTGGAGAAGAGGCGGATGTTCTGGAAGGTGCGGGCGATGCCTGCGCTGGTGACCAGGTGTGGTTTGGGCGGCAGGACGGTGCCTTTGTAGGCGACCTTGCCCTCGGTGGGGATGTACAGGCCGGTGAGGCAGTTGAAGAAGGTGGTCTTGCCCGCGCCGTTGGGGCCGATGAGGCCGACGATCTCCCCGGTGTTGACGGTGAGGTCGACGCTGCGTACGGCGGTGAGGCCGCCGAAGCGCATGGTGACGCCGGTGGCTTCGAGGACGGGGGTGGTGGCCGTGGTGGTGGTCATGTGGGTCACGCCCCTGCCTTGGTGACGCCGACGGTGGTGTCGGGCAGGCCTTGTTCGGGGATGTCGAGTTGGCCGGTCTCGTGGAATTCGAGTTGGCGGCGGCGGTTGGCGATGATGCCTTCGGGGCGGAAGCGCATGAGGATGACGAGTGCGATGCCGAAGGCGAGGAGCTGGTACTCCTTGAGGAAGCTGAGCTTCTCGGGGAGGAGGTAGAGCAGGGTGGCGCCGAGGATGGGTCCGTTGACGGTGCCCATGCCGCCGAGGACGACGGCGGCGAGCAGGAAGGCGGAGTTCGGGGGCACGGAGCCGGCGAACTGGTACGGGGCCGGGTTGACGCTGTAGCCGACGTGGGCGCTGACGGTTCCGGCGAGGCCTGCCAGTGAGGCACCCAGCGCGAAGGCGATGAGTTTGACGCGGAAGCCGTTGATGCCCATGGCGGTGGCGGCGGTTTCGTCTTCGCGGATGGCGATCCAGGAGCGGCCGATGCGGGAGTCGGCGGCGCGGTTGAAGACGATCACGACGAGCGCGGTGATGAGCAGCATCAGGAGGAAGTAGTTCGCGAATCGGCCGAGGGTGATTCCGCCGCCGACGTCGTGGCTGCTTCCGAAGTTGAACCCGAAGATGTTGAGGTCGGGGATCATGGAGATGCCGTTGGGGCCGTTGGTGATGTTGGGCCCGGAGGAGCCGTCCATGTTGTTGACGGCGATGCGGAAGATTTCTCCGAAGCCGAGGGTGACGATGGCGAGGTAGTCGCCGCGCAGTCGCAGGGTTGGGGCGCCGATGAGGACGCCGAAGACGAGCGATGCGGCCATGCCGGTGAGCATGGCGGCCCAGAAGGGGAATTGGACGCCGGAGAAGCGGGAGAACTCGGAGCCGGAGACGAGGGCTGCGGCGTAGGCGCCGACGCCGAGGAAGGCGACGTATCCGAGGTCGAGGAGTCCGGTGAGGCCGACGACGATGTTGAGGCCGAGGGCGACGGTGGCGACGACGAGGATGTTGACGCCGAGGTTGGCGTTGTGTTCGTCGTTTTCGACGAAGGGGAAGATGGCCGCGGCGAGGAATGCCATGGAGGTGGCGAATCCCTTGTGGCGGGCGTTGAGTTGGGCGAAGCGGTCGAAGAGTCCGGCGGTGAGCAGGGCCCAGGCGCCGAAGACGACGAGGAGGAGGTAGCCGAGGAACGTTTCGCTTGCTTCGGGGTCGACGCCGATGCCGTAGGTGAAGACGATGAGGGCGGTGGCGGTGGCGGCGGTGATGACGAGGCGTTCGCCCCAGGCGGGGAGTTTGGCGGCCGGGGGGATGGTGTCCGGCTTGGTGACGTAGTCCTTGAAGGTGTCGCCGGGCTTGGGGAGTGCGAGGGCGCCGATGAGGGCGGTCAGCGAGCCGACGGCGGCGATGTAGGCGCCGGGGTCGAGGGCGATGAGGCCCTTGAGGTCGACGGCGATGGCGATGGCGCTGAACCAGCTGACGGCGAACGCGGAGGCGGCGGCGAGGACGACGGGCTGGGTGGCGCCTGCGGGGTTGAGCCAGCCGAGGCCGCGGATGTTGAAGAGGGTGAGGGCGTAGAGAAGGGTGAGGGCGCCGGCGACGAGGTCGAGGGTCTGGAGTCCGGCCGGGGAGCCGTAGTAGGTGAGGTCCCCGGGGAAGTCGGACGAGTAGGTCCAGGCCATGAAGGTGCTGGCGATGGTGGCGATGGCGCCGATGGCGATGAGGGCGCGGGCGGCGGTCTGCGGGAGTGCGATGAGGCCGCGGGCGTTGGTGGTTTCGGTGGTTGCCATGGTGCTCACGCCCTGTCCGCGACGCGTTCGCCGACCAGGCCTTGTGGTCTGAACAGCAGTACGAGGATGAGGAGGACGAAGGCCCAGACGGAGGCCCAGCCGCCGCCGCCGAGCTGCTGCATGCCGGGGATGCCGTCGATGTAGCTGGTGGCCATGGTTTCGGCGAGGCCGAGGACGAGGCCGCCGATCATGGCGCCGTAGATGTTGCCGATACCGCCGAGTACGGCTGCGGTGAAGGCTTTGAGGCCCATCTGGAAGCCCATGTCGTATTTGATCTGTCCGTAGCGCAGGCCGTAGGCGACGGCGGCGATGGCGGCGAAGAGGCCGCCGATCGCGAAGGCGATCACGATGATGCGGTTGGTGTCGATGCCCATGAGCTGGGCGGTGTCCGGGTCCTGTGCGGTGGCCTGCATGGCGCGGCCGGTGCGGGAGAAGCTGACGAAGAGGGCGAGGGCTGCCATGCAGAGGGGGGCGGCGATGATGACGAAGACGGAGCCGCTGCTGATGCTGATGGAGCCGAGGTGCCAGGGGCCGAAGTCCAGTTGCGGGAAGTTGCGGTCGGTCTTGGCGTCCGGGTACGCGTTGAAGACGATCTGCTGGAGTGCGAGGGAGAGACCGATGGCGGTGATGAGGGGGGCGAGGCGTGGTGCTCCGCGTAGTGGTCGGTAGGCGAAGCGTTCGGCCCCGACGGCGATGAGGACGGCGACGAGTCCGCCGCCTATGAGCATCGCTGGGAGGGCTATCCACATGGATGTGCCGTCGGGCAGGACGTAGAAGTAGACCGTGAGTGCGCCGAAGCCGCCGGTCATGAAGATCTCGCCGTGGGCGAAGTTGATGAGCTGGACGATGCCGTACACCATCGTGTAGCCGATGGCGATCAGCCCGTACATCGAGCCGAGGAACAGCCCGTTGGCCAGCTGCTGCGGCAGGGTGTTCACCGCATGGCCTCCATGTGGTGGGGAGAGTGTTGAGCAGGGCGTATGAAGCGGGCCGCGCGGTGACGTGTGGTCTTGGCCGCGCGGCCCTGGGGTGGTGCTGGGGGCCTGTCCAGCGGATCAGACCGGGGCCGCGGGGTCTGGCACGCACATCTGCGGCGTTGTCGTTGGTCGCCGACGCTCCGCGTCGACTCCCTCCTCCGCCTTGCAGCTGCACGCACCAGACCCCGCTCACCTGTGCCTGTCAGGCACCGTGGCCTGGAGTCGGCCTGATCCGCCGGACAGGCCCCGCGGCGTGAAGGGCTTAGCCGTTGAACGTGCCGCTCTTGACGGCCTTCCACTCGCCCTTGACGACCTGGTAGACGGTGAGCTGCTTGTTGGTGGTGTCGCCGTATTCGTCGAAGGAGACGGGTCCTGCGATGCCGTCGAACTTGGTGTTCTGGACTTCGGCGACGATCTGGGCGCGGGCGTCGTCGGGGACCTTGCCGTCCTTCACGACGTTGCCGATGGCCTTGATGATGGCGGTGGCGGCGTCGTAGGAGTAGCCGCCGTAGGTGCCGTAGTCGCCCTTGAGGCCGGAGGCCTTGTACTTCTTGATGAAGTCGGCGGCGGAGGGCAGGGAGTCGACGGGCTGGCCGACGGAGGTGACGAGGTCGCCTTCGGAGGTCTTGCCGGCGGTCTCGATGTAGGTCGGGGTGAACATGCCGTCACCGCCGAAGAGCGGGATCTTGGCTCCGCCGTCCTTGAGCTGCTTGGTGAGCTTCTCGGACTCGTCGTACTGGCCGCCGTAGTAGACGAGGTCGGCCTTGGAGTTCTTGATCTTGGTGACGAGGGCGGAGAAGTCGGTGTCGCCGGTGTTGACGTGGTCTTCGCCGGCGACCTTGCCGCCGGCCTTGGTGAAGCCGGCCTTGAAGAGCTTGGCGAGGCCGGCGCCGTAGGTCTGCTTGTCGTCGACGACGAAGACCTTGCGCTTCTTGAGCGTGTTGTAGGCGTAGTCGGCCGCGAAGCCGCCCTGGAGGGCGTCGGTGGTGGCGGTGCGGAAGTACGTCTTGAAGGGGCGCGTCTTCGATGTCTGCCAGTTCTTGCCCTGGGTGAGCTCGGGCGCCGTGTTGGACGGCGAGATCTCGACCAGGTTGGCGGTGGCGAAGACCTGCTGCATCTGGGTGGCGACGCCGGAGTTGAGCGGGCCGACGACGCCGAGGACCTTCTCGTTCTGGACGAGCTGGGTGGCGTTCTGCTGGCCGCTGGCCGGGATGGCCTTGTCGTCGAGAGCGAGGACCTTGAAGGTCACGCCGGGGACGGTGTTGTTCTTGTTGGCGTCGTCGACGGCGATCTGGACGCCGCCCTGGATGCCGAGGCCCGTGGCGGAGTTCTGACCGGTCAGCGGCGCGTCGACGCCGATGATGATTTCGGTCTTCTTGCTGCTCTCGCTGTCCCCGCCCTCATCGCGCGATCCGCAGGCGGTCAGCGTGAGTGCTCCCGTGGTGAGCACGGAGGTGAGTATGACCAAAGAACGGTGTCGCACGTTGAATCCTCTCCCTGGCGCGGTCCCTCATGGTGAGGGCCGTGTGTCTCGCCGGGCCGTACTGGGTGAAACAGGCAGTGCAGCAGACGCGCCCGGCGGCGCGGTGACTGGCCGTGACTATAAGCGCAGGTAAGGGGAGTGGGGAGGAGCGCGGGGAAGGCTGTGACGCTCTTGTTATGCGGTGGGTGTCCTGGCGTTGCGCGGGCTTGAGGAGCGGAGGATTTCGGAAGACCGTCCTGGGGTGACTGCGTGTTCGCATCGTGAGAACGCCCTGTTCCGGTTCATGGGGTGGAGGGGTTTTCGGCCATGACGGCGGTGGGGGCGGGGCGTTGTGCCGGTTGCGGCGCGGGGGTGCCGTGGCGTGAACATTGCTTTATTACGCCAGAGGTAACGGACTGTTACCTTCGTGTGAGGTCGCGCCAGGGGTCCCGGGCGGGGGAGGTGGGTGCGGGAGAGCCCTGGTGGGGGAAGCAGTGGGCGCGCAGGTCGGTCCACAGGTGGTGCGGGTAGGTGCCGCCGAAGACGAAGCTTTGCTGTTGCTGTGAGTTCTTGTTGCTGAACAGCAGGTCGAGGTGGGGGAGTTCGAGGGCGGGCGGCAGGTCGGCGCACTTGTATACGGAGATGCTGACGGTGATGAGGCGGGGCGATCCGGTCTTCACTGTCAGTGGCAGCGGGGGTGTGGTGGTGGCGCGCAGCGTGGGGAGTCCTGCGCCGATTTGGTGGATGGTGACGGGGCTGCCGCGGGCGACGTCGACCGTGAATCGGTAGGTCAGGGGGGTGGGTGCTCGGCCCTGGTAGTGGAGGGTGGTGACGCCGGCGGGCCAGGGGTAGGGGTTCGGGGTGGCCTGGGTCGCCGGTGCGGGGCGAAGCGCGAAGAAGGCGGCGGTGGCGGCCGCGGCGACGATCAGGGCCTGGGCGATGCGGCGGCGGGAGCGAGGGAGGGCGGCCCAACGGGCGGTGGCGGGTGAGGATTTCGACCACAGCAGGTCGGTCGGTGCGTTCTGGTGGGGGCCGTCGGTGTCATCGGGGTGGTACGGCTCGACGGGCCCGATGCCGGTCATGCTTCACGCTATGCCGGGGGGTGGGGCTTTGCCAATGGGGGGTGGGGGCTGGGGAGTTGGCCGCCGTGTGGGGCCGGCGGCCGAGGGGTGTGACGTGCGTTGCGGGTGTCAGGTCGTGGGGTGTCAGCTCGCGGTTTCGGGTCGTGGGGTGTCAGGTCGCGGGGTGTCAGCTCGCGGGTGCGTCCTTGAGGACGCAGGTGAGGCGAGCGCTGCAGACGCGCTTGTCGTTCTCGTCGGTGATGACGATCTCGTACGTCGCTGAGGTGCGGCCGCGGTGTACGGGGGTGGCGACGCCGGTGACGAGGCCGGAGCGGACTCCGCGGTGATGGGTGCAGTTCAGGTCGACGCCGACGGCGATCTTGGTGCTGCCGCCGTGGAGCATCGCGCCGACGGAGCCGATGGTCTCGGCGAGGACGGCGGAGGCGCCTCCGTGGAGGAGACCGTAGGGCTGGGTGTTGCCCTCGACGGGCATGGTGGCGACGACGCGGTCCGCGGAGGCCTCCATGATCTGGACGCCCATACGGGTGCCGAGGTGGCCCGCGGAGAACAGGGCGGGCAGGTCGACGCCGAGGGCCGCGTACTCGTCGATGACCTCTTGCGGAAACTTCACGGTGTGC
Source organism: Streptomyces dengpaensis (assembly GCF_002946835.1). Lineage (NCBI taxonomy): Bacteria > Bacillati > Actinomycetota > Actinomycetes > Kitasatosporales > Streptomycetaceae > Streptomyces > Streptomyces dengpaensis. The sequence goes on from NZ_CP026652.1 coordinate 6,571,824, forward strand.
TGCTCGCCCATGGGGCCCGACTCCGTTCGTCGTGGATCGTCTGGTCGTCGATCACTTCGTGGTGTGGATCTCTCTGACTGAGCAAACGCTCAGTCGGTCGCGGATTGTTCCAGACGTACGACGACGGACTTGCTGGTGGGGGTGTTGCTGGTGTCGGCGGTCGCGTCCAGGGGGACGAGGACGTTGGTCTCCGGGTAGTAGGCGGCGGCGCAGTCCCGGGCGGTCGGGTAGTGCACGACGCGGAAGCCGGGCGCGCGCCGCTCGGTGCCGTCCTGCCATTCGCTGACCAGGTCGACGTACGAGCCGTCCGCGAGGTTCAGCTGGTGCGCGTTGTCGGGGTGCACGAGGACGACGCGGCGGCCGTTCTTGATGCCGCGGTAGCGGTCGTCCAGGCCGTAGATGGTGGTGTTGTACTGGTCGTGGGAGCGCAGGGTCTGCAGCAGCAGGCGGCCCTCGGGGAGCTGCGGGTACTCGACCGGTGCGGCCGTGAAGTTGGCTTTGCCGGTGGCCGTGGGGAAGCGGCGCTCGTCGCGCGGGGCGTGCGGGAGCGTGAAGCCTCCGGGGCGGCCGGCGGAACCGGTCACGCGCGCGTTGAAGTCGTCGAAGCCGGGGATCACGCGCGCGATGCGGTCGCGGATGGTCGCGTAGTCCTTCTCGAACTCCTCCCAGGGCGTGCGGGACCCCTCGCCGAGGACGCGGCGGGCGAGGCGGCAGACGATGGCGGGCTCGGACAGCAGGTGGGTGCTCGCGGGCTCCAGGCGGCCGCGTGAGGCGTGCACCATGCCCATGGAGTCCTCGACGGTCACGAACTGCAGGCCGCTGCCCTGCAGGTCGCGCTCGGTGCGGCCGAGGGTGGGCAGGATCAGGGCACGCGCGCCCGTGATCGTGTGCGAGCGGTTCAGTTTCGTCGACACGTGCACGGTGAGGCGGGCGCGGCGCATGGCCGCCTCGGTGACCTCGGTGTCGGGGGAGGCGGACACGAAGTTGCCGCCCATCGCGAAGAAGACCTTCGCCTCGCCGTCGCGCAGGGCGCGGATGGCCCGTACGACGTCGTAGCCGTGCTTGCGGGGCGGGGCGAAGCCGAACTCCTGCTCCAGGGCGTCCAGGAAGGCGGGGGCGGGCCGTTCGAAGATGCCCATCGTGCGGTCGCCTTGCACGTTCGAGTGACCGCGCACCGGGCATACGCCGGCGCCGGGGCGGCCGATGTTGCCGCGCAGCAGAAGGAAGTTGACGACTTCGCGGATGGTCGGCACGGCGTGCTTGTGCTGGGTGAGGCCCATCGCCCAGCACACGATGGTGCGCTGCGAGGCGAGGATCATCCGCAGGGCCTCGTCGATCTTCTCGCGGGTGAGGCCGGTCGCGGTGAGGGTCTCGTCCCAGTCGGCGGTGCGGGCAGCGGCCGCGAACTCCTCGTATCCGTGGGTGTGCGCGCGGATGAACTCCTCGTCGACCGCGCCCTCCGTCTGAAGGATCAGCTTGTTGAGGAGGCGGAAGAGGGCCTGGTCGCCGCCGAGGCGGATCTGCAGGAACAGGTCGGTGAGGGCGGCGCCCTTGAGCACGCCCCGGGGGGTCTGCGGGTTCTTGAAGCGCTCCATGCCCGCTTCGGGCAGCGGGTTGACCGTGATGATCTTCGCGCCGTTGGCCTTGGCCTTCTCCAGGGCGGAGAGCATCCGCGGGTGGTTGGTGCCGGGATTCTGTCCGGCCACGATGATCAGGTCGGCTTGGTAGAGGTCGTCGAGGAGGACGCTGCCCTTGCCGATGCCGATGGTCTCGGAGAGGGCGGAGCCGGACGACTCGTGGCACATGTTCGAGCAGTCGGGCAGGTTGTTCGTGCCGAGCTCGCGGGCGAACAGCTGGTAGAGGAAGGCGGCCTCGTTGCTGGTGCGGCCCGAGGTGTAGAAGAGGGCCTCGTCGGGGGAGCCGAGTGCGGCGAGCTCCTCGGCGACGATGTCGAAGGCGCGCTCCCAGGTGACCGGCTCGTAGTGGCCGGCGCCCTCCGCCAGATACATGGGGTGGGTGATGCGGCCCTGCTGGCCGAGCCAGTAGCCGCTGCGGGTGGCGAGGTCGCTCACGGGGTGTGCGGCGAAGAAGTCCGGGGTGACCCGGCGCAGGGTGGCCTCCTCGGAGACCGCCTTCGCGCCGTTCTCACAGAACTCCGCCGGGTGCCGGTGATCCGGCTCGGGCCAGGCGCAGCCCGGGCAGTCGAAGCCGTCCTTCTGGTTGACACGCAGCAGGGTCAGCGCGGTGCGGCGCACTCCCATCTGCCGCTGTGCGACGCGCAGGGTGTGGGCGATGGCGGGCAGTCCGGCGGCGGCGCGCTTCGGCTCGGCGACGTGCGGCGCGTCCTGAACCGGATCGCTTTTCGGCGGCTTGCTGGCCATCGCTGAACCCCTTCACGTGCCCACGTCGTTGTGTGTCTGCTCGTACGCGCTGTGTGTCCGCTCGTACGTCTTCGATCCTTGCACGCGGTGCTGACAACGCCGGTGGCGGGCCGGAGGGCTCCTGCCGGCGACCGTTGGGGCGGACGGGAGGGCTTGTGCGGGGCTTGGGGTGGGCGGACGGGAGGGCTTGTGCTGGGCCGGAGGGCTCTCGATGTCAGTGGGCCGTGGCAGGATCGGGGGCGTGGCAGAAACAGCATCGAAGAAGACCGAGAAGACCGCAGGTACGGGCCGTCCGCGCCTCATGCTCATGGACGGGCACTCGCTGGCGTACCGCGCGTTCTTCGCGCTGCCCGCGGAGAATTTCACGACCGCGACCGGCCAGCCGACGAACGCGATCTATGGTTTCGCGTCGATGCTGGCGAACACGCTGCGCGACGAGGCGCCCACGCACTTCGCGGTGGCGTTCGACGTCTCGCGCAAGACGTGGCGCTCGGAGGAGTTCACCGAGTACAAGGCGAACAGGTCGAAGACCCCGGACGAGTTCAAGGGGCAGGTCGAGCTGATCGGCGAGCTCCTCGACGCGATGCACGCCCAGCGGTTCGCGGTCGACGGCTTCGAGGCCGACGACATCATCGCGACGCTCGCCACGCAGGCCGAGGCCGAGGGCTTCGAGGTGCTGATCGTCACCGGCGACCGTGACTCCTTCCAGCTGGTGTCCGAGCACACGACGGTGCTGTATCCCACGAAGGGCGTCTCGGAGCTGACGCGCTTCACCCCGGAGAAGGTCTTCGAGAAGTACGGGCTGACGCCGGCGCAGTACCCCGACTTCGCGGCGCTGCGCGGCGACCCGTCCGACAACCTGCCGGGCATCCCCGGTGTCGGTGAGAAGACGGCCACGAAGTGGATCAACCAGTTCGGTTCGTTCGCGGAGCTGGTCGAGCGCGCCGACGAGGTCAAGGGCAAGGCCGGGCAGAACCTGCGCGACCACCTGGAGTCGGTGAAGCTCAACCGCCGTCTCACGGAGATGGTCACGGACGTCGAGCTGCCCAGGACGGTCGCCGACCTGGAGCGCGCCGCGTACGACCGCAAGTCCGTGGCGATGGTCCTGGACACCCTGGAGATCCGCAACCCGTCGCTGCGTGAGCGGCTCCTCGCCGTCGATCCGGGGGCCGAGGAGGCCGAGGAGGCGCAGCCGGTCGCCGAGGGTGTGGAGCTCGACGCCTCGGTGCTGGGCGCGGGCGAGCTGAAGCCGTGGCTCGCCGAGCACGGCAAGGAGGTCCTCGGCGTGGCCACGGTCGACGCGTGGGCGCTCGGGGCGGGCGCGGTGGCCGAGGTCGCGCTCGCCGCCGCGGGCGGAGCGGCCGCCTGGTTCGACCCGTCGCAGCTGGACGAGGCCGATGAGAACGCGTTCGCGGCGTGGCTGGCCGACCCCGAGAAGCCCAAGGTCATGCACAACGCCAAGGGCGCGATGCGGGTCTTCGCCGAGCACGGCTGGTCCATCGAGGGCGTGTCCATGGACACCGCGCTCGCCGCCTACCTGGTCAAGCCGGGGCGTCGCTCGTTCGCGCTGGACGCGCTGTCCCTGGAGTACCTCGGCCGGGAGCTGGGGCCGGCCGCCGCGGCCGACGGCCAGCTCGCCTTCGGCACGGACGACCAGGCCGAGGCCGAGGCGCTGATGACGCAGGCCCGTACGGTCCTCGACCTGGGCGAGGCGTTCGGCGAAAAGCTCCAGGAGGTCGGCGCGGCCGATCTGCTGCGCGACATGGAGCTGCCCACGTCCGCTCTGCTGGCCCGCATGGAGCGGCACGGCATCGCGGCGGACAAGGCCCACCTGGAGGCCATGGAGCAGATGTTCGCGGGCGCGGTGCAGCAGGCCGTGAAGGAGGCGCACGCCGCCGCTGGGCACGAGTTCAATCTGGGCTCGCCCAAGCAGCTCCAGGAAGTCCTCTTCGGCGAGCTGGCCCTGCCCAAGACGAAGAAGACGAAGACGGGTTACACGACGGACGCGGACGCGCTGGCGTGGCTGGCGACGCAGACGGAGAACGAACTGCCGGTGATCATGCTCCGGCACCGCGAGCAGGCGAAGCTGCGCTCGACGGTCGAGGGCCTGATCAAGACGATCGCGGCGGACGGCCGTATCCACACCACCTTCAACCAGACGGTGGCGGCGACGGGCCGCCTCTCCTCCACGGACCCGAACCTGCAGAACATCCCGGTCCGTACGGACGAGGGCCGTGCGATCCGCCGCGGCTTCGTGGTCGGCGAGGGCTTCGAATCCCTCATGACCGCGGACTACAGCCAGATCGAACTGCGCGTGATGGCCCATCTGTCGGAGGACGAGGGCCTGCTGGAGGCGTTCACGTCCGGCGAGGACCTGCACACGACCGTCGCCTCCCAGGTGTTCTCCGTGGAGCGGTCCGCGGTCGACGCGGAGATGCGGCGCAAGATCAAGGCGATGTCGTACGGCCTGGCGTACGGGCTGTCGGCCTTCGGCCTCTCCCAGCAGCTGAACATCGACGCGGGTGAGGCCCGTGCGCTGATGGACACCTACTTCGAGCGCTTCGGAGGCGTACGGGACTATCTGCGCCGCGTGGTCGACGAGGCGAGGGCGACGGGCTACACGGCGACGCTCTTCGGCCGCCGCCGCTACCTGCCGGACCTCAACAGTGACAACCGGCAGCGCCGTGAGGCGGCCGAGCGGATGGCCCTGAACGCCCCGATCCAGGGCACGGCGGCGGACATCGTCAAGATCGCCATGCTGAACGTGGACCGGGCGCTGCGCGAGGCGCGCCTCAACTCCCGCATGCTCCTCCAGGTCCACGACGAAATCGTCCTGGAGGTCGCCCCGGGCGAGCGCGCCAAGACCGAGGAGCTCCTCCGCCACGAAATGGCGTCCGCCGTCCAACTCCGGGCTCCGCTGGACGTGTCCGTCGGGCACGGGGCGGACTGGGAGTCGGCGGCGCACTAGGTTCCGGCGTTGCGGCGGGGGGCTTACCGCCGGACGGTAAGTCCCCCCGGCCGCAGCAACGGTGCGCGATCCGCCGCGGCGGGATCCGGTGACGCGGGTCCGGCGGCGCCGGACACGGGCGGCAGCCCGCAGGGCAACCCCGGCACGTACCGGCCGGTCCCGAGGCACGGCCGGTCCCGAGGCACGGCCGGTCCCGAGGCACGGCCGGTCCCGAGGCACGGCCGGTCCCGAGGCACGGTCGGCTCCGAGGCACGGCCGGCCCCGAGAGACACGGCCGGCCCCGAGTGCCACCCCGCACGGAGGTACCCGTCACCCGCGTGGCCCCCGCAAAAGCGCCCCCCGCCCAGGGCGGCCGTAAGGATGCGGGCATGGGTATACGCATGCTCCACAGCCGTACGGCGGCAGCCACAGCCGTCGTCATCGCGGCGACAGCTGTCGTCTCGGCGCTGCTCGCGCCGATACCCGCGGTCGCCGCGGAAGCCAGCACCGCCCAGGTGCCTCCGGTCTGCAGCTCCACCCGTGACCCCGACCTCGCCGCCCGGATGTCCAGCGACATCCAGGCGGCGCTGTCGTCTCGCGAGGGCACCGTCTCCGTGGCGGTGCACGACGACGACACCGGCCTGACCTGTGCCCTCGCCAGTGAGCGGCAGTACGACTCGGCGAGCGTCGCCAAGGTCACGATCATGGAGGGCACCCTGCGCCGGGCGGAGGAGCTCGGCCGCAAACTCACCACCTGGGAACAGGACAACATCCGCCCCATGATCACCGTCTCGGACAACGCCTCCGCGATGCGGCTGTGGACCGACCTGGGCCACACCTACCTGAGCCGCTTCCTGGCCCGCGTCGGGACGAAAGGCACCGTCCTCGGCCCAGGCGGCTACTGGGGCCTGACCCGCACCACGGCCGACGACCAGATGCGGCTGCTGGACGTGCTCACCAACGCCGGCTCGTTCCTGAAGACCCGCGCCCAGGGCCTGAAGCTGATGAGTGAGGTCCGCAGCGACCAGCGCTGGGGCGTGCCCGCCGGCATGCCGACCGGTCTCACGGCCCAGGTGAAGAACGGCTGGCTGCCCCGGGCCACACACGGCTGGCGCGTGCACAGCGTCGGCGCGTTCACGGGCACCAGCCGCACGTACCGCATCGTCGTCCTGTCGCACGACAACCCGACGATGGCGTACGGGGTCCGCACCATCGAGCGCATCGCACAGGCCGTGCACCGCGGCCTCAACCAGGGCCGCGGCCGGGTCCAGAGCCCCACTCCGGAGGGCGCGATCAGCGAGCGGTCGGACGGCTCGGCTCCGTATGATCCGCTGCCGGGCTGGGACGAGCCGGAGCCGGACGCCACACCCTGACACCCACGGCGTAGAGCCCGAGGCCGAGGACCAGGCCCGCGCCCGCGCCGAAACACAGCGTCGGGATCAACTCCCAGGGCTTCGCGCTGGAGCCCCAGTAGTCCCACCAGCGCGAAGCCCGCTGCACTGCGCCCACCAGCGCGCAGCAGCCGATCACGGCACCGGCCAGCCACCGGTCCGCAGCGGACAACACCGGCACGCCCACGGGTCCGCCGGGGCGCGTGTGGCGCAGCGCGACGGCCACGAAGGCCACAATCACGACGGCGGCCACCGCCGAACCCCCGTACTGCAGGTACCAGTACAGCGGCGAACCCGCGATGTCCCGCCCGAGGACGGGGAAGAGCCGCATACCCCACCGGTCGAGATGTGTGAACGCGTCCCACACGACATGGGTCAGCGCGCCGAGGGCCGCGGAGATGTACCACCACCGCGCCGTCGACGGACGCAAACGTTTACGTGCCGCACCGCAGCGCAGCAGAGCCGCCGGGCGCCCCTGCCGGCCCCGCGGCAGCAGTGCCACCAGCGGTTCGCGCAGCACCAGCCAGGCGCCCACGAGGGCCCAGGTGATGAGCACGTCGATGGTGAACACGCCGGTGAAGGAGTGCGTGAAGGTGCCGAACTCCATCGCTCCGGGCAGCGCACTTGCCGCGTAGTAGGTCATGTCGGGAGCGAACGAACCGGCCACGAGGACGGCGGGAACCAGCCGGCCGCGCCCGCTTCCGTCACCGCGTACGGCCGGCAGTACGGCCGCGGCATGACTGAGAGTGAAGGGCAAGTCGTCCCCCTATGGCTGATGTTGGGCGGTTGTGTCGGCGCCGGTGATCGATGACGCCCAGTATGAGAGACGTGTGAAAACGGCCGAGGGGGCTACTCGGGGTCGGTGTTCCGTGCGCAACCGCACATGGCCAACTGGTGAAAACCGGGCGCGAACGGGTCCCTGCGCGACGGAAGTTGTCGTAGGGTCACCTGGGTTACCGTGCTGGGGGCGCGGTCGAACGCCAGCAGGAATACGCACGAAGAAGCGCGTGACGAAGCGTGCGAGGAAACGTACCGAGAAGCGCACAAAGAAGCGCGGAAGCGGTCGTCCACGGGAGGGGTTCACTCAATGGCGGCGCATTTCGGCAGGCGGCTGCGCAAGGGGGCGGCGACCACCGCCGTGGCCGCGGTCGCGGTCGCGGCCCTGTCCGCGTCCCAGGCCCCGGGTGTGGCCACCGACGAGCACGGCAGACAGACGGCCGGCTCCGAGGCCACCCCCGACCCGAACAGCGACGACACCGCTACCGGCAACTCGCGCTACTACACGGACCTCCCGCCGCTCGACAGCCCCAACCCCTCGCCGACCACCGGCACGCCCGTCGCCCAGGGCGACGCCGAAGCGGGCATACCCGCGACCGTCCTCGATGCCTACAAGAGGGCCGAGGCGTCGCTGCGCGAGTCCAAGCCGGGCTGCCACCTGCCCTGGCAACTCCTCGCCGCCATCGGCAAGGTCGAGTCGGGCCAGGCCCGCGGCGGCCGCGTGAACGCCGACGGCACGACGTACTCGCCGATCCTGGGCCCGGTCCTCAACGGCAACGGCTTCGCGCACATCAGCGACACCGACAACGGCGCGTACGACGGCGACTCCACGTACGACCGCGCGGTCGGGCCGATGCAGTTCATCCCCTCCACCTGGGAGTGGGCGGGCCGCGACGCCAACGGCGACGGCAAGAAGGACCCCAACAACATCTACGACGCCGCGCTCGCCGCGGGCCACTACCTGTGCCGTTTCGACCACGACATGTCGGTCCGGGCGCAGATGAACGCGTCGATCCTCAGCTACAACAACTCGACGGAATACCTCCACACCGTCCTGTCGTGGCTGGAGTACTACCGCAGGGGCACCCATGAGGTGCCGGACGGCACGGGCACGCTGCCGTCGCACGACAGCGACGACAACGACGCGGCGAGCCCCAGCCCGACGCCGCCCGCGACCACGCCGCCGAACTCCGCCGAGCCGGGCGGCAACGGCCCGGCGAGTCCCAGCCCGAGCCCGCCGGCTTCGCCGCAACCGACCCCGCCGCAACCGACTCCGCCGGGACCCACCCCGCCGCCGACGACACCGCCCACCCAGACGCCCACCGAGACGGTGCACCACCTCGAGGACGCGGGCACCGCGAAGCTCACCGCCACGGCGGGCGGGACGTTCGCCGAGAAGATCGCCGTACGCACCGAGACCAGGACCAGCCAGGCCGTGGCGAAGGTCCGGGTGCGGTTCACGATCATCGGCGACGACACGGACGCCACCTTCACCGGCGGCGAGAGCGTCGCCACCATCGTCACCAACAGCAGCGGCACGGCCACCGCGCCCGCGCTCGTGGCCGGGGAGAAGACCGGCGACTTCACGGTCCGCGCCACCGTCGTGGGCCGCACCCTGGCAGGGCTCGACTACACGGCGACCGTCACCCCGCGCCAGGCCGACACCCTCACCCGCACCAGCGACACGGAACTGACCTGCGTGCCGGGCGGCGAATTCGCCGGCCAGGTCGAGGTGAAGGCCACCTACAAGGGCGCCGCCGCGGGCAAGGTCGCGGCCACCGCGACGCTCATCAAGTCGGCGGACGACGCGACCGAGAACGACAAGGGCCCGTACTTCAAGGACGCGGACGGCAAGACCGTACGCACCCTCACGGACCTCACCACGGACGCCGACGGTCTGCTGAAGCTGCCGAAGCTGTACGCGGACGACACCAGCGGCACGTTCCTGCTCCGCATCAACACCACGGGCGGCGCGACGCTGACGGTCGAGCTGAAGGTGGCGGCGGCCCCGGCCACGTCGTAGTCCATTCCCGCGGACGTGTCGCCGTACGTCCGCAGGCCCGTACGAGCCTTAAGGGCGCCCCTCCGTTTCCGGCGGAGGGGCGCCCTCGTCTGTGTGCGCGACGTGTTCTCATCTCGCTCCGCCGTTGCTACGGTGCCGGACCTGACGATGTATCAGCTCCTGGTCCTCGGGAGGCCCGCATGCGTGCCCTCATCGCCGCCGCGACCGGTCTCGCCGTCGCGCTCGCTCTGGTGCTGACGATCACCGCCATGGGCTCACCGGCGGGCAAGACGTCACCGGAGCCGCTGCTGACGACCGTGCCCGCACACCCGTAGTCCGCAGGGAGGGACGCCGAGATGCGCCGCAAGGCAAGCCTGATCCTGCTCGCCTTCGCCGTGTTCCTCACGGCGCTGTCCCCGCTGCTGCGCTGGTACGCCTTCCCGCGTCTGGCGAAGATCCCCGCCAATCAGTACCAGGACATGGTCCTGGAGGCGAAGGACCCGGTCCTCCTCGACTACGGCACCATGAAGGCCAGGAAGGTCCCCAAGGTCACCATCGTGCAGACCCTCAAAGGCAACGTCGAGGCCTCCGAGAAGATCGAGAGGACCGCGGGCCGGGACGTCGTCGTCTGGGACTCCCTCTCCTACGTCCAGGGCCCCGACGGCAAGATGGTCTCCAAGCTCCCCGAGCGCTACATCTTCGACGCGCACAGCCAGGAACCCGTGCACGCCACGGGCGAAATGGTCGACGGCGATCCGGTCACCCGCGAGGGCATCGAGTTCAAGTGGCCCTTCCTGACGGAGAAGCGGGACTACGAGTACTTCGACGCGCAGACGCGGACGGCGGCCCCCATCCACTACAAGGGCACCCAGAACTTCCGCGGAGTCGAGGTCTACTACTTCGAGCAGACCATCCCCTGGACCAAGGTTGCTCTGCCCAAGATCATGCCCGTCCAGGGCATCACCCCGCAGTCGGTCGCCAAGACGGGCACCACCCGCTGGTACACCACGGTCCGCAAGTTCTGGGTGGAACCGGTCACCGGAGCGCCCGTCTACGGCGAGGAGATCCACAAGGAGGAACTCCGCGGCGGCACGCTGCTCGGCGACCGCGACAAGGTGACGGCATTCGCCGGCCACGTGAAGATGCGCGAGGACTACATCACGTACACGCTCGACCTGGTCAAGTCCAACCGCACCCTGGTCCTGCTGATGACGTCGTACCTCCCGTGGGGCTTCCTGCTCCTGGGCACGGCCCTGCTGTCCCTGTCCCTGTACCTGGAGGCCCGGAGCAGGCGTCCGGGCGACCCGGCGACTGCGGAGACCGTGGAACCGGAACCGGTCAACGCCTGAGCCGCGCGTTGGTGTGCCGCGTCGGCTCGGCGGTAGCGGGATCCTCGGGCCATGGATGCTTGGGGTACCGCCCTCGCAACTCGGCCCGTACGGCCTTGTAGCCGTCCCTCCAGAAGGAGGCGAGGTCCGCGGTGACGGCGGCGGGGCGTCCGGCGGGGGAGAGGAGATGGACGAGTACGGGTACGCCGGCGACGGCCGGGGACTCGTGGAGGCCGAACATCTCCTGCAGCTTGACGGCGAGGACCGGCTGTCCGGGATCGCCGTAGTCGATCCGGATTCTGGACCCACTGGGCACCTCGATCCGCTCGGGTGCGAGTTCGTCCAGACGGGTCGCGTCCCCTGTGGCCCAGGGCAGCAGCCGGGTCAGCGCCTGCCCGGCGTCGATGCGCGCCAGATCGGCCCGCCGCCGGGCCCGGCCGAGCTCCGGCTCCAGCCACTCGTCCACGCGCGCGTGGAGCGCGTCGTCGGAGACGTCGGGCCAGGGGGTGCCCAGGTGCAGATGGAGAAAGGCGAGCCGCCGGCGCAGCACCTCGGCGTCGGGGGACCACCGCAACAGACCGAGCCCGTCCTCCCGCAACCCGTCGAGCAACGCGTCTCGTACGAGGCCGGAGCCGCCGTCCTTGACCGGCCGCACCGCCAGCTCCACCGCCCCGAGCCGCTCGACCCGCCGGGCGACGACGTCGCCGTCGGCCCAGCGGACCTCGTCGCCCTCGGCGTGCAACGGCGCCGAGGCCCGCCGCGCCGTGTCCTCGTCCACCACGGCCCCGAGGCGCACGCGCGCGTGCCCGGCACCCACGGGGCGATCGGCCACGGCGACAGCCAGCCAGGGCGCACCCCGCAGAGCGGAACCGTCTCCGACGTCCGCGCGCGTGCCGTTCACCATGAGATAGGACCCACCCTGCGCCCGAGCGACCCGCTCGGGGAACGCGAGAGCGGCGACCAGCCCAACGACCTGGTCATCCCCAGCACCGGCCGATCCACCCACCCGGGGCCCGGCACCGCCGACCGGCCCGCCCTGGCGCGCGGGCGGGGTTTCGCCCACTGTCCCGGCACCGCCGACCGGCCTGCCGTCGCGTGCGGGCCGGCTTTCGCCTACTGTCCCGGCACCGCCCACCTCCCCGGCCCCCGTCACGGCCACGTCCCCCGCCGCCAGCCCATCCCCGCCGAGAGCCTCGGCGCTCGGTTCCCCGGGGAGACGGTCCTGCGCGGGTGGCTGCGCATGGCTCTGCCCCGTAGGCGTGGGTGCCGACGCGGTGCGCAGGCGCCTTGCCTCTGTGCGCCAGCGGGTCGCGTAGGCGTCGCCGCCGCGACGGGCGGTGCGCCAGGCTGCCGCGAGGTCGTCGCCGTACTCGCGGGGCGGCTCCTCGCTCAGGAGGGCGACCACCTCGGCAGCACGGTTGGCGCCGATCGCAGGGGTCGCGTCCAGCAGGGCCCGGGCGAGGCGCGGGTGCAGGCCCAGCCGGGACATGCGGACGCCCCGCTCGGTGGCCCTCCCCGCCGAGTCGACCGCGCCGATGGCCGACAGCACGGCGCGCGCCGCCGCCATCGCCCCACCCGGCGGCAAGTCGAGCAGCGCCAGGCCCGTCGCGTCCGGATCGCCCCAGCAGGCCGCCTGGAGGGCGAACGCCGTCAGGTCGGCCACCTTGATCTCCGGCGCGGGGAAGCGGACCAGACGGGCGTCCTCCGCCTCCGTCCAGCACCGGTACACCGCTCCGGGCGCCTCACGCCCGGCCCGTCCCGCCCGCTGCCGCCCGGCCGCCTGCGATGCCCGTACGGTCGTCAGCGCGCTCAGCCCGCGCGCGTGGTCCACCCGCGGCTCCCGCGCGAGCCCGGAGTCGACGACCACCCGCACTCCGGGAACCGTCAGCGACGACTCCGCCACGGCGGTGGCCAGCACCACCCGGCGGCCGGTCCCCGGAGACAGCACCGCGTCCTGCACGGCCGCCGGTGCCCGCCCGTGCACCTGGAGCACCTGGACCGGACCCAGGTCCCCCAGCTGACCGGCCACCCGAGCGATCTCCCCGACCCCGGGCAGGAAGCACAGCACATCCCCCTCACGCTCGGCCAGCGCCCGCCGCACCAGCGACGCCACATGCGTCAGCAGCGCCGGGTCCACCCGCATCCCGTGCGGTGGCCGTACAGGCCGTACGGGCGGCGCCCAGACCACCTCGACCGGATGCGAGACCCCTTGCGCCTCGATTACCGGCGCGTCGCCCAGCAGCCGGGCCCAGCCTTCCGCATCCGTCGTCGCGGACGCCGCTACCAGCCGCAGCTCGGGGCGGAGAGCGGCCCGTACGTCCAACAGGAAGGCGGCCACGGTGTCGGCGTCCAGATGCCGCTCATGGCACTCGTCGAGCACAACCACGTCCACGCCCGCGAGTTCCTGGTCCCGCTGGAGGCGCTGCAGCAGGACACCGGTGGTGACGACCTCCACGCGCGCGTGCCGGCCGACCACCCGCTCCCCGCGCACGGTGTAGCCGACGCTCTCGCCGACCTTCTCGCCGAGCAGCCACGCCATCCGCCGCGCGGCGGCACGGGCAGCGATCCGCCGCGGCTCGGCGACGACGACCCGGCGCACCGGCCGCCCGTCGTCGAGAAGTCCGGCGAGCGCCAGTGGCACAAGGGTGGTCTTGCCGGTACCGGGCGGCGCCACGAGCACCACGCTGCCCTCGCCCTCCAGAGCGTCGTGCAGACCGGGCAGGGCACCGCGCACGGGCAGCGCGTCCAGGGCGTCGTAACGGATCACGCCCCCAGTCTCGTACGGGCGTCAAACCGGTCGCGTACGAGCCTCACAACGCCGTCCACGCACGCGTGCAGGCCGCAAACGCCTGCCCGCGTGCGTGGCCCGCAGACGCCTGCCCGCGTGCGTGCGCCCGCATACGCCTGCCCGCGTGCGTGGCCCGCAGACGCCTGCCCGCGTGCGTGCGCCCGCATACGCCTGCACACGCGCGCGCTTCCATCCGACCCCGTAGGCCAGTCCCCCGACCCCGTACGTCATTCCCGCTCGCACACAAAGATCGCCGTCCCGGGTATCAGATTCCCGCGCAGCGGGGACCAGCCGCCCCATTCCTGGGTGTTCCAGGCGGGCCACTCCGGCTCGACGAGGTCGAGGAGGCGGAAGCCGCCGGCCACGACGTCGCGGACGCGGTCGCCGATCGTGCGGTGGTGCTCGACGTACACCGCGTGGCCCTCCTCGTCCTGCTCCACGTACGGAGTCCGGTCGAAGTACGAGGCGGACACGCTCAGCCCCTCGGGGCCCGGCTCGTCCGGGAAGGCCCAGCGGATCGGGTGGGTCACCGAGAAGACGAAGCGGCCGCCGGGGCGCAGCACCCGGTGCACCTCCCGCAGGACACGGACCGGGTCGGCGACGAACGGCAGCGCGCCGTACGCCGAGCACGCCAGGTCGAAGGAGCCGTCGGCGAACGGCAGGGCGCCGGCGTCGGCCTCCACCAGGGGCACGCCGCCGATGCGCAGCGCGTGCTGGAGCTGGCGGTGGGAGAGGTCCAGGGCCACCGGGCGGGCTCCCTGGCGGATCAGCCAGCGCGAGCACTGGGCCGCCCCGGCGCCGATCTCCAGGACGTCCTTGCCCTTGAGGTCCTCCGGCGGGCCGAGCAGCTCGGCCTCCACCTCGTCGAGGCCCTCGGGACCCCACACGAAGCGGTCGTCCCCGAGGAAGGTGCCGTGCTCGATCTGGTACTCGTCCGCGTTCCGGTCCCACCAGCCCCGGCTGGCACAGGAACTCTCCGTGTCGCCCGCGTCGCGTCGGGTGGCTTCCGGTTCGAACGGTTCGTGCTCTTGGATGATCGGCTCCCTCGTCGTACTCTTCCGTGCAACCCGTCTCGGTGTGTCGCGGCAGGGGCGTCCTACCGTCCGCGTGGCCTCGTGAGACAGGTCTTGTGCCGGGAATGCGGCGATCCGCCCCGGGTGTGCGCCTTCGCGCATTGACCCTGCCCGGCTGCCCCCGTATGCTACAAGTTGCGCTGCGGGCCTGCGCACCTCAGACGTAGCAGGCTGCGCTCGCATCTGTATGTATGTCCCCTCGGTTCTCGAGGCGCCATCGGTAAGTGTTCGTGATGAACGCCCGCCGGATACGGCGCTTCCTTGGCTGTCCGGCTTCTACAGGGCGAAACGGGCTCCCGGCGTAAGCAGTACCTACGACTCAATGTCCGTACCGGAGCCCTTTCCCACATGACGAGCAGCACCGAGACCACCGCCACCACCCCGCAGGTTGCGGTCAACGACATCGGTAACGAGGAAGCCTTCCTCGCCGCGATCGACGAGACGATCAAGTACTTCAACGACGGCGACATCGTCGACGGCGTCATCGTGAAGGTCGACCGGGACGAGGTCCTGCTCGACATCGGTTACAAGACCGAAGGTGTCATCCCGAGCCGCGAGCTTTCGATCAAGCACGACGTCGACCCGAACGAGGTCGTGGCCGTCGGCGACGAGATCGAAGCCCTTGTTCTCCAGAAGGAGGACAAGGAAGGCCGCCTGATCCTCTCGAAGAAGCGCGCCCAGTACGAGCGTGCCTGGGGCACCATCGAGAAGATCAAGGAAGAGGACGGCATCGTCACCGGTACCGTCATCGAGGTCGTCAAGGGTGGTCTCATCCTCGACATCGGCCTCCGCGGCTTCCTGCCCGCGTCTCTCGTCGAGATGCGCCGCGTCCGCGACCTCCAGCCCTACGTGGGCAAGGAGCTCGAGGCGAAGATCATCGAGCTGGACAAGAACCGCAACAACGTGGTCCTGTCCCGCCGTGCCTGGCTGGAGCAGACCCAGTCCGAGGTCCGCCAGACGTTCCTCACCACCCTCCAGAAGGGGCAGGTCCGCTCCGGCGTCGTGTCCTCGATCGTCAACTTCGGTGCCTTCGTGGACCTGGGTGGCGTCGACGGCCTCGTGCACGTCTCCGAGCTCTCCTGGAAGCACATCGACCACCCCTCCGAGGTTGTCGAGGTCGGCCAGGAAGTCACCGTCGAGGTCCTCGACGTCGACATGGACCGCGAGCGCGTCTCCCTGTCGCTCAAGGCGACGCAGGAAGACCCGTGGCAGCAGTTCGCCCGTACGCACCAGATCGGTCAGGTCGTCCCGGGTAAGGTCACCAAGCTGGTTCCGTTCGGTGCGTTCGTCCGCGTGGACGAGGGCATCGAGGGTCTGGTCCACATCTCCGAGCTGGCCGAGCGCCACGTGGAGATCCCGGAGCAGGTCGTCCAGGTCAACGACGAGATCTTCGTCAAGGTCATCGACATCGACCTCGAGCGTCGTCGCATCAGCCTCTCGCTGAAGCAGGCCAACGAGTCCTTCGGTGCCGACCCGGCCTCGGTCGAGTTCGACCCGACCCTGTACGGCATGGCCGCGTCCTACGACGACCAGGGCAACTACATCTACCCCGAGGGCTTCGACCCCGAGACCAACGACTGGCTCGAGGGCTACGAGAAGCAGCGCGAGGAGTGGGAGCGCCAGTACGCCGAGGCGCAGGCTCGCTTCGAGCAGCACCAGGCGCAGGTCATCAAGTCCCGCGAGGCCGACGCCGCCGCGGCGGCCGAGGGCGGCGACGCGGCGGGTGCGGCTCCGGCCGCCTCCGGCGGTGGCTCGTACTCCTCGGAGTCCGCAGACAACTCCGGCGCCCTGGCGTCGGACGAGGCCCTGGCTGCCCTCCGCGAGAAGCTCGCCGGCGGCCAGAGCTGAAAGCTCACCGCTAGGCAGTAGTTCGTGACTGCGGGCCCGCACCCAACTGGGTGCGGGCCCGCAGCGCGTTTCCGCCGCGGCACGAACTCCGCGTCCCCGTCCAGGTGTTCACCGGCGTCAACGCGGACGCGCACCTCTGCGACGAGTCGGCCGGCATGACCCAGGAGATGCGATACCGCACCGCGAAGTGCGGTCGTCCTCGCAGCCGTTCGTGGTGGCTGGAAAGTCGCTGAGAGGTGGCGGTGCGGAGCGCGGGGCGGGAATGACCGCGCTCCGCACCGCGTTGTGGAGGACGAACACGAGGAGGAGCGGTCACAGTGCTTGATCCGCAGGGTTTGTACGCATGGGAGCCGAAGGGCTTGGCCGTTGTCGACGTGGCGCTTGCCCAGGAGTCGGCCGGTCTTGTCATGCTCTACCACTTCGACGGATACATCGACGCGGGCGAAACCGGCGACCAGATCGTCGACCGGCTGCTCGACTCGCTGCCCCACCAGGTCGTGGCCCGCTTCGACCACGACCGGCTCGTGGACTACCGGGCCCGCCGCCCGCTGCTGACGTTCAAGCGCGACCGCTGGACCGACTACGAAGAGCCCGCCATCGAGGTGCGCCTCGTGCAGGACGCCACGGGCGCGCCCTTCCTGCTGCTCTCCGGCCCCGAGCCGGACGTCGAGTGGGAGCGCTTCGCCGCCGCCGTCCAGCAGATCGTGGAACGGCTCGGCGTCCGTCTCTCCGTGAACTTCTCCGGCATCCCCATGGGCGTCCCGCACACCCGCCCCGTGGGTCTCACCCCGCACGGCAACCGCAGCGAGCTGGTGCCCGGCCACCACAGCCCCTTCGACGAGGCGCAGGTACCCGGAAGCGCCGAGTCCCTTGTCCAGTACCGCCTCATGGAGGCCGGACACGACGTCCTGGGCATCGCGGCGCACGTGCCGCACTACATCGCCCGCTCTCCGTACCCGGACGCCGCGCTGACCGTCCTGGAGTCCATCACGGCCGCCACCGGCCTGGTCGTCCCCGGCATCGCGCACTCCCTGCGCAACGATGCGCGCCGCACGCAGACGGAGATCGACCGGCAGATCCAGGAGGGCGACGAAGAGCTCGTCGCCCTCGTCCAGGGCCTCGAGCACCAGTACGACGCCCTGGCGGGCGCCGAGACGCGGGGCAACATGCTCGCGGAGCCGGTGGACATCCCGTCGGCGGACGAGATCGGCCGGGAGTTCGAACGCTTCCTGGCGGAGCGTGAAGGCGACGCCTAGCCCGGATTTCCCTGTCGACTCGGGAGCCCTGGCGCAGAGCCGGGGGCTCCTGTCGGAGGGCCTGTCAGTGGCAGCCCCTAAGCTGCTGGGCATGCTGAAGGTAGGCCTGACCGGTGGGATCGGCGCCGGCAAGAGCGAAGTGTCGCGGCTGCTCGTCGAGCACGGCGCGGTGCTGATCGACGCGGACAGGATCGCGCGGGAAGTCGTCGCGCCCGGAACTCCCGGGCTCGCGGCGGTCGTCGAGGCCTTCGGCGAGGACGTGCTCGCACCGGACGGCAGCCTGGACCGGCCCAAGCTGGGCTCGATCGTGTTCGCCGACCCCGAGAAGCTCGCCGTCCTGAACTCGATCGTGCACCCCTTGGTGGGCGCCCGCTCCCGCGCGCTCGAAGACGCCGCCTCCGAGGACGCCGTCGTCATCCACGACGTTCCGCTCCTCGCGGAGAACGGTCTGGCGCCGCTGTACGACCTCGTGATCGTCGTCGACGCCAGTCCCGCGACCCAGCTCGACCGGCTCATACGGCTGCGGGGCATGACCGAAGAGGACGCCCGCGCGCGGATGGCCGTCCAGGCCCCGCGTGAGAAGCGCCTGGAGATCGCGGACGTCGTCATCGACAATGACGTACCCCTGGAGGAACTGGAGCGGCGCGTCCGGGACGTTTGGGCGGATCTCGTGCGGCGGGCGTCTCGGAAGGCCTGACAGAAGCGGGCGAGAGAGGGCGGGGAGCGTGGTCGTACTCGCGGCGTTGACCGCCCTGGGCGGTCTGGTGGCCCTGCTGGCAGGGGCGTACGGCCTGCGGCAGACGCGGCGCATCCGCGCGGCGGGACGGGTGACCGAGGCGCTGGTGAAGCCGCCGCAGCCGGGGTCGGAGCGGCCGCTGCTGCAGTTCGAGACGGCGGACGGACGCGTCGTCGAGGTCGTCTCGCCGGTGCCGCGCAGCCGTCGCCGACCGCTCACCGAGGGCGGTCACATACGCCTGTTCTACGACGTCGACGATCCCCGCGAGACGGTGCTGCTCGGCAGCGAGCGCGCCGCATCGGACCGGGCTTTCGTGGTGGTCGGCGCGGCGCTGATCGTGCTGGAGATCGCGCTCGCGGTGTTCGGCCCTCGATGACGGACCCGAGGACCACGCGTGTGCGCCGGTGACGACGACGGTGGAACGACCATGGAATAGGGGCCCCTGATCGGGGCGTTGAACCGCTGCAGTGAGGGAAGGACTCAGCCGTGCCCGAGACCAGCGGTTCAACCGGACGTACTCCGGAGACGCATGTCATCGACTTCCGTGCCGCCGAGCGACTGCTTGCCGCGCGGGACCCGCGGGGCGCGGTGAAGCTGCTCGACTCAGTCATCGCCGCGCATCCGGAGAACACGGCGGCACGGCTGCTGCGCGCGCGTGCCTTCTTTGCCGCCGCGCAACTGCGCCCCGCCGAGCTGGAGTTCACGATCGTGCTGGAGCGCGAGCCGGACAACGCGTTCGCGCACTTCGCGCTCGCCCGCACCTATGAGCGCCAACGCCGCCCCGAGCAGGCGAAGCGGCACTTCAGACTGGCGGCGGCGCTCGACCCGAAGCCGCAGTACCTGGAAGCGGCGCGCTTCGACGCGTAAGGCCTGTTGTGGCTGTCGTAGCTGTCGCAGGGCCCTGGTTGTGGTGGGTCAGGGACGGCGATGCTGCGGCGGCCGGTACGGAGGCCGCGACTGCGGCGGCTCCAGCGGCTCGTACGGCGGGACGTCGCGGCCCGGCTGGTAGTGCGGCCCCTGGCGGATGTGCCGCAGGATCATGGCCATGTCCACGGTGACGATCAGCCACAGCGCGCCGCAGGCGGCCGCCCATCCGGGCCGCCCCGCCAGGGAGAACGCCACCGTCCCGGCGATCGTCCAGATCAGGCCCCAGACACTCAGCCAGAAGCGCATCCGCAGAGCACTGCGCGCTGTCGTCGGTTCACTGCCCGTACGCATCAGGATCACTACTCCTACTGGGAAACGTACTCTTCGTGGTGCACGTTCACCAAGGGAGAGCGGTCGGACCGACGACCGACGGGGGAGGCTACGGTGCTGCTGGAGGCGCTGCGGGCGGACGCGAAGTTCGCGGAGTGGCTGAGGGACCTGGAGGGCGAGGGCACGCCCCGGGTGGAAGCGGTGCTTCCGGACGCGGACGAGCTGCCGGACGTCCTGCTCGACCTGGCCGTGGCCCATGAGCACATCAATGAACTCGTCGCGCTGCGCGACCGTTTGGCGGCGGACCCGGAGGCGATGACGCTCCTCGCACGCTGCGTCGGCCGCTTCATACGGGACATGGGGGAGACGGGAAAGGCCTGGGAGCCGCCCGTGTTCCCCGTGTCGACGGGGGCGCTCGGACGCTGCTTCCCCGTGTACGTCTTCATCGCGGCGCTTCCCTACGTGCGCGCGTATCACCGTGAGCGCGGCATCCCCGAGGAGGTGTCCCGGCGCACCCTCGCCGACCTCGGCCGGCATGTGGCCGTGCACCACAGACGGGTCGGCTCGCCCGGACTGCTGTTCCCCTGGTGGATCGCCCTGCACTTCCACGGTGAGCTGTTCCAGCTCGGCCGACTGCAGTTCCAGCGGGCACGGCTCGGCCGGCGCACGGGCCAGGCCGTCGCGGCGGCCGGCCTGGGCCTGGGCCCCGGCGACCCCTGCCTGAGCCTGCACATAACCGACTTCCGAGGCCCCCTGACGCCCACCGCCTGCGACCGTTCGCTCGCGCGGGCACGGGAGTTCTTCGCCCGCCACTACCCCGACGAGCGCTACGAGGTCGCCACCTGCCGCTCCTGGCTGCTCGACCCGCAGCTCAAGCGGTATCTGTCCGCCGACTCCAACATCATCCGCTTCCAGGACCGCTTCGAGGCCGCGTACGAGGAGAAGACCCCCGACGACGGAGTGCCCGTCGGCTTCGTCTTCGGCGATCCGGAGCTGCCGGTGGAGCAACTGCCGCGGCGCAGCAGCGTCGAGCGGGCGGTGGGGGACCATCTGCGCGCGGGCGGCCACTGGTACGGAGGGCAGGGTTGGTTCGCGCTGTGACGGTACGGTCTCCGATACCCGGGCGGACTCCGAAGCCCGGCTGATGCTCACCCACCACATCACTCGAACGAGTGGTGGAAGGCGGGAACGGGCTTGCGAGGGCGGCCCGTTGGACGGGTATGAGGATCGAGAAGCGTCAGGGACACGAGGGAACCGGACCCGGTGCCATCACACCGGACGGCTGCGCGGTCGAGCTCTACGCACGCCTGCCCGTCAAGGACGAGCCGGACATCATCACCGCGGCGGTGCCCGCGGGCGCGCACATCCTGGAACTGGGCAGCGGGGCCGGCCGCATGACCCACCCCCTCCTGGAGCGCGGGTTCACGGTCACAGCCGTGGACGAGTCGGCCGAGATGCTGGTGCGCGTCCGCGGGGCGCGCACCATACGCAGCACGATCGAGGACGTGGACCTGGGCGAGACGTTCGACGTGGTGATGCTCGCGTCGTTCCTCGTGCACACCGGTGACATAGCGGCACGGCGAGCACTGCTGAAGACGTGCGCCCGCCATGTCGCCGACGACGGCTGCGTGCTGATCCAACGCGAGGGCGAGGACTGGCACACGAACGTGCCTCGCGAACGGGTCGACCCCTCCGGCTTCACCGCACGCATCGTCTCTGCGGAGCCGGTGGGCGACGGGGTGAACTCGGTCTACGCGGAGTACGAGTTCCCGGACGCCACCTGGACCCAGACCTTCCTCTCCCGCCCGTTGACGAAGGACGAGTTCGAGGGGGCGCTGGCGGAGGCGGGGTTGAGGGTGGACCGGTATCTGACGGAGGACGGGGTGTGGGTGAGGGCGGTGAGGACCGATTCATAGCCCGTCCGGCGTTTGACGAAGAGCGCGGAGCGCGACACGGGGGTCTGGGGGCGGAGCCCCCAGGTACGGGACGGGAAGGGGCGGAGGGGGCGAAAACAATGGCGGGGCCACGCCGATGAGTTCCGCACACCCACGTGGTCTACCTCTGTGAAAGCAACAGCGACCGCTGACTCAGGAGACCCCCATGTCCGAGACCACCCTCCCCACCACCTCCGCCCCCCGAGTCGCCGCCGGCACCCCCCGCACCCGCCGCGCCCGCATCTCACTCACCGCGCTGCAGATCGTCCTCGGCCTCTTCTACGCGATCGCGAGCGCTTTCCCCAAGCTGATCGCACACCCGTCGGCGGCGGAGGGCTTCGACAAGCTCGGCTGGGGCCACACGGGCATGTACATCATCGGCGCGCTCGAACTAGCAGGGGGCATCGCCCTGTTGGTCCCATTGCTGGACTCCGTGGCGGCGGTGGCGCTCAGCGCGCTGATGGTCGGTGCGTTCATAGCCAACGTCACCGTCATCCACGGCCCGTACGTGGCGACCCCGCTCGTGCTGATCCTGCCGCTCGCCCTGATCGCGTGGGCCAGGCGCAGCCACACCACTCAACTGCTCCGCCTGGTACGCCGACGGGCGTGACGGTCGTACGCGACGAAGGGCTCCCTCTTGCGGCTGGGGGAGCCCCGGACGTCGTACGGAGGGGAGCCCCGGACGTCGTACGGAGGGACAGCGCACGAGCCTCCTGGAAGGTCAGGTGCCGGAGGTCCCGTGACCCCGCTCCTGACCGGAGCCGCTGGCGCCGCGGGAGCCGCCGGTGGCGCTGGAGAAGCCAGGGGTGCCGGCGGCAAGCCCGCGCAAGCGCTCCAGCTCGCGCCGGTCCCGCTTGGTCGGGCGCCCCGCACCCCGGTCGCGGATGCCCGCGGGGGCGACGGCCTCGCGCGGCGGAGGCGGCGGACTGTTGTCGACGTAGCACTCGACGGCGACGGGCGCACCGACCCGCTTGCGGATCAGGCGCTTCACGACGACGACCCGCTCCCGGCCCTCGTGCCGCAGCCGCACCTCGTCGCCGACGCGCACGGCGTGCGCGGGCTTGACGCGCTCGCCGTTCACCCGGACATGCCCGCCCTTGCAGGCGGTGGCGCCCATCGAGCGGGTCTTGACGAGACGTACGGACCAGATCCAGCTGTCGACCCGCACGCTTTCGCCGCGCGCCGGACCGGCGGACTCGGCCGCGGCCGCCGCGTCGCCGGAGCCCCGGCCGCCGCCACTCGCGTCCTTCTTGTCCCCGTCCGTACCCTCAGAAGCCATACCTCGACCTTAGTACTCCCTGTCGGCCGGCCCGGGCGGATTTTCCGTCGTACCGACCTCACCAGGACCGACGCGGGCGTACCGGCCGGATGGCACGGCCGTACGGTGGAGGCATGGACAGCAGCGGCCTGGACGGCAGGGGGCTCGCCGAACTGGACGCGCGGATCACCGGGTGCCGGGCCTGTCCGCGTCTCGTCGCCTGGCGTGAGGAAGTGGCCCGCACCAAGCGCGCCGCCTTCGCCGGCCAGACGTACTGGGGCCGCCCGGTCCCCGGCTTCGGACCGGCCGACGCCTCGCTGCTCATCGTCGGACTCGCCCCCGCCGCCCACGGGGGAAACCGGACCGGGCGGATGTTCACGGGAGACCGGTCAGGGGACGTGCTCTACGCGGCGCTGCACGACGTGGGGCTGGCGTCGCGGCGAACCTCGGTGAGCGCGGACGACGGCCTGGAGCTGTACGGCGTACGCGTCACCTCACCCGTGCACTGCGCTCCGCCCGCCAACAAGCCGACGCCCGAGGAGCGGGACATGTGCCGCCCGTGGCTCGTACGGGAGTTGGAGCTGCTGCGGCCCTCGCTGCGGGCGGTGGTGGTCCTCGGGGCCTTCGGCTGGCAGGCCGCGCTGCCCGCCTTCGCCGAGGCGGGGTGGGCGGTGCCCCGGCCGAGGCCCGTGTTCGCGCACGGGGCGCGGGTCACGCTCCGGCGGGAGGCTGCCGGGGCCGATACGGCCGCGGCGGATGCGTTCGGATCCGTCGAGCTCTTCGGGTGTTTCCACGTCAGCCAGCGCAACACCTTCACCGGGCGGCTGACCCCCGCCATGCTGCGGGACGTGCTGCGCACGGCGGCCCGGGCGGCAGGGCTGACGACGCGGCCGTAGGCGGGTTAGCCTCGCGCCATGGGCCTGTATCCGGAGATCGAACCGTACGACCACGGAATGCTCGATGTCGGGGTCGGCAACCGCGTGTACTGGGAGGTCTGCGGGAATCCGAAGGGAAAGCCCGCCGTCATGCTGCACGGCGGCCCCGGCTCGGGGTGCGGCGCGGGCTTCCGCCGTTACTTCGACCCGGCGGCGTACCGCATCGTCCTGCTCGACCAGCGCGGCTGCGGACGCTCCACACCGCGCGCGAGCGCGTACGGGACGGACATGAGCGTCAATACGACGGCCCATCTGATCCGGGATCTGGAGCTGCTGCGCGGCCACTTGGGCATCGGCCGGTGGCTGGTGTGGGGAGTGTCATGGGGTTCGGCGCTGGGGCTGCGGTACGCGCAGACGCATCCGGACGCCGTGTCCGAGCTGGTGCTGACAGGCGTTACCACCGGATCGAATGCCGAAGTGTCCATGCTGACCAGGGGACTTGGGCGGATCTTCCCCGAGGCCTTCGAGCGGTTCCTTGCCGAGCTGCCCGAGGACGAGCGCGACGGGAACCCCGCGGCCGCGTACAACCGGCTGCTCGAGTCGCCCGACCCGGAGGTGCGGGCACGGGCGGCGCGCGCCTGGACCGACTGGGAGACCGCGATCATTCCCGCGCCGCCGCGGTCGGTGGAGCGCTACGAGGACCCGGCCTTCCGCATGGGCTTCGCCCGCACGGTCACGCACTACTGGGGCAACGACCACTTCCTGGGGGAAGGGAACGACGAGGGTGTCGTCCTGCGGGACGTGCCTCTCCTCAAGGGCATCCCCGGCACGCTGGTCCAGGGCAGCCTCGACCTCGGGAATCTGCTGGGCATCGTCTGGCGCCTCCATCACGCCTGGCCCGGCAGCGAGTTGGCCGTCGTCGACGACGCGGGCCACAACGCGGGGGCGCCGGGCATGGTGGACGTACTGGTGGCGGCCACCGACAAGTACGCGACCCGCTAGGCGAGTTGCTCGGGGGTCTCGTCGCCTTCGCCCCTCGGCGCCCTGGCCTTCGCCATCGCCACCATGGGCGTCAACATCGTCGCCAACTTCGTCTCCCCGGCGTACGACCTCGCCAACGTCTGGCCGCAGAAGATCACCTTCAAGGTCGGCGGCATGATCAGCACGGTCGCCGCACTGGTCGTGACCCCTGGAACCTCGCCGCTTCCGCGTGGAGCCCCTCCTCTTCCACCTCGCCGGCATCCCGAGCTACCTCGTCGTCGCCGAACTCGCCATCAACCAGGTCCTACGGGGTGACCTGCCTCGCCCCAAGACCTACCCGGAGAAACTCCGCCTGGCAGCCTGCGAACGCTGGCACGGCGCTGCCCGCGCGACCCTCGCGTACGCGAAGGCCAACCACGCGCCGGCCGGTCGCCTCACGGAGGTGGCGGGAGCCATCGCCACGGCGCCATGCAGATGGGGCACGCGGTGCTGGCGGCGCGGGGGGAGTGGGTCACGAACGAGAAGCGGTTGCTGGAGCGCGCGGAACTGCGAACCATTGACGACGTCATCGAGTCCCTGTCCACGGGATCATCCCCAGACCAACTGTCCCAAGCGCTCACGGCGGCTCAGACGCTATTCGAGTCACGGGGACCGGCTCAGGCCAGGGGTCTTTGAACGAAAACGAACGGAGATCAAAGCGTGCGGGTGCTCATCTCCCCGTCGTACGGACATCCAGAGACGCGACGCCACTGGGCGGACACCGTCGACCGCCAGGTGGACTTCACGGTGCCGCGCCACGACAGGCTGCTCGCGGCCGACCAGCGCGCTCAACCTCCGACCCACGGCCACGTACGGCAGGCTCTGGCGCAGCTCCTCGACTACGCACCGCACAGTCCCGTACCCGCCCAATGCCTTGCGGCGCTGTTCCCCGAGCCGCCGGAACGCGAGGACATAGAACTCTTGCATCGCTACGGGATCGACTCCATACACCGGGAGCGCTCAAACAGCTTCCGGCGACTGCCCGCACCGAGCGAAGGGCGCGCGCTCATGCGCGGCGTGTGGACCGGACGGGGAGACGCGAGCCGAACCGTGTGACGTCCGTCCGGCCATCGGATCGGGTGGGGCATCCGAATAATCCTTCGAGCGAGTGCGGTTGGCGCTGCTAACGTCGCTCGCGTGGCGAAACTCAATCAGATCATCGCAGTGGAGAAGGGCGTCAAGTCCAAGTCTCATCAGGACCTGACGGCCGCTCATCATGGGCTGCAGAAGCCCGCGTTGCTGGCTGGTATCTCGCGGACGTATCAGCCCAAGGACGAGGAGGGTGAGCAGTTGCCGCCCGAGTCGACTCGGGTGCAGGTGCAGGCTGAGGATGTGTTGCGGGAGACGGCGCGGACGTTGACGCGGCTGTTTGATGTGACTGCCACCAAGGACTGGGCCAACTGCACGGCCCGCGCGGATGTGAAAGTGGACGGGCGGGTGCTCGTCGCTGATGTGCCGGTGTCGTATCTGCTGTTTCTTGAGAAGCAGCTCACCGATCTCAACACCTTTGTGCGGAAGTTGCCCGTGCTCGATGCGTCGGAGTCGTGGGTTCAGGATCCGTCCACCGACGCCTGGAAGACCGAGCCCGTACGGACGCTGCGTACGAAGAAGGTGCCCCGGAATCATGTGAAGGCCGAGGCCACCGACAAGCATCCGGCTCAGGTCGAGGTGTACTACGAGGACGTTCCGGTGGGGTACTGGACGACCGTGAAGTTCTCCGGGGCCCTGCCCGCGCGGCGCGTCAATGAACTTCTCGACCGTGTCGAGAAGGTGCAGCAGGCCGTCAAGTTCGCGCGGGAAGAAGCCAACGGCGTGGACGTCGTCGACCAGCATGTGGGAGATGCTGTTTTCGGCTACCTGTTCGGGTAGGTCCCCAGGTAGCCTCTGGAACTCCCCGGCCACCACGCAACACGGCCGGGGTGCGCGAGGAGCGCAAGCTGAAGCTGAAGCTTGTCGTGACGGAGCGGCCAGGACTCAGAACCAGCCGCTTTCAATCTCAGACTCTTGCTCCAGACTCAGTATTCGCCGCCGATCGCCGGATCGACCGGGCCCAGGCCCCGGTGCGTCGAAATGCTGGTTCAAGTCCAGCCCGCGCAGCTCGATGCGTGGTGGTCCAAAGGCAGGACGCGGCGACATAACGACTGACCTGGGTTCTCAAGCGTGCCGGCGTGTGCAGTGGGTGGCATCACAGGGTCCGGGGGCCGGCTACGCCCTCGGGCCCGCTCCGCGTTCAGAATTAACCAGGGCTCCGGTTGAGTAAGCAGGGCTTCGATTGCGGTCAGAGTCATCACGGGCCCGATTGAGGTCAGAGCCATCACGGTCCCGGTTGCGGTCATAAAGAACACCGCATTCCCGGCACGTGTCACATCGCGGAAATCTCCGCGTTGCCTTCTTTCCAGCAACGCGATCTACCCTGGGTACGACAAGAGCCCGGCCGACGTCGCCCGAAGGCATCCCGCCCGCCCTCGCCCGACAGGAGCCCCGTGCCACTCCCCAGTGTCGCCCTACCGCCCTGGCTCGCCCACGCCCTGCGAGCGCGGCGCGAGCCCGTGCCGTGGAACGCGGTCCTGCGGGGAGCGCTGGCCGCCGGGCCGCTGCTGCTCGCGGCCGTGCTGGCCGGGCGGCCCTCCCTCGGAGTCGTCGCCGCCATCGGGGCCATGCTCGCCGGGATCAATGACCGGCCCGGGAGCCGGCGGACGGCCGTGAAGCGGCTCGGGGTGCCCGCGCTCGCCGGGGCCGGAGGGCTGCTCGTCGGGTCGTACGCCGGACAGCACATCGGTGCTGTCGTGCTCACTCTCCTCCTCACCGGACTCGGGCTCGTCGCCGGAGCCGTCAGTGCCGTCGGGCCCGTCGCGAGCGGAGCGGGTACGCATCTGCTCGTCGGCGCCGCCATCGGGGCCGGAATGCCGTTCCCCGAGCCCGGGTGGCAGCGCGCGGCCTTCTTTCTCGCCGGGGCCGGGTGGCTGCTCGCGCTGCGGCTCGCTCTGCCGACGTCCCGGGTCGCCACCGGTGACTACCGGTTCGACGGAGAGCGGGCTGCCGTCGGTGCCGTGTACGAGGCGATCGCCGCGTTGCTCGACGCGGCGGGCGGACCCGACGCGACCGCGCGGCGCGTCGCGCTGACCGCCGCCCTCGATCACGCGCAGGACGCGCTCGCCGGGCCCCGGCTGCGGCGGTACGCCAGTTCCGCGGCCGAGCGGCGGCTGCACGCGCAGTACGCCGCCGCGTTGCCGCTCGCCGAGGCGGCGACCGCGCTGGCCTGGGCCGGCGAGGCCGTGCCCGCGCGGACCGCGGAGGGGCCGCGGCGGCTCCCCGCCGCTGTCCGTCCGTTACGGCTGCACCCGTACCCACACCGGCGCATGGTCCGACCCCTCCGCCCCGCGCCGCTCGCCCGGGTCCGCACCCACCGACGGCAGGAGCGGCTGCTCCGTGCCGGGCAGTCCGGTGCCCGCGGCGGTCACACGGTGGACCAGGCGATGGCTGACCAGGATGTGGTCGATCAGTTCGTGGCGCCCCGAGTTGATGCGGGAGAAGCGCTGGTCGGCCGGGATGAGCGGGGCCACGTTCCACAGGCGCGTCGCGTCGCCCGAGTCGGGATTGTCGTACCCCGGCGTGCCGATCTCGGAGCCGGGCGGGCCGAGCAGGATCTGGGTGGTCGCGGCCCGCACCTCGTCGTTGAGGTCGCCGAGCACCGCCACGTCGCGGGTACGACCCTCACCGGCCAGGAGGTCGTCGGCCAGCGCGCGCAGCGCCGTCGCCTCGGCGGCCCGCCGGTACAGGGCGTACGCGCCGTAGCGGGCCCGCTCGCCCTCGTCGCGCGGTTGGAAGCGCCCGCCGGGGTAGGACAGCAGCTTCGACTTGAGGTGGCAGACCGCCACCTTGAGCGTCAGGGCGCGGGTGGCTATCTCCACCGCCAGGAAGCCGCGGCCCGCGCGTGACACGGTGGCACCGGTGTCGTCGGCCTGGACGGGGCGCAGCAGTTCGTGGAAGGCATGGGTATCGGCGAGCACCTGCGGGACGACGCGGCTGAGGAAGCCGACCCTGATCCCGCGGTCGTCCGGGTGAGCGGAGAGCGTGACCTGCCAGTCACCGTCCAGCATTCCGGCCAGGTCCGCGAGCGCGTCCGGGTCCCCGACCTCCTGCACGCCCAGCAGTGTCGGGTCGAGTTCGGTGATGACGGCGGCCAGGGCGGCGAGCTTCGTCTCGTACGCGGCCTTGTCCTTCGGCCCGAAGGGGCCGCCGGGCCGGTACAGGTTCTCCAGGTTCCAGGTGCCGAGCAGCATGCCGGCTCCTTCCAGAAGGCGCCCGATGCGCACTGAGCAGGGTGAGTTGGGCTGTCGCGTACTGCCGTGACGCCAGGGTGCCCCCGGCAGCGGTCCTGCGACAGGGCTGGGACCGGATGCGCGATTCACATCCTCCTGCGGTACGACACCGCCGTACCGTGACGCCATGACGCAGTCTCCCGCTGATCTCATCATCACCGGATGCACGGCCCTCGTACACGACGAGCAGGAGCGGATCGCGTTCGTCGAGGACGCCACGATCGTCGTACGGGGAGGGGTCATCGAGTCGGTCACCAGGGACGGGGGCCGCGCTCAGGACCGGGCGGTCACCAGGGACGGGGACAATTCGGGCCAGGACGCCGTCGAACGCATCGACGCCCGCGGTCAGCTGGCGATGCCCGGCCTGATCAACTGCCACACCCACTCACCGATGGTCGCCCTGCGCGGCATCGCCGAGGACCTGCCCGCCGAGGAATGGTTCAACGACTTCATCTGGCCCATCGAGTCCAACCTCACGGAGAAGGACGTGGAGTTGGGCGCGCGGCTCGCCTGCGCCGAGATGATCCGCGGTGGGGTCACCTGCTTCGCCGACCACTATTTCTCGATGGACACCGTCGCCGCCGTGACGGCCGAGAGCGGGCTGGACGGATCCTGATGCGCGACCGCGAGCTTCTCCCCCTCGATCTCCCGGCCACCGTACGAGAGTTGGATCAGCGGCTGCCCGCACTCGTCGACCGCAGCCACGGCAAGCGGATCCAGGAGTACGACACGTGATCCACTCTGGCCGGGCTGATGACGCGCTGAAAATATCGAGGCGATAAAAAATCTCTGCGATCCACCGATGAGTTCTGCTCCTCCCCTCGGTCCACCCCCAGAAGGCAATTCTGTAGGAGGAGCCCATGACGCTTCCGCAGATCGTTTCGCGCGAGGAGTGGCGCGCGGCGCGCGAGGCACTGCTGGCAAAGGAGAAGGCCGCCACGCGCGCGCGTGACGCGCTCAATGCCGAGCGGCGCGGGCTGCCGATGGTCGAGATCGACAAGGAGTACCTGTTCGAGGGCGGCGACGGGAAGGCGACGCTGCTCGACCTCTTCCGGGGACGGCACCAACTCGTCGTCTACCACTTTATGTTCGCGCCCGAGTGGGACGCGGGCTGCCGCAGCTGCTCGGCGTTCCTCGACCAGATCGGGCACCTCGCTCATCTGTGGGCCCGCAGCACGGAGTTCGCCGCCGTGTCCCGGGCGCCGTACACGAAGATCCTGCCGTTCAAGGCCCGCATGGGCTGGACGGTGCCCTGGTACTCGTCGTACGACAACGACTTCAGCTACGACTTCGAGGCGTCCTTCGCCGGCGACGAGCCCTACGAGCGCCCCGGACTGAGCTGTTTCCTGCGGGACCGCGACCGTGTCTGCCACACGTACTCCACCTACGAGCGCGGCCTCGACGGAATCGGCTCGACAACCAGCCTCCTCGACCTCACCGCGCTGGGACGGCAGGAGGAGTGGGAGGAGCCCAAGGGGCGCGCGTCCGCGCTGGGGGCGCCCGCGGGCAGCGAGCGCATCCGGTACCACGACGAGTACGAGGACTGAGAGTTCCTTTACGGGGACTGCACGTTCCCTTGGGATGGGGCGTTCCCTTACGAGGGCTGAGAGTTCCCTCACCTCGGGTTCGCGGCCAAGTGTCGGGTACGTCTCAGTACCGTCACTTCGCGAGCCGTTCACCCCCTGGAAGGCGTTTAACTCTGTGAGAGCAGCACGAGAGGCTGCGCTACATGGAGGTGCAGGGTGAACGGGCGAACGGTGCTGGAGCGCTTCCCCGCCGGTGGGCCGCGCGGGTCCTGGCCCGCGGAGGAGTTCGCACAGGCGCGCCGCCAGGAGGGCGAGGCCGCCGAGGTCGTCATGGATCTGACCACGGACGCGTTCTTGGTGATCGTACGAGGTGTCGACGCCGTCGAGTGAGCCGAGTTGCCGACGTGCAGACCGGCCGACGTGCCCATGCCGCGAGCCATGGCTTCCCGAGCCGGTCGGCGGTCCGCGGATCAGTTGGCCTCGTCGGACGGGTGGGCCTGGCCGGCGTCGTCGGACTGGTGGCCTAGCCGGCCTCCCCGGTCGGGACCTTGGACGTGAACTGCTCCGCCTGCAGTGAGTACAGCTCCGCGTAGATGCCCCCCGAGGCCAGGAGTTCGTCCGGAGTCCCGGACTCCACGAGGCGGCCCTGGTCGAGGACGTGCACGAGATCGGCGTGGCGTACGGACGCCAGCCGGTGCGTGATGAGGATGACCGTCTGGCCGGTACCCGCCAGTGCCCTGATCTTCTCGAAGACCTCCAGCTCGGCCCGGGCGTCCACCTTTATCTATAGCTGTCAGGTATCTGTCCGCGTCGGTTGGCACGGCTGCCCCCAGGCACGTTAGGCACGACCCCGGTCAGCAGGTAGAAAATTGGTTGAGCCTCGGGTGATCATGTGGCAGGCTCGCCAGCCTTGACCGGGATCACCAAGTTGCACGACGACGGGGTGGACATCGATGCATCCCTGGTGGCGCGTCTGCTCTCCACGCGGCGATGACATCCGGGGTTTCGGTGAACAGCACGTGGAGGGCTGATGGCATCGATCAAGCAGTTCCAAGTCACCTTCGACTGCGCAGAACCTGAGCGCCTCGCTCGTTTCTGGTGCGAGGTGTTGGGGTACGTCGTACCGCCGCCACCGGAGGGGTTTGCCACTTGGGACGATTTCAAGCGCTCGCAGCCACCTGAGCAGCGGGATTCATGGTTCGCCTGCAGTGATCCCTCAGGTGTGGGCCCGCGACTGTACTTCCAGCGCGTCCCCGAAGGGAAGGCCGCCAAGAACCGGCTGCATCTTGACGTGCGGGTCGGCACCGGACTCGTAGGTAAAGAGCGCCTCGCCGCACTTGAGGCCGAATGCGCACGACTGGTCCCGCTCGGCGCGGTACACGTGCGAACGCTGTATGACGGCAATGATTCGTGCATCCCGATGCAGGACATCGAGGGCAACGAGTTTTGTATCGACTGAGGGGCCGCGAACGCGTCCTCGTTCTGTCCCCATGGGCCAGGACGAAGAACCGCCCCCGACCTCAGGGGAGCAGCGCGGGGTGCAGCACCGTCAGGACGCCGGCCGCCGCGCAGCCGGCCCCCGACCGGGCCGCTCGTCATCAGCTGCCCGAGGACGCTGTTGACCGCCAGCAGGCTGACTGCCTGGGCTCCGCCGCGGGCCACCTCGGCGGCCAGCACGACACGGGCGGCGGGCGGTCCGCCTTCCAGGCCCGGCGGAAACTGGACGCGAGCAGCGACGGCAGCCGCCTCACCATCGCGCGGAAGTTCAACTCCATGAACGTGTCGGCGTGTTGGGACCGGCCCATGTCGTAGCGGAGTTGGCCGCCGAAGAGCAGGAACTCGGAGTCGGACGGCGCCGGCCGGTCGTCGCTGTGCTTCTTTGCCACCCGTGGCCTCCCCCGATATCCGACAGCGGACGAACGATGCACTCCCCAGGAATGCAGTCCTCCACCCCTGCCGGCAAAGAGTTTGCGCCGGACCGTCACACTTCGGACATCGGTGGATTGTCGGGGGTCCTACGGCGACCCGTGGTCAGGGTCTGCACCAGGGCCTGCTCACGCACTGATCGGACGCGTCCAGGAGGGTGTCGCACCGGTGACCCGGCACAGGGCCAGATAGAGCGGGATCGGCGGGGTGTACGGAAGGGTGCCGGCCGGTTTGTAGATGAGCCCGGGTGCGCCGGACGCGTCGGGTGCCTCCGGTACCAACGCCCCCGTGGCGTAGTGCGCGGGTGCCGGCCACTCCAGGGCGACATCGGAGTCGGAGGGCACGATCCACCACCAGTGCGCCCTGTCGGCGTAGACGCAGCCCACGCGGGGCAGTCGCGGCAGCAGTATCGGCCCGAACCGGGCGGGCACCGACACCGCGTCACAGCCCAGCGGTACGGTCATGCCCTCGGGTACGAGGAGACGCCTCAGCGGCCCCGGCATCCGCTGGTCGCGCTTCAGGCGGACCAGCGTGTCCAGGCTCAGGACCTGCCTTCCGGGCCCCGCCGCCGACGTACCCCTCACACCCTCCCCCAATCTCGGCTCCGCTCGATCGGGGGGACCCCCATGCTCCCCGTTCCCCAGGACGCTTCCGTCCCGGCGCCCCGGCCGTCGGCCGGTGGCTTCTTCGCGCTCCAGCCCAGGTCCGAGCGGGCCGCCGTCCAGCCCTGGTCCGAACGGGCCGCCGTCCAGCCCTGGTCCGAACGGGCTGCCGTCCAGCCCTGGTCCGAACGGGCTGCCGTCCAGCCCTGGTCCGACCGGGCTTGGGTGCCCGCGTCGGGCCCGTCGGGGGTGTGGTGCCCGTCCGGGGTGCGGTGCCGGTCCGCGGTGCGTTCTGGCTCCGCGGTGCGCTCCAGCTCCGCCCAGACCAGCAGGCCCTGCCCGGTGTCCTGGACTCCCCAGGCCCGGGACACGGCCGCGACGAGGAGCAGTCCCCTCCCGTGCTCCTCCTCGGGCCGCTGCGGCGAGGGGCAGGGCCCACCAGGGGCGCAACCCTCGTCCCGCACGGCTATCCGCACCACCTCGTCGCCGTCGTGCAGTTCGCACACGACGTGCTCGCCGGTGGTGTGCACGATCGCGTTGGTGACCAGCTCGGAGATGACGAGGGCCGCTGTGTCGCAGGTGTCCTCGCACACAGCCCATCCGGACAGCCGGGAACGTGCCAGGCGTCTTGCCAGGGCCACGGAGCCCGGGTGTGCGGCGAGCTCGAAGCGGAACCGGCGCTCGGCGGCCGCGCCGGGGCGGGGCCCTGCGGCGGCACGGAGACCGAGCCGGTCTACGGCGGCGTCTGTTCCTAACGGCGCGGACGGAATCACGCTTGCCACTATCGCCCCGCCGTGAACACTTGGCAAGAGTCACTCTGAAAAGTGCAGAGTGCCATGTGACTTCGCGAGGGCCCGTGGCACACTGCTCGCAACAGCACGCCGAGCGGCGCCAGTTGGGAACGTCGATGAGACTCCGAACGGCGCCGCCAGGGCTGCCCGGACACGGCTGTCCCGTCCGGTCAGGACTCAGTGGAGGTAGGACGTGAGCGAACCGCGGTCCGCGCCGACGGTCGGTCAGGTCGTCCTCGGGCGGCGCCTGCTGGACCTGCGGGAACGCGCGGGTCTCAGGCGTGAGGAGGCTGCGCGCATCCTGCGCGTCGCGCCCGCCACGGTCCGTCGTATGGAGATGGCCGAGGTCTCCCTCAAAATCCCGTACCTGCAGCTCTTGCTGAAGTCGTACGGCGTCAGCGACGAGGAGGCCGAGGCCTTCGTCCAACTGGCCGAGGAGGCCAACAAGCCCGGCTGGTGGCAGCGGTTCCACGACGTCCTGCCGGGCTGGTTCTCCATGCACGTCAGCCTGGAGGGTGCGGCCGCCCTGATCCGCTCGTACGAACCCCACTTCGTGCCGGGACTGCTGCAGACCGAGGAGTACGCGCGTGGCGTCCTGAAGGCGGGCGCCATCGCCCAGACCAGGCCCGAGGACATCGAGCGTCATGTGGCGCTGCGCATGCAGCGCCAGGAGCTGGTCACTCGTGAGGACGCACCCCGTATCTGGGCCGTGATGGACGAGACGGCCCTGCGCCGCCCCCTCGGCGGCCCCGAGGTGATGCGCGCCCAGATCGACAGACTGCTCGAAGCCGCGAAGCTGCCCAACGTGACGCTGCAGGTGATCCCGTTCTCCTCGGGTCCGCATCCCGGCACGTACGGGCCCTTCGTGCTGTTCCGCTTTGCCGTGCCGGAGCTCCCGGACATGGTCTACAGCGAGTACCTGACCGGCGCGGTCTACCTGGACGCGCGCTCAGAGGTGGCGACACATCTCGAGGTCATGGACCGCATGGCGGCGCAAGCCGCTACAGCACATCGCACGAAGGAGATCCTGCTGGATCTCCGCAAGGAGCTGTGAATGGAACGCATCAAGCCGCGGATACGCCCCGTGCGCATCTACAACGGAATGCCCGCCCGCGACCTGGGCAACGAGGGCTGGCACAAGCCGTGGAGCGGCGGAAACGGCGGCAACTGCCTGGAGGCGATGAAGCTCGCCGACGGGCGCATCGCGGTCCGCCAGTCGGCGGACCCGGACGGCCCCGCCCTGATCTACACACCCGGCGAGATAACCGCGTTCATCCAGGGCGCGAAGGCGGGGGAGGCGGACTTCCTTCTCTCCTGACCCACTTGAGTCTGTGTTTCTTCTTGAACTCTGTGAACACCCCTAATGTGACGCTGAATTGAAAACATTGGACACGTACCGCGCTGGGCGCGCCGGCGCCCGACAGCCCTCCGGCGAGGGCGCGCCTCCCCACCACAACGCCCCTCGGTGACCGACGGGGCGATGTGTGCCGTCGGCCGGGTGAGCGGCGTTGCGTGCCGTCAGCCGGCCGGGTTGCAGCGTCAGCCCGGCCGGAGCCGTCACCCGGGCGGCAGCACCCCGCACAACGCGTCGAGCGCCGCCCCATACGCATGCTCCGCGGGCGTCGCGTACCCCACCACCAGCCCGTCCGGCGCGGCCATCACCGCCTCCGGATGCCGGAACTCGCCGTCGTAGTCGTCCTCCAGAATCACCCCTCCACGCGCGCGTGCCCAGTCGATCACGGCGGCGCGCCGCTCGGCACGCAGCGGACCGCCGGTCGGGAACTGATGTGCTGGCGTGAGCAATACGGCCCGTTCCCGGCCCAACTCGCCCACCTGCGCGCCGTCTTCGTCCAGCGGCAGTGGCACGGTCCGTACGGACCCGGCGGTCAGCAGCTCGCGGTGGAAGCCGAGGCCGTACGACTCGACGGCCAGCGGGCCTCGCAGGACCCGCGGGAAGAGCAGCCGCAGGGCATGCGCGAAGCCGGAGCAGATCACGATCCGTCCGGGCTCCGTGCGGACGCCACGCGCGCGTGCCAGGTACTCGGCGAGCGCCTCGCGCAGTTCGGTCCGCCCCGCCGGATCGCCTGGCCCGAAGGCCTCGTTGGGCGCCTGCTGGAGGGCGCGGCGGTACGACGCAAGCCAGTCCGCGCGCGGGAACGACGACGCGTCCGGCGTGCCCTGCCGCAGATCGTGCCGGGGTCCACGCGCGCGTAGAGGTGCCTTTTTGGGTACGCGCGCGGGGGCGCCCGGCGGTGCGGCGCGGTCCGCGACCCGGGTCCCGGAGCGCGGCGGTGCGGCGCGGTCCGCGACCCGGGTCCCGGAGCCCTGCCGGGCGGTCAGCCAGCCCTCGGCGACGAGCTCGGCATACGCGTCGGCCACCGTGTTGCGCGCGACGCCCAGGTCGGCGGCGAGCGAGCGGTACGGCGGCAGCCGGGTCCCCGGCGCGAGCCTGCCGCTGCGTACGGCCTCACGCAGCGCCCGCATGAGCGCGGCCCGCCGCCCGCCCGAGCCCGACAGCTCCAGGTGCAGATCGGCGCCGATCCGCTCCGCAGAATTGACCCAGGATTCCGCCTGACGCGGGCGTGCCCGACGACGTCTACGCGGAGGCCGCCGCCCACTTCGACGACCAGGAACTCGCCCACGTCCTGGCCCTGATCCTCACGATCAACACCTGGAACCGGGTGGCGCTGTCCACGGCGAAGGTGGCGGGCACGGACGAGCGCGGCTGAACCCGCCGCGCCGCCCGCGGGGGCGGGGCGGGTTCTCCGGCTACACCCTCATCGGCCGGTCGTACGGCCCTATCGGCGCCGGAAGCCGCGACGCCCCCGTCAGGGCGCGATCGACGGCGGCCGCCACCGCGCGGCCCTCGGCGATGGCCCAGACGATGAGGGACTGGCCGCGGGCCGCGTCCCCGGCGGCGTACACCCCGGGGACGTTGGTCGCGAAGTCCGCGTCGCGGGCGATCGTGCCGCGCGGGTCGAGAGCCAGCCCGAGCTGGTCGATCAGGCCGTCATGGCGGTCGGGGCCCGAGAAGCCGAGGGCGAGCAGCACGAGGTCGGCCGGGAGGGTCCGCCCGGAGCCGGGGACCGGGCGGCGCCGCTCGTCGACCTCGACGAGGTGCAGGGAACGCACCCGCCCGCCCGCGTCCCCGGTGAAGTGGAGCGTGGACGCCGCGAAGAGCCGCGCGTCCGCGTCCGCGGCGGGCGCCGTCCCGAGCACACCTGCCTCCTCGTGCGCGGCCGAGAGCCGGTAGATCTTCGGGTACGTCGGCCACGGCTCGGCCTCCTCGTCGCGCTCCGACTCGGGCTGCGGATAGATGTCCAGCTGCGTCACGGACGCCGCGCCCTCACGTACGGCCGTCCCCAGACAGTCGGCACCGGTGTCCCCGCCGCCCACGATCACCACGTGCTTCCCGGCCGCGGACAACGGCGAGACGTCCAGATCCCCTTCGCACACCCGGTCGGCCAGCGGCAGATACTCCATCGCCTGATGGATGCCGCTCAACTCCCGTCCGGGTACGTCCAGTTCCCGCCATGCGGTGGCGCCGACGGCCAGGATCACCGCGTCGTAGCGCTCCTTCAGCTCGGCGGCGTCGATGTCCGTGCCGATCCCCGTCGACGTACGGAACTTGGTTCCCTCCGCCAGCATTTGCTCGAGCCGCCGGTCCAGGTGCCGCTTCTCCATCTTGAACGCGGGGATCCCGTAGCGCAGCAGCCCGCCGATCCGGTCGGCTCTCTCGTACACCGCGATGGTGTGTCCGGCCCGCGTCAACTGCTGTGCCGCGGCGAGGCCGGTGGGCCCCGACCCGATCACCGCGACGGTCCGTCCGGAGAGCCGGTCCGGCGGGCGCGGTGGCGTGAAACCGTCCTCCCAGGCGCGGTCGGCGATGGCCACCTCGACGTTCTTGATCGTGACCGCCGGCTGGTTGATCGCCAGCACACAGCCCGCCTCGCACGGCGCGGGGCACAACCGCCCGGTGAACTCGGGGAAGTTGTTCGTGGCATGCAGACGGTCGCTCGCCTGTCGCCAGTCGTCCCGCGAGACGAGGTCATTCCATTCGGGGATCAGATTGCCGAGCGGACAGGCGTCGTGGCAGAAGGGGATTCCGCAGTCCATGCAGCGGTCGGCCTGCCGGTTGATGATCGGCAGCAGCGCTCCGGGGACGTACACCTCGTTCCAGTCCCGCACGCGTTCCTCGACGGGCCGACGCGGGTACTCCTCGCGCGGTGTGGTCATGAATCCTTTGGGATCGGCCATGGCCGTCTCCCTCGCGTACGCGTACGGTGAGGGGCCGCGCGGCCGTCGGTCATGAATCCCGCATGCATCCCTTGGGATCGGCCCGCAGGCTTCGGCGACACTCCTTTCCCGCCACGATACGTCGGCTGCCTGGTCGCCGCCGTTCGGGTGAGGGCGCGCTCCTGTCGCAGGTTGGGGCGAGTTTCGACCTCAGCGCGGAGGGCGAGTTCGTCCCTCGGCGAGGCCGAGTCCGTCCCTCAGGCGAGGCGGGGACGTCCCTCAGGTGAGGGCGGGGACGTCCCTCAGGTGAGGGCCAGGGTGTACGAGACCGCCGCGGCGGCCGACGCGACCGTGCGCACGTGGTTCCACCCCGTCCATTCACGGACGTACGTACGCCAGTAGGCGGCCGTCTCCGGCGCCCCGGGATCCATCTTGAGCAGGGCGTCATTGCGCGGCACGTTCGCCACGATCGTCACCCCGAGCGACCCGAACAGATACAGCGCGCTACCCAGCAGCAGCTCCACCGTCCCCTCGTCCGGCAACAGCACGAACGTCACCACGGCCAGCACCGCGCACAGCACCGCCGAGCCGAGGAACACCAGCATGAACGCCGGGCGCACGGCGGCGACATTGATCGCATTCATCGCGGCTACCCCCTGCGCGGGCGGCAACTCGGCGAGCCCCCTCATCACGAACGTCGAGAACCCGCAGAACACCCCGGCCACCAGGCCGCAGCCGAGTACCGCCAACACCGTCAGCACGAAATACGGCCCATCGATCATGTCCACTCCCGCGTCACCCCCGGACCCAAAGATCCTGCACGGCACCAACCATCACCACAAGTGAAAACCTGTACGACCACAGTGACCATGGCCGAGACCCGCAGCCGCATACGCGAGCCTCTTGAGCCTTTGGGCGCGCGCGTCTGCCCCGTCGCGGGCCACTTGAGCGTCCGGGCCTCGGCCACGCGTGTTGGCAGGCTGTTGGGGGCGCGTGTCCGCCGGGGAGTGGGTCACGCGTGCCTGCCGTGTCGCGGCTTACGTAGGCCTGCCGGGCCTCGGTCACGCATGCCGGAGGCGCGTGGCCGCCAGGTCGCGCTTCACGCAGGTCGCTCGTCACGTGGGCCCGCCGCGGAGCCGGTCACGCGCCAGGCGTGTGCTCGTCGCGCCACTCCCGAAGCCGCTCCTCCACCGTGGCCGCGATCCGCCGCCGCGCCTCGTGCCGCGGCACGCCGCTCATCAGCAGCTGATCGTACGGGGTGTCCGTGTGCCGTGCGGAGGCGCGGACCGCCGCGGTCACCGCCGCCTCGGACAGCGCTCGGCCCGCGGCGCTGCGCCCGACCCGCCCGCTTCCGCGCGTCGCGGCGTGCGCGGCGACCGCCCGCGCGCGGTCGGCCGGGCAGCCGGGAAACAGCCGGCGTATCTCCCGCTCGAACGCGTCCGTGAACCGCAGATCCTCCGCCTCCCGCCGCCGCGCGTCCCGCACCCGGCGGCGCTGCCGCGCCTCCGCGTCCGCGAGGCACCGCTCCTCGGCCAGGGCGAGCGCCTCCTCCTCGACGAGGATGCCTTGCCGCTCGTACCGGCTCCGCCGCCGGTTGAACCGCACCACCACCGCCGACAGCGCACTGCTCTCACGCGACCTCCGTGTCAGCGCGGCGTCCCCCCGCGGCAGGAACACCAGATGACCCAGATCCGCGCAGTCCAGACACCGCGGCGCCCCCTCCTCCAGCACCAGCAGCGCCAGCGGCCCGGTCCGGCACTCGGCACAGCGCCGCTTCTTGAGCGGCTGGATGACGACAAGTCCGGTGCCGTGCGGGGGAGTCGCGATCGGTTCCATACCCGGTTCATTCCCCCGCCCGACCCTTGATCCACGTCGCCGGGGCCGCGCGCCGGGGGGCCGTCCTCGAGGGCAGCCGGAGCGTGAGCCAGAGATGATCCGCGGGGCCGGCTCGGGGTGCCCTCGCGCGCGGCACCCGCCACGCTCGCGAGCTTGCCCCCAGGTCGCGGCATCATGGGCCGTGTGCGACTCGAAGCGATCACCTGGGAACGGCTCGGCGACCTCCTCGCCCAGCGCCTGCTCGACCTGAAACTGGACGACGGCAGCCCCTGGCCGCGCATCGCCTTCGACGGAGCCCCGGCCGCCCGCCCCGGCGACCTCGCGCACCGCGTCTCCGAGGCGCTGCGCATACGCGGCCGGTCCTCGCTCGTTGTCGGCACGGAGGGTTTCCTGCGGCCGGCGTCGCTCCGGCTCGAATACGGGCACCAGGACGTCGAGGCGTACTACGACGGCTGGTTCGACACCGGCGCCCTCTGGCGTGAGGTCTTCGGCCCCCTCGAAGCGGACGGCGACGGCCGCGTCCTGCCCGACCTCTGGGACCCGGCCACCGACCGCGCCACCCGCAGCTCCTACGTCCAACTCCCGCCCGGCGCCTTCCTGTTGCTGCACGGCCCCTTCCTCCTGCGCCACTGGTTCCCCTTCGACTTCAGCGTCCATGTGCTCCTCTCCCCGGGCGCCCTCCGCCGCCGTACGCCCGAGGCCGAGCACTGGACCCTCCCGGCGTTCGAGCGCTACGAGACCGAGGCCGACCCGAGCGCCACGGCCGACGTCCTGGTGCGTGCCGACGATCCGCGCCATCCGGCCTGGAACGGCTGATCGGATCCGCGCCGCCCGGTGTGGAGCGGCTGAGTCGCCGTCTCCGCAAAGCGCTTTTATATGCACGTGCATGCAGTTGGCCTGTGTTCATGACGCTCTCCGCCGACCCTTCGGTCTCCTTCGACGGCTCCGTACGCGCCCTCCTCGACGGCAAGAACTTCGCCAGCGTCGCCACCCTCGGCCCCGGCGGCGCACCCCAGAACTCGGTTGTCTGGATCAAACGTGAGGGCGACACCGTCCTCTTCTCCTCGACCGCCGGACGCCAGAAGGTGCGCAACCTCCAGCGGGACCCCCGCATCAGCCTCTCGGTCTTCGACCTCGCCAAGCCCTACACCTCGGTCGAGATCCGCGGCACCGCCGAGATCCTCCCCGACGACGCCAAGCGCCTGCCGTACGAGCTCTCGCACAAGTACCTCGGCATCGGCCCTCCCGCGGAGAAGGACGACGAGGTCCGCTTGATCATCCGCGTCGTCCCGCGGAAGATCGTCGGGTTCTCGGTCTGACCCGGGGCGATGGCGTGCAACTTCGGTAAGCCCGGACTTCCGGGTGCGCATCCCCGGTGACGCGGCAAGAATGTAGGGCGCCGGGACTAGCGGTGTGTTCCGCGCCGCGCCGGCCGTCCGGCACCGGGAGGTACTTCATGACCACCGCCGGAGAAATCATGCACCGTGGTGCCCAGTGGATTCCCGCCCACGAGACCCTGGACCGCGCTGCCCAGCTGATGCGCGAGCTCAACGTGGGGGCGCTGCCCATTAGTGACGAGAACGAACGGCTCTGCGGCATCCTCACCGACCGCGACATCGTGGTCGGCTGTGTGGCCATGGGCCACGACCCGGCACGCGTGACCGCGGGCGAGATGGCTCAGGGCACGCCGCGCTGGATCGACTCGGGCGCCGATGTCCGCGAGGTGCTCCAGGAGATGAAGGGACACCAGATCCGCCGGCTTCCGGTGATCGAGAACAAACGACTGGTCGGCATGATCAGTGAGGCCGATCTGGCCCAGCATCTGACGGAGGAACAGCTCGCCGACTGGGTCGAGAGTGTCTACGCGAAGAGCGAGCGGCGCTGACCCTGCCGGTCCGCCCGATGGTGCTGACCCGACCGGTCCGCCCGATGGTCTCGAAACCTTACGGTCGCCCGATAGTCACGATCCTTGCGATCGCCCGATAGCTGAATCCTCGCGATCCTCGCGATCCTCGCGATCGCCGCATCGTCTCGATCGTGCGATCCACCGGTTCCCGCAGTCCAGTCCCCCCGAGTGCGCTCCCCGTCCGGCCGGCCGTGCCGAATGGGGAGCGCCTCAGAGCCAGCCGTTGCGCCTGAACCCCCGGTACACGACGAGGCAGGCGACGGATATCACGCCGATGACCAGGGGGTAGCCGAACCGCCAGTGCAGTTCCGGCATGTGGTCGAAGTTCATGCCGTACATCCCGCAGACCATCGTCGGTACGGCGACGATCGCCGCCCATGCCGTGATCTTCCGCATGTCCTCGTTCTGCGCGACCGTCACCTGCGCGAGGTGTGCCTGCAGGATTGAGTTGAGCAGGTCGTCGAAGGCGGCGATCTGCTCGGTGACCCGCAGCAGATGGTCGCAGACGTCCCGGAAGTAGGCCTGTATCTCCGGGTCGACCACCCGTATCGGCCGGGTGGCGAGCTCTTGGACCGGCCGGGCGAGCGGGACCACGGCCCGCTTCAGTTCGAGGAGTTCACGCTTGAGCTGGTAGATGCGACCGGCGTCGGCCCGAGCGCCGTTCTCGGTGAACACATCGGCCTCGACGTGGTCGATGTCCGCCTGGACCGAGTCCGTGACGCTCATATAGTCGTCGACCACATGGTCCGCGATCGCGTGCAGCACCGCGGCCGGTCCCTTGGTGAGCTGTTGAGCGTCCGCCTCCAGCTCCTCACGCAGCGGACCCAGGGAGCCGTGCCGTCCGTGCCGCACGGTAATGACGAAGTCGGGCCCGACGAACACCATGATCTCGCCGGTGTTCACCACTTCGCTGGTCGCGGTCAGTTCTTTGTGTTCGACGTAGCAGACGGTCTTGAACACCGCGAACAGCGTGTCGCCGTACCGCTCCAGCTTCGGGCGCTGATGGGCCTCCACCGCGTCCTCGACGGCGAGAGGGTGCAGGTCGAAGAGCTCGGCGAGACCGGCGAACTCGCGGTCCGTCGGCTCGTGCAGTCCGAGCCAGACGAATCCTTCGTCGCTCTTGCGGATCCGCTCCACGGTGTCGACCAGATCGCGGCCGCCGGGGACTCGGGCGCCGTCCTGGTATGCCACGCAGTTCACCACCGCGGAGCCCAGCGGAGACCGGGCGGGGTGACTCAGGTCGACACGGGCGCGCCGCCGTGTCAGCCGCGCCACTTTGCGGAGGCTGCCGACCGCTCCTAGGGCCGTGACCTTCCGCAGATTCCCTGCCATGGACATCTGGATCTCCTTGCGTGGATCTCCTCGCGCCGCACTTTGCGCCTTGGCACGCCAGTCTGCCAGGCCTGATCGAGTGCCCGAGAAGCCTGTGGGAACGGAATATTCCGTTCCGGCGCGAAGCGAGGGCGGGCGGTGCCTGGCCGTTCGTGCGGGTATCGGCAAACGGGAGCGTCGGCGATTTCAGGTAAGTAAGGCAAATGGGATGATCTCCCCATGACGCGAACCGACGGCTATCTCCTCGACAACCGGCAGACCGAGGCGGGGCAGCGCTTCGACGCCTTCGCCACTCTCTTCGACCCCACGACGTTCCGGCACATCGAGCGCTTCGGCATCGGCTCCGGCTGGCGCTGCTGGGAGGTCGGCGCGGGCGGCACGTCCGTGGTGTCCTGGCTCGCCAAGAAGGTCGGCCCGACCGGGCGGGTCGTCGCGACCGACATCGACACCTCACTGGTGGCCTCGGCTGCCCGGCCGCCAGTTGAGGTCCGCGTGCACGACGTGGGCGCCGAGGAACCGCCGGGGGAGGGCTTCGACCTGGTGCACGCCCGGCTCGTGCTCGTCCATGTCCCTGACCGGGAGCGGGCGTTGCGGTCGATGGTCAAGGCCCTGCGCCCCGGTGGCCGGCTCCTCGTCGAGGACGGGGACCCCGCGCTGCAGCCCCTGATCTGCCCCGACGAGTACGGCCCCGAGCAACAGCTCGCGAACCGGCTGCGCCAGGGCTTCCGCAGTCTGCTCGCGGAGCGCGGCGCCGACCTCGCGTACGGCCGCAAACTCCCGCGCCTGCTGCGCGAGGCGGGACTGCACGGCGTGGAGGCCGACGCGTACTTCCCCGTCACGTCGCCCGCCTGCGCCGCCCTGGAGTC
Organism: Streptomyces dengpaensis; assembly: GCF_002946835.1. Taxonomy (NCBI): domain Bacteria; kingdom Bacillati; phylum Actinomycetota; class Actinomycetes; order Kitasatosporales; family Streptomycetaceae; genus Streptomyces; species Streptomyces dengpaensis. The sequence continues at coordinate 6,615,978 of NZ_CP026652.1, forward strand.
CGCGACGGTCCGTCAGATCCGCGACCAGCTCGTCACCGCGGGCCTGGCCACCCACCAGGACATCGACCGCCACCTGGCCAACGTCGCCTCCGGCTCCATGGACCTGGCGACGGCACCGATGATCTCGGCGTGGGGCGCAAAGGGTAAGAGGAGACAGAGGAGTTGACGCGGGGTGCCGTGGGTGCGACCGTCCACCTGCGCGAGGGTCCACTGGTCGGCGTCGTCCGGGCACCTGGACGTCGGTCTCGTCGGCTCGCCCTCCTGTAGGGGGCACCCTGCATGTGTCCCCTACAGCAGCCGTCAGACGCCCGCCGGCGGCCTTCCCCCGAGCCGCTCCACCGCCATCGCACCCGCCTCGCACCCCTGGACCGCCGCTTCCTCGGGTTCTGCGCCCCCGAGCAGGGCGGCGAGGAAGGCTCCCGTGAAGGCGTCGCCTGCGCCCGTGGTGTCGCGAGGTGCGGCGGGCACGGCCGGGACACGGGCCCGGACCGCTCCCGAGCGGGCCACCAGGGCCCCATCGGCTCCCTGCTTGGCGACGACCAGGGGGACGTGGCGGCTCAACTTGGCCGCCGCGTCCGCGGGATCGGGCAGCCCGGTCAGCAGGTACGCCTCGTCGCGGCTGGGAAGCAGGACGTCGACGCCCTCGGAGAGTTCGAGAAAGCGGTCGACGCCCAGCTCGGTGAGGAATCCCGCCGACGCCGGATCCACGCTGACCGGTACGCCACGCGAGCGTGCCGACTCCAGCGCCACCGACACCAGCGCCCGGCTCGGCTCGGAGAAGAACAAGTAGCCCGACAGATGCAGCCGCGCGGCACCGTCGAGCAGCGCCGGTGACCAGTCATCGGGGGCGAGCCGCAGGGAGGCCCCGCTGTCCGTGAGGAACGTCCGCTCCGCCGAAGCCCCCGTGTCCACCAGGCAGATCACCGTCCCGGTCGGCGCCTGGGGATCAACGACGAGAAGGGGACGTACGCCGCAGGCCCCGAGCTCTCGCTCGTGCCATCCGGCCGCGTCCGCGCCCACCCGGCCGAGCAGCCGTACGTCCGCGCAGCCCCAGTGCGCCGCCCAGCACGCCACGTTGGCGCCCGCGCCGCCCGGCAGAGTGCGGATCGCGGCGGCCGTGTCGGTGCCCGCCGCGAGCGGCCCGCGGTGCCGGGCGACGACGTCCGTGACCACGTCCCCGACGACGAGCAGAGCGCCCGCGGGCACCGTCGTATCGCGCCCGGCGCCCCCGTGATCCGTCCCGCTCACGCCCCGGCCCAGGCCGCCGCGATCCGCGCCGCGAGCCGTACGTTGCCGCGCACCGCCGCCAGATTGGCGTTCAGGGAGGCGCCGTCGGTGTGCCGCACCAGATAGTCGAGCAGGAACGGCGTCACGGCCTGTCCGGCCACGCCTTCGGCCTCGCACGCGCGCAGCGCGTCGGCGAGCACGCGCGCGTGGAGCTCGGGATCGAGCTGCTCCTCTTCAGGGACGGGGTTCGCGACGATGAGCGCCGACTCAGGAGCGCCCAGGGCGTCCTGCGCGCGCATGACCTCCGCAACCTGCCCGGGGGTCTGCAGCGTCCAGTCCACCGGATATCCCGAGTCCGACAGGTAGAAGCCGGGGAAGCGATCGGTGCCGTACCCGGTCACCGCCACGCCCAGCGTCTCCAGGCGCTGCAGCGTCGCGGGCACGTCCAGGATCGACTTCACGCCCGCACAGACCACCGTGATCCGGGTACGCGCCAGCAGGCCCAGGTCGGCCGACTCGTCCTGCGTCACCGTCCACTCCCGGTGCACGCCGCCGAGCCCGCCCGTCGCGAACACCCGTACGCCGGCGCGGGCGGCCAGCAGAGCCGTCGCGGACACGGTCGTCGCCCCACTCGCGCCCGCCGCCACCGCGAGCGGCAGATCGCGGTGACCGAGCTTGCGGATCCCGTCCTCGTTCGCGACCCGCTCCACCTGCTCCTTGTCGAGTCCGACATGGGGCCGCCCGTCGAGCACGGCGATCGTCGCGGGGACGGCACCCTCCCGCCGTACGACACCCTCCAGCTCCAGCGCGACCTGCAGATTGCGCGGGCGGGGCAGCCCATGCGCGATGATCGTCGACTCCAGGGCCACCACCGGCCGACGCGCGTCGAGCGCCTCCCGCACCTCTTCGGACACCACGATCACGCGCCTACCTCCTGTCGGCCGTACCTCACCCCTGGATCTCTGGCGAGTGGGGCGCCCGGTCAAACCCTTGCGACCTCCGGCGTACGCCACCAGCCTGGGAGCATGACGGACAACCCGACACGTCTCGACCACGTCGTCCTGTGGGTGCGCGATCCGGTGGCCTCCGCCGACTTCTACGAGAAGGCGGTCGGCCTGGAGCCCCTGAGGGTCACCGAATTCGCCGCCGGCAAGGCGTCGTTCCCCTCAGTACGCCTCAATGACGAGACCATTTTCGACCTCGCGCCCCTTCCCATGGCGGCGAACATGGACATGGTCCCGGGAGGCGCCGACAGCGCCGGGCACCCGGTCAACCACGTCTGCCTGTCCCTGCAGGCAGACGATTTCGACGCACTGCGAGCACGTCTGGAGGAGCGCGCCGTCCCCGTTTCTGGCTTCTCGTACGACTCCTACGGCGCCCGCGGAAAGGCCAAGCGCAGTTTCTACTTCCGCGACCCGGACGGAAACGTCTTCGAGGCACGGCACTACGAGTAGCCGGCCAGGGGCACCCAGGACGGCACGACCTGCGGACACTAGATTGCGCGCTGTCGCGTGGCCGTGCGAGACCGCTCAGCGATCCCTCGGATCACCGGTGAGGCGTCAGAACAGCGGCTCCGGAAGCACCCCTTCCAGCGCGAGCAGCTTCCGCTTGGTCTCCAGACCGCCCCCGAACCCGCCGATACCCCCGTCGCTCTCGACCACCCGGTGGCACGGCACGACGACCGGCAGCGGATTCGAGCCCATGGCCACCCCCACGGCCTGCGCCGCGCCCGGCTGGCCGACTCGCCCGGCCAGGTCGCCATAGCCCACGACCGAGCCGTACGGGACGCCGGACGCCAGCTCGCGCAGCACCTGGCGGTTGAATCCGGAGATCAGCGACCAGTCAAGCGGCAGTTCGAAGTCGTGCCGCTCGCCCGCGAAGTAAGCCGCGACCTGACCTATCGCATCGGTCAGCAGCGGAGACTCGGGTGCCTCGACGGGCTCGGTGCCCAGACGGGAAGCGAGGTGGCCGAGCGCCTTGTCACGCACCGCGTCCGTGGCGTGGAACACGACGTTCACCAGGCCGTCGCGCGTCGCCGCCAGCAGCAGCGGACCGATGTCCGTGCCGACGACGGTCCATACGACCTGCTGTTCGTACTGCCCATGACTGTCCATGCGATCCACCGTACGGCGCGCCACTGACAACGCCCGTGGCGCGGCCGCCGCCACATGGCCGCACCACGGGCGGGGAAGCCGATCGACGTCCTCCCGGTGTTACGGGAGAGCCTTGCGGACCACGTCGGGCATGTTCGTGATGATGCCGTCCACGCCGAAACCCGCCACGCGCCGGGCGCCGTCCGCGTCGTCCACGGTCCAGGCGAAGACTTCCATCGGCGTGCCGTGCGGCCCGTCGACCCCGTGAACCGCGGAGACGTAGGCGGACGAGAGCGTGGCGTGATCCGGGTTGATCGCGTCGGCGAACCGGGCGTATTCGGGCAGCAGCGCGATCGACGGCCGGCCGAGGAAGGCCGTCTTGATGCCGGGGCTCAGATCGTGGACGGTCCGCACGCTGTTCACGCTGAAACTCTGAATGATCAAGCTGCCCGTGAGATGCGCCGGGTCGAGCCAGCCCTCGTTGCTCAGCAGCTTGAGGGTCTGCTGCTCGATGCCCGGATAGAGGTCGGGATTCTTGATCTCCAGGACGATTTTCTGGTGGTTGTGCGAGACACGGTCCATGTACTGCTTCAGCGTCGGTACGCGCGCGCCCGCGTACCGGGGGCTGAACCAGCTCCCGGCGTCCAGGCGGGCGATCTCCGCGGCGGTGAAGTCCTTGACGTTCCAGGGAGCCCTGTTGGGATAGACCTCCTCGACGTCGGTCGTGCGGGCCAGCGTGGCGTCGTGGAGGACGACGAGTTCACCGTCCTTGGTGCGCTGGACGTCGTTCTCGACCCAGCTGAATCCCATCTGGGCCGCCTTGTCGATGGCTGCCAGGGTGTTCTCGGGTGCGTATGCGGAGGCGCCGCGGTGGGAGACGATCACGGGACCGGTGCTCTGGGACCCTGGACCGGTGCTCTGGGACCCCGCACGGGCGTGCGGGCTGGGCGGCATCAGAAAGGCACCCCCCAGAAGCGCGGCGGTCGTAACGGCGGCAACGCGCGCGTGCATACCTACTCCTCATCCTCGCGTCGGTGATCACAGACAGCACAAGAGTCGCAGCGGAGCGTCAAGGGGAGGGGGTGCGAGATGGCCACAGATTGAATGGAGTTGTCCAAGTCCGCTCACCGGCGCCGCACAAGTGGGGCAAGGCCGTGATTCTTTGCCGGAAAATCGTTCGACCAATCCGGTCCGAGTCATACTCTCTGCCTCAACCCAGTCCGCTCTTGCGGTCCTGAGGGTGGGGACATTTCAGAGAATTTCAGGAGCAACAGGGCGGGAAGGGCAGCCGCGCATGCAGGGCACGGTCGACGGCTTCACTTACGGACTCGTCACACCGCTGGTGGCGTATCTCATGGCCTGCCTGGGCGGAGCGCTGGGACTGCGCTGCACCAACAGATCGATGCTCGTCGCCCGCTCGTGGCGCGCCGGCTGGCTCGCGCTGGGCTCGGCCGCGATCGCTTCGGGCATATGGACCATGCACTTCATCGCGATGATGGGGTTCACGGTCGAGGAGACCCCGATTCACTACGACCCACTGACGACGTTCGCGAGCCTGGGCGTGGCCATCGTGATGGTCGGCATCGGGATCTTCATCGTCGGCAACCGGGGTTCCACCGGAACGGCGCTGTTCACCGGAGGCACCATCACCGGCCTGGGCATCGCCTCGATGCACTACCTGGGCATGGCGGGCATGCGCCTCAACGGGAAGCTCGAATACAACACCCTCACCGTCGCCGCCTCGGTCGTCATAGCCGTCGCGGCCGCCACCGCCGCCCTGTGGGCGGCGGGACAGGTCCGCGGATTCCTCTGGAGCGTGGGCGCGAGTCTCGTCATGGGGCTCGCCGTCAGCGGCATGCACTACACCGGCATGGCCGCCCTCAGCGTCCACCTGCACAGCTCGACCAGCACGCTCTCCGGTGACTCGCCCGCGGCCCTGCTCGCGCCCATGATGATCGGCCCGCTGGTCTTTCTGTGTCTGGCCGGCGTGGTGGTGATGTTCGACCCGCTGACGGTCATGGGCAGGCCCAAGGGGATCCCCGTGGAGAACAGGCCCGGCGTTCCTGCGCACCCCACTGCTCCGCAGCCCGGCCGCCGTCCTCAGCCACGCCCCGGGCGGAGCCGTGGACAGCGAGGCTCCCGCACCCCGCAGAGCTGGTGATCCGGCCACGTTGTCAGTGCGGGGTCGTACGGTGGATTCCATGCGGCCCGTATCAAAGATCGAACGTTCGGTGGCGCCCTTCGAGGTCGTCAGCTCCTACCAGCCAAGCGGTGACCAGCCCACGGCCATCACCGACCTGGAAAAGCGCATCCGCGCAGGTGAGAAGGATGTCGTTCTGCTGGGCGCGACCGGCACCGGCAAGTCCGCCACCACCGCGTGGATGATCGAGAAGCTCCAGCGCCCCACGCTCGTCATGGCGCCGAACAAGACGTTGGCCGCCCAGCTGGCCAACGAGTTCCGCGAGCTGCTGCCGAACAACGCCGTCGAATACTTCGTCTCGTACTACGACTACTACCAGCCCGAGGCATACGTCCCGCAGTCGGACACCTACATCGAGAAGGACTCCTCGATCAACGAGGAGGTCGAGCGCCTGCGCCACTCCGCCACCAACTCGCTGATCACCCGCCGCGACGTGGTCGTGGTCGCCTCGGTCTCCTGCATCTATGGCCTCGGTACGCCGCAGGAGTACGTGGACCGGATGGTCAACCTGAAGGTCGGCGACGAGATCGACCGTGACGACCTGCTGCGCCGCTTCGTCGACATCCAGTACACGCGCAACGACGTGGCGTTCGCACGCGGCACCTTCCGCGTTCGCGGCGACACCATCGAGATCTTCCCGGTCTACGAAGAGCTGGCCGTCCGCATCGAGATGTTCGGCGACGAGATCGAGGCCCTTTCCACGCTGCACCCGCTCACCGGCGAGGTCATCAGTGACGACACCCAGCTCTACGTGTTCCCGGCGTCCCACTATGTGGCGGGCCCCGAGCGCATGGAGCGTGCTGTCAACGACATCGAGAAGGAGCTGGGGGAGCGCCTCGCCGAGCTGGAGAAGCAGGGCAAACTCCTGGAGGCCCAGCGCCTGCGCATGCGTACGACGTACGACATAGAGATGCTCCGCCAGATCGGCTCCTGCTCCGGCGTGGAGAACTACTCGATGCACTTCGACGGCCGCGAACCCGGCTCCCCGCCGAACACCCTGCTCGACTACTTCCCGGACGACTTCCTGCTCGTCATCGACGAGTCGCACGTCACCGTGCCCCAGATCGGCGCGATGTACGAGGGCGACGCGTCCCGCAAGCGCACCCTCGTGGACCACGGCTTCCGGCTGCCGTCCGCGCTGGACAACCGCCCCCTGAAGTGGGAGGAGTTCCAGGAGCGCATCGGGCAGACGGTCTACCTCTCGGCGACCCCGGGGCAGTACGAGCTCTCCCGCGGCGACGGCCAGGTCGAGCAGATCATCCGCCCCACCGGCCTGATCGACCCCGAGGTCGTCGTCAAGCCCACCGAGGGCCAGATCGACGATCTGGTGCACGAGATCCGCAGGCGCACCGAGAAGGACGAGCGCGTCCTGGTCACCACGCTCACCAAGAAGATGGCCGAGGACCTCACCGACTACTTCCTGGAGCTCGGCATCCAGGTGCGCTACCTCCACAGCGACGTCGACACCCTGCGCCGCGTCGAGCTGCTGCGCGAGCTGCGCGCCGGTGAGTACGACGTCCTGGTCGGCATCAACCTCCTCCGTGAGGGCCTCGACCTGCCCGAGGTGTCCCTGGTGGCGATCCTCGACGCCGACAAGGAGGGCTTCCTGCGCTCGGGCACCTCGCTGATCCAGACCATCGGCCGCGCGGCGCGCAACGTCTCCGGCCAGGTCCACATGTACGCCGACAAGATCACCCCGGCGATGGAAAAGGCCATCGAGGAGACCAATCGCCGCCGGGAGAAGCAGATCGCCTACAACACGGAGCGGGGCATCGACCCGCAGCCGCTCCGCAAGAAGATCAACGACATCGTCGCGCAGATCGCCCGCGAGGACGTCGACACGGAGCAGCTGCTCGGCTCGGGCTACCGCAAGTCGAAGGACGGCAAGGGAGCCAAGGCCCCGGTGCCCGCGCTCGGCAAGGCGGCCAAGTCCGCCAAGGGCAAGGGCAAGGGCGAGGAGACGGTGCCGACCGACCGTCCCGCGGCCGATCTCGCCGAGCAGATCGAGGAGTTGACCGAGCGGATGCGTGCCGCCGCGGCCGATCTCCAGTTCGAGATCGCCGCCCGGCTGCGCGACGAGGTGTCGGAGATGAAGAAGGAGCTGCGCCAGATGAAGGAGGCGGGCCTGGCCTGACGCCCACGCCGGCCGTTCCGGACCTCGGCATATGCGCGCTGTGTTGCAAGACCGACACAAAGCACGCCCCGGGGTTCGGCACTGTCAGTGGCGCTGCGTAGGGTTCAGCTCATCCGCGGGTTCCGCGGCAACAGGGGACAGTTCGAGAGGGGAACAGCGCGTGACGGTCAACATGACCAAGGGTCAGGCCATCAGTCTGCAGAAGAACGACGGGGGCACCCTGACCGCGGTGCGGATGGGGCTCGGCTGGCAGGCGGCCCCCCGGCGCGGGCTGTTCGGCTCGCGCACCCGGGAGATCGACCTCGACGCCTCCGCCGTGCTGTTCGCGGACAAGCAGCCCGTCGACGTCGTGTTCTTCCGCCACCTCGTCAGCGATGACGGCTCCGTACGGCACACCGGTGACAACCTGGTCGGTGGTGTGGGCCAGGGCGGCGACGACGAGGCGATCCTCGTCGACCTGCAGCGCGTCCCGGTCCACATCGACCAGATCATCTTCACCGTGAACTCGTTCACGGGCCAGACGTTCCAGGAAGTGCAGAACGCGTTCTGCCGTCTGGTCGACGAGACCAACGGCGACGAGCTCGCCCGCTACACGCTGGCGGGCGGCGGACAGTACACGGCCCAGATCATGGCGAAGGTGCACCGCGCGGGCCCGGGCTGGCAGATGACGGCCCTCGGCACCCCGGCCAACGGCCGCACGTTCCAGGACCTGATGCCCGCGATCCTGCCGCACCTGTAAGCAGCCGGGCGCGCACCGCACGAAGCGACATAGGGGGACTAGGCGATGACGGCCGAGCTGGTCCGGGGGCAGAACCATCCGCTCTCCGAGGCCCGTCTTGAGGTCCGTGTTTCGGCCGGCAAGCCGATCGTGGCCGGGGCCACGCTCAGCGATGAGCAGGGCAAGGTCCGCGGCGTCGAGTGGGTGGCCCACCCGGGTGCGCCCACCCTGCCCGGACTCGAGGTGTCCAAGCAGGCGGCGGCCGACCACCGGCTCGCGTTCGACCTGGACGCCCTGCCCGAGACCGTGCACCGGGTCACTGTGCTGCTCGCGCTGCCGTCCGGGGGCGCAGGCCCGGTCCGGTTCGGCGCCGTCGCCGCCCCCTTCGTCGCCGTCACCGGCCTCGACGGCCGCGAGGTCGCCAGCTACACCATCACCGGCCTGGACACCGAGTCGGCGGTCGTCGCCCTGGAGCTCTACCGCAGGCAGGGTGCGTGGAAGGTCCGCGCGGTCGGCCAGGGGTACGCGGGCGGCCTCGCCGAACTCCTCGCCGACCAGGGCCTTCATGAGGCCCGGCAGCTCGCGGGCAGCATCAACGAGGCGGTGGCCCAGGGACTGGCCCGCTCGGTGGCGGCACCCCCGCCGCGTACGCCCGATGGGGACCGCTCACGACAGGCGGCCACCTCGGCGCCGGGACCGGACCAGCCGCACACCGGACCCCAGATCGCCGCTGGGGACGCAACGCCGCAGCAGTCCCCGTACGACGCGCCGGGTCCGCAAGGGGCCTCGGCGCCGCAGACCGGCTACCAGGGGGCCCCGGCACCGTCGGACCCCTCCGCCGTCACCCAGCCGTCCGCTCCCGCCGTCGGCGGCGGGATCAACTACAGCCACCCCGGCCGGCAGAACGCGGCCCCGCCCCCGCCCCCGCCGACCGCACCACCGGCTCCGCCCGGGCAGTCCGCGCAGCCCGTCGCGGGCGACGCGACCGGCTGGTCCATGGAAGAGCGGCTCTACAACCAGGTGTGGGGCATGTTCGAGGACCTGGCCCGTACCGCCGCCGCATATCGCAGCGCCGTCGACTTCGCCGACTCGCGCATGGAGCAGGAGCTCGACAAGGTTCTGTCCGACCCGCGCAGCCGGATCGGCGGACAGGGCGACGCCGCGCGCGAGGTGGCCCGCGCCAAGCACGCCCAACTGGTCGACCAGGCCCGCATGGCCCTCGACCGGGATCTCGCCCAGCTCGCCGCCGAGGCCCAGGTCGTCGAGCCCGCGCTGCCCGCGGCGTACGCGCGCTGGGACAACCCGGTCTGGCACGGCTACCGGGTACCCATGGAGATCCCCATGGCGCTGCGCCTCGGCGATCTCCATCTGCCCGAGAGCGAGGACCTGAGCATCCCGATGCTGGTCCGGCTGCCGCTGGAGCGCGGCCTGTGGATCGACAGCGGCCGCGCCGGCCTCGACGACGCGCTCGCCGACTCCGATCAGCTGCGCCGCCTCGCCATGGACACGGCGGTGGCACATGCCGCGCGGCTGCTCGCCGTCTATCCCGTCGGCGAGTTCACGGTGCACGTCATCGACCCGGCCGGTTCGGGAGCCTCGTCCCTCGCGCCACTGGTGCAGTCAGGGGTGCTCGACGGCGCGCCCGGCGTCGGTGCCGCGGGCGTGGCCGACGTCCTCGCCAAACTCACCCAGCGCGTCGACCTGGTGCAGATGGCGGTGCGCGGGGGAGCGGCCGACTCGCTGCCGCCGGGCCTCGACACCGCCGAGCAACTGCTGATCGTCAACGACTTCCCGCACGGCTTCGACGACCGCGCCGTAACGCAGCTGCGCTACCTCGCGGACGAGGGCCCGGCCGTCGGCGTCCATCTGATGATGGTGGCCGACCGGGACGACGCCGCCGCCTACGGGCCGCTGCTCGATCCGCTGTGGCGCTCGCTGCTTCGACTGACCCCGGTCGCCGACGACCACCTCGCCGACCCGTGGGTCGGGCACGCGTGGACATACGAGCCCGCGCTCGTACCGCCGGGCAGCCAGGTTCTCCAGCAGGTGCTCGCACAGGTGGCTGCGGCCCGCCGCTCCTGGAACCGCTGACACCTCGTTCCTGGAGCCGTGGACGTCTCGTTCCTGGACCGTGGACGCCCTCAGAAGACAGTGTCAAGCATCAGTAAAGTGCTCTGACCAGGGGATTTGGTCCATCCTTTACTGATCTCTTTACCTTTACTTGGTGATTCGGGTACTCTCTTTCCCACGGAGGGGAGTATTCCCTGCCTACTTCGGCGCACCCGTCAATACGGATCAGGCCCGATCCCGGGGCGTCGGCCCGCAGGCACCGGACGCATCACGCGCCCCGGCTGCCACGCGGGTGGAAGAGACCTCCGGTAGCGACGACGACGCTGACATCTGCCGTTACGTACTGCCGGAGGCGCAGTGGATGCTTCTTTGACCCTGTGGGTCCTGACGATCTTGGGCCTTGGTGCCCTGATCGCGGTCGACTTCTTCATCGGCCGCAAGCCGCACGACGTTTCGATCAAGGAAGCCGGAATCTGGACGGTCGTCTGGATCGTCCTGGCCGGACTGTTCGGACTGGGATTGCTCCTCTTCTCCGGCGGCCAGCCCGCCGGAGAGTTCTTCGCGGGCTTCATCACCGAGAAGTCCCTGAGCGTCGACAACCTCTTCGTCTTCGTCCTGATCATGGCGAAGTTCGCGGTGCCCTCGCAGTACCAGCAGCGGGTGCTCCTCGTCGGTGTGCTCATAGCCCTCGTCCTGCGCACGATATTCATCGCAGCGGGTGCCGCGATCATCGCGAGCTTCGCGTGGGTCTTCTACATCTTCGGCGCGTTCCTCATCTACACCGCCTGGAAGCTGATCCAGGAGGCCCGGGCCGACGAGGAGGACGAGGAGTACGAGGAGAACCGGCTGCTCAAGGCCGCCGAGCAACGCTTCGGCGTGGCCGACCGCTACCACGGCACCAAGCTGTGGATCCAGCAGAACGGCAAGCGCGTCATGACGCCGATGCTCGTAGTGATGCTGGCGATCGGCACCACCGACGTGCTCTTCGCGCTCGACTCGATCCCCGCGATCTTCGGACTGACCCAGGACCCGTACATCGTCTTCACGGCCAACGCGTTCGCGCTGATGGGGCTGCGGCAGCTGTACTTCCTCATCGGCGGGCTGCTCAAGAAGCTGGTCCACCTCAGCTACGGCTTGTCGGTCATCCTCGGCTTCATCGGCGTCAAGCTCGTGCTGCACGCGCTGCACGAGTCCGGCGTCCATGTCCCCGAGATCTCCATCCCGGTTTCCCTCGGCGTGATCCTCGCGGTCCTGGTGGTCACCACGATCACCAGCCTGATCGCCTCCAAGAAGCAGACGGCGCGCGAGGAGACCGAGAGCGCTCCGAAGGACAGCATCGAGGTCTGACCACGTCAGACGCAGCACGACCATCGCCGGGAGCGGTGCGCGGCTCATGACCGAGCACCGCTCCCGGTGCGTGAAGCCCGGCCCGCATGGTCCCGGACAGAGGGCTTTGGACAGAGGGCCCTGCATGGCGGGCCGTGTCACGGTCCCGGCGCGAGCCTCTAGCCACCGAGTGCGGTGCCCGCGTACGCCTGCGACGATCGCAGCATGATCGTTAGGCTCCGGTCACTTGTGACGCGGTGGACGGCCGTAGTGCCCGTGGTCGCGGTGATCCTGCTGGCCTTCACCTGGGGACGCGACCTGACCGCGGCGGTCGTCGTCCTCGTGACGCTGGTGCTGGCCGGGGCTGTGCTGGCCGCCGTCCACCACGCCGAGGTGGTCGCACACCGGGTCGGCGAACCCTTCGGCTCGCTGGTCCTCGCCGTCGCCGTCACGATCATCGAGGTCGCGCTGATCGTCACGCTGATGGCGGACGGCGCCGCCAAGGGTGCGACCCTGGCGCGCGACACGGTGTTCGCGGCCGTGATGATCACCTGCAATGGCATCGTCGGTCTGTGCCTGCTCGTCGCGTCCCTCCGTCACGGGCTCGCCGTCTTCAACGCGGAAGGCACCGGCGCCGGCCCTCGCGACCGTCGCGACGCTCGCCACGCTCACCCTGGTCTTCCCGACGTTCACCACCAGCAAGCCGGGCCCGGAGTTCTCCACGGCCCAACTCACCTTCGCCGCGCTCGCCTCACTGGTCCTGTACGGCCTGTTCGTGGCGACCCAGACCGTACGCCACCGCGACTACTTCCTGCCGATCACCCGGCAGGGCGTGGTGATCGACGCGGACCACCACGCCGGCGTCCCGTCCACCCGCACGGCCGCGATCAGCCTGGGGCTCCTCGGTATGGCCCTGGTCGGCGTGGTCGGCCTCGCCAAGGGTGTGTCGCCCACCATCGAGTCCGCCGTCCAGGCGGCCGGTATGCCGCACGCCGTCGTCGGTGTGATCATCGCGCTGCTCGTCCTGCTCCCCGAGACCATCGCCGCGCTGCGATCGGCCCGCCGCGACCGGGTGCAGACCAGCCTGAACCTCGCCCTCGGTTCCGCGATGGCCAGTATCGGACTGACGATCCCCGCCGTCGCCCTGGCATCCGTGTGGCTCTCCGGGCCGCTAGTCCTCGGCCTCGGCCCCACCCACATGGTGCTGCTCGCGCTGACCGTGGTGGTGAGCTCCCTGACGGTGGTTCCCGGACGGGCGACCCCCTCCAGGGAGGCGTCCATCTGGTGATCTTCGCGGCCTTCCTGGAACTGGCGATCAACCCCTAGAGACACTTGGACCAACCCCTAGGGACCCCTGGACGCTGTTCGCTGCGACGACGGGGTTTGTCACTCGGTCGCTTGTACAACCGCCAGTCGGGGCACCGGCCGGGTCTCCGGCAGCAGCGCGAAACACCCCAGGCTGAGTAGCGCGATCGCCGTCAGGTACGCGGCCACGCCCCACGGGACGCCCTCGCCGCTCGCCACCGCCGTGGCCACGATCGGCGTGAGCGCGCCTCCGAGAACGCCGCCCAGGTTGTAGCCCACCGCCGCGCCCGTGCAGCGCACCCGGGGCTCGTACAACTCCGGCAGATAAGCGGCGATCACGGCGAACATCGTGATGAACGCGATCAGCGCCACCAGGAAGCCGAGGAACATCAGCAGCGGTTCGCCGGTCGACAGCAGCGCGACCATCGGGAACATCCACAGCGCCGTGGCCGCGGCGCCGGCCAGACACAGTGGTCGCCGCCCGTAGCGGTCGCCGAGCAGGGCCATCAGGGGCGTCAGGGAGCCCATAACCACCACGGCCGCCATGATGCAGGCCAGCATGACGGTACGGCTCACACCGAGCCGTTCGACTCCGTAGGCGAGCGCCCAGGTCGTCACCGCGTAGAACACGGCGTAGCCGACCGCGAGTCCGCCGGCCGTCAGCAGCACGAGCCGCCAGTGATCGCGCACCACCTCGGCGAGCGGCACGCGCGCGTGGTCCCGCATTTCCAGAAAGCGCGGGCTCTCCGCGAGCGAACTGCGCAGCCACAGACCCGCCGCCGCGAGCGCCCCCGCGGCCCAGAACGGCACGCGCCACCCCCACGCCGCGAACTGCGCGTCGGACAGTGTCGCCGACAGCACCAGCATCACGCCGTTGGCCAGCACGAACCCCAGCGAGGGCCCGACCTGCGGGAAGCTCGACCACAGCCCGCGCCGCTCGGCGGGCGCGTGCTCCGCGGTCAGCAGCACCGCCCCGCCCCATTCCCCGCCGAGACCGAGCCCCTGCAGAAAACGCAGCACAAGAAGGAGGACGGGAGCGGCCACACCGATGCGGTCGTACGACGGTACGCAGCCGACCGCGACGGTCGCCGCGCCGGTCAGCAGCAGCGAGGCGACCAGGACGGGTCGTCGCCCGCGGCGGTCCCCGATGTGCCCGAACAGCACCGAGCCGAGAGGGCGTGCGACGAACCCGACGCCGAACGTCGCGAAGGCCGCCAGCGTCCCCGCCAGCGGTGAGAACGTCGGGAAGAACAGGGGGCCGAGGACCAGCGCGGCCGCCGTCCCATAGATGAAGAAGTCGTAGAACTCGATGGCTGTCCCGGCGAGCGAGGCGGCCGCGAGCCGGAGCATGGAGGGCGCACTTACGGTGCGTACGTCGTGCATGCCGCGTCAACTACCCACGGTGACCATCAGTTACGGGGGCGTACGGGGGCGCGCTCACGTCAGTACGTCACGGTGATGCGCCGGGCGGGGCCGTCCACGCGAAGGGCGCCCCCATAAGGGATCACAATTTGCGGATCGGTGTGACCGAAGTCCACATCGACAACGACCATCATGTCCGGGGCATATATGTCGACGGCGCGGAGCAGCGCCTCGCGTTGTTCCCGCGCGTAACGGGCCTTGGCGTCGGCTTCGTTGGGCTGCGCGAAGGACCACGCCTTGGGCCGGCCCATCAGGAGAGCCGGAAAGCGCCGCAGCAGCCCTCGCTCCCCCATGCTGCGCAGGATCCAGAAGACGTCGTCGGCCTTCGGCATATCCTCCGAGGTCTCCAGGAACAGCACATGGCCCTCGTACACGGAAGGGTCGCGGGCGATCTCGCGGTCGGCCATCAGCAGCCAGGACAGGATCTCGATGTTGCCGCCCCAGGAGCGGCCCTCGACGACACGCTCCGGGCGGTGCCAGGTCCAGCCGTTGCCCGGTTCCATGGGCGGCTCGGAGTCGAAGGTGGCGGGGTCCTCCCACGGGCCGTCCACGTCACCGAAGCATTGCGCGGGGCGCAGTTCGTACGGCCCGGACGTGAACAGCGCGGCCCGCAGCGACTCGGCGGTCAGTGGGTCCATGGCGCCTGGACGGCCGAGCTCGCACATGACGGACCCGCCGTGGTAGCCGACGATTCCGGTGTTCCCCAGGTACGCGAGGAGGTTGGTGTTGTCGCTGTAGCCGAAGAACGGCTTCGGGTTGGCGCGGATCAACTCCCGGTCCAGCAGCGGCAGCACGGTGATCTGGTCATCGCCGCCGATGGACGCGATGACCGCCTTGATCGTCGGGTCGGCGAACGCCGCGTGGATGTCGTCCGCCCGTTCCTGAGGGGTCGAGCCCATTTTCCGGGTCGCCGGATACTCGACCGGTTCGAGGCCGTACTCCATGCTCAGCCGCTCCAGGCCCAGTTCGTACGGCAGCGGGAAGAGCCCCGGCAGTCCCGCGGACGGTGAGATCACGGCTATCCGGTCACCGGGTGAAGGCTTGGGAGGGTACGAAGGCATGGTCATGCCGGGAGGGTATGGGCGGTCACCTCTCCGGTGCACCGTGATAAACCGGGTCCGAGCAGCGGTCCTCAACGGGCCGGCAGACCTGAAGGACCGGAGGAATTGTGCCCCGCACCCTCGCCAACGCCCCGATCATGATCCTCAACGGGCCCAACCTGAACATCCTCGGGCAGCGTCAGCCGGAGATCTACGGCTCGGACACACTCGCGGACGTGGAGGCGCTGTGCGCCAAGGCGGCGGCCGCGCATGGCGGCACGGTGGACTTCCGGCAGTCCAACCACGAGGGCGAACTCGTGGAGTGGATCCACGAAGCGCGTCTGCATCACGCCGGAATCGTGATCAACCCGGCCGCCTACTCGCACACTTCCGTCGCGATCCTGGATGCGCTCAACACCTGTGACGGCCTTCCTGTGGTGGAGGTCCACATCTCCAACATCCACCAGCGCGAGGAGTTCCGGCACCACTCATACGTCTCGCTCCGCGCCGACGGGGTCATCGCGGGCTGCGGTGTGCAGGGGTACGCGTTCGCGGTGGAGCGGGTCGCTGCGCTGGCGGGAGCGGGGCACGCGGACGCCTGACGCGTCCGCTCCTCCCGCGGGTCCCAAGGAATGCCATCGGCAGACCCGACGAGGATCGGGGAGGGGCGCCGAGCGGTGTGGTTCACCGAACCGGGCCTCTCCTCCAACTCCTCAGTGCCGCCAGGGTCGCAGCGCCAGTTCCGTCGCCTGTCGTACCCGCGCACGCAGGTGGTCGGCGTCCGCGCCGGCTGTGCCCTCCTCGCCCATGAGCGCGTCGAGTGCGCCACTCACCGCTCCTGTCAGCGCCCCGGCGAGCGCCGCCGCGGTCACCCGGTCCAACTCGTCGGGGAACACCACGTGCAGCTCCCGGGCGATCTCCCGCTGCGCCGCGAGTTGGTCTTGCAGCGCCTTGCCCCGCACCGCGGGGACGGTGTGGAACAGTCGCATCCGCACGGAGGCCATCGGGCTCCCCATGTCGGCGTCGCTCTCGGCGATGGTGTCGAGCGCCCGTAGCAGCACGTCCACCGGACCCTCGGTCGGGTCGCGGTCGCTGATCGCCGCGATCGTTGCCCGCGCACGCGCGTCGCTGTCGGGGAACAGGATGTCCTCCTTGCCGGCGAAGTACCCGAAGAAGCTGTCGGCGTAACCGGCCACGTGGGGCGCACACCGAGGCGGCTCACGTGAGGCGGCGTGCGCTCGCAGCAACGCGCGGAGCGTGCGCTCGCGCGCTGACGCGAGGAGCGCACGTTTCATACGTCGCGCCTCCGAGGGCCGGGCTCACCAGCCCCGTGCGTGCCACTCCGCCAGATGCGGTCGCTCCGCGCCCAGCGTTGTGTCGTTGCCATGCCCCGGGTAGACCCAGGTCTCGTCCGGCAGGACGTCGAAGATCTTGGTCTCGACGTCGTGGATGAGGCTGGCGAACGCCTTCGGGTCCTTACGTGTGTTGCCCACGCCGCCCGGGAAGAGACAGTCCCCCGTGAACACGTGCGGATGCCCGTGCGGGTCGTCGTAGACCAGGGCGATCGAGCCCGGCGTATGCCCCACCAGGTGACGCGCGGTGAGTTCCACGCGCCCGACCCGGATGATGTCGCCGTCGTCGACGCGGACGTCGGTCGGCACCGGGATGCCGTCGGCGTCGTCCCGGCCCGCGTAGGTGCGCGCGCCCGTGACCCCCACGACCTCCGCGAGCGCCTGCCAGTGGTCGCCGTGCTGATGGGTGGTGACGACGGACGCGATGCCGTCGTCACCGACCAGCGTGAGCAGCGTCGCGGCGTCGTTCGCCGCGTCGATGAGCAACTGCTCGTCGGTGGCCCGGCAGCGCAGCAGATAGGCGTTGTTGTCCATGGGGCCGACGGCGACCTTGGAGATCATCAGGTCCTGCAGCTCGTGCACATCGGCAGGGCCGCCGACCTTCACCGCTCCGCTGTACGTCATGTCGGCAGCCTATAGCGGGGGAAGGGTGGGAAGCAGACCACCGTCGACGCTGAGGTCGGACCCGTCACGGCGTCCCGCCAGCCAGCCGAGGAGCGCGGGCGTGGGACCGGTCACGGTGACCTCGGGGCCGCCCTCCGCGACGCGCCCCGTGCTCCACGCGCGCGTGCCGTCGGTGACGCGGGTGGGAGGCACATCGGGATGTCCGCCGAAGCGGTCGGCGAGGAACTCGATCTCCCGCTCCACGAACTCCGCCGGAAGATCTTCGAGTTCGTATCCGATGCCCAGATCCACATGGTGCAGCTCGACCTCGACCCACCGCCGGAACGGTACCCGGGCCGCGGAGTCGGTGACTCCGTTGCGCAGCTCCACCGTGCGGGACCAGTCCGCGGGAGCGGCCCCCGCCTCCTGGAAGCGGGCCGCGCTCTCGCGTACGTCGGTGAGCTGCGCGTCCAGGGACCGCGGCGCGTCCCGCTCGATGTCGGCGTCCCGTGCGGCGCCGGTGGTGTACATGGGGCGCCCTTCCAGGACGTTCACGAGAGCGTCCGCGTTGCGGGCGAGGTGGGCGAGCACGTGGCCCCGGCTCCAGCCGGGGAGCCGTGACGACTCGGTCACGGATGCGTTGTCCAATGCGGCGGCTGCGATGAGCAGTCGGTCGGTCGCGTCACGTACAGACGCCAGGTCGCACACATGATCAATCATGAGGCCGACCCTAGCCCCGCCACACGTTTGGGTGAAGGCGGTCGACCAGCCCCGCAAATCGAATGTGCGTGCTATAGGCTCGGATGCGGCGTCGGGCATGCTGGAGAGCCCGGGATTGTTGTGAACCAGGGAAACCAACCGGCGCTGTCAGTGGCTCCCCCTAGTCTGAGGAAGACGGGGGCCTCGGCCCCTGTCACTACTCTCAAGAAAGGTGCGGACCGGCGTGGCCGACCGTCTCATCGTCCGTGGAGCGCGCGAGCACAATCTCAAGAATGTCTCGCTCGACCTCCCGCGCGACTCGCTCATCGTCTTCACGGGCTTGTCGGGGTCGGGCAAGTCCTCGCTGGCCTTCGACACGATCTTCGCCGAGGGGCAGCGGCGCTACGTGGAGTCGCTCTCTTCGTACGCCCGGCAGTTCCTCGGTCAGATGGACAAGCCGGACGTCGACTTCATCGAGGGCCTCTCCCCGGCAGTGTCCATCGACCAGAAGTCGACCTCGCGCAACCCGCGCTCGACGGTCGGCACCATCACCGAGGTCTACGACTATCTGCGTCTGCTCTTCGCGCGCATCGGCAAGCCGCACTGTCCTGAGTGCGGCCGCCCGATCACGCGCCAGTCGCCGCAGGCCATCGTCGACAAGGTGCTGGAGCTGCCGGAGGGGAGCCGCTTCCAGGTCCTGTCACCGCTGGTGCGCGAGCGTAAGGGCGAGTTCGTCGACCTCTTCGCCGATCTCCAGACCAAGGGGTACAGCCGCGCCAGGGTCGACGGCCAGACGATCCAGCTCACCGAGCCGCCCACGCTGAAGAAGCAGGAGAAGCACACCATCGAGGTGGTCGTCGACCGCCTCACCGTGAAGGAGTCCGCCAAGCGCCGCCTCACCGACTCCGTGGAGACGGCCCTCGGCCTGTCCGGCGGCATGGTCGTGCTCGACTTCGTCGACCTCCCTGAGGACGACCCCGAGCGCGAGCGCATGTACTCGGAGCACCTGTACTGCCCGTACGACGACCTGTCCTTCGAGGAGCTGGAGCCCCGCTCCTTCTCCTTCAACTCGCCCTTCGGCGCCTGCCCCGAGTGCACCGGTATCGGTACGCGCATGGAGGTCGACCCCGAGCTGATCGTCCCGGACGAGGAGAAGTCCCTCGACGAGGGCGCCCTCCACCCCTGGTCGCACGGACACACCAAGGACTACTTCGGCCGGCTCATCGGAGCCCTCGCCGATGCGTTGGGATTCCGGACCGACATCCCCTTCGCCGGGCTTCCGCAGCGCGCCAGGAAGGCACTCCTCTACGGGCACAAGACGCAGATCGAGGTCCGCTACCGCAATCGGTACGGACGCGAGCGCGTGTACACCACGCCCTTCGAAGGCGCCGTCCCCTTCGTCAAGCGGCGGCACAGCGAGGCCGAGAGCGACGCGAGCCGTGAGCGCTTCGAGGGCTATATGCGCGAGGTGCCCTGCCCCACCTGTGAGGGCACGCGCCTGAAGCCGCTGGTCCTCGCGGTCACGGTCATGGAGAAGTCGATCGCCGAGGTCTCCGCGATGTCCATCAGTGACTGCGCGGACTTCCTGGGCGAGCTGAAACTCAACGCGCGCGACAAGAAGATCGCCGAGCGCGTCCTGAAGGAGGTCAACGAACGGCTGCGCTTCCTGGTCGACGTCGGCCTCGACTACCTGTCGCTGAACCGCGCGGCCGGCACCCTCTCCGGCGGTGAGGCCCAGCGCATCCGCCTGGCCACCCAGATCGGCTCCGGACTCGTCGGCGTCCTGTACGTCCTCGACGAGCCGTCCATCGGTCTGCACCAGCGCGACAACCACCGGCTGATCGAGACCCTGGTCCGGCTGCGCGACATGGGCAACACGCTCATCGTCGTCGAGCACGACGAGGACACCATCAAGGTCGCCGACTGGGTCGTCGACATCGGCCCCGGCGCGGGCGAGCACGGCGGCAAGGTCGTGCACAGCGGCCCCTTGAAGGAGCTGCTCGCCAACCCCGAGTCGATGACCGGCCAGTACCTGTCGGGCAAGAAGGAGATCGCGCTTCCAGACATCCGCCGCCCCGCCGACCCGAGCCGCAGGCTCACGGTGCACGGCGCCCGTGAGAACAACCTCCAGGACATCGACGTGTCCTTCCCGCTGGGCGTCCTCACGGCCGTCACCGGCGTCTCGGGCTCCGGCAAGTCGACGCTGGTCAACGACATCCTGTACACGCACCTGGCCCGCGAGCTGAACGGCGCGAGGAACGTACCCGGGCGGCACACGCGTGTGGAGGGCGACGACCTCGTCGACAAGGTCGTGCACGTCGACCAGTCGCCCATCGGCCGTACACCCCGGTCCAACCCGGCGACGTACACCGGAGTCTTCGACCACGTCCGCAAGCTGTTCGCCGAGACGACCGAGGCGAAGGTGCGGGGCTACCTGCCCGGCCGCTTCTCCTTCAACGTCAAGGGCGGCCGCTGCGAGAACTGCTCCGGCGACGGCACGATCAAGATCGAGATGAACTTCCTGCCGGACGTGTACGTCCCCTGCGAGGTCTGCCACGGGGCGCGCTACAACCGGGAGACCCTGGAGGTCCACTACAAGGGCAAGTCCATCTCCGAGGTCCTCGACATGCCGATCGAGGAAGCACTCGGATTCTTCGAGGCCGTCCCGGCGATCGCCCGGCACCTGAATACGCTCAACGACGTGGGCCTCGGCTACGTCCGGCTCGGCCAGTCCGCGCCGACGCTGTCCGGCGGTGAGGCACAGCGCGTCAAGCTCGCGAGCGAGCTGCAGAAGCGCTCCACGGGCCGCACGGTGTACGTGCTCGACGAGCCGACCACCGGTCTGCACTTCGAGGACATCAGCAAGCTCATCACGGTGCTGTCCGGCCTGGTCGACAAGGGCAACACGGTCATCGTCATCGAGCACAACCTCGACGTCATCAAGACCGCGGACTGGGTCGTCGACATGGGCCCCGAGGGTGGCAACGGCGGCGGTCTCGTCATCGCCGAGGGCACCCCCGAGCAGGTCGCCGGCGTGTCGACCAGCCACACCGGCAAGTTCCTGCGCGAGGTCCTCGGCGCCGACCGGATCAGCGACGCCGCCCCGGTGAAGGCCGCGGGCAAGACCGCCGCCAAGACGGTGGCGGCCAAGTCGACGGCGAAGAGAACGGCCACGAAGACCGTCAACAACACGGCCACCAAGAAGGCTGCAGCGGTCACGAAGAATACGGCCGCCAAGAAGGCGACCCCCGCGAAGAAGACCACGCGGGCTCGCAAGGCCTGACAAGTCCCAGAAAATACGGCGCCCCACGGGAACTCCCCGTGGGGCGCCGTCCGTTGCACAGTCAGCCGCCCTGTCCCTGCGGCTCGACGAACTGCATGTCCAGCTGAACCTTGACAACATCACCCAGGAACCCGGTCCCGAAGTCCAGCCCGAAATCGCTGCGGCGGATCTCACCCGTCGCCTCGAACCCCGCGTGCCTGCGACCGTCGACGGGGGAGTCCACCACCCCGCCGAACTCGACGGCGAGCGTCACCGTCCGCGTCACGTCCCCGATGGTCAAGTCCCCCTCCATCGACCACTCCTCACCGTCGCCCGACACCCGCGTCGAGAGGAAGGTCATCGTCGGACGCTTCTCGACGTCCAGCAGATCGGACGAGCGTGTGTGCGCGTCACGATCCGGGTTCCCGGTGTCAATAGAGGCAAGAGCGATCTCGGCGCTCACCTTGACGTCGTCGGCCGTCTCACCCACGTACAGTCCGGCCTTCACCTCACCGAAGCGCCCACGCACCTTGGCGATCCCGAGGTGGCGGATGGTGAAGTTGACGGCCGAATGCAGGGGGTCGAGTTCCCAGTCGCCGGCGGCGAGCGGCAGAGAAGAGGCGTATGCGGTCGGGGAGTTGTTGTCAGTCATGGCTCCACCCTGTGCGGTCCGCAGGCCCGGAGGGAGACCGGGCTGAGGGTGGTAGTGACAGGGCCACGATCCGGCGGCGCACCCGCTGTAAGTTCTTGGGGTGAGCGACAACGAGTTGGGCATCTTCCTGCGCGCACGCCGTGAATCCGTCACACCCGCCGAGGCGGGGCTGCCGACCGGTCCCCGCCGCCGCACGCCCGGGCTGCGCCGCGCCGAGCTGGCCACGCTCGCCGGAATCAGCGTCGAGTACCTCACCCGGCTCGAGCAGGGCCGCGACCGCAATCCGTCGCCCCAGGTCCTGGGGGTGCTCGCGGACGCGCTGCACCTGCCCGTGAGCGAGCGGATCCTGCTGCGCCGACTCGCCAAGGAGGCAGGCCACGACGCCCTGCTCTGCTCGGCAGGGGTGGAGCCCACCCGCACCGTGCGCCCGACCCTGCGGGCCATCCTGGACCGGCTCGAGCCCGCACCCGCGGTGCTCATCAACTGGATCGGCGACATCCTCGCGTACACCACCGGCTATCGAAGGCTCGCCGGACCGCTCGGGCTGCTCGACGGCACGCAGCCGAACATCCTCCGCTATGTGTTCACCGACGAGCGGGCCCGCGCCGCCTATACCGACTGGGACCGGGTGGCCGACGAACAGGTCGCGCATCTCCGGCACGAGGCGCCGCTCCACGATCCCCATGTCACCGCCGTGGCCGACGAGTTGACGGTCACGGCGGGAGCGCCCTTCGCCCGTCGGCTCGCGGCTGTGCCCGCCATGCCCCGGCAGTCCGGGACCGAACTGGTCGCCCACCCGGAGGTGGGACCGTTGCGCCTGTCGTACGAGACGCTCGCGCTGCCGGACGACGGCCACCGCATGGTCGTACATGTTCCCGCCGACGAAGCAACGGTCGGCGCGCTCGACCGGCTCAATGGGCGGCAGCCCGGCGTGCTGCGGGCGGTCGGAAGCTGAGCGTGCCGTTACAGGTCGCCGAGTTCGGAGGCGTACGGCGGTTCCGCTCCCGCGCGGGAGCAGGTGATCGCCGCCGTACGGGCCGCGAAGCGCAGCAACGCGGTCCAGCCCTCGGCGCCGAGGGCTGCCATCGCCGCCGGTGACAGGGCGTCTCGCGCGGCCAGGCCGTGGAGCAGCGCCGCGTTCACCGTGTCGCCGGCGCCGATGGTGTCCACGACGTCGACCGGTTCGCCGGGTACGGAGTGCACCGCGCCGTCCCGGGTGAACACCGTCAGGCCGTCGCCGCCCTGCGTGATCACCACGGCCCCAGGTCCGGACGCCAGCCACTCGCGCGGGGTACCGCCGAGCCACAGGGCGTCCTCCTCCGAGAGCTTCAGGAGCGACACCGACGGCAGCCAGCTCTTGAAGCGGGCCCTGTAGGCGTCCGCGTCGGGGATCAGTCCGTCCCGGATGTTCGGGTCGAGCGCCGTGAACACGCCTCGCGCGGCGGCCGTCCGCATCAGCTCCTCGTACGCGCTCGCGCCCGGCTCCAGCACGAGCGAGCACGTGCCGAAGGACACTGCCCTTGTGGCGTCGGGGAGTTGGTCCGAAGCGGAGAAGAGCCGGTCCGCCGTGCCCTCGACGTAGAAGGAGTACGCGGCCGAGCCGTCCGTGCCGATCGAGGCGACCGCGAGGGTCGTCGGCTCCGTCCCGCGCTGCACGGACGACACATCGACGCCCGCCTCGACCAGCCCGCCCAGGAGTGCCTCGCCGAACGCGTCGGACGAGACCCGGGAGCAGAAGGCGGTGGGGGAGCCGAGGCGGCCGAGTGCCACCGCCGTGTTGTAGGGGCCACCGCCGAGGCGCGGCAGCAGGCCCACCAGGGCGCCCGCGCCTT
The DNA here is from genome assembly GCF_002946835.1 of Streptomyces dengpaensis. Classification (NCBI taxonomy): domain Bacteria; kingdom Bacillati; phylum Actinomycetota; class Actinomycetes; order Kitasatosporales; family Streptomycetaceae; genus Streptomyces; species Streptomyces dengpaensis. The sequence goes on from NZ_CP026652.1 coordinate 6,639,913, forward strand.
GCGGTACCAGATCGATCAGGGCCTCACCGGCGACGACGATCACGACTCGGTTCCTTTCGTGGGGCTCTTCGGGCTCTCGGGGCAGCCGCACGAGGTGCGGTGGACGAACGCGGAGGGCAGCCGGACGGTACGGCCCGCACGGCCGGGCGACGCCAGCCGCTCCAGGAGCAGCTGGACGGCGTGGGCCCCGATCTCCTTGCTGGGCTGGGAGATCGCGGTCAGCCGTGGTGTGAACAGGTCCGCCCACGAGAAGTCGTCGAAGCAGCACAGTGCCAGGTCGTCGGGCACGGACAGGTCCCGTTCGCGCAGGCCACGCAGCGCGCCGATGGTCATGGCGTTGTTGGCGGTGATGAGCGCGGTGGGCGGCGCCGCGAGGGACAGCAGGGCGTGGGTGGCCTGTTCGGCCGCCTCCGCCTGGGAGTTGCCGTGCGCCACGAGCCGCTCGTCGTACGGGAGCCCGGCGTGCGCGAGGCCGTGGCGGTAACCGGTGATCCGCTCGGTCGTGGTGCTGAGTCCCGGCAGCCCCGCGACCAGTGCGATGCGTTTGTGGCCAAGACCGGCGAGGTGTGTGACCAGCCTCGTCGTGGGCTCGGCGTTCTCGGTGCAGACCTGGTCGAAGCGGAAGGGGCCCTCGGCGGGGGAGTCGACGAGTCGGTCCAGGAACACGGTGGGCACGTCGTGCTGGCCGAGGTAACGCAGGAGTGCGTCCGGATCCGCCGAGGGCGCGATGATCATGCCGTCGACGCGTCGCTCGTGCAGGAGTTGGACGATCTTCCTCTCGTGCCCCGGGTCGTCGTGCGGATCGGCGATCAGCAGGCTGTAGCCGTGCTGCAGAGCGCCTGCCTCGACGCCCTGGAGGATATCCGTGAAGTACGGGTTGCTGATCGCCGAGACCGCGAGTCCGATGGACCGTGTGCGTGAGGTGACCAGCGAGCGGGCCAGGGTGTTGGGCGTGTATCCGAGCTCGTCGATCGCGTCGAGGACGGCCTGGCGTGTCTGGGGCAGCACCGGGCGTGTGTCATTGAGTACGTGCGAGACGGTCGCGATGGACACACCCGCGCGCTGAGCCACATCGACCATCGTCGCCATGGCGCTCCCTCCCTGGGACCCGGTTGTTCGCACGGGAACGTATCTCATCCGGCGGAAGACGTAAACGCTTACGTAAACGCATGCGTAAACGTTTACGTCTTTCCGTGGGCACCCAGTCCACCCGGCTCCAGGCGGAAGGACCGGTACCGGTATCGTCGAGGCGCGGTGATCCCGCCGCGCCTTCCGAAACACCCCAGACACCACCCTCGACCAGTGGAGATGCCATGCCCGGCCGTCCGTCCGCGAGCCGCCGTACCGTCCTGCGGGGAGCGGCGCTCACCCCGGTCGCCGGGCTCGCACTCACCGCGTGCGCCGGCGGCGAGGGCGCGGGGCCCGCGAGGCTCACCGAGCCGGTCGAGCTGGGCGCGGAGAGCGAGATCGCCAAGGGGAGCGCCAAGCTGTACCGGGACAAGAACGTCGTGGTGAGCCGCGCCGAGAACGGCTCGCTCAAGGCGTTCAGCTCGATCTGCACGCACGCCGGGTGCGCCATCAACAAGCTGGAGGGCACGACGCTCACGTGCCCCTGCCACGCCAGCGAGTTCGACGCCACCACGGGCGAGGTGCTGCAGGCCCCGGCCACCGTGCCGCTGAAGGAACTGTCCGTGGAGACGAAGGACGGGAAGATCGTCGCGGGCCCGGGCGCCTGAGCCGCTATCGGAGCGGACGCCTGCCCCGGCCGGCCACCGCCATCGTCACCAGCGCATGACCATGACGGTGACCACGTCGATGCGCATCCCCATGACTGGGGCCGTCACTCCCAGTCCCACCCGATCCCCACGATTCCGGACCGCACCCGCGGCTCGACCAGATGCACCGAGCGGTGGCGGCCGCTCATCCTCAGTTCCTGGCGGCCGCTGCGCGGAGCCGCGGCCGAGTGCTGGGTGAACCGATGGCAGCTCACGGGCAACGCCTCCTCGGCGAACCGCACCTGGAGCGCGTACTGCCCGCCCGCGAAGCCGAAGCCGCGGACGTACTCGCTGGACGCACCGGCCGTGCCGTCGTCGAACCCGTAGCGGAAAAGGAACGTGTCGCCGGCGCGCATGCGCGTGTCGAAGAGCAGCTCGGCCACGAGCACCCCGGTGCCGTGGTGCCAGCGCACCCGCCCCGTACGACAGTTCTCCAGTGCGCGTACCGCCATCCGCTCCGGGGCGCATCCCGGGTCGCCGTGGTGGATGGCTACGTAGCGGTCTACGCCGTCCTTGTGGGCACGCACTATGTGGTGCGACTCGCGACCCAGCAGCTCGCGGTGCGCGCCGATCCGTACGCGTTCGTGGTGGCCGATGGTGTGCAGCCCGCCGTCGCGCGGTGACTCCAGCTCGGACAGGAGCCGCTCCAGGACGCCGGAGGCCTCCACGAGGGAGCGGTACGAGCGGCCCGCGGGGCGTTCCGCGTCGGAGTGCTCGTCGGCCTGGGCGAGCAGCCGGATCAGCGACTCGTCCGGCAGCTGGAGGATCTCCTCCAGCGCGCGGACGGCGCGCAGCGACTCGGGGCGCTGCGGGCGCCGGGCGCCCTGCTGCCAGTAACTCAGGCTCGTCACCCCGACCTTGACCCCGTACCGCGACAGGTGGTGCTGTACGCGCTGCAGCGGCAGCCCGCGGGCGGTGATCGCGGCACGCAGTGCGACGTGAAAGGGGCCGCCCCGCAGAGCCGTCTCCAATTCCGCCGTGGCGACGTCCGCGGGCTGTGTGCCGTGCCGCATGCAGGAGGCCTTTCTGTGGGCGTTCACAACGGCTGGTCAGACCGTTCGTGTGGGTCGTCGAGGCTGTCAGGGCAGCGCGCGGGGTCAGTCCACCCGCCTGTGCCGCCGTTCACGCCCCCGAGTTCCCCCGCATTGAAGCGTGTTGACCAAGCCCCGACAACACCTGATGCTCAACGTGCTGCACTGCGGCATCAGGAGGCGCTCCCCCACCCCTCGAACCCCGCTCGGGAGGAGCGCGCTACGTGACAGAAGCCGCCCCGGGCTCCCCGCGCTCTCCGCCCTCGGCGCCGCCCCGGCCCCCACCGCGGCCGCCGCCCCGGCCCCCACCAGCGCCTCCGCGCCGGCTACCGCCGCTGACCCGGTCCAGCCGCCCCGGCGATCACCGCCGTACGCCGGCCCCCTGCTGACCTCTCTGGAGTCCCGCCAGGACCTGCCCGCCGATGTCCACAGGCCCGCCACTGTCCACAGGCCGACGTTGTCCACAGGCCCGCCGCGCTGTCACTCTCCGCCAGTAGGGTGTGTGACATGGCCGATCCCTCCAGCTACCGCCCCAAGCCGGGACAGATCCCGGACTCTCCCGGGGTGTACAAATTCCGCGACGAGCACCGTCGGGTGATCTACGTCGGAAAGGCGAAGAGCCTGCGCCAGCGCCTGGCGAGCTACTTCCAGGACCTGGCGAACCTCCACCCGCGTACCCGCACCATGGTCACGACGGCCGCGTCGGTGGAGTGGACCGTCGTGTCCACGGAGGTCGAGGCGCTGCAGCTGGAGTACTCCTGGATCAAGGAGTTCGACCCCCGGTTCAACGTCAAGTATCGCGACGACAAGAGCTATCCGTACCTCGCGGTGACCATGAACGAGGAGTTCCCGCGCGTGCAGGTGATGCGCGGCCAGAAGCGCAAGGGCGTGCGCTATTTCGGTCCGTACGGGCACGCGTGGGCGATCCGCGACACCGTGGACCTGCTGCTGCGCGTCTTCCCCGTCCGCACCTGCTCCGCCGGCGTCTTCAAGAACGCCGCCCGCACCGGCCGCCCCTGCCTCCTCGGTTACATCGGCAAGTGCTCCGCGCCCTGCGTCGGGCGCGTCTCCGCCGAGGAGCACCGGGAACTGGCCGAGGAGTTCTGCGACTTCATGGCAGGCCGTACGGGGACGTACATCCGCCGTCTGGAAAGGGAGATGGCGGACGCGGCCGAGGAGATGGAGTACGAGCGGGCGGCCCGCCTACGCGACGACATCGAGGCCCTGAAGAAGGCCATGGAGAAGAACGCGGTCGTGCTCGCCGACGCGACCGACGCCGACCTGATCGCCGTCGCCGAGGACGAGCTGGAAGCGGCCGTACAGATCTTCCACGTACGCGGCGGCCGGGTGCGCGGCCAGCGCGGCTGGGTCACGGACAAGGTGGAGGCCGTCACCACCGGTGACCTGGTCGAGCACGCGCTCCAGCAGCTCTACGGGGAGGAGACCGGCGATTCCGTCCCCAAGGAAGTGCTCGTCCCGGCGCTGCCCGACCCGGTGGAGCCCGTCCAGGAGTGGCTCACCGAGCGCCGCGGATCGGGCGTCTCCCTCCGCATCCCGCAGCGCGGCGACAAGAAGGCGCTCATGGAGACGGTGCAGCGCAACGCGCTCCAGGCGCTCGCCCTGCACAAGACCAAGCGCGCCTCCGACCTCACCACCCGCTCGCGCGCGCTGGAGGAGATCGCCAAGGCCCTCGACCTGGACAGCGCGCCCCTGCGGATCGAGTGCTATGACATTTCGCACCTCCAGGGCGACGACGTCGTGGCGTCGATGGTCGTCTTCGAGGACGGACTCCAGCGCAAGAGCGAGTACCGGCGCTTCCAGATCAAGGGCTTCGAGGGCCAGGACGACGTCCGCTCCATGCACGAGGTGATCACCCGCCGCTTCCGGCGCTACCTCGCCGAGAAGGAGAAGACGGGGGAGTGGGCCGACGGCGAGACCGGGCTCACTGAGGAGGACGGCCGCCCCAAGCGCTTCGCCTACCCCCCGCAGCTCGTCGTCGTCGACGGCGGTCAGCCCCAGGTGGCGGCAGCCCAGAAGGCCCTCGACGAGCTCGGCATCGACGACATCGCCGTATGCGGCCTCGCCAAGCGCCTGGAGGAGGTGTGGCTGCCGGCCGAGGACGACCCGGTGGTCCTGCCGCGCACCAGCGAGGGGCTGTATCTGCTCCAGCGGGTCCGTGACGAGGCCCACCGCTTCGCGATCACCTACCAGCGCACCAAGCGGGGCAAGCGCTTCAGGTCGAGCCCGCTGGACGATGTGCCGGGCCTGGGCGAGACGCGCAAGCAGGCGCTGATCAAGCACTTCGGCTCGGTGAAGAAACTGCGATCCGCGACCATCGCCCAGATCTGTGAGGTTCCCGGCATAGGCCGCAAGACGGCCGAGACGATCGCCCTGGCGCTCGCCCAGGCGACCCCGACCGCACCCGCCGTGAACACGGCGACTGGAGAGATCATGGGAGACGAGGAAGACGGGGCGCCCGAAACGACAGAGGGCTCCCCGGAGGAGCCCGTGACCGCGGGCGCCTCGGACGAGCGACGGGGGCAGGAGAGATGACCGAGAACGACGCGCGCCAAGAGGAACGCCCGGCGCAGAGCCAGGACGCACAGGAAACACACAAGGAAACAAGCGAAGATCGCCTGGAGCACGAAGCGCCCCAGGAAGACGGAGCACAGGTGAATTCGGGCAGCGACACGGCCGGGGCCTCCGACGCGGCCATCCCCGAGCTGGTGATCATCTCCGGCATGTCCGGAGCGGGCCGGTCGACGGCCGCCAAGTGTCTCGAGGACCTCGGCTGGTTCGTCGTCGACAACCTGCCGCCCGCCCTGATCCCCACCATGGTGGAGCTCGGCGCCCGCTCGCAGGGCAACGTGGCCAGGATCGCGGTCGTCGTCGACGTACGCGGCCGCCGCTTCTTCGACAACCTCCGTGAGTCCCTCGCCGACCTGGAGTCGAAGAACGTCACCCGGCGGATCGTCTTCCTGGAGTCCTCCGACGACGCATTGGTGCGCCGCTTCGAGTCCGTGCGCCGCCCGCACCCCCTCCAGGGCGACGGCCGCATCGTCGACGGCATCGACGCCGAGCGCGAGCTGCTGCGCGAGCTGCGCGGCGACGCCGACCTGGTGATCGACACGTCCAGCCTGAACGTGCACGAGCTGCGCGCCAAGATGGACGCCCAGTTCGCCGGCGAGGAGGAGCCCGAGCTGCGGGCCACCGTCATGTCCTTCGGCTTCAAGTACGGCCTGCCCGTCGACGCCGACCTGGTCGTGGACATGCGGTTCCTGCCCAACCCGCACTGGGTCCCGGAGCTGCGCCCCTTCACCGGCCTGAACGAGGAGGTCTCGGCGTACGTCTTCAATCAGCCGGGGGCCAAGGAGTTCCTCGACCGCTACACCGAACTGCTCCAGCTCATCGCGGCCGGATACCGGCGTGAGGGCAAGCGCTATGTGACCATCGCGGTCGGCTGCACCGGCGGCAAGCACCGCTCGGTCGCCACCTCCGAGAAGCTCGCCGCCCGCCTCGCCTCCCAGGGCGTGGAGACCGTGGTCGTCCACCGGGACATGGGGCGCGAGTGACGGGACGTGCCGCACTGCGGCTGAGCAGGCTGCGCCGGGTCACTCCCGAGGGGCGCGGTGGCAGGCCCGTCGAAGCGCGCGGGGGGAAGCCGCGGCGCCGCGGCGCCCAGCCCAAGGTAGTCGCCCTCGGCGGCGGCATGGGGCTGTCCGCCTCGCTCGCCGCGCTGCGCCGGATCACCGGCGACCTCACCGCCGTCGTCACGGTGGCCGACGACGGCGGCTCCAGCGGGCGCCTGCGCGACGAGCTGGGCGTGCTCCCGCCCGGCGATCTGCGCAAGGCCCTGGCCGCGCTGTGCGGCGACGACGACTGGGGCCAGACCTGGGCCCGCGTCATCCAGCACCGCTTCCAGTCCCAGGGCGACCTGCACGAGCACGCGGTCGGCAATCTGCTGATCGTCGCCCTGTGGGAGCAGCTCGGCGACCATGTCCAGGCCCTGGACCTGGTCGGCAAGCTCCTGGGCGCGCACGGCCGGGTGCTGCCCATGTCGGCCGTACCCCTGGAGCTGCAGGCCCTGGTCAAGGGGCACGACCTTGACCGGCCCGACGACGTCGAGACGGTACGGGGGCAGGCGACCGTGGCGCTCACGCCCGGCGAGGTGCAGTCCGTACACGTCGTGCCGCACGACCCGCCCGCCGTCCCCGAGGCCGTAGAGGCGGTCCTCGACGCGGACTGGGTGGTGCTCGGCCCCGGCTCCTGGTTCTCCTCGGTGATCCCGCACCTGCTCGTGCCCGAGCTGCTGGACGCCCTCATAAAGACGAAGGCGCGGCGGGTACTCTCGCTGAACCTCGCCCCGCAGCCCGGAGAAACCGAAGGCTTCTCCCCGCAGCGTCATTTGGAGGTTTTGGGACGACACGCCCCTAAACTCGCCCTGGACGTGGTGCTGGCCGACGAGGCCGCCGTGCCCGACCGCGACTCACTCACCGACGCCGCCCAGCGGTTCGGCGCCGCGGTCGAGCTGGCGCCGGTGGCCCGGACCGACGGATCTCCGCGGCACGATCCGGAGCTGTTGGCCGCCGCGTACGACCGTATTTTTCGGATGCATGGAAGGATCGGCCCATGGCGATGACGGCAGCGGTGAAGGACGAGATCTCCCGGCTCCCCGTCACCCGGACCTGCTGCAGAAAGGCGGAGGTCTCCGCCATCCTGCGGTTCGCGGGCGGCCTTCACCTGGTGAGCGGCCGGATCGTGATCGAGGCGGAGCTGGACACCGCGATGGCGGCGCGCCGGCTGAAGCGGGACATCCTGGAGATCTTCGGCCACAGCTCCGAGCTGATCGTGATGGCGCCCGGCGGTCTGCGCCGCGGTTCCCGCTATGTCGTACGCGTTGTCGCGGGCGGCGACCAGCTGGCCCGCCAGACCGGGCTCGTCGACGGCCGCGGCCGCCCGATCCGCGGGCTGCCCCCGCAGGTGGTCTCGGGGGCCACCTGCGACGCCGAGGCGGCCTGGCGCGGAGCCTTCCTGGCGCACGGCTCGCTCACCGAGCCCGGCCGCTCGTCCTCCCTGGAAGTGACCTGCCCGGGTCCGGAAGCCGCGCTCGCGCTGGTCGGGGCCGCCCGCCGGCTGTCGATCGCCGCCAAGGCCCGCGAGGTGCGCGGCGTGGACCGCGTGGTCGTGCGGGACGGGGATGCCATCGGCGCCCTGCTCACCCGTCTCGGCGCCCATGAGTCGGTGCTGGCCTGGGAGGAGCGGCGGATGCGCCGCGAGGTCCGCGCTACGGCGAACCGGCTCGCCAACTTCGACGACGCCAACCTGCGCCGCTCGGCCCGTGCCGCCGTCGCGGCCGGGGCCCGCGTCCAGCGCGCCCTGGAGATCCTCGCCGACGAGGTGCCGGAGCACCTCGCCGCCGCCGGACGGCTGCGCATGGAGCACAAGCAGGCATCCCTGGAGGAGCTGGGCGCGCTCGCCGATCCGCCGCTGACCAAGGACGCCGTGGCCGGCCGTATCCGCCGACTGCTCGCGATGGCGGACAAGCGCGCCCAGGACCTCGGCATCCCCGGGACGGAGTCCAACCTCACCGAGGAAATGGCGGACAACCTCGCGGGGTGACGGCCCTTCAGAGCACCAGTGCGGTAGCCCGTTCGGGTGGCGGCACCGGCGTTTTGCCGTCCTTGGCTTGATCTCCGGCTACGTTCTGTCCAGCGCACCGCGAGAGCCAAGCGTGCGCTACCACCTCGACTCTTACGTCGACCGGGCTGGTTCCAATCCGGCTGGTGCTGATCGCGTAGGACTCGGTCGCTCGCTGGGTGGCCGAGCGGCGTGAGCCAGGAATCCCCCTGCGCCAGCTGGGGAAGGGTTCAAGAAGCAGCAGGTACCCCCTGCTCTGCAATGGTCGCCGGACAGGATGGCCACGGAATCGATGGTGGCTGTGCCAGACAAGGGCACGGCCACCATCGAGGTCTACCTCACCGACAAGCACGCCGAGAAGCTCGAGAAGCAGGGCGTCGGCCTTACCGAGCACAGGATCTCGGCCAAGGCCGAGGACCGCGTGAAGGACGCGGCCCAGGGTGTGTTCCGCCCGTACAGCGGCCAGGGCAATCTCCAGGAGGAGATCCTCAGGACCGGCCAGGAACACCCCGACCTCACCAAGGTCGTCTCCATCGGCAAGACCATCAACGGCCAGGACATCCTGGCGCTCAAGCTGAGCAAGGGCGCCGACAGAGTCAAGGACGGCGCCAAGCCGTCGGTGCTGTACCTGTCCAACCAGCACGCGCGCGAGTGGATCACGCCCGAGATGACGCGGCGTCTGATGCACTACTACGTGGACAACTACTCCACGGACAAGCGCATCAAGAAGATCGTCGACACGACGGAGCTGTGGTTCGTCCTCTCCGCCAACCCCGACGGCTACGACTACACGTTCCAGGACGCGGTCACCCGCCAGTGGCGCAAGAACCTGCGGGACGTGAACGGCGACGGTGTCATCGCCACCGGCGACGGCGTCGACCTCAACCGCAACTTCGCCTACAAGTGGGGCTACGACGACGAGGTTTGTCCCCCAACCTCACCAGCCAGACCTACCGCGGCGCGAGCCCCGGCTCCGAGCCCGAGACCAAGGCCCTCGACGCCTTCGAGAAGCGCATCGGCTTCGAGTACGGCATCAACTACCACTCCGCCGCCGAACTGCTCCTCTACGGAGCGGGCTGGCAGGTGGCGACGCCGACCCCGGACGACGTGCTCTACGAGGCGCTCGCCGGCACTCCGGAGAACTCGGCGATCCCGGGCTACCACCCGCAGGTTTCCTCGGAGCTGTACACCACCAACGGCGAGGCGGACGGCCACGCGGCCAACGTCAGCGGCATGGCGATGTTCACCCCCGAGATGTCGACCTGCCAGAGCGCGTCCAACATCGACCCGGACGACGCCTGGGACGCGACCGACTGCGCCTCGATCTTCACGTTCCCGGACGACGAGAAGCTGATCCGGCAGGAGTTCGAGAAGAACATCCCGTTCGCGCTCTCCGTCGCCGAGACCGCGGCCCACCCCGACAAGCCGTCCTCCTCGGTCGGCCTTGACGCGCCCGACTTCACCCCGGCCGCCTTCCCGACGTCGTACTCCCGCGGCGCCGACCAGGAGGTCTCCGTCGTCGTTCGCAAGTCCGTACGCGACAAGGAGCTCAAGTACCGCGTCAACGGCGGCCGTACGAAGGACATGGCGCTCAAGCCCTGGCAGGGCGGCGAGACCTACGGCGGGGACGACAACCTCTACTTCGACGAGTACCGCGCCAAGGTCCAGGACGGCGGCCCGGGCGACAGGGTCGAGGTCTGGTTCACCGGCAGGACCAGGAGCGGGAAGCCCACCTCCAGTGAGCACTTCACGTACACCGTGGCCGAACTGCCGCGCGCCGACACCCTGGTGATCGCCGAGGAGGGGGCGAGCGCCACACAGTCCCTGGCATACGCCGACGCCCTGAAGGCCAACGGCAAGGAGCCCCTCGTCTGGGACGTCGCGGCCTAGGGCGCGCCCGACGCGCTCGGCGTGCTCGGCGTGCTCGACCACTTCAGGACGGTCGTCCACTGCACCGGAACAAGCACCTCGGGCGCCGCTCATCAGTTCGGGCATCGCTCTTTGGTGTGACGGGGGCGCGCCCGTGCGGCCGGTGACGCTATGTTTGCCTTCCCAGCGCGTGAGCCCCCGAAGGCACAACTCCGGCCAGCCCGGTGGACCCGGTTGTACGGGGCATCGACCGCGCTAGGTGCGGGGTGCAGTCAATCACCTCTACTGCCTCGCGGCAGTTGGACGCGTACGGTGCAGCGCAGCCAGCGGTGTCCGTAGCGCAAGCTCCGCCGTAGCGACGACGGGGCAGTTGACCCAGTACTACCTGGGCGCCTTCGGGTGTACGTCGACGCCGAGAGCCCGGCCGCAGCGGCGGGGCGCTGGCGCGGCCGTCCCAACCGACCGCCTACAAGCGCCTCACCCGCACCATCGACCTCACGGAGTCGCGGCGGCGGAGAAGCCGACGCTGCGCACCCAGCTCCTGTGGGACACCGAGCCCGGCTACGACCACGCGGTGGTCGAGGTCCACACCACCGGGGCCGACGACTGGACGACCCTGCCGGAGGCGGGCGGCGCCACCAGCACCACCGTCCCCACGGAGTGCGAGGCGGGGTTCCTCGTCAACGAGCACCCCTCGCTCAAGCGGTATCTGACCGTGAGTGCGACAGGCTGCGCCAACACCGGCACCACCGGCTCGTGGAACAGTTTCACGGGCGCCGCCAACGGCTGGCAGCAGGCCGACTTCGACCTGAGCGCGTACGTCGGCAAGTCCATAGAGGTCTCCCTGAGCTACATCACCGACCCGAGCAGCGGCGGCCACGGCGTCCTCGCCGACGAAGCCTCGCTCGTCGTCGGCGGCGCGGCGACCGAGACCGAGGGCTTCGAGACCTCTCTCGGCCCCTGGAGCGTCCCCGGACCGCCCGCGGGCCCCGGCCGTCCTCAAGGACTGGGCGCGCCACGGAGAGCTCTTCAAGACATACGGAGGGGTCACCACGGACGACACCGTGCTGCTGGGCTTCGGCCTGGAGCACGTCACCGCGGCCGCCGACCGCGCGGCGCTCATCGGGAAGGCTCTCAAGGCAGTTGAGCGCTGACTCTGCGTGACGACGCCGTAAACATTGAGGGCGGTCCGTACCTCTACTGGTGGGTACGGACCGCCGTGTCGTGTATAGGGCGTCTCGATGTCACCACAGGCGCCTCAGGGAGGTAGGGTCGTAGGCGGTCGGGGACATCCCATACAACTCGCCGACGTCAGAGTCGGCGTACCTAACGAGGAGATCGGTTCGTGACGATCCGCGTAGGCATCAACGGCTTTGGCCGCATCGGTCGTAACTACTTCCGCGCGCTGCTGGAGCAGGGTGCAGACATTGAGATCGTGGCTGTCAACGACCTGGGTGACACCGCGACCACCGCTCACCTGCTGAAGTACGACACCATTCTGGGCCGCCTCAAGGCCGAGGTGACGCACACCGCCGACACGATCACCGTCGACGGCCACACCATCAAGGTCCTGTCCGAGCGCAACCCCGCCGACATCCCGTGGGGCGAGCTGGGCGTCGACATCGTCGTCGAGTCGACCGGCATCTTCACCAAGAAGGCCGACGCCGAGAAGCACATCGCCGGCGGCGCCAAGAAGGTCCTCATCTCGGCTCCGGCCAAGGACGAGGACATCACCATCGTGATGGGCGTCAACCAGGACAAGTACGACCCGGCGAAGCACAACGTCATCTCCAACGCCTCCTGCACCACCAACTGTGTGGCGCCGATGGCCAAGGTGCTCGACGAGAACTTCGGCATCGTCAAGGGCCTCATGACGACGGTCCACGCGTACACCAACGACCAGCGCATCCTGGACTTCCCGCACAAGGACCTGCGCCGCGCCCGCGCCGCCGCGGAGAACATCATCCCGACCACGACCGGTGCCGCCAAGGCCACCGCCCTGGTCCTCCCGCAGCTCAAGGGCAAGCTGGACGGCATCGCCATGCGCGTCCCGGTCCCGACCGGTTCCGCCACCGACCTGGTCGTGACCCTGCAGCGCGAGGTCACCAAGGACGAGGTCAACGCCGCGTTCAAGAAGGCCTCCGAGGACGGCGACCTCAAGGGCTACCTGACCTACACCGAGGACCTGATCGTCTCCTCGGACATCGTCGGCGACCCGGCCTCCTGCACCTTCGACTCCTCCCTGACCATGGTCCAGGAGGGCAACTCGGTGAAGATCCTCGGCTGGTACGACAACGAGTGGGGCTACTCCAACCGCCTCGTCGACCTCACGGTCTTCGTCGGCGACCAGCTCTAAGTTCCGGAGCAGGCACCTCGATGCGAGAGCAGGGCTCGGGCAGCGCGCAAGGCCGCCCGAGCCCTGTCGCACCTTGTTGCGGCTGAACCGCCGCCGCTCTCGCGGACCTGGTTCTCGCCATCGTGGTTCCTCAATTGATGGCTGATGCCGTCGCGGAAAATTCATCAGAGCCCCAGTCAGGAGCCCCTCCATGAAGACGATCGACGAACTGCTCGCCGAAGGCGTGGACGGCAAGCGGGTCTTTGTCCGCGCTGACCTGAACGTGCCGCTGGCCGACGGCCGCATCACCGACGACGGCCGCATCCGCGCCGTCCTGCCCACGATCAAGGCCCTCGCGGACGCGGGCGCCAAGGTGGTCGTCGCCTCGCACCTGGGCCGCCCCAAGGGCGCCCCGGACCCGGCCTTCTCCCTGCTGCCCGCCGCCGAGCGCCTCGGTGAACTCCTCGGCGCGCCCGTCGCGTTCGCGCAGGACACCGTCGGCCCCGCCGCGCACGACGCGGTCAACGGCCTTGAGCCGGGCCAGGTCGCGGTCATCGAGAACCTGCGCTTCAACCCGGGCGAGACGTCCAAGGACGACACCGAGCGCGGCGAGTTCGCCGACCAGCTCGCGGCCCTGGCCGATGTCTACGTGGGCGACGGTTTCGGCGCCGTGCACCGCAAGCACGCCTCCGTGTACGACCTCCCGGCGCGCCTGCCGCACTACGCCGGCTACCTCATCGCCACCGAGGTCGGCGTCCTGAAGAAGCTCACCGAGGACGTCAAGCGCCCCTACGTGGTCGTGCTCGGCGGCGCCAAGGTCTCCGACAAGCTCGCCGTCATCGACCAGCTGCTCGACAAGGCCGACCGTCTGCTCATCGGCGGCGGCATGGCGTACACCTTCCTCAAGGCCAAGGGGTACGAGGTCGGCATCTCCCTCCTCCAGGAGGACCAGATCCCGGCCGTCAAGGAGTACATCGAGCGCGCCGAGAAGAGCGGCGTCGAGCTGCTCCTTCCCGTCGACGTGCTGGTTTCCCCCGAGTTCCCGGACCTGAAGACGAAGGCCCCGGCCAACCCGACCGTCGTCGCCGCGGACGCCATCCCGGCCGACGAGGAGGGTCTCGACATCGGTCCGGAGACCGGCAAGCTGTACGCATCGAAGCTCGCCGACGCGGCCACCGTCTTCTGGAACGGCCCCATGGGCGTCTTCGAGCACCCCGACTACGCCGAGGGCACCAAGGCGGTCGCCCAGGCCCTTGTCGGCTCCCCGGCCTTCACGGTCGTCGGCGGTGGCGACTCCGCCGCGGCCGTCCGCAGCCTGGGCTTCGACGAGAAGGCATTCGGCCATATCTCGACCGGCGGAGGCGCCTCCCTCGAGTACCTCGAGGGCAAGACGCTCCCCGGCCTCGCCGCACTGGAGGACTGACCTTAATGAGCACGCGCACGCCGCTGATGGCGGGCAACTGGAAGATGAACCTCAACCACCTCGAGGCCATCGCGCACGTCCAGAAGCTCGCCTTCGCCCTGGCCGACAAGGACTACGAGGCCTGCGAGGTCGCCGTCCTGCCGCCCTTCACCGACCTGCGCTCCGTGCAGACCTTGGTCGACGGGGACAAGCTCAAGATCAAGTACGGCGCCCAGGACCTCTCGGCGCACGACTCGGGCGCCTACACGGGCGAGATCTCCGGCCCGATGCTGGCCAAGCTGAAGTGCACGTACGTGACCGTCGGCCACTCCGAGCGCCGTCAGTACCACGGCGAGACCGACGAGATCGTCAACAGTAAGGTGAAGGCCGCCTTCAAGCACGGCCTGACCCCGATCCTGTGCGTCGGCGAGGAGCTGGAGGTCCGCGATGCGGGCAACCACGTCGCGCACACGCTCGCGCAGGTCGAGGGCGGTCTCAAGGACGTCCCGGCCGAGCAGGCCGAGTCGATCGTGATCGCGTACGAGCCCGTCTGGGCCATCGGCACCGGCAAGGTCTGCGGCGCCGACGACGCCCACGAGGTCTGCGCGGCGATCCGCGGCAAGCTCGCCGAGCTGTACTCGCAGGAGCTGGCCGACCAGGTCCGCATCCAGTACGGCGGCTCCGTGAAGGCCGGGAACGTCGCCGAGATCATGGCGAAGCCCGACATCGACGGCGCCCTGGTCGGCGGTGCCTCGCTGGACGCCGACGAGTTCGTCAAGATCGTCCGGTTCCGCGACCAGTGAGCGGAGCGGTGATCCAGGCAGTGAGTATGCGGTAGCGGCGATACGTCGTACCCTTGCGGGGGCATGGTGGCCAGCCACCGTGCCCCCGTCGTCGATCCAGATCCGAGGAAGTTGGTCCAGCCGTGGTTATGGGGTTCTCGATCGCCCTGATCGTCTTCAGCCTGCTGCTGATGCTGCTGGTGCTGATGCACAAGGGGAAGGGCGGCGGCCTGTCCGACATGTTCGGTGGCGGCATGCAGTCGTCCGTCGGCGGCTCCTCGGTCGCCGAGCGCAACCTCGACCGCATCACTGTGGTGGTCGGTGTGCTGTGGTTCGCGTGCATTGTCGTGCTCGGCATCATGATGAAGGTCAGCAACTGATCACCGGCCGGCATCGGCAGGGCAGCACAACTGCACATTAGGCAAGCACATTCCGCACGTAAGGCCCCATGTCCGGTACGCGCCCGCAGGCGCGGCCTATCATGGGGCTTGCGTCTAGGGGCTGGGGTGTAACTCCCATCGCTGGACGCGCGTTGGGCCTTACGTAGACTGAGGCGCTCGCAGCGAAGCGTCACGCCGACTCGCTTCGCGGCACCATCACGCAGGGAGTTACGACCGTGGCAAGTGGCAACGCGATCCGAGGAAGCCGGGTCGGGGCGGGGCCGATGGGTGAGGCCGAGCGCGGCGAGTCCGCACCCCGGCTGCGCATCTCCTTCTGGTGCTCCAACGGGCACGAGACGCAGCCCAGCTTCGCCAGCGATGCGCAGGTTCCCGAGACCTGGGACTGCCCGCGCTGCGGCTTTCCCGCCGGACAGGACCGGGACAACCCGCCGGACCCGCCGCGCACCGAGCCGTACAAGACGCACCTCGCGTACGTACGGGAGCGGCGCAGCGACGCGGACGGCGAGGCGATCCTCGCCGAGGCGCTCGCCAAACTGCGGGGCGAGATCTAGGGCTTGAGAACCGGCCGGGCACCGAGGGGTGCCCGGCCGGAGCTGTATCGCGCGCGGACTCCCGTGCCGCGGCGGATTCCGGTCGCCGTGGCGAGTCCGTGAGCCGCCGTACGTCGTGAACACGGTCCGCCCGGCTGCTCGACGGCCGATTGTCAGTGGTGCCCTCTACGGTTCTTGAAGTGACGGAACCGGAGGGGGCGTTGTGGCGGCGGCAGACGTGGCGGGTGGTCGGGCGCCTGCGTGGCGCGGGGGATTCGGGCGGTTATGGACCGCGGCCGTGGTGTCGCGGTTCGGGGACGCGCTGCGCACCGCCGCGCTGCCGCTGATCGCGGTGCGGCTCACCGACGACCCGCTCGTCGTCGCCTCTGTGACGGCCTGCGGCTATCTCCCGTGGCTGCTGTTCGGACTGCTGGGCGGAGCGATCGCCGACCGCGTGGACCAGCGGCGGGCCATGTGGGCCGTGGACACCGTACGCGGCGCACTGGTCGCCCTGTTCGCCCTGGCCGTGGGGCTCGGGCATGCCTCGATCGTCCTGCTGATCGCCCTTGCCTTCACCCTGACCACCCTCCAGACGCTCTTCGACAACGCCTCCACGGCGCTGCTCCCGTCCCTCGTGGACCGTGGAAGCCTGGGCAGCGCCAATGCCCGGCTGATGACCGGCCAGCAGCTCGCCGGAGGTCTGCTGGCGGCTCCCCTCGTGCCGCTGCTGCTGACCGTCGGAGCCGCCACGCCCTTCACGGCGGACGCGGCCAGCTATCTGCTCGCCGCCGCGCTCGTGGCGTCCGTGCGGGTACGGGCGCCCGAGCGGGAGCCCCGCCCGGCCGGCAGCACGCTGCGCACCGAGATAGCCGAGGGACTGCGCGCCCTGTGGCGCGACCGGGTGCTGCGGGCGACGTGCACGGCCACCCTGCTGTGCAACATCGGCATGGGCGCGCTCATCGCCACCCTCGTGCTGCATGCGACCCGCTGGCTGCACACGGGGAACGCGGGATACGCGGCGGCGATGACGGCGTACGCGGCGGGCAGCCTCTGCGGCGGCTTCGTCGCCCAGCGCGTCGCCGGCCGGGTCGGTCGCGCCCGCAGCCTGCTCCTGGCGGGGGCCGTCCAGACGGCGTCCCTGGTGCTCATGGGCATCGTCCGCCACCTGGGCGCTCTTCTCGTGGGCATGGCACTGCTCGGCGTGATGAACATGGTGTGGAACGTCAACCAGGTCACGCTGATGCAGCAGCGCAGCCCGGAATCCATAGTGGGGCGCATCAGCTCCGCTTTCCGCACGGCCTCGACCTCCGGAGCCCCGCTCGGCGCTCTGCTGGGCGGCGCGGTGGCAGGGGCGTACGGGCTGAACGGGCCCGCACTGTTCGCGGCCGGCCTGTTCGCGTTCGCCGTCATCTCGCTGATACCCGCGGTCAAGCCGGACGTATCTGTTGTTGACCCGCACGACGGTGCCACGACAGGTCACGTCAAGACCTGATCAATTAGGTTGGGACCGGCAGCGGGGCAAGGTACGCGGCAGCACAGGCAAGAAGAAGGCGGAAGTCCGAGATGAACGCAGAAAGCCGTACCAGGCTCAACCAGACGCCCGAGTGGACCGCTCTGGCCAAGCACCGCGAGGAGCTCGCGGACACCCATCTGCGGGACCTGTTCGCGGCCGGTCCAGGGCGCGGCTCCGGCTACACCCTCCAGGTCGGCGATCTGCACGTCGACTACTCCAAGCACCTGGTCACCGACGAGACGCTGCGGCTGCTGCGCGAGCTGGCCGCGGCGACCGATGTCCTCGGTCTGCGGGACGCCATGTTCCGCGGCGACAAGATCAACGTCACCGAGGACCGCGCGGTGCTGCACACCGCGCTGCGCGCCCCGCGGGACGCGGTCATCGAGGTCGACGGGGAGAACGTCGTCCCCGCGGTGCACGCCGTGCTCGACAAGATGGCCGACTTCGCCAACCGGGTCCGCTCCGGCGAGTGGACCGGACACACCGGCAAGCGCATCAAGAACATCGTCAACATCGGCATCGGCGGCTCGGACCTCGGCCCGGCGATGGCGTACGAGGCGCTGCGCTCCTACACCGACCGCGATCTGACGTTCCGCTTCGTGTCGAACGTGGACGGCGCCGACCTGCACGAGGCCGTGCGGGACCTGGACCCGGAAGAGACGCTGTTCATCATCGCGTCCAAGACCTTCACCACGATCGAGACCATCACCAACGCCACCTCGGCGCGCAACTGGCTGCTGAGCGAGCTGAGGGCCGGTCAGGAAGCCGTCGCCAAGCACTTCGTGGCCCTGTCGACGAACACCGAGAAGGTGTCGGACTTCGGCATCGACACGGCCAACATGTTCGAGTTCTGGGACTGGGTCGGCGGACGCTACTCGTACGACTCGGCGATCGGCCTGTCGCTGATGATCGCGATCGGCCCGGACCACTTCCGCGAGATGCTCAACGGGTTCCTTCTCGTCGACGAGCACTTCCGCACGGCTCCCGCCGAGTCCAACGCGCCGCTCCTGCTCGGCCTGTTGGGCATCTGGTACGGCAACTTCTTCGGCGCCCAGTCGCACGCCGTGCTGCCGTACTCGCACTACCTGTCCAAGTTCACGGCGTACCTGCAGCAGCTGGACATGGAGTCCAACGGCAAGTCCGTGGACCGCGACGGGCGCGAGACGGAGTGGCAGACCGGGCCGGTCGTGTGGGGCACGCCGGGCACCAACGGGCAGCACGCTTACTACCAGCTCATCCATCAGGGGACGAAGCTGATCCCCGCCGACTTCATCGGCTTCGCCGAGCCGGTCGCCGATCTGCAGCCCGGGCTGGTCGACCAGCACGACCTGCTGATGGCGAACTTCTTCGCGCAGACGCAGGCGCTGGCCTTCGGCAAGACGCCGGAAGCGGTGCGTGCCGAGGGGGTGCCCGAGGAACTGGTGCCGCACAAGACGTTCAAGGGCAACCACCCGACGACCACCATCCTCGCGCGCGAGCTGACCCCGTCGGTCCTGGGCCAGCTGATCGCCCTCTACGAGCACAAGGTGTTCGTCCAGGGCGCGATCTGGAACATCGACTCCTTCGACCAGTGGGGCGTCGAACTCGGCAAGGTCCTCGCCAAGCGTCTCGAGCCGGCGCTGACCGACGGTGAGGACGTGTCGGGCCTGGACGAGTCGACGATGGCGCTGGTCGCCAAGTACCGGGAGCTGCGCGGCCGGTAGGTGGGGCCCTGTGGATACGGGAAGTGGGCGGGTGGAGTCCGTCCGCTTCCCGTAGACTCCCTGGGCGATCATGAAGGCGCGACGGCTCGGGGGAGCGGAAGTTGGCAGGTTCGCGAGGGAGTTGGACGGGCGGCACACTGACGGCGAGGTCGTTCCTGAGGCCCAAGCGGGTGGCGCAGGCGGTGTTCCATCCGGCGTGGATCCCGGAGTCGGTCGATCCCAGCGTGGATCAGCTCAAGAAGATGCGTGTCATCGCCGGAGCGGTCGCGGCGGTCGGCGTCTACACCTTCGTCGAGGGCGGCTTCGCCTTCACGGAGATTCTGGGGAACGTGCTGACGGCGTCGGCCGTTCTGCTGTTCATCACGCCGCTCACGGTCGGCGTGATGGTCTTCGTCTGGCGGCGCACCGGCACGGTCCGCCAGCTGCGGGTGCCGCTCTTCAACTCGCTCAAGCTGCTGCTGCTCTTCGTCGGCACGGTCGTGGCGACCGTGGTGACGTGGTGGGCGACGACCGGGGCCGGAGGCGCCGGGGTGCTGCTCGGGTTCGTGGCGCTCTGGCTGACCGGATTCGTGGCCTCGGGCGCGCTGCGGGTCTCCGGCAACTTCTTCGGGACGGCCGCCGTGCACCGGTGTCTGCCGCCGCTGCTCGCCACGGTGACATCGTGGCTGATGGCCATCCCGGACCTGGTCACGGGTGACCTCCATGGGCTCAGCTTGCGGATGGGGATCTTGTTCGTGCTGGGCGCGCCGGTGACGGTCACGGGGATCGCGCTGCTGGAGATGAACCGGCTCAGACGGCGCTACGGCATCCGGCTGGGCGCACATCCCGCGACGCTCCCGCCGCCTCCTCCGTCCAGCACACCGAACGGGTATCTGCCTCCACAGGGCAACCCGTACGCGCCGGGTCCGGGGTACACGTACCCCTACGCGCCGGGACCGGGGTACACCTACCCCCAAGCGCCGGGACCGCAGAACCCGTACGGCCAACAGAACCCCTACGGCCAGCAGAACCCCTACGGCCGGCAGAACCCGTACGGTCAAAGGCCGTACGGGAGCTGACCGGGCTCAGGCCACCGCGCCCAGGGTGTCCGCCAGCCGTCGGCGGGCCGCCCGGGCCGCGGGCAGGGCGGCGAGTGCGGCGGCGCCCAGTACGGCGGCGGCGCCGAACAGCAGGAGAAGCCCGGGGGACGGTCCGTGCGCGATGCCGGCGCCGATGCCGCTCGACCTGCCCTGCGTGTCGATCAGCCAGTGAGCGAGGGGAAGCCCCAGAGCTGTCCCGACGAGGACCGCGGCCAGGGCCGTGCACCCCGTGGCCGTCACGGTGACCGCGGTGATCTGCCGCGGAGTCAGCCCGATCGCCTTCAGCGCCAGCAGATCCCGCTCGCCCTCGCGCACGGTGCCGCCGATCGCGGTCAGCAGCTCGATGAGCTCGATCAGGGCCAGTACGGCGATCAGCCCCACGACGACCCCGCGCAGCGACGACAACCCGTCGGCCGGGTTGGCCACGGCGTGCACATCGAAGCGTCCGTGCGCGGCCGTGGCCAGCTGGGTAGCCACCGTGTGCGCGTCGGCGCCGGGACGCAGGCGGAGCTGGTAGAGGGTCGGCCGCAGTTCCGGGTCGTTCTCGCGGAGCGTGTCGAGCGACGTCGAGATGACCCGGCCGCCGTTCTCCGGCTCGAGGCTGCGCCCGACGATGTGCAGGATCTGCGGCTGCGTGCCCACGGTCATCCTCACCCAGTCGCCGACGCGCACGTCGAGCAGGTCGAGCAGCCCCTGACCGGCCACCGCCTCGTCCGGTCCGTGCGCGGGGCGGCCCTCGGCCAGCGAGAACGGGTAGGGATCCTGGTGTGTGCCGAGCCCGCGCAGCGCGATCGTGCCCGTCTGGCCGGGGACCAGGGCGGCCACCTCGACACCCGGGTGGACGGCGGTGACCTGCGGGTTCCGTGCCAGCTGGGCGCGTACGTCCGCATCGCTCAGGCTCTCGTCGGCCCGCACCGTGAGCGCTGCCGCGAGACCGATCTGCTCGGGCCTGTTGTGGAAGCGGTCGATGGTGGTCCAGGCACTCATGGCCACCACGATCAGCAGCAGCGGCAGCGCGAGCCGGGCGACCGCGGCCAGCGAGCGCGGCCGTCGCGTGAACGCCTTGTGCCAGCCCAGCACCAGCGGGGACGGCAGCCGCAGCCCGAGCGCCTCGCGCGCCAGGCCCGACAGCCGCCCGCCGAGCGGTGCCGCGGCCCGCAGCCCCGGCACCGGGGGTACCCGTCCGGCCCGCCATGCCGCGAGCCCGGTCGTCGCGGCGATGAACAGCACCGCGGCCACGGGCACCGCGAAGAGTGCCGCCGTGTGGCCCGGCAACCCCTGCCACACACCGACCGCGTCCCCGAGGCGTCCCGGGATCCGGCTGCCCAGCGCCTGGGTGATCGCCGTGGCGAGCACGGCGCCCAGCAGTGCGAACGCCACGTGCTGGAGCAGGAAGATCCGCACCACCTGCCCGGGGGTGAAACCGATCGCCTTCAGCACCGAGATGTCCCGCAGATGGCCGCGGATACGGGTGCTGATCGCGCCGTGCACGGCGAGCGCGGCGGCGGCCAGTGCGCCAAGGCCGAACAGGCCGAGCACCTGGCCCAGCAGCCGGTTGCCGCCCTGGGCCTCTGCCCGCGTCTGCTGCCAGGGGGAGACATCGGTGACCGCTCCGGAGCCGAGGAGGGTGACGGCCCGCTGGACGGTGTAGTCCGTGTCGTCGGGATCGGTCAGCCGCAGCCCGATCACCTGGCCGGTGCGCCCGGCCGTGTGCTGCACGGCGGACGGGAGTGCCCACACGAGGCCCGAGCGCTCGCCGGGGCTGTAGCGCGGCTCGGCGCTCTCGGCGACGCCCAGGACCGTCAGCGTCCGTGCGGTGCCGGGCACCGTGAGGGTGTCGCCGGGTTCGGCCCACAGCGCCCGGGCGAGGCTGCTTTCCAGTACCACGCCGTCCGCCGTGGCGGGGTCGAGCCAGCGGCCGGAGATGAGCAGCGGACGGCCGGTCGCTGGCGGTTCTACGGCGCCGCGCAGCTCGACGGAGGCGCGGGCGCCGCGTGACGCGATGGTGCCGGCGGCGGTGGGGTACGGGCCCGCGACGGACCTGACGCCGTCCAGCCCGGCGAGCTTGTACGCATCGGCCGACGGTCCGGTGTGGATCACCACGTGCGCGCCGTGTGTCTGGCTGAAGACCCGCTGCCAGGGATTGGTCGCGTACCCGAAGAGCGCCATGGCCAGCAGCAGCGAGGCGACGATCCCGGCGGTGGCGAGCACGATGAACAGCGCCTCGCCGCGATGCGTGCGCAGATCGGCGTGCGCCCAGCGCAGAGTGGCCCGCACAGCGCCTCAGCCCCTCGACGTGCGCGCGAGGCGGTGGCCGCACGCCCCGGGCGTGATGTGGGTCCCGCGTACGACGGACTGGTTCCGCGTCCTGTGTGCGAGTGGTCGGCCCTGCGGTTCGCCTGCGAAGCCCTCTGATGCGCGTACGACGGAGGAGCCGGTCGGCAGATGGTTGCGCACGCCGCTCAGTCCTTCAGTTCCAGCACGCCGGATATCCCCGGGCCGCGTGCGGGCGTGCCGTCGAGTTCCGCGTCGTCGGCGATGGCGCCGTCGAAGAAGCTGATGACCCGGTCCGCGGCGCTGGCGAGCCGGGCGTCATGCGTGACCAGGAGGATGGTCTGGCCGCGCTGGTGGAAGCGGGACAGCAGCCGTGTCACCTCGCGGGTGCCTTTGCTGTCGAGGCTTCCCGCGGGCTCGTCGGCGAGCAGCAGTGGCGGATGGTTGACCAGGGCCCGCGCCAGCGCGACGCGCTGTTGCTCACCGCCGGACAGCTCACCCGGCATGCTGCGCTCCTTGCCCTCCAGGCCCAGCTCGGCGAGGAGCTGCTCGCGCTCGGCACGCGCCCGCTTGGGGGAGACCCCGGCGAGCAGGGCCGGCAGCTCGACGTTGTCCGCGACGGACAGGTTCGACACCAGGTTGAAGAACTGGAAGACGATGCCGATGCGGCGTCTGCGCTCGACCGCCCAGCGTGCCTCGCTGTACGCGTCCGTGCACCCGCCGTCCAGCCAGATGCTGCCGGAATCCGGCCGCTGGAGCCCGCCGAGCAGATGCAGCAGGGTCGACTTCCCGGCACCGGACGGACCGGTGACGGCCACGAACTCGCCCTGCCGTACGGCAAGATCCACACCGCGTACGGCACGCGCCGGCGTGCCCTCGCCGTAGTGGGTCTTGACCAGACCCTCGGCGCGCAGCACGGGAACGCCCTCGGCGCGCGGCGCGGGAACCTTCTTGGCACGCGGCACGGGAGTGGTGCGGCTCACTCCAGCTCCTCCAACTCCTCCTGGCAGCGCTCCAGCCAGTCGAGGTCGGCCTGCAGATGCAGCATGGCGCCCTCGATGAGCAGCTGGGAGATGCGGTTGTCCCGGTTCTCCGCCGCGGCGAGCTTCGACAGATTGCGCATGGTGTTCAGATACTGGCGCCGCTGCTTGTTGATCAGGGCGATCTGGTCGGCGAGACCGGTCTGCGGTGCGAGTGCGAGCTTCATGAAGAACTCGTCCCGCACGCGCGGCTCGTCCGCCGTCTCCTCGTACCAGGCGCGCAGCGCCTCGCGCCCGGCGTCGGTGAGGTGGTAGATCTTCTTGTTGGGCCGGCTCGACTGCTCGACTTCCTCGCCCTCGATCAGTCCCGACTTCTCGAGGCGGCTGAGCGTCACATAGATCTGGCCGACGTTCGGCTGAGGGTACGCGGCACCCAGCAGTTGCTCAAGGTCCTGCTTGAGCTCGTAGCCATGGGCCGGGCCACGCGCCAACAGGGCCAGGAGGGACAGCCGCACCCGCGCTCTCCTCCTCGGATCCGTGTGATGTGCCGCAGGCCCACGTGCCTGAGGCCAATGTGCCGCAAGCCCTAGTATCGCCCATACCTAACAGGTATACATGGCCTCTGTCCCCGGGCGAAGGCGCTCGGTGCCGGTGTACAGGGAGGAACCTATGCGGTGGATACGCGCCGCCGGTAGGGGCCTCCTGGTCATGGCAGTGGTCCTGTCCGGCTACGTCGTCTCGGGCGCGCAGGCCGAAGGAGCGCACGACGGCGGCCGCGGCCCGCTCACGCTGGCCACCGCCGGTGACCTCACCGACTATCTGGGGCCGCTGCTCGACGGCTGGAACCGCACCCACCCCGGCGAGAAGGTCACCCTCGTCGAACTCCCGGACTCCGCGGACGAGACCCACGCGCAGATGACCACCGACCTGCGCGGCGGCGACCGGAGCCGCTTCGACGTCCTCAACATCGACGTCGCCTGGACCTCGGAGTTCGCCGCCGCGGGCTGGATCTCCCCGCTGGCGCGGGACCGCTTCCCGCTCGACGGTTTCCTGCCGCCGGTCGTGGACACGGCGACGTACGACGGAAGGCTGTACGCGGTCCCGTACGTCACCAACGCCGGGCTCCTCCTCTACCGCAAGGACATCCTGGCCAAGGAGGGTGTCATGCCGCCGCGCACCTGGGCCGAGCTGGAGCGACAGGCGAAGACCATCGCGCCGAAGTACGGACTCGACGGCTACGCGGGCCAGTTCCTGCCCTACGAGGGGCTCACCGTGAACGCCGCCGAGGCGGTCTACTCGGCGGGCGGCACGATCCTCGGCGACGAGGGCGAGCGCGTCACCGTCGACTCCGCGGCGGCCCGCGGGGGCATCGGCTTCCTCGCGGACGGTGTACGCGACGGGTGGATCCCGAAGAAGGCGCTCACGTACAAGGAGCAGGAGTCCAAGCAGGCCTTCCAGGACGGCCGTCTCCTCTTCCTGCGCAACTGGCCGTACGCCTACGTCAGTGCCTCGGCCAAGGGCTCGGTGGTCGCCGGGAAGGTCGGCGCGGTGCCGCTGCCGGGCCCCGACGGACCGGGGACGAGCATGCTCGGCGGCTCCAACCTCGCGGTCAACACGCAGGCCCGGCACCCGGATTCCGCGGCGCGCCTGATCACGTACCTCACGAGCGAGCGGGTGCAACGGCAGGTCCTCACCCAGGGTGCGCTGCCGCCCGTACGGGCCGCGCTGTACCAGGACCCGGAGCTGATCCGGGAGTTCCCGTATCTGCCGACGCTGCGCGCGAGCGTCCTCGCGGCGGCCCCGCGCCCCAAGAGCCCCCGCTACGACCAGGTCAGCCTGGCCGTGCAGGCCGTCGTGCACGACGCGCTGACAGGGCACCAGACGCCTCAGGCGGCGGTGCGGCGGCTGGCGCGCGAGCTGGCGGAGATCTCGCTCCAGGGCTGAGCCCGCTGCGGTCTCCTGGGCGAACCTAGTTACATGTTAGGTAACACGCGTGTCTCAACCTTCCTCTCGGTGGCTGGAAAAGTCAGAATATAAGCCCCCAACTTCCCAGCGTGTGCTAGCTACTCATTGACATCCGTGCGACACGCTTACTTAACATGCATGCATAACCGTTTGCACGCACAGACAGGTCAACGGGTGACGCTCAACACGCACCGCTGGTGGCGCGACGCAGTGATCTACCAGGTGTACGTCCGGAGTTTTCTGGACAGCACCGGGGACGGCATCGGCGATCTCGCCGGAGTCCGGGCCGGACTGCCGTACCTGAAGAAGCTCGGGGTCGACGGCATCTGGCTGAGCCCCTTCTACCCCTCGCCGCAGCACGACCACGGCTACGACGTCGCCGACTACTGCGACGTGGACCCGCTCTTCGGCGACCTCGCCGAGTTCGACCTGCTGATGACGGACGCCCGGCGGCTCGGCATCAGGGTGCTCCTGGACATCGTGCCCAACCACTGTTCCAGCGAGCACCCGTGGTTCCAGGAGGCGCTGGACTCGGCGCCCGGCAGCGCGGCCCGCGCCCGCTTCCACTTCGCCGACGGCCGGGGCCCCGACGGGGCCGAGCCGCCCAACAACTGGCACGCCATGTTCGGCGGCCCCGCCTGGAGCCGGGTCACCGAGCGGGACGGCACCCCCGGCCAGTGGTATCTGCACATGTTCACGCCGGAGCAGCCCGACTGGAACTGGCGCAACCCCGAGATCGCCGCCCACTTCGACCACGCTCTGCGCTTCTGGCTCGACCGGGGCGTCGACGGCTTCCGCATCGACGTCGCCGCCGGCCTGTACAAGCACCCCGAGCTGCCCGACTCGCCGGACCCCGAGGCCGACTACCGCACCCGCGACTCGGTCAACCCGCTCGCCTGGAACCAGCCCGAGGTGCACGACGTCTGGCGCCAGTGGCGGTCGGTGTGCGAGGAGTACACCGCCCGGGACGGCCAGGAGCGGCTGCTCGTCGGCGAGGTCTCCGTGCCGACCGCCCGCGAACACGCCCTGTACGTACGCCACGACGAGCTGCACCAGGCCTTCTTCTTCGACCTGCTCAGGACCCCCTGGGACGCCGACGCCTTCCGCAAGGTCGTCTCCGAGGCCATGCAGGACATAGCCGGCACGGGCTCGACGATCACCTGGGTCCTCAACAACCACGACCAGGTCCGCACCGTCACCCGCTACGGAGAACCCGCCACCGAGGGCAGCGGTCTGGGCGCCGCCCGCGCCCGCGCCGCCGCACTGCTGATGCTGGCGCTGCCCGGAGCCGCGTACATCTACCAGGGCGAGGAGCTGGGCCTGCCCGAGGTCGTCGACCTGCCGGACGACGTCCTCACCGACCCGATCTTCCATCGCACCGGAAGCCGCACCCACGTCCGCGACGGCTGCCGGGTGCCGCTGCCCTGGTCGGGGCAGGCCTCCCCGTTCGGCTTCACCTCCGGGGTCGAGGGTGCCAAGCCGTGGCTGCCGCAGCCCGACTGGTTCGCCGAGTACGCCACCGACCGCGCCCTCGCCGACACCCGCTCCTTCTGGCACCTCTACCGCGACGGGCTCCAACTGCGCGCCGGACTACCCCAGTTGGGCGAGGGCCCGCTGCGCTGGCTGGAGACCGAGCCCGATGTCCTCTGCTTCGTCCGCGGTGACGGCCTGGTGTGCGCCGTCAACTTCGGTACGGCGCCGGCTCCCGCGCCGGTCTCCGGCACTCCTCTGCTGTCCAGCGGCCCCTGCGCGCCCGGCGTCCTGCCCGGCTCGACGGCCGCCTGGTGGATCAGCGACTGCACCAACCCCTGAGCTGTCATTTCCTGATTCTCCGTCAATTTCATACCTCTGAAGGGACATCAACGATGATGCGACCACGTACGACCCTGCTCGCGAGCTGCACCGCCCTCGCCCTGGCCCTCGGCGCCACCGCCTGCGGAGGCGGCCCGGTCGCCGCGGGCGGCGGGGACAAGGAGCTCAGTGGCCAGACGATCACCGTGGCCGGTGTCTGGTCCGGCAGTGAGCAGAAGAACTTCCAGAAGGTGCTGGACGCCTTCACCGAGAAGACCGGCGCCAAGACCCAGTTCACGTCCACCGGTGACAACGTCTCCACCGTCGTCGGCAGCAAGATCGAGGGCGGCAACGCCCCCGACGTGGTGATGGTCCCGCAGGTCGGTGTGCTCCAGCAGTTCGCGAAGGAGGGCTGGCTCAAGCCGCTGTCCAAGACCGCCGAGCAGAGCGTCGACACCAACTACGCGAGCGTGTGGAAGAACTACGGCAGCGTCGACGGCGCCCTGTACGGCCTGTACTTCAAGGCCGCCCACAAGTCGACCGTCTGGTACAGCCCCGACGCCCTCGACCAGGCGGGCGTCAAGCCGCCGACGACGTACGACGCGATGCTGAAGGCCGGGCACACCGTCTCCGAGTCGGGCCTCGCGGCCTTCTCCGTCGCAGGTCAGGACGGCTGGACGCTCACCGACTGGTTCGAGAACATCTACCTCTCCCAGGCCGGACCCGAGAAGTACGACGCCCTGGCAGCCCACAAGATCAAGTGGACCGACCCGACCGTGGTCGAGGCCCTCACCACCCTCGGCAAGCTGTTCAAGGACAAGCAGCTGATAGCCGGCGGCCAGAAGGAGGCGCTGAACACCGACTTCCCCGGCTCCGTCGAGAAGGTCTTCGGGCCCGAGCCCGCGGCCGGCATGGTCTACGAGGGCGACTTCGTCGCCGGCGTCGCCAAGGACCAGTTCGGCAAGAAGATCGGCGAGGACGCGAACTTCTTCCCCTTCCCGCCGGTCGGCGCCGGGAAGGCGCCCGTGGTCAGCGGCGGCGACGCGGCCGTCGTACTCAAGGACGGCAAGAACCAGAAGGCCGCCATGCGGTTCCTGGAGTACCTCGCGACCCCTGAGGCGTCCGCGGTCTGGGCCGAGGCGGGCGGTTTCCTCTCCCCGAACAAGGAGCTCGACCTCGCCTCCTACGGCGACGACGTCACCCGCGAGACCGCCAAGTCCCTCGTCGCCGCGGGTGATTCGGTTCGCTTCGACATGTCCGACCAGGCTCCGGCCGCGTTCGGCGGCACCAAGGGCGCTGGCGAATGGAAGATCCTGCAGGACTTCCTGCGCGACCCGTCGGACCCGAAGGCGACCGCGGGCGAGCTGGAGAAGGCAGCGGCCAAGACGTACCAGGGCTGATCGTCATGACCGCCACGCTTCTGAAGGAAGCGAGCCCCCCACCCGTCGCCGCGGCCAGCCGTAAACGTCGTGCCCGGCGACGGGGCCGGGTCATCGCGCTCGCCTTCGTCTTCCCCGCTCTGCTCCTGCTGGGTGCGCTCGTCGTCTACCCGGTGCTGTTCTCGGTGGGCCGCAGCTTCTTCGACGCCTCCGGCACCCGCTTCGTGGGCGCCGACAACTACAGCGCGATGTTCCGCGACCCCGCCACCCTCAAGGCCATCCGCAACACCACCATCTGGGTGGTCATCGCGCCGACCCTGCTCACCGGGCTCGGCCTCGTCCTCGCCGTCCTCGTCGAAAAGGTCCGCTGGGCAACGGCGTTCAAGCTGCTGCTGTTCATGCCGATGGCCGTCTCCTTCCTCGCCGCGGGCATCATTTTCCGGCTCGCCTACGACGAGGACCCCGACAAGGGCGTCCTGAACGCCGCCGTCGTCTCCGTGCACGACGCCTTCAAGGGCACATCGTCGTACCCGACCGCCCGCGCCCGCGAAGGCCAGGGCCTGGCCAAGGGCGCCGACGGCTCGTACGGTACGACCGCCGCCTCGCCCGGCCACACCGTCGGCCTCGGCCTGATCGGCGTCCTCGCGCAGGACCTGCCGCAGGGTGCGCGGCCCGCCTATGCGGCGGCCACGCAGAAGGCGGCGGCCGACGAGGTGCGCGGCGTCGTCTACCTGGACTTCACGCGCGGCGGGGGAGGGGAGCAGGGCAAGGTCGACCGGCAGGAGAGCGGACTGCCGGAGATGAAGGTCGAGGCGGTGCGGGACGGGAAGACGGTCGCGAGCACCACCACCGCGGCCGACGGATCCTTCCGCTTCCAGGACCTGGGATCGGGCTCGTACACCGTGCGGCTGCCCGCGTCGAACTTCGCCCCGCCGTACGAGGGCATCTCCTGGCTGGGGCCCGCGCTCGTCACGCCCGCCATCATCGGCGCCTACCTGTGGATCTGGACCGGCTTCGCCATGGTCCTGATCGGCGCGGGTCTCGCCGCGCTGCCGCGTGACGCGCTGGAGGCGGCCCGGATGGACGGGGCGAACGAGTGGCAGATCTTCCGCCGGATCACCGTGCCGCTGCTCGCGCCGGTGCTGACCGTCGTCTTCGTGACCCTCGTCATCAACGTGATGAAGGTCTTCGACCTCGTCTACATCATCGCGCCGGGGCCGGTGCAGGAGGACGCCACCGTGCTGGCCACGCAGATGTGGCTGGTGTCCTTCGGCGGCGGCAACAACCAGGGCCTGGGCAGTGCGCTGGGAGTGCTGCTTCTGCTCCTGGTGATCCCCGCCATGGTCTTCAACGTCCGCCGTTTCCGAGGGAGTCAACGATGAACGCGCTCAGGCGGGGGCTCGGCAACAGCCTGGTGCAGGCGTTCCTCGTCGTCGTGGGCCTGGTGTGGCTCACCCCGCTCGCGGGACTGTTCCTGTCCTCGCTGCGGTCCGCTCAGGACGCCGCGAAGGGCGGCTGGTGGACGGCGTTGAGCAGTCCAGGGCAGCTGTCCTTCGACAACTACTCGGCGCTGCTGGGCAATGCGGGGATGACACAGGCGTTCTGGAACACGGTGCTGATCTCGGTTCCGGCGACCTTCCTCGTCGTCGTCATCGCCGCGCTCGCCGGATACGCCTTCGCCTGGCTTGACTTCCCCGGGCGTGAGCCGCTCTTCCTGCTGGTGGTGGCGCTGCTGGTGGTGCCGGTGCAGATCGGCCTGCTCCCGGTGGCCAAACTCTTCGGCCAGCTGGGGCTGTTCGGCACGATTCCGGGCGTCATCCTCTTCCATGTGTCGTACGGGCTGCCGTTCGCGATCTTCCTGTTGCGCAACTACTTCGCGGAGATGCCGCGGGAGATGCTGGAGGCGGCGCGGATGGACGGGGGCGGTGAGTGGCGTATCTTCACGCGGCTCGTGCTGCCGGTGGGACGGCCGGCCATCGCGAGCCTGGCCATCTTCCAGTTCCTGTGGGTCTGGAACGACATGCTGGTCGCGCTGCTCTTCGCCGATAGCTCCTCGCAGCCGCTGACGGTTGAACTCCAGTCGCAGATACGGCAGTTCGGGAGCAACGTCGATGTGCTGGCACCGGGGGCGTTCTTGTCGCTGATCGTGCCGGTGGCCGTGTTCTTCGCCTTCCAGCGGCACTTTGTGCAGGGGGTGATGGCGGGGTCGGTGAAGTGACACCGCTCCTCGAACGCCGGACGGGCTGAAGGATTTCAGCCCGTCCGGCGTTCGAGGACGAGCGCGAAGCGCGATAAGGGGGTCTGGAGGCGGGAGCCCCC